>CAJBYO010000059.1 GCA_903959905.1 uncultured Bacteroidales bacterium
CAGAGTTCTGACAGACAAAACGCCTATCAGAGACCTTTTCCTGACCTCCGAGATTATTGATGATATCGGTGAAAAAAACACTCAACTTGAATTTGCCTTTACGTATTGATTGTCGAAAAAAATTAATTGGACACTAGTGATTTCCCAGTTCCGGCTGCCAATGAAGACTATCCCCCTACCGTTTCATTTCCCCGGCCTTACTTTTTTGTTTTTCATTTGCCGGGTGCAGGAAGGAGTTTCATCCGAAGGTGCCATTGAATATTCAATAACCCATGCGATCATCCGGTTAAAGCAAAACAATTTCAATATCTGCGATATATGAAACCACTTTACACTTTTCTCTTGATTATGGCGACCTTCGCCATGGCAACAGCCCAGGACTGGAAATGGCTCAACCCCCTGCCCCAGGGAAGTTCACTGAATTGCGTCATATTTGCTGACGTAAACACGGGCTATGCGGTTGGCGACGGGGGCGTCATGTTAAAAACCACCAATGGAGGCGCTGAATGGAAATGCCTGTCGCCTGTCACAAACGCTGATCTTTATTCCGTCTTTTTCACCAACCCGGATAACGGTTTCGCTGCAGGTACCAATATGATCTTAAAAACGACCAATGGCGGAGATACATGGACACAACTGCCATCAGGGCTGGATTATACCTATTCGTTCACCTCCGTATATTTCACAGACGCGCAAACAGGCTATATCGTCGGTTCCGGCGGATCCACCAGTGTCATATTGAAAACAACGAATGGCGGGGCGCTGTGGACAAACCAGTTTTCGGGTACCACCTTCTGGGTGCATGCTGTATTTTTCCCCGATGAAGCTGCTGGCTATGTTGTCGGCTACAACGGTACCATGCTCAAAACCACCAACGGAGGGGCTTTGTGGACCAATATCGGGGCCAGTCCGGGAAATTCATGGGCATCGGTGTACTTCACGGATGTGAACACCGGTTATGCCGTGGGTGCCAGCGGTCAGATCATTAAAACCACGAATGGCGGGGTAACATGGGTAAGCCAGGAGTCGGGGACATCAGCTGGCCTGAGCTCGGTGCAGTTTATGGATGCAAATACCGGCTGTATCGTAGGGCAAAACGGGACCATCCTGCGAACCGTCAATGGCGGTAATACCTAGACAAAACAAACGTCAGGCACATCCAAAAATTTGTATGCTGCCTATTTCACGAATCCTTCCAACGGGTACGCTGTCGGATGGTACGGGACCATCCTCCATACATCCAATGGCGGAACCGACTGGACCAATCAATCAATGGCAACATCCACACTAAGATCGGTTCATTTTCCGGTTGCCGACACCGGGTATATTGTGGGAGAACGCAATACGATGCTCAAAACCACCAATGGCGGTGTAACCTGGAACATGCTTGAGTCAGGCATTGTGAGTCCGTACCTCAACTTTAATTCCGTTTTTTTCAGTGATGTCCAGCATGGCATTGCTGTTGGCGACAGCTGCTATATCTTTAAAACCACGGATGGCGGAGCAAACTGGACACACACAAAAAAGTACGTCGGAGCTGAAGTTATCAATTTGTATTCGGTATACTTCCCTTCTGCCAGTGTGGGCTATGCATCAGGAAGTTCCAGTATAATCCTGCGTACCACCGACGGAGGAGCAAACTGGGCCAGACGGGATGCAGGCATTCCACGATTCAATGCGTTGACATCGCTCTGTTTTTCAAATGACAACACAGGTTATGCAGTTGCAAGTCAAAAAGGCACCATCATTAAAACTACGAATGGAGGGACAACGTGGACACTTCAAAATGCGGGGACAGATTATGCACTGTCATCTGTTTGTTTTTCGGATTCAAACACAGCTTATGTTGTGGGTCAGTTTGGCACCGTATTAACATCCCATGACAGTGGAATACAGGGGCAGGATGAACATTCAGCTGTTCATGGGCTGGTGAAAGTATGTCCCAACCCGGTCAGGGATAAGTTCACACTTGAAACCAGTTTAATGACTGGTAAAACCCAGCTGTCAGTATTCAATGTGAACGGAAAGGAGATACTGACACAGTGGATAATCGGCAACAAAACACAGGTCGATATGGGCAATCTGCCTTCGGGGGTTTATTTTTTGAGATTAAAAAATGAAAGGGCGGTTGAAGTGGGGAAGGTTATCAAAGAATAAAACCTGTGTGGCCTTTTTCGATTTTGACAATGACGGCAAAATGCCCTGATCGTGCCAACTCAACAAATCTTTTATCAACAAGTAACAACTGCTTAATGGTCAAACCATAAGTTTCAATCGCCTTGATTGTAATTGATTCTTGGCGTCATTTCTATATTATAAAGCACAATTTTCACTATCTTTGTGATATGAAAAAAAGACCTGTTCATAAACCATCCTTCGACATAATTTTCAGCAATGCAATAGCTTCAGCGAAAATTGAAGGAATCAGGTTTGATAAAAAGACTGAAACACACATTAAAAAGGAAGTAGTTAAGAAGATAGAAGCAAATTCCCGATAATTTCTATCATTCCCGAATAATCCTTATCATCGCCCTTGTTTAATGCATCAATATATTGGGAGTAATTCTCTTTTCTGAATTTATCAAACTCAAGGGATGTAAATCCTGCTCTGTTGGCCATCAAATCGGCCAAAATCCTGAAAGTTCTTCCATTCCCTTCCCTGAAAGGATGGATATGAATAAGTTCACAATGGACGATGGCAATATCTTCGATCAGCTTTTGTACATCTTCATAATCAGCAGGTAATTTTACTAAAAATTCCTGCTCCAGATAAGTCATGCCCCTTACAATAAAATCATATGAAAGGAAATGATGGCCTGCCTTTGAAAGGTTCACATTTCGATAGACTCCAGCAAATGGATAAATGTGACTCAGAGCAGTCTTATGGATGTCCTGAATATATTTTTCATTGAACTTTGTTTTCTTTGACAATTTCTCAGTAAAAATCAGCTGGGCTTTAATAAACCCAATTGTTTCTTCTTCTGCTGCCTTTTGAGTATCCGTTATTCCCAGCTTGTTTTTAAGCACGGAACTTCCCATCTCATAAAACAGAGGATCTTTTGCCGTTTTTCCTTTAGGTAACTCGTATGGTCTTTGGTACATACCCTTTTTGTGGTTAATCAGGGTTGTACCATAAAAGTGAAGGGTGTGTTGATAAGTTGATTGAATCTGAAATGTGAAAAAACAATACTACACCCTAAAATTCCTTAAACAAAAAAGGCCATAAATCAATGATTTATAGCCTTTTACCGTTTTCAGCGGAGAGAGAGGGATTCGAACCCCCGGACCCTTGCGGGTCAACGGTTTTCAAGACCGCCGCAATCGACCGCTCTGCCATCTCTCCGGGGGCAAAATTACACCTTTTTTGTAAACCGCCAAACTTTCATCAGCCATTTGATGCCAATCCTTGCGGGATTTTACCATAAATATCGGCTGACTGACCGATTTCCTTTGCAAAATCGTCGCACCGGATGTACCTTTGTCATACTTATGGAGAATTGTTTCCCCAAAATCCCCTGTTTATGAAAAAGCTGATATCAACCCTTATCATAATTACCTGTATCCTCTCCGGATCCGATACCCATGCCAGGAACCTGTGGGCATTTCTGAACTATACTGCGTTCAACTCACCCGAAGGACCCTATATTGAGACCTATCTCTCGGTGGCCGCGAACAGCGTGAAGTTCATTAAAAAAGACAACGGGAAGTTCCAGGCAACGGTGAATGTGCTGATGACCTTCAAACAGGAAAAAGAGATCAAAGCATTCAAAAAGTATGAACTCACTTCGGAAGAAATAGCCGACACGCTCAATACGAACTTCAACTTCATCGACCAGCAGCGGATCGCCATCCCGAACGGCACCTATGATTTTGAGATCCAGCTTTCAGATAAAAACAAATCGGCTGCGGCAATGCCTTACAATCAAAATATCACCGTTGATTTCCCGGCCGACAAGCCTGCCTTCTCAGGCATTGAACTGGTTAAATCATTTACAAAGGCCGCCACACCGACCGTTCTGACAAAAAGCGGCTATGACCTCGTGCCATATACTTACACCTTCTATCCGGATAATGAATCAAAAATTGTCTTTTACAGCGAATTGTACAACATGGGCAAAATAGGGCTCCAGGATCAGAAGTTCCTGCTGATATACTACATCGAGTCGTTTGAAAGCAATGTAAAACTGGGTTCGTATGTCAGGTCGAAAAAGGAGACGGTGAAAGATGTGAATGTGCTACTGTCGGAGATCTCCATCCCAAACCTGCCCTCCGGAAATTACAACCTGGTTGTTGAAGCCAGGAACCAGCAGAATGAAATTGTCTGCTCAAAAAAGTTGTTTTTCCAGCGCATGAATCCAACGGCCCAGGTCGCACTGACCGACCTCGGAGCAACGGAGATCGGCAACACGTTTGCTGAGCGCATCACCAATGCCGATACGCTCAGGGAATATGCCAACAGCACATATCCCATCGCCAACGGACTTGAAAAAGCCTTCATCCGCGTACCGCTGAAGAGAGCCGACGTAAAAACCATACAGCAGTTCCTCTACAGTTTCTGGCTCAACCGCGATCAGAACAACCCGGAAAGGGCATTTGTTACTTACAAGGAACAGGTCTACAAGGTCCAGGTAAACTTCGGTACCCCTGTCAAGAAAGGTTATCAAACCGACCGCGGAAGGGTTTACCTGCAGTACGGCCCTCCCAATACCAGGAGTACACAGTACAACGAGCCCAGCAATTACCCCTATGAGATCTGGCAGTATTATACCCTCAACAACAACCAGAGCAACAAGAAGTTCGTATTCTATTCCCAGGATATGGTGACCAGCGATTTTACGCTCCTGCACTCCGATGCCATCGGCGAAATCATCAACCCCAGGTGGAAAATCGACCTGCGCAACAGGATCTATACCACCCTCGACCTCCAGGACACCCAGGTGATCAATGCCTGGGGGGATATGCAGAATGATTACTGGGAACTGCCGAACTAATTACAAAGTACAAATTACAAATTGCAAAATTCGTTTTGCTAATGCTTTATTTGTATTTTTACCGACGTTTGCAACCTGTCATTTGTCATTTGTCACTTGTCACTTGTCATTGGTCCTTGGTCCCCTGATAACATTTTTCACACCATGTGCTCATGAAGATCGCTGTCATCATCCTGAACTGGAACGGAAGGAAATATCTGCAGAAATTCCTCCCTACTCTTGTTCAATACAGCAAAGCGGAGGCGGAGATCATCGTGGCCGACAATGCCTCCACAGATGATTCGGTGGATTTTCTCCGAAAGGAATACCCTGAAATACGCATCATACAGAATGCTGACAACGGGGGTTTTGCCCGGGGTTATAACCTTGCACTCAGCCAGGTGGAGGCCGACTACTACATCCTCCTGAATTCCGATATTGAAGTCACTGAAAACTGGATTGCGCCTGTCATCGCCCTGATGGAACAGGACGAGATGACTGCCGCCTGTCAGCCGAAGATCAGGTCGTACCACGAACCTAAAAAGTTTGA
Organism: uncultured Bacteroidales bacterium; assembly: GCA_903959905.1. Classification (GTDB taxonomy): domain Bacteria; phylum Bacteroidota; class Bacteroidia; order Bacteroidales; family FEN-979; genus CAIVAT01. The sequence continues at coordinate 5,521 of CAJBYO010000059.1, forward strand.
ATATGCAGGCGCAGCGGGTGGATTCATTGATAAATACGGATACCCCTTCTGCCGTGGCAGGATATTCCTCTCCATTGAGGAGGATCACGGCCAGTATGACGATGTGACGGAGATCTTCTGGGCTACCGGTGCCTGCATGTTTGTGAAAGCCAAACTGTTTCATGAATATGGCGGACTTGACGAGGATTTCTTTGCCCACATGGAAGAGATTGATTTCTGCTGGAGGCTGAAGAACAACGGGTATAAAATCATGTACTGCCCGTCATCAACGGTATTCCATATCGGGGGCGGCACCCTGCCCAAAGCATCCTGGCGGAAAACCTACCTGAATTTCAGGAACAATTTTTACCTGCTCTACAAAAACCTCCCCGACGACCGTCTCACAAAGGTATTCGTTGTTCGCTATATCCTTGATACCATCGCTGCATTCAAATTCCTCTTCCAGGCCGGCTTCAGGGATTTCTGGGCGGTGACCCGCGCACACCTGAGCTTCTACAAATCATTCCGCAAGATCAAGCAGAAAAGAAAGTTGCTGAAACACGGCTCCATGAAGAATGTTTACGGGAAAAATATCGTGCTGGAGTATTATCTCGGGGGAAAAAGAAAATACTCCCAACTGAACCTGAAGAAGTTTTATACAAGTTAGTTCCAATAGGTTCAGCCACCATCCCAGGCCCCAGAGGGGCCATAAATTGGTAGAAAATCCAGATGTATGGAAGGCATCGGCCCCGTAGGGGTCGGACATGAGGAAAATATTATCCGGCAATCTTTTGCATATTACAACATGTTCCAGGGATGTACTAAATCTATGAATCACCGCATGGGTAATTCGACCCCTACGGGGCCGAAATGATCGGATATTCATACGGGCTACCAGGATTCGGCCCCGATGGGGCCAGGGATCGGATTTTCTGACACGATTCCAATTTCTTTCATCACATCATATGATGGAAACAAAAAGGCCAGGTGGATCGGATATTCTGACACGATTCCAATTTCTTTCATCACATCATATGATGGAAACAAAAAGGCCAGGGGATCGGATATTCTGACACGATTCCAATTTCTTTCATCACATCATACGATGGAAACAAAAAGGCCAGGGGATCGGATTTTCTGACACGATTCCAATTTCTTTCATCACATCATACGATGGAAACAAAAAGGCCAGGGGATCGGATATTCTGACACGATTCCAATTTCTTTCATCACATCATACGATGGAAACAAAAAGGCCAGGTGGATCGGATATTCTGACACGATTCCAATACCCGGTCTTCACAAAATACTGCCCCTGAAACTCTCCACCGCAAGACGGTAAGAATCAAGCCCGAACCCGATGATGCTGCCTTTTACATGGGCAGCCAGGAATGAGGTGTGGCGAAAGGGTTCACGGGCAAACGTGTTGGAGATATGAACCTCCACCACCGGTGTTTTGATCGCCTTTACCGCGTCGGCAATGGCGACTGAAGTGTGTGTATAGCCTCCTGCATTGATGATGATGCCGTCGTAAAGGAAACCTGCATTTTGCAACGCATTGATGATCTCCCCTTCAACATTGCTCTGAAAATACTCAAGTGTTGACTCCGGATAGTTTTTTCTGAGTTTCTCCAGGTACACCTCAAAACTCTGCGTACCGTATACCTCCGGCTCACGCTGCCCGAGCATGTTTAAATTCGGACCGTTGATGATGAGTATTTTCATAGTAAAACTTTATGCAAATATAAGAGATGTAGCAACATCTGGTGAAATGTGATTTTCGTATCTTTGCATCGTTACTTCTCCACAGGGGGTGCCTTAAATACAAGGGCTGAGATTATACCCCAATCACCTGATCCGGATAATGCCGGCGTAGGAAAAACAGAAAACGATGAACATAAAATTCAATGGATTATTCCGTTCGGGAATGATTGCAGCAATGATGATGGCTGCCTCGTGGTTAATGAACCCGGCAGCAATGGGACAATGTGTGATCTCAGGAACCGTCACCGACAAACAAACAGGCACGCCTCTTCCGGGAACGCATATCTCTGCCGGAACCAGCGCATTGACAACCGTTTCGGATGCCTCCGGCAGCTTCACCCTGAAGCTGAACAAAAAGGGGACGGTGACCCTGCGGGTCTCCTTCATGGGCTACAAGACATCACAGGAACAGATGCTGGTACTCCGTGATACCATCCTGCAGGTGAGGCTGGAGGAAAGTGCCCTCCTGGGAAATGAGGTGAACATCATCAGCACCCGGGCCAATGAAAAATACCCGATGGCCTACTCTTCGGTATCAAAAAAGACGATCAGTGCGGAGAACCTGGGGAAAGACATTCCGTCGCTGATCCAGGGCAGCCCTTCCACCATCGTCACTTCGGATGCGGGCAATGGCGTAGGTTATTCCACCTTCAGCATCCGGGGTAGTGACCTGACCCGCATCAACGTGACGGTCAACTCCATCCCGCTCAATGATGCCGAATCGCAGGGTGTCTGGTTTGTTGACCTGCCCGACATGGCTTCGTCGGCCGAAAACATCCAGATCCAGCGCGGGGTGGGCACTTCCACCAACGGCGCAGGAGCCTTCGGCGCCTCCGTCAATTTCATGACCTCCGACCTGAAACAGGACCCGTATGGAGAACTTGATATGTCGGGAGGTTCCTACAATACGTTCAAAACAACGTTGCGGTTCGGAACCGGGCTGATGGCCAACAGGTTCAGCGTTGATGGAAGGCTTTCATACATCCGTTCCGACGGCTACATTGACCGGGCTTTTTCAAACCTTAAATCATATTACCTCTCCGGGGGCTACTACGGCAAAAATACCACTATCCGGCTTATCACCTTCTCCGGTTTTGAACGCACCTACCAGGCCTGGGAAGGCGTTCCGAAAGATTCACTGCCAACGAACCGGACATATAATCCCGCCGGCCAGTACTACCTGCCTGACGGGAGCGTCGCATACTACAAAAATCAAACAGACAACTACCAGCAGGACCACTACCAGCTGCTTTTTTCGCAATCAATTACAAAAAAATGGAATATCAATGCTGCCCTGCACTATACAAAAGGCAAGGGTTATTTTGAGAATTACAAGCAGGGGGAATCGTTTGGCGACTACGGCCTGAACGATGTGACCATCGGCAATGATACCCTCACCTCCACCGACCTGGTGAACCGGAAAATGATGGACAACGACTTTTACGGGATCACTTTTTCATCAAACTATACCGTCCCCGACAAGATGAAAATCACGCTGGGCGGTGCATGGAACCGGTACGACGGGCATCACTTCGGCAAAGTGATCTGGGCGCAGTATGCCTCCAATGGGGATAATGAGCGAAACTGGTACTACAACACCGGGGTAAAAAAGGATTTCAACATCTACGGAAAATTAAGCCTGCAGCTGGTTGAAAAGCTGAACCTCTTTGCCGACCTGCAATACAGGCATGTCAGCTATGTCATGAACGGCACGCTGGACGACCTGCGCACCATTGACCAGGATCACCGGTTCAACTTTTTCAACCCGAAAGGAGGGTTGTTTTTTGAGCTGAACAAGCACCACGACTTCTACTGTTCCATCGGTGTGGCCAACCGCGAGCCGAGCCGCAACAACTACAAAGACGCCGATCCCGGCAAAGAACCCACCAACGAGACCCTTTACGATTATGAACTTGGCTACACCTTCCGCATCCCCGGGTTCACACTGGGCGCCAATGCGTATTACATGAACTACCGCAACCAGCTTGTGCTTACCGGCGAGATCAACAATGTGGGCGAGGCCGTGATGGTGAATGTACCCCACAGTTACCGGGAAGGGATCGAAATTTCGGCTGCGCTTGAGCTCTTCCGCAAGAAACTCACATGGAATGTCAATGCAACCGTAAGCAGCAATAAAATCAAGGATTTCGTACAATTTGTCGACACCTACGATGCCGACTGGAACTACCTGGGCCAGCAAAGCACCAACCTTGGAAAGACGGACCTCTCCTTCTCCCCTGCATTGACGGCCAGCAGCCTCATTACCTTCAAGCCAGTTCCACAGGTGTCATTAAGCCTGAGTTCAAAATATGTCGGCAAGCAATTCATTGACAATACGTCCAATACAGGCCGGTCGCTGAATGCTTACTTCATCCATGGTTTCATGGCAGGTTATACCCTTAAAACCAGGTTATTCGAGGAGATCGGGTTCAATCTCACCGTAAACAATATCTTCAACAGGAAATATGAAACCAATGCCTGGGTTTACCCCTACTATCTTGGAGGCAACTACAATGAGTTCAACGGGTATTTCCCGCAGGCGACGGTCAACTTTTTGGTGGGAGTGACTGTCAGGATATAATGGGCTTTTTATATTTCAGATTGAGGGATTTTAGATTTCAGATTGAATTTATAAATTTTAGATTTACGATTAGTAGCGCCTAATCGTAAATCGTAAATCGCACAGTTCAATCTGAAATCTAAAATCCCTCAATCTAAAATCCCTTTCCTCGTTTTTCCATCAGCAATATTTATTTTCCTGTTTGGCAAATTATTGGTAAAATTGCATAAGATTTGCCCAGTCCTCTCTAAAACCCATGATATGAAAACTTCCATCCTTAAACCACTGGCAGTGACCTGCCTCCTTTTTGTTGCCTCTGGTGTGTTCAGCCAGCAATCGGCCATTGACCTCACCACCCCCATTGCCGTCGATCCCAATGTGAAGATCGGCAAACTGGATAACGGCCTTGTTTACTACATCCGTAAAAATGCGAAACCGGAAAACCGACTTGAAATGCGGCTGGTTGTCAATGCCGGATCCATTCTTGAAAACGACGACCAGCAGGGACTTGCCCATTTCATGGAACACATGAATTTCAACGGCACCCGCACCTTCCCTAAAAATGAACTGATTGACTTTCTGCAGAAAACAGGTGTCCGCTTTGGCGCCGACATCAATGCTTACACCAGCTTTGATGAGACCGTTTACATGCTGCAGCTTCCCACCGACGACACAACGCTTGTTGAAAAAGGGTACAAGGTATTGGAAGACTGGGCCCATTACGCTGTTCTGGATGACAAGGAGATTGACAAGGAGCGCGGCATCATCACCGAAGAGTGGAGGCTGGGCCTTGGCGCACGCGACCGCATGATGAAGAAATTCTTCCCGGTGATATTCAAAGGGTCAAAATATGCCGACCGCACCCCCATCGGAAAAATTGAGGTGATTGAGAACTTCAAACACCAGGTGCTGAAAGATTTCTACAAAGACTGGTACCGCCCTGATCTTCAGGCAGTGGTGGTTGTTGGCGATCTTGACATCGCCAGTGCAGAGGCAAGGATCAAAGCCCATTTCGGGAACATGCAGAATCCCGCCGCACCGCGCGAACGCACCACCTTCGACATACCCGACAATACCGAGCCGCTCATCGCCATCGCCACGGATAAGGAAGCCACAGACAATTTCATCCTGCTTTTCTACAAGCATGCTTTATCGCCGGATAAGACCCTGGGCGATTTCCGCGACAGGATCATGGCCGAACTTTATACCGGCATGCTGAACAGCCGCTTCAATGAGATTTCACAGAAGCCTGAATCGCCCTACGTATATGCAGGAGCCGATTACGGCCGCTTCCTTTCCCGCAGCAAGGATGCATTCATGGTGAATGCCATGACCAAAGAGAGCCAGATCGACAAAAGCCTGGAGATCCTGCTGGCTGAAAACGAACGGGTGAAACGCTTTGGATTCACGGCCACCGAGTTTGAGCGCCAGAAAGAGGAGATCATGAGCCAGTATGAAAAGGCCTCCAAGGAGTTTGACAAAACAGAATCACGCAACTTCTGCAGCCAGTATGTGAGCAACTACCTTTCACAGGATGCCATTCCCGGCGCGCCGAAACAGTTCAAATATCTCAAAACGATTCTCCCGGATATCAAATTATCTGAAATCAACGACCTGGCAAAAAAATGGGTTACCGACAACAACCTGGGCATGGTTGTCATGGCTCCTGAAAAAGAGGGTGTAAAAGTCCCCACCCGGGAAGATCTCCTGGCCATCATCAGCGCTTCCAAAACAAAAGAGCTCACGGCCTATGTCGACAACTTCAGGGAAGAACCCCTTGTACAGAAACAACTGCAACCCGGCAGAATTACCGGCACAAAAGAGATCAAGGAACTTGGCGTTACAGAACTCACCTTATCAAACGGGGTAACGGTAGCCCTTAAACCCACCACATTCAAAAACGATGAAATCCTGATAAGCGGTTACAGCCTTGGCGGTAAATCGCTGGTTTCTGATGCAGATTTCATGTCGGCCAATTATGCCGCCCAGATCATCGACCAGGGGGGCATCGGCAATTTCGACAACATTGAACTTCAAAAGAAGCTCAAGGGCAAGAACATACAGATCAGCCCTTACCTGGATGACGAGAAAGAGGGATTCAAGGGAAGCGCAACACCGAAAGACTTTGAAACAATGCTGCAGCTTCTTTACCTCTATTTTGACCAGCCACGCAAGGACACCACAGCTTTCAAAGCCTTCATGTCGCAGATGGAGAACCAGATGAAATTCATGAAGAGCAGTCCGGTGATGTCATTCTACGACACACTCTTCAAGGTTGTATACCCGGGGTACAAACGCATGGTGGTTTTCCCAACGCCTGCCAGGCTCAGCGAAGTGGACCTCGACAAAGCCTTCAGCATTTACAAAGACAGGTATGCCGATGCGAGCGATTTCAAGTTCGTGCTGGTTGGAAATTTCTCTGTCGATTCCATCACTCCCGCCATTGAAACATATTTCGGTAACCTGCCGTCGCTGAACCGCAACGAAACATGGAAAGACCTTTCCCCGAAAATTGCGGAAGGAGAAACCAATGTTACCGTTTACAAAGGAACCGACCCGCAGAGCATGGTAGGGCTTGTGCTCCCCGAAAAATTTGAATGGAACGAAAAGAATGTGTTGTGCATGAATATGGTCAAGGAGATCATCGGCATCAAACTGGTTGAAGTGATCCGTGAGAAAATGAGCGGTGTTTACTCGCCGCAGGTGATGGTGAACCTCGAACAGTACCCGGTACCGATGGTATCCACCATGGTGATGTTCGGCTGCTCTCCCAAAACCACCGACAAACTTACGAAAGCTGTTTTCGCTGAGATTAAAAAACTGAGAAAAAAGGGCCCGTCGGATGTTGACCTGAAAAAAGCCCAGGAAACGATGATCCGCGGAAGAGAAACCGATCTTGAAAAGAATGAGTTCTGGCTGAGAAAAATCGAATCGATCTATTTCAACCATGACAATCTGAATTCGGTTGGCAATTTCAAAGACCGGGTCAACGCAATAACTGCCGAGGACCTCAAACTGGCAGCCGCCGCATACATGAACCCCGAACACTATATCCGTGTGGTGCTGATGCCCGAAAAGAAATAGATGGAACAGAGTGTTAAGATTCGCAACAAACGGGCTTCCCACGAGTATTTCCTGATCCAGGAATACACCGCGGGAATCCTGCTTGTGGGCACTGAGATCAAATCAATCCGCGACGGCACGGCATCACTGGCCGATGCATACTGCAGCTTCACCGGCACGGAGCTGTTTGTGCGCAACATGCACATCGCAGAATACTCTTTCGGCACACATTACAACCATGAGCCCAAACGCGACCGCAAACTGCTGCTGACGAAACGGGAACTGAAAAAACTTGCCGTCAAAGTGAAGGAAAGAGGCTTTACCATTATTCCCGTGCTTCTTTTCATCAACGACAACGGGCTGGCCAAACTCACCATCGCCCTCGCCCGCGGAAAACATGCATATGACAAGCGGGAAACGCTAAAGCAGAGAGATCATATGCGGGAGATGGAGCGGACGTGATAAAAATGAATATTGAATATTGAATATTGAACATTGAGCCCACTCCGAAAAGTCGGACGGGCAATTTGGGTTAAATTGATTTATAATAATAGTTGTATATATTCATTTCCGACGTAGTTACAAACAAATGATTGTCAATAACTTGATTTGGTTTTATTGTTTTTTAACGGTAG
>CAJBYO010000060.1 GCA_903959905.1 uncultured Bacteroidales bacterium
AGGCACGGAGGACACTAAGAAGCACTAAGAAAATCCTCGAGCTTAGTGCTTCTTAGTGTCCTCCGTGCCTTAGTGGTTATTTTTTATTCCCTGGACTACGTCAGGCTGCTCCTCCTGAACTCTGCACAAATAATGGCCGTAGCGATTGAAGCATTCAGAGATTCGGCTTTCCCCGACACAGCCGACCCGAACGACGGAATATACAGTTTATTGGTAATGAGTGGAGCCAATTCCCGGGAAATGCCTCGCGATTCGTTTCCGATCACGATGATCCCACGGTTTTCAAGCTTTTGCGAAAACACATTGTCGCCCTCCAGGAACGTTCCATAAACCGGAATGGGGGTCTGGTCGCCCCGGATCAGCGTCAGGTCCCTGATGGTCTCTGCCAGGCTGCAAACAACAACCTTCACGCGGGCAATGGAACCCATGGTAGCCTGAACAACCTTCGGATTGTACAAATCCACGCAATTTTCAGAACAAATCACAGTTTCAATCCCAAACCAGTCGGCGATCCTTATGATCGTTCCAAGGTTTCCCGGGTCGCGGATATCGTCAAGCGCAAGGGCAAGGGATGAGTTGAAATATTCTGCCCAATATGCACCGGAAGGGCCGGTCAGTTTCACCGGATCAGGCATACTGACCACTGCCAAAACAGGGCTCGGTGTAGAAAGTGAAGATATCCGGTCCATCTCCCTGGGCAAGGTCTCAAAGAGGGGGATAATTCTGCCCCGGACGACAGCCAGATTTGCTACGATCCATTCGGCCGAGGCATAAATACCTGTAACTGAAAATTCGCTGTTCACCAGGTCCGTCACCAGTTTATGGCCTTCCGCTACAAACTGGTTGTTCTCTTCGCGAAACTTCTTGACCTTAAGCGCGGTTATATATTTGAGCTGGTTTTGTGAAAGCATAAAAAAATCCCGGAACTGTTATAATTCCGGGATAAAAGTACAAATTTTAAAGACAGTCCTATTCAGCAAATACTTCAAGGGTGATCTCCACCTGCACTTCTTTGTGCAAATGAACTTTTGCTTTATAGGTTCCCAGTTCTTTAATATGTTCGTGGTCGACATGAATTTTCTTCCTGTCAACGTCAAAATCAAACTGCTCTTTCAGTGCCTGAGCCACCTGGATTGCGTTGACAGATCCGAAGATCTTTCCGCTTTCAGCAGCCTTGGCGCCAATCCTGATAACAAGATTTTTCAGTCCTTCAGATAAATCTTCAGCTGACTTCTTGATTTTGGCCTCTTTATGAGCCTTTTGTTTCAGAGTTTCTGCGAGAACCTTTTTATTTGATTCAGTGGCCAGAATGGCAATGCCCTGGGGAATCAGATAATTCCTGGCATAACCTGGCTTAACATTTACCTTTTCGTTCGTATAGCCCAGGTTGAGGACGTCTTGTTTTAAAATTACTTCCATGGTTCCAGCCTCCTTATTTTAATAAATCTCCAACATAGGGCATGAGGGCAATGTGCCTCGCCCGTTTAACTGCCTGTGCTACTTTCCGCTGGTACTTGGTAGATGTACCGGTGATGCGGCGGGGAAGCAGTTTGCCCTGTTCATTGACGAACTTGAGCAAAAAGTCTGCATCCTTGAAATCAATATATTTAATACCGCTTTTCTTAAAACGGCAGTATTTCTTTCTCTTGGTATCAACCGCTATCGGGGTCAGATACTTTATTTCACCTTGTTGTTGTGTTGCCATGATCAAACAGATTTTGGATGGTTACTATTCTTTTACTTCCTTTGCAGCCCTTGACTTTGCACGCTTCTTTTCGCTGTATGCGAGCATATGCTTGTCAAAAACTACCGTTAAAAAGCGGAGGATCCGCTCGTCACGTTTAAAGGTTACTTCCCATTCCCTGATCAGTGTAGGCTCAGCTTTGAATTCAATCAGGTGATAGAATCCGGTGGCCTTTTTCTGAATGGGATAGGCGAGTTTTCGCAACCCCCAAATTTCCTCGTGAACTATCTCAGCACCTTTGCTGACGAGGAACTTCTGATACTTTTCTACCGTTTCCTTCATCTGTTCATCAGACAAAACGGGAGTCATAATGAAAACGGTTTCGTACTGTTTTAACATTTCTCGTTGATTTTAATTAATTTATAGATTTTTAAAAAGGACTGCAAAATTACAAAAAAGAAATAACACAACCAAATGGTAAAGTTCTCTAAATTTGAGCGTCTGTTCAACCCTATGCCTCAAACCATACATAAAAACACCGTCCTCTGGTTCCTCATCATCTTCATGACAGGATGTTTCTTCAGCATGCGGGTGTTCAACGACGGAGTTCCCGGGTGGAAACGCATCATTGCCAGCGACGGACTGGGTTACTATTCCTACCTGCCAGCCCTGTTCATTGATCAGGATCCGGCTTTTACCCGGGTTACGCAACAGGAAGCTAAAATCCTTGGCTACCCGGACTACAAACCGGCATATCTTGTAAATTCGGGTGATAAAAAGGTCAACAAATATTTTACTGGTGAGGCATTGCTGCTGCTTCCGTTTTTTCTCACTGCTTTACTTTTCTCCACTCTCACAGGTAATGCTGTCGACGGATATTCATTTTTCTTCCAGGTATTTACGGGCCTTGGGGCACTGTTCTACCTTTTCCTTGGCCTGTTTTTCCTCAGGAAGATTCTGGAATACCTGCATATCAGGGCTGTTTTTGTGATGTTGACAGTCGTCTCCGTTCTCCTGGGAACGAACCTGTTTTATTACAGCCTGTGGCAACCGTCCATGTCGCATGTTTTCTCTTTTTTCGCCATAAACGGTTTTCTCTGGTTTGGCATGCAGGCGACGAGGTCGTGGGAAAATAAAACAGCATGGAAGGCGGGACTGTTCTTCGGATTTGTTTTCCTGCTGCGTCCAACAAATGTCATTGTAATTCTACTGACCCCTTTCCTGGCCGGTGATTCCAAACTTTTCCTGCGTTTCCTGAAAGATATCCTGGCTAAAAAAGTTGCCATGTTAATTGCCTTGTCCACCTTCTTTATCTTTTGTGTCCTTCAGATGGCGGCATGGTACTGGCAAACAGGCCATCTGATCATGTATTCCTACGGAGGTGAAGGGTTTAATTTTGGCCATCCGGAGATGTTGAAAGTCCTGTTCGGTTATCGGAAAGGGCTGTTCCTGTATACGCCCCTGGCACTTTTCGCCCTGGTCGGGCTGATCCCCCTGGCGTTCAGAAATTGGCTTCAACTGCTCAGCATGCTCACCTTCCTGATGACAGGAACTTATATCATTTCAAGCTGGTGGGGATGGGACTATGGCGACGGATTCGGATTGCGGGCATTCATTGACTTCTACGGTGTTTTCGCGATCCTTCTGGCGCTGGGAATGAATATGTTCAGGACAACCGCCTGGATAACGGCCTGCCTGGCTGTTCTTTTCACTGTTCTGACGATAAACCTGGTTCAAACCTGGCAATACACCCACAAAGTTATGCAGACCAACAACATGAATGAGGTTAAATATCACCACATCTTCATGCGCACCGATTCCGCTGTGATCAACTGCCTTGGGGGAATTGATGAGATTCCGAATCATAACATCAGGATGGCAGCCCCTTTCAGGTCATTTTCAACTGATTTTGAGAAAGAGGTTGAAGGATGGAGTACTTTGAACACAGTTGAATCTGCATCCGCGTTTTCAGGCATCCATGCCGGCTACCTGGATTCGGTACATCCATTCAGTCCCGGCCTGGCCATACGTGCCGGGTTGCTGGGAAAATTGCCGGCAACCTACTATCTCCGGGGCGAGGTGATGGTTCGGGACAGTGCTGCCGGCGCAAGCAATGACGCATTGATCGTTCTGAGTATGGACTCAATACGCAACGGTAAAAACTGGTGGCAGGGATTCAAAATGAACGATATTCCCGTGCAATCAAATAAAACGTGGCGTAAAATCACATTTTCCCTGATGCTGCCGGAGATATCAAATGACCGGGGGATCCTGAAGGTTTACATCTGGAATACGGGGAAGAAGCCGATGCTGGTAGATGATTTCAGGGTTTGGATCTACGGGGAAGGCAGATAAGAGGTGGACAAGCGGACAAGCGGACAAGCGGACGGGCGGACGGGCGGACAAGCGGACGGATGCACAGCCAACTATTCTCCAATTTGACAATTGACACTTGACACTTGTAACTCGTCACCTGTCACCTGTCACCCGTCACGTTTCCTTCTCCAGCAGTACCACCGCATAGGCAGATATCCCCTCCTCCCTTCCAATAAAACCAAGGTGTTCACTTGTTTTAGCTTTGATTGAAATCTGCCCTGGGTCTATGGTCATTACGGAGGCAAGTGTTTCCATCATGGAAGGGATATAACCTGATATCTTCGGATTTTGAAGGACGACGGTACAGTCAATATTTCCGATAACAAAGCCGGCGGACCTGATCATATCCATGGTCCGTGAAAGCAAAACTTTGCTGTCAATATTTTTGAATTCGGAGGCATTGTCGGGAAACTGGTTTCCGATATCCCGCAGGCCGGCAGCCCCGAGCAGGGCGTCTATGATTGCATGAATGAGGGTGTCGGCATCAGAATGGCCCGTTGACCCTTTAGGATGGGAAACGTGAATCCCGCCAAGCCAGAATGGATGGCCCTGTTCAAGTTTATGGGTATCAAAGCCGAAACCAATCCGGATCATAAAAAGAGGAGATCGAATTTAGTTGGATGTCCCTGCCTTCTCAGCCTTTTTGGTGTTGTCGAAGTTAAACAACAGGGTAAACTGCAGGGTGTGCTGCAATGGGTTGTTGCTCTTTATCGGGACCAGGTATGAAAAGTCAAGTCCGAAAACGTTGTACCGCAAACCTGCGCCCAGGGTGAAAAACTGACGGTCGCCCTTGTATTTTGATTCATAAAAATAGCCGGCCCTGACAGAAAACAGTTTGTTGTACCAGTATTCAGCTGCGAATGCAAGGTTGATCTCCTGCAACTCTTCCTTAAAGCCATAAGGTGCATCATAGAACGACTGGATCATGCCTTTTACAACGGAAACATCGGGATCATATCCCTTGCTAATAATCCTTTTGCCACTGGCGTCGGTGCTGTCTTCATTCACATTGGCCCTTTTCAGATATACGGGAGGAGTGGGTACGAGCAGTTTGCTCAACTCAAGTGACAGCGCGACCCTGTTGTACTCGTCAATATCCATGGTGAACGATGGACCAAGACGAAGAGTTGTCGGGATGAAATCGCGCACGATGGATGTGCTGCTGTATGACATCTTGACCCCGATATTGGAGATATTAAAGCCGAAATCAATAAACGCATTTGCAAGTCCTTTGATTTCCATCTCATGATGATAATAAATAGCGACATCTGCGGCGATGGAAGTTCCCGGGCGAACACTCAGGTTGGCAAGGTCAACCGGAACGAGGTTTGAATAGATGAACCTTCCTGCCACTGCACCGGCAAATTCCCTGGAGAACTTACGGGCATAGGTTGCATCGATTGCCCATTCATTGGGCTTAACCTCGCCGAGGTCATTGCCGTCATTATCGGTAAACATGACTTTTCCCATGGAAAAGAAACGCAGTGAGCCGGCAATAGCCTGCTTGTCGCCAATTTTTCCGTAACCAACAACCGATGAAAGTCCGATATCATTAACCAAACTGCGCAACCAGGGCACATAACCGATCCCAAAGCCGAAAGTTTTATCAATAAAGGCATATTTAGCAGGGTTCCAGAACATGGAATAGGCATCGGGTGTTGTGGCAACACCAACGTCACCCATACCACCAGAACGAGCATCCGGGGAAATCGTTAAAAAAGGTACTGCTGTTGAAATTACCCGGCTGCCATCTGAGGGTTCTGTGTCCTGTCCAAAGGTATGTCCCGCCATGATGGCTAACAATAAAAGCAATGATAATCTGATCTTCATCTGTTGATTTCTAAAATAATTACTCTGTTATAATAAAAAGGCCGCAAAAATAACGATTTTCCTTGTTAGATATTGCCTTCGTGTCAAAATTGATTAAACCCCTTACTGATTCCTCAATAAAACAAGCACTGCAAACCCCTGCTACCTCATGATCATGAGTTTCTGTGAGGTCTCAGTATAGGCACCGTTTGAAGCCTTAAAGATAATCTTATACGGATAGATTCCATTACTCAGCAAGGTACCATTGGCGTCGGTTCCATCCCATGAAATTTTAGGCGCTGATGTAATTGGAACATCGTAACTCATGGATAATGTACGAACCTGGATACCCTTCAGGCTGTATATTTTAATCTGAACATCCAGGCCTCCGCCGTCAAAAGGCTGGGGCTGAAATATAAAGTCGGTGCGGTCAACCAATGGATTTGGGGCGGTCATTACATTTTTTACACTCAGCGTTGTATGGCTGGGAACGTAAAAATGTATCTCTTTGATGGAAGAGTTGTCATACATATCCCAGGCCTTCAATGTCAATATGTGGTTTCCCGGGGCAATGTCGTTCAATGGAAATGCCACCGTTCCGCGGGTATAGGAATTAAAGGCCGGCGAAAAGTAATCATTCAGCAGCATGGAGTGCGCCCGGTCACTATCAAGAACGGCCTCAATTTCATGACCGATACCCAGCCCGAGGTAGTTAATTCCGTTTGTATCATACAGATCCACAAGGAGGATCGGGGCATTGCCGGTTTCTCCCCCGCTAACAAAATTCCGGTCATTCATAAACAGGGCAATATCAGGACCAGCATTGAGGGGGTTAACCTGTTCGTCACGTCCGCCGATAATGATCTTGTTGGAATACCCGGAAGCCTCAATGCTGTCATTATAGGCGTAATAACTCAGTTTACCTTTACCGTACTGCAGTGAAATAGTCTTCGGCATGGTAAAAGTGAACTTGAATTCACCTGAGTCGGCAGGCACATCGCCCTTGAATAGCAAGCTGTTCTGAATATTGAAATTTTCCGGATAGGTTTCCCCGTTCGGGCGGTTCCCCAGCGTGGTGTTGGTTACCGGTTTATCATATACTTTGCAGTTTACTGTTCCCTTAAACCCGGAAACCCTTTGCCCTCCGGCATTGACGATCTGTCCGCTGACGGTAACCACTGAGAGCCCTCTTGCCGTGTCAGCAACATCAGCCGGATGACCGTTGATCATCGTTGTTTTCACACCGTAGCCGGGAAATGCGATATTCTGCGCAGGATCTCCGAGCAGTACAAAATTGCGCAGCTGAACATTGTTGTTGTTGTCATTCTTTGACAACCTGATCAGGTCGCCCATTTTGATGAACCTGCCGTCGGCATCCTTATCCATCAAATGTTCAAAAAAACTCGTATTAAGACCGATGTTGATCCCGGCCCAGGCAAGCCTGGTCGTTGAATAAAGTCCAATGGCTCCTCCGCCGGGCTGAAGGATAAGCATCTCACCTGCAGTAAACCTTTCAGGGTTGTCAAAACGGCTGAACTCACAGGTCGCTGTAACAAAAACAGGCATTTTATCTTTATTTTTCCACTTTAAGATGTCTGCAGTGGTCAGTACTGCCTCAAAACTCCAGCCGGTCTCTCCTCCATGGCCTGTATAGTTTACGATCAGTGAGCCTTTATTAACAGCATCATTCAGTGCCCGGTTTGCATCCGGAAAACGGCTGCCACCCGGAATTTCAATCAGCTTATAGGCATCAAAATAAATTTTATTGACATTGAAAACAGGGTATTTGGCGCCTACCATGGCACACAACTCCTCCGCCTGATGCAGGTGGAGATTGGTATTTTCATCATCCGCAACAAAAGTGAACGTATTTCTCCAATCGGAGGAAACAGGGTAGTTGTTTGTTGAATAGTGAATGATTTTATCAACCATGGCCTGGGCCTCATCAACGGTTGACACAGGAAACCGGCCAATACCGATGCTGATGGCCCCGTTGGCCTCCTGGCCTGCATTGTCGGGCATGATGCCGAAATAATCGTCGGTAACATAGGAGGCGGTTCCACTCAGTGATTCAACCGACTGAAATGTAGGAATGAGGTTATTGTTTCCTGGGATGCGGTTTTTCGGATCATAAGAGCCGTCGCCGAAAAGCAACAGGTACTTCGGCCGTGTGTCGTTTGTACCCCGGTCGTAAAGCATCTTCACAAAATCACGTATGGCGGTGGGGTCATTCTGCCCGCAGCCAAATTCATTGACAATCTGCAATGAATTAACAACCTGGACTGCAATTTCGTTGTGCAGGCGGTGAAATTCAGCCAGTTGTTCAGCCTGTGATATGAACAGCGGATGGGTAACAATGACCAGGGTGGCGGGCTGAAGCGCATGAAGATTTTGATTTTGTATCTCTCCTGCATACTTAACCGGGTAATAATACGAGCCGTCAAAAGCTATAAATTCCCTGAGGCTGTCTGTAGTTCTTTTAAACTTCAGGGTGCCCGCTGTGAGTTCCGTCACCATGGATGTAGTGCTGCCCGGATTTGTAACGTCCCAGATTTTCACACTGGCAATGGCATTTTTCATTGAAAATTCAGTCACCTTGCCTCCGCCGATGGAATTGACATCCCTGAATGCCATCTGTGACCCATTCCAATACAAATGTTGCCTGCAACTTAATTCAAGGTAGTTAAGCCAACCCTTGTTATTTGAGGCAGGAAGCACGTAGGTGAGCTTTATTGTCTGGTCGGACCCTGGATTCGGAATGGTCGTCAGTTTGGACTTAGCCCTGCCGGCCTGGTTGAAATCAGACGGGTTGGTTGAATCGATCCGTAGCGAATCAATCACACTGTTTCCGTGCGCCAGGTAAAAATAGCTTGGAACAGCTGCATTGGCGGCAACATACCATTTTACCTTGACAGGTACCAGGGAGTCTATCCGGGGAAACGAGAACGGAAATATCCGTTCATGCCTGTTAACATTGAACGTTTCACCGAACCACTCTTTTCCGGAATGAACAAGATTGATGGAGTCAAGTTCATGCAAAGCATAATCATCACAGGATGAAGAGAAACTGTTCGGGGCTGAAGGATTTACAGGCAGTGGGACAACCCGGCGCCCTGCCACCTGGTCGAAATTCAGGTAATAGTAAGTTGAATCGGAGTAAAGGTTCCGCTGATGGCTGTAAAATCGGCTGTTTTTGTCAAAATTCCATTTATCGGCGCCTTCGCCGTAAAAGAGCAAATAGTCGGCAGCGTCAAAATGACCGTCGCCACCGTCATCAACCTGGATGGCTACTTCGCGAAGATCATCAATCCGGGGACTTAAATTGGTTTCAGGAAGCATCCCGGCCCCATTGCCGAACAACCGGAGCCTGGTAACATCAACCTTTGTCAGGTCAATTCCCATGTCAGCCAGGTCTTTTCCTGTAACCCTGTGAATACCATGGTGTGTCACCGCCAGTTTATACCATCGTCCCCTGGCAAGGACAGAAGAATCGGCATGTGGTACGGCAGCTTCAGCAAAAACCGGCAGAAGCAGCAGGAGGAGATATATTATTTTTTTAACCGTTGTTGGCGCCATAATATGCAAAGATAGGTATTTAACGAAGAACAACCAATTTTGAGGACTGCCGCTTCATACTGCCGTCAGGGAGAATCAGTTGAACCTGGTAAACGTATAAGCCTGAACTGATCTTACAGCCGTTATCCTGGGTACCATCCCACTGAATGGAGGCTGTACGGAATCCCTGGCTGTCTATTGTCTGCTTTAATGTTTTAACCGGACTGCCGTTGAGGGAGACAATCTTTATTTCAACCTCCACTGGTTGATCCACCTGGTTTGACTCCCAGCAAAAGGTTGTATGGTCCGTCATCGGATTCGGGTAATTCATCAGATGCTGAAATGCAAAATCAGTTGATGAAACAACAAGAAAGTCAATGCTTGCATCCGTTGAATTGTTGTAAACATCCCACACTTTCAGTGTAATCCTGTGCGGGCCGTCGCTGAGTGAACTGAGCGGATAGCTGATCTCGCCGCTTTTGAAGGTATTGATGTCTGAAACATAATAGTCATTCAGGATCATCGGTGTTGTCGTCTTGCCGTCGAGGATGGCTGTGATATCATGGCCAATCCCGTTCCCCACCGTGTTGACACCTGACGAATCGCTTACATACGCCAGAAGATCAGGGTGCTGGTTGGTGACACCGCCTGAACGGAAGTCGCGGTTATTCATATACAGCTCCACTTCTGGCCCCTGGTCATCGGGTTGTGCCTGGTTGTTGTAGCCACCTACCTGCACCTTGTCGTCATATCCGTTTGCATCAGTGGCCGAACTGCTGGCATAATAGCTGATCTTGCCAACACCGTATTTATAGGCAATATCTTTGGGGACAATAAAAGAAAAAGTGAACGAACCGGCTGAAACCTCAACTTTTCCTTTATAGACAGGGTTTTTGCGAAGGAAAAACTGAACAGGAGGGCCTTCTTCGTAATTGGCCCTGGTCCATATCTCAGAAGACTTATCAAATACCGTAGGGTAAACTGTTCCTGAAAAATCAACGGCCTTTTGTCCGGCAGCATCCCTGACCTCTCCCGTGATGGTAACCACTGCAAGTGCTTTCAGTGTATCAGGCACTCCAGATGGGGTATTGGCGTTGATGGATGTAGTAACAACTTGGAGGTTCGGGTAGGCCATCTGCATGGCGGGATCCCCGAGCAATACAAATGCATGGATATTGGGGGATGACCCCATGTCTTTTTTTGCGACCCTAAGCAGGTCTCCGAGGCGGAGGTATTCCCCTGAAAATTTCCGAAAGACATCATCGTAGAAGTTCACCAGGAGTGATTGGTTTGTACCGGCAAAAGTCAGTCGCGTAGTGGTAAAGAGGGCCACTCCTCCCCCGGTCTGGTTGAGCAACACCCATTCACCTGCTGACACACGGTTTGGATCATCAAACCGGCTGAACTCGCAGGTGGCGGTGACAAATACAGGCATGTTGTCGTAGTTGCGCCAGCTCTGGATATCGGGAACCTCCAGGATTCGCTCATGTGCCCATCCAACTTCCCCTCCGTGGCCGATATAGTTCATGATCAGTGATCCTTTCTCCACCCGCTTGTTGATGGCCTGGTTCACTTCCGGATACCGTCCTCCGCCCGGGGTGGAAACCATCGGATAGGCGTCAGAATAAATTTTATCAACATTGTAGTTCTTGTAATTCTTCTCAATCTGCTTTGCCAGCGCTTCGGTACTTTCAACGAATAAATTGCCGCCTTCATTCTGGTCATCCGAAACAAAAGTCACCACATTGCGCCAGTCGTTTTTAACAGCGTCAGTATTTGAGCAGTAATGAATCACTTTATCCACTGTTGCCCTTGCCTGGTCAACATCATCAACGGGAAACCTTCCGATACCGATGTCAAGGCTCCCTGCATCGCCCTGTCCTTCGTCATTGTCAAGGAATCCAAAATAATCATCCGACACATAAGACGAGACGGGGGAAAGTGACACATTGGATTCATAGGAAGGAACAAAATTGGTATTGTTTTGGGTGCGGCCCAGGTAGTCGTAGGATGCATCACCAAAAAGCAAAAGGTATCTTGGTTCATTCCCCGGGGTTGCCTTATTGTACAGCAGTCTAACAAAGTCGCGGATGGCGCTTACATCCTGTGCCCCGGAAGAAAATTCGTTGTATATTGTTTCAGGGGTTGTGATCAGTACCGACAACCCGCTGTTTGCCCTGTGAAATTCAGCCAGCCTTTCAGCTTCGCCCATGAACGAAGGGTGTGATACAATGATATAATCGGGAATTTCAGCTCCGTGAAGGTTCTGATTAGCTATCCGGGCAACAAACTCGGGTACATTGTAGGCATTGCCGTCAAAAGCAATGAATTCGCGCATGGCCTCCGTTTCAACCCTGAACACATAATTGTTACCGCCATGGATTGCATTGATACGTGTCACCCTGTCGCCTGAGGTCACATCCCATATTTCCAGGTTTTGACCGCCGCCATTGAGGCTGAACTCAGTGACCCCGCCGGGCGCCGTCCCGGTGGCAGTGCGGAAACGCATCTGTGAACCATTCATGATCAGTTCCCTGGTTGCGTTTAGTTCAATAAAATTAAGGTATCCAACAGAACTTGATGAACTTTTTACATAATTAAGCTTGATATCCACTGTAGGATTGCCGGTCAGAAATGATATTTTACCAGCTCCGGTGTTTGCATAGTCGTTTTCAAAGCCTTCATAGACCCGTTCAATGTCAATGGACATCAGTGGATTTCCCTGCGCTGATACGACGAAAGCGGTATTTCCGGTCACAGAACGGGCAGCAACACTGGTTCTGATAACAACCGGACTCTGACTGTCGATATTTGGAAAATTAAAAGAGTAAGTCCGGGTGGAAGTGATGTCAAAATACTGCTTGTCATACCATTCCCTGCCTGATTTTATAAGATTGACATCATTTTTTTCATAGGCTGCATAATCTTCAAATTTTGAAGCATTGTACGTCGGAGCCTTTGATGTTGTCGTTTCATTTTCAATTCTCTTTCCGGGCCCTTTATCGATCGTCAGGAAGTAATATACACGGTCGGCATAAATATTTTTTTTGTAGTTGAATATCTTTAATGTCGGGTTATAATTCCAATGGTCGGGTCCCCCGGCATAAAAAAGGAGGTAATCGCCCGGGTCAAAGCGGCCGTCGGCTTCACCTGAAACAAATATCGCATTTTCCATCAGGTCATCCACCCGCAGCGCTGCGTTTGCCTCCGGAAGCATGCCTCCGCCGTTGCCAAAGATCCTCAGGTTTAGAGGGTTGATGGCTGCAACATCAATGCCGGCCTTTTTAAGGTCGTCGTATGTAAGCCTGTAAATGCCATCCGAGGGAATGCCGAATTTATACCATGTGCCTGACGCCAGTACTGAATTTTCAGCATAGCTGGCGACTGATTTTCCAGGTGATGCATTCCTGGTTTCCGACATTTGCATGTTTATATCAAAGGAAAGCAACCTTTCAATGCGGCCCGTTTCACTGTTTCTGCGCAAAGGAAGAAAACTGACCAGCACAGAGGCCTTTTTCCGTTCAACCGACAGGCGGGAAGTGACTGACAGGTCTGCTCCGATTTTATCCAGGCCTTTCACAAGCATAAGATCTGCCTCATTCACGGGTTGAAAAACCCGGTTGGTGATTGTCAGTTCAGCCAGTGAATCATGGGTATTCTCAATCGGGAAGGATTTCATGAAGACAGGCAGCCTGCCATATTTTTCATCCAACACGGATCCGCCAAATGACAACATCTTCTCCGCCTCATTACCGCTGTTCCCGATAGTCTGAGGTGAGTTCCACTTAATCCTGAACGAATTTTTCAATCCCGGTTTACCCGAAGAAAACGAAAAAACCGGCACGGATACCAGCAGAACAATAAACAATACAATGGAAACCTGATTTTTTGTGTACATGCGCCTCATTGAATGGTTCTATAAAGACAATAATAACTGTTGAAAGGTTGCTGCCGGAAACGAATATTTTTCAAAACTATATTATTTCCGTTATTTTTAACGTTAGCAGTTAGTTAATATTGTCAACAGGGGTTCAGGTATAAGTATTATTTTTGTAATATTGTACACCTTATTTAATCAGGAAACAGCAGGTCCATGATCAGAAGAATTGCGCTTTTCGTTTTGTTTGCCGCTTCTTTTTTACTTGTGGACCTGTATGCCCAGGATCCGGAATTTTCACAGTTCTATGCGAACCCATTGTATTTGAATCCGGCCCTTGCCGGGGTGACCGTTTGTCCCAAAGTGAATGCAAATTACCGCAATCAGTGGCCGGGCATAGGAAAAGCCTTTATCACCTACAATGCCAGTTACGACCAGTATGTCAATTTTCTCCATGGCGGTGTTGGGGTTGAGGTGCTCGCCGACAGGGCCGGGAGCGGCAACCTGAACACCACGATCATCAGCCTGATGTACGCCTATAAATTCAACCTGTCGAGCCACCTCCAGGCGAGCGGGGCTTTAAAAGTAGGTTATTACCAGCGGCATCTTAACTGGGGCAACCTGCAGTTTGAAGACATGATTGACCCGCTCAATGGATTTGTCCAGCCAACCTCCGAAAAGCAGCCCGACAACCTCAGTGTGGGTGCAGTTGATTTTTCCACCGGAGTTTTTATATCCTACGACGATCTTTTCTACGGGGGGATTGCCGTTGACCACCTGACCCAGCCCAAGGTTGGATTTTATGCCGACAACAATACAAAGCTTGACATGAAATACACGGTTCATGTCGGGTCGGTGATCAGCCTGCGTAAAAACGGAAGTGCTGATGAGGATCGTGAATTTTCACTTTCACCCAATATTTTGTTTCAGCAGCAATTCCAGTTTCACCAGTTGAATATCGGTCTTTATCTGACCGTTGACCCGTTCATCGGCGGCCTCTGGTTCCGCCATAACTTTGAAAATGCAGATGCCATCATCCCGATGTTAGGTATTCACTACAAAAATCTCCGCGTAGGCTACAGTTACGATTACACCATCAGCAAGCTAAGAACCGCGTCAGGCGGGGCTCACGAAGTATCGGCCTCCTGGCAATTCCCCTGCCCTGAAAAAAGAAGACATATCAGGGCAATAAAATGCCCGCGGTTTTAGTTATATATTATTATTTGCTTATTTTGAGTATTTCACGTAGGTTTGCAAAAATTTTCAACGGATGAGAATTAACAGATTTTTTCAGGTAAGCGCCCTTGTAGTGGCCATCATGATGGTGACTGGCTGTAAGAAAGAAGCATCACGTTCTACCGGCTGGGAATATAACAATCCCAAAAACGGGGGATTTGAAAAACGCGAATTCGCTGACCAGGGTACCGGGCCAGGCCTTGTATTTATTGAAGGCGGCACTTTTGCCATGGGGGCCACCCAGGATGACGTGATGTTTGAATGGAACAACAGTCCCCGCAGGGTTACCGTTTCCAGTTTCTATATGGATGAGACGGAAGTCCGCAACCTTGATTACCTTGAATATCTTTACTGGCTGAACCGTGTTTATTCCCTGAATTATCCGGGTGTTTATCGTAAAGCTCTCCCCGACACCCTTGTCTGGCGTGAAAAGCTGGCTTACAATGAGCCTCTTCTGGAGTACTACTTCCGCCATCCCGCCTACCGTAACTATCCTGTTGTGGGTGTTACATGGGGGCAGGCAAATGATTACTGCCAGTGGCGTACCGACCGTGTCAATGAAATGATCCTCATCCAGCGCGGTATCCTGAAAATGGATTCCGACCAGAAAGATGACAAGAACTTTAACACAGACGCTTACCTTGCCGGGTATTATGAAGGAGCTCCTGACAGGAAACTTCCTGACCTAAATCCAGCAGGAAAAGGAACCAGGAACGTAAAGATGGAGGATGGAATCCTTCTGCCCAAGTACAGGCTTCCGACCGAAGCGGAGTGGGAATTCGCAGCGCTCGGCCTTATCGGCAACACACTTTACGAGCGGGTTGTTGAGCGCAAGAACTACCCATGGAATGGCAATTATGTCCGTACCGATGAATCAAGGTACTATGGAAGTTTTAACGACAACTTCAAACGCGGAAAAGGAGACTACATGGGCGTTGCAGGCAATCTGAACGACGGTGCCGATGTTCCTTCCGCATGCGGATCTTTCTTCCCGAACGATTACGGCCTGTACAACATGGCAGGTAACGTGAGCGAATGGGTACTGGATGTTTACCGTCCGTTGAACGCATACGACGTATCTGATCTTCGCCCGTTCCGTGGCAATGTATACAAAACCCCTGTGCTGGATGCTGAAGGTTTCAGGGCCATGCCAGACAGCCTCGGGCATATGAAATACAGAGACATTACTGTTTCTGAGGCCGTTAACCGCAAAAATTACCGTCAATCAGACAACATCAACTACCTCGACGGCGATTACGCATCAAGCATCAACAGTGGCGACTGGACGGCAACGGCTAAAGATACCAGTGCAACAAACACCATGTATGATTTTGGCAAAAGCTCATTGATCAGCGACCATGCCCGCGTTTATAAAGGAGGCAGCTGGAAAGATCAGGCTTTCTACATGAGCCCGGGAACACGCCGTTTCCTTGACGAAAACGACGCTTCAAACGCCATCGGTTTCCGTTGTGCCATGACCCGCGTAGGTGGTTCTATTGCCGGAAAATAATTTACCTTTTGACACTTTACTGAACCCCGTTTCATCCGTGAGGCGGGGTTTTATTTATATGGAAAACAAGACAGAAGAAATATATCAGCTGTTCCTCAGCCATCCTGCTATTTCAACTGACAGCCGCCAGATAAAGCCAGGCTCGCTCTTTTTTGCTTTACGCGGGGAATCGTTCAACGGCAATGAGTTCGCAGAACATGCCATCGAATCAGGGGCAGCCTGGGCGATTGTGGATGAAGTGTCATTTGCTGTAAATAAATCTTGCATCCTTGTTGATGATGTTCTGGCTACCCTTCAGGCAGTGGCACATATGCACCGCCTTCAATTCAGCATCCCGGTTATTGGTATCACCGGAACCAATGGAAAGACAACCACCAAAGAACTCTCTGCCGGCGTTCTTTCAAAAAAATTCAACACCCTTGCCACCGCCGGCAACCTGAACAACCACATCGGCGTTCCGCTTACCTTGCTGAATATCACCTCGGCCACAGAAATCGCGATTGTCGAAATGGGTGCAAATCATCCGGGAGAGATTGAATTCCTTTGCAACATCGCCCAACCAACCCACGGACTCATAACCAACATCGGTAAAGCACACCTGGAAGGGTTTGGCAGTTATGAAGGCGTTATCAATACAAAAACCGAGTTATACAGGTTCCTGCAGAAACATAAGGGCTCGATCTTCCTTCACAACAGCGATCCAACCCTGATCAGCCATGCTGAAGGAATAAAATCAATCACCTATGGCAGTTCACCCGCCGACCTCGCCCTGATCAGCGAAACCGCCACTCCGATGGTGATGATGACCTTACAACTTGCTGATGGAGAACTGCTTTCAGTGGAATCAAACCTTTACGGGAAATACAATGCAACAAACATGATGGCTGCCATCTGCATCGGACAGCACTTCAATGTACAGCCTGATGACATAAAGGAAGCCATTGAATCATACAAGCCCGGGAACAACCGGTCGCAGGTCTTGAAAACCGAACGCAACATGCTGATCATGGACGCTTACAATGCAAACCCAAGCAGCATGAAAGCGGCAATTGAAACCTTTGCAAACGCAGGTTATTCGGAAAAAACTGTCATCCTCGGCGACATGCTTGAACTCGGGGATGTCTGCGACGAGGAACACCTGGAAATCCTTTCCATGCTTGACAGCCAGCCGTTTAAACAGGTGTATCTTGTGGGACCTGTATTCACCAGGTTAAACTCCAGGCGGGAGAACATATGTTTTGACGATACCAGTCTGGCTAAAATGTGGCTTGAACATCACCAAATCGCCGACGCTACGGTATTGATCAAAGGATCCAGGGGAATCAGGCTTGAGAAACTTGTTGAAGTACTTTGATACACATTTCATACTTTCATTATTAATCTGATCTGTTGTGAATTATAAAGTAATCGGGCTGATGTCGGGAACCAGTCTTGACGGTCTGGATATCGCCTGCTGTGAATTCAGTTTGGACGACGGACGCTGGAATTATAAAATACACTGTGCTGAAACAGTTCCATACAGCGACGACTGGAAAAAAAGACTTTCCACACTTGAAACCGGATCAGCCCTTGAATATGTAACAACCGATATTGAATACGGGCACCTTCTCGGGGAGCTGGCAAGGGATTTTATTACCCGGCATAACCTTGAAGTTGCATTTATCGCTTCCCACGGCCATACCATTTTCCACCAGCCCGGCAAGAGAATTACCAGCCAGATCGGGCGTGGATCGGCCATTTCAGCTGAGGCAGGCCTGCCGGTGGTTTGTGACTTCCGTTCCCTGGATGTGGCTTTGGGGGGACAGGGAGCCCCGCTGGTGCCCATCGGGGATGCGCTGCTTTTCAGTGAATACGGATATTGCCTGAACATCGGCGGGTTTGCCAATATCTCGCTTCAAAGGGAGAATAAGCGGGTCGCCTGTGATATCTGCCCGGCCAACATCGTCATGAACCAGCTTGCGGGGCTTTCTGGCTATGAA
Organism: uncultured Bacteroidales bacterium; assembly: GCA_903959905.1. Lineage (GTDB taxonomy): Bacteria > Bacteroidota > Bacteroidia > Bacteroidales > FEN-979 > CAIVAT01. The sequence goes on from CAJBYO010000060.1 coordinate 18,027, forward strand.
TACGACCCGGAAGGTATGATGGCTGCAAGCGGCACCATCAACGCAGAATTGCTGGCAAAACTGAACGGTCTCCCCTATTACCGCCTCGCCTTCCCGAAATCACTTGGAAAAGAGTGGGTGATTGAAAATATCCATCCAATACTCAATCAGTCCGGAATTCCTGTCAATGACCAACTTGCCACCTTTTGTGAGCATATTGCCATGCAGGTTGGAAGTGCCACCACGCCGGGGGAAGGTTCAAAATTATTCATCACCGGGGGCGGTGCCTTCAATACCTATTTAATTGAACGGATCAGGCATTACAGCCAGGCGGAGATCATCCTTCCGGATGCAAATACCATCAATTACAAGGAAGCATTGATTTTTGCATTTCTGGGCGTGCTGAGGTGGCGCAATGACATCAACTGCCTTAAAAGTGTAACCGGGTCTGCTAAAGATTCATCAGGCGGAGCCATTTATTGATCTGTTGAAAACTTTTGCTGCTTTTTGCCTTACCTTTGGGGTGGAATTCCGACTAAGCATATCAGTATGGTAAAAAAGCACGATATGACAGTAACAACACTGGATCTTTACGAGATCCTGCGATCCAGGATCGGGGAAGGAGAGGCAAAAGCTTTGGTTGAATTTGTAGAACAGAAGGTCCCGCTGCAAGTAGAAGGCGAGGTTAGCGGTTTAGCAACAAAAACAGACCTTGTGTCAACAAGGAATGATTTGATGGGCGAAATTGCTAAACTTGAAATTAAAATTGAAAAAACCAAAGCCGAAATCATCAAATGGATGTTTATTTTCTGGGCTGGTCAAACCAGTATCATGATCGCATTACTTGCCCTTTTTCATAAATGACCTACCAGCAAACGCTTGATTACATGTATGCCCAACTGCCCATGTTCCACAGGGTGGGTGGCCAGGCATATAAAGCCGACCTCAAAAACACAATTGAAATCTGCGAACTGCTGGGCAATCCACAGCATTCATTCAAGTCGGTGCATATCACCGGAACCAACGGGAAGGGTTCCGTATCGCACATGCTGGCCTCCATCCTGGAAACGGCCGGTTACCGCACAGGGCTTTATACATCGCCACATCTAAAGGACTTCAGGGAGCGGATCAGGGTGAACGGAAAGATGATCCCGAAAAGCAGTGTCCGGAGGTTCATCGCGAAATACAAGTCAGGATTTGAGCCCGTTCAGCCATCATTTTTTGAGCTTACCGTAGGCATGGCATTTGATTATTTCAGATCGCAACAAGTTGATATTGCCGTGATTGAAGTTGGCCTGGGAGGCAGATTAGATTCCACGAACATCATAAACCCTCTTTTATCCGTGATCACCAATGTGAGCTTTGACCACATGCAGTTTCTTGGCGATACTCTTGAAAAAATTGCTGAAGAGAAAGCGGGCATCATCAAACCAAGTGTACCGGTTGTTATTGGTGAAACACAGGATGCGTTGATCCCCGTTTTTCAATCCAGGGCTGAAGCATGCAATACCACCTTATTTTTTTCAGATCAGCATTACGCAGTGGAAAGGTTTGACGGATATAAGCGTCAACCTGACAAACGCGTGGTTGATATCTCACTGGATGGTCACGAATATCTCTCCAGCCTCATCTCTCCGCTTGCAGGCTACTATCAGCGGAAAAACATCGTAACGGTTCTCGGGGCATGCAGGAAACTCAATGAACAGGGAATAAACCTTCCTGTTGATGCAATCCGGAAAGGTATTCGCAATGTAATAAAAAACACAGGATTGCAAGGAAGGTGGCAGATCATCGGGAAAAATCCGCTGACGATCTGCGATACCGGACACAATGAAGCCGGGTTGCGCGAGGTGCTCATGCAGATCGCTTCTACGCCTCACAAAAAACTGCATGTTGTATTTGGTGTTGTGAATGACAAACACCTTCCCCCTGTTTTTGACATACTTCCACTGGAGGCAACCTATTATTTTTGCAAGCCTGACATTCCGCGGGGACTTGATGCGAAGGACCTGCAACAGCAGGCATTCATAGCCGGGTTTCATGGGATGGCGTATCCGTCGGTCGGGGCAGCCCTTGAATCAGCCCGGTTGGCTGCAGGAGACGGTGACCTGGTGTTTGTCGGAGGGAGTACGTTTGTAGTGGCGGAGGTGGTGTGAAGGAGCAATTAGCGATTAGCAATTAGCATCATTGAGTAAACAAAAGGTAATTATCCACCGGAAATGAGGTGAAGAACATGAACATCGTCACCCTCATGGATCTGTGACGTTTCATATTCGGTTTTCTTCACCAGGGTGCCATTAATTTTGATTACCAGCATCTTAAAGGTGAAATTCTTCAGTTTCAGCAGATCCTGGACTGTCATCGTATCCACACTGAATTCTTCCCGGTTGTTATTAAGCAATATGTTCATAATTTTAACTTTCTGTTTTGCAACGGTCTGATTTAAGCGCCCAACAATATCTCCAGCACCACATTGGCCTCCATATTGGCAACCATCCCAACCCTGGGAGCGATGGGTGGCAGGTCGGGTCCGATTTCAGAGGTTTCATCACCGCAGATATATAAATTGCCTGCCCTGCGGCAATGAACAGTATCATTCATGCCCCAGCCAGCCATGCCTACGCCAACGACCAGCGGCACATCCTTCATTTCCGTTTGAACCGTTTCAATGATCATCAGCTTCTGATCGGCCTGGTCAAAAGCCTCTACAATCACATCGCATCCGCGAAAAACACCAGGGATCAGATCAGCTGAAAGCCTTACCTGATGTGTAATAACCCCGACAGAAGGGTTAATCCTGCCAATATTGTCGCGCAGTGCATCTGTTTTATACATGCTGACCTGGTCTAGAAAATAATACTGCCTGTTGAGATTGTCGCGGCTAACGACATCAAAATCCGCAAGGATGATGGTTCCGACTCCAACCCTTGCAAGGGCAATGGCACAGTTTGACCCCAAACCGCCGCATCCGGCGATACCAACCCGCTTTGTCCCCAGGATTTCGGTGATTTGCTGAAAATTCATGTTATCCGATTACATTATACAGTGAGTCCCGCTCTGCAGGAACCCGTTTGGCTTCCCTGATAAGGTCCCTCATCTGCGACGCAGTCATCACCGGGTTCTGATCTTCAGCCCCGGCCAGGCTGTATATCCTCGTGGTGTCGTTAATCGTACCGTCAAGGTCATCAACACCGAAAGTGAGGGAGACCCTTGCCAGCTGACGTCCAACCGCCGGCCAGTATGCCTTCAGGTGCGGAAAGTTGTCGAGGTAGATCCTGGCAACCGCATACATTTTCATATCTTCCGTAACAGAAACCTCAGGTAAAGCAGACATTTCATTGTTGGTATTCCGGAACTTCAGCGGGATAAAGGCGTTGAAGCCGCCGGTGCGGTCCTGAACCTGGCGCAACCTTTCAAGATGGTCAATCCGCTGACTGTAATTCTCCTTATGACCATAAAGCATGGTGGCATTTGAAGGAATCCCCAGCTGATGGGCTGTTTCATGCACATCAAGCCATGCTGCAGATGTAGATTTCATGCCACAGATCTCTTTTCGGATGGTTTCATCAAATATCTCCGCTCCTCCTCCCGGGATTGAATCAAGCCCGCAGGATTTAAGGTATTTAAGACCTTCCACGTTACTCAACCCTGCCTTCTTGATCATATAATCAATTTCAACGGCGGAATAAGCCTTAATGTGAAGGTCATGACGCACTGCTTTAATCTTCACCAGCAAGTCCCCGTAGTAATAGAGGTCCCGGTCGGGATGGACAGCACCCGTGATATGCAGCTCAGGAACGGCATTTTCAGGCTCCTTAACCTTGTCAATGATCTCCTCCACGGAGAGCTCCCACTTTGTCTTGCTGAAATGATGCGAATAAGAACAAAATTTGCATTTATTAACACATATGTTTGTAGGCTCAATGTGAAAATTCCTGATGAAATAGGCCCTGTCACCGTTTTTCCGCAACCTGACCATATCCGCCAATTTTCCCAGGCAACCCAGATCCCCCTCTGTGAAAAGGACGATTCCTTCCTCCACGGTGACCCGCTCCCCCCTTATCACCTTTCCCGCAATCCGCTTCAAGTCATCCGAAACTTCCGCTAATTCAAAAATTCCAACTGTATCTATCTCCTCCATCATCGTATATTATTCAATCATTTATTTCATTATTCAGGTCGCCTGTATTGCCCGTATTGCCTGCATTGCTTACATTGTTTACATTGTTTACATTGCTTGCATTCCTTGCATTCCTTATTCCTTTATCACCTTCCTCACAACCTGCCTGTTCCCGTCATTGACCATTACAACATAAATCCCCGGGGAAAGTTCTGAAACGTCAACCTGAATTTCACGGTTCTCATTAAACCCTAACGCACGCTGATACTGAAGATTCCCCAGGATATCATACAAGGTCACCTTCAGCGATTTAGTCGCCCCGGCAGCCATCCTGATATTCAACTGGTTTGTTACAGGATTTGGATACATTGCAACCCATTCATTATTTACATTTTCCTCAACGCCCAGTGCCCATCCGTTCAATGACATCACATTGGTACTGTCGGGATCAAGCCAGTATTTGAGCACTTCCGTCGAATCAGTTCCGTTTTTATCCCAGGAATAAGAAAACATGCCATAATAATCCGGCAGGTTGATATGTGCGGTATCACATCTGGAGTCGCCCCCGGTTAAGGTGCCCACAAGCCTGCCCTGATTGTCATACAAAGGAGAACCGGAAGAACCCCCTTCTGTAACACCCTGGCCGTTTGTTGTTTTGGTCCAGTATACCAGCCAGTGGGCCAGTTTAGATCCTCCTGTCCAAACCGTTGGTTGCAGTGCCTTGGTATAGGTAGAAATCTTTTTAATATCCCCTTCCGGATGATGAATGGTCACCCCGGACGGGCTTGGAGGCACAGATTCACGTGTCCAGCCGTTAAAATAGACGTTATAACTGGTTGGAATGGGTTTGTCGAGCAGTACCAGGAAAAAATCAGATCCTGAAGCAGCGGCATTTCCACCATGTGCTACCATGGTTGCGCCTGTCAGGGAATAAAGGGTTGGTTCCTTCGTAGGATCAGGGCAGCCTGTGCCTTCATAGTTAAAGTAAAATATCCACTTGCTGATATCCGTTTCAGAGGAGTACCTGCCGCAATGATCTGCTGTGAGCACATAAGGTGTACCGTCATTTCTTACATTGTTGACAAGCGATCCCGTACACCACACATCCGTCTGCCCGGTGCGCTTGATCAGGATACGTGTAACACTTCTTTTTTGAAGTTGCCATGCTGCACCTTCGTCGCAATTGGTATTCACTTCACACGGACCTGATCCCCCGAAGCCTGTTTTCAGTCCTGAATAGTCCGAAACTCCACGATAGGCATAAGCAACTTCCGACACATGCATTACCGGGTCTGGGGTTCCCTCCGGGGCATTGTATTCAAGGGTTAGCTGGTCTCCATAGATCAGGGATGTGGCAAATGTTGAATGCCTGTTGTTATTCTGGTTTGTGAAGGCCCCGATGATCTGGGTTCGCTGCGGATTGTAAACAAATAACTTTCCGTTCTCCGGCATGGCGAAACGGTCAAAATACAATGTCAGCGCCAGTGCTCCGGACGCTTTTACGGTGACCCTCCATATCCTGGTGCCATCGGCGGTTGTAGTCCAGAGGCCAGAATTATCCATCCCGATATCAACCGGCAGGTTTACAGCAAAACTGTATGCAACTCCTGGTTTTGTTTCTTCCATCGATAATTGATCTGTGGAAGGTGGGTCAATGGAAATGAAATTTCCGGACTCCGGTGCAATGGCATGCGAAAAGCTGCCAGGAACTCCGCCCTGGCTTAACTGGGCAACCAGGTCCGCTGGAAACACACAAACCGTGAATATCAGTAAATAAAAGGCTCTATTAAAAAGTAGTCTCATGAACTGCCATGTATTAGTTAATAATGGATACTTTACGCGTCACTTGCTGCTTTCCGTCGGTAATGCGCATGAGATAAACCCCCTGCCGCACATTTTGCATGTCAAGCCTGATATTGCCGTTAGCAGGAACCTCCAGCCAGGTCCTGACTGGCTCGCCAAGGGGGCTTATCATCTCAATTTTAATCATTGAGCTTTCACTCCCGGAACACTTTATATTCAGATAATCCCTGGCCGGATTCGGGTAAACAAGGAACTTTCCAGGCGAACGGACATCCTCCACACCAAGTGACGAGGTGATGTAGATATCATCAATCATAAAGATAAAACCGTCATTGGTAACACACTGTATACCGACATAAACGTCAAGGTTGGCATAATCTGTCAGACTGTACACTTTAAGGCCCCAATCGTCCGGTGCTGATTCAGGCAGTGCAGTGACAGGGATAAAACTGGAAGGATCCTGGTCGGTGATGGATACAGCCACATTGTATTTTTCGCTGCCGAACTGACTGTTATACGTTCTCACCCAGAATTCAATCCGCGGGTTCAGTCCCAGGCTCACCCTGGGAGATATCAGCCATTTATTATTCGGATTCAATGGCGGGATGGAAGAAAAACTGCAACCGATCCGTTCACCGGAATGAGCAACCATGTTGGTCATGGCCGGGGTGGTTTTTGACGGATTGAAAGCAATAAAAGCCATGGGCAGGTAATTGTTCGGAAAATAGACCGACTGGATTCCATAAGTATTGCCCCCTTTCCCATCAACCGTGGTCCACGGGGTGAAGGAGAGGGAAAAGTCATTCAACGTTTCGAAATTCTGAGTTACAGTTACCGGATAACCCGACACTTTAATAAAGGCCGTTTTTGTTATTGAATCACTTAAGGGCCCATTGCTCACTTTCAGGCTTACCGCGTAGGTACCTGCTGCAGTATACTTTATGGTCTCAGGATTTTGTAGTGAGGATGTACCCTGCATGCTGCCGGGGAACTTCCATGTCCATGATGATGGCGCACCGGCTGACTGGTCGGTAAAATTCACCGTCTCCCCTATCCTGATGGATGTTTTATCTGCCATAAAATCGGCAGAAAGGGTGGTTGAAGCCTGGGGTTTGACCTCCAGATCATCAATCATCATCAGGAAATGATCATTTGAAACACAGTGAATGGCAACATAGACCTTTTGGTTGTTATAACCGGTTAGGTTGAAAGTCTTTTTAACCCATGATGTTGTGGTCTCAAGCGGTTGCGTGCCCGAGATAACAGTAAAACTGGCGGGGCTGTTATCTGTCACTGAAACAGCAACCTCATAGGTATCCAGTCCATATACATTATTGTACGATTTGACCCAGAATGAGAAACTGCCGTTAACGCCAAGCTGTACCTGCGGAGAGATAAACCAGTCACTGTTGGAGGGAGGGTTTGAGGAGAAACAGGCACCAAAACGCAGTCCGCCATGAGGTTGAATAGCCTGGTCAGCTGCCATGGAAGGGGTGACCCCTGCGGGGTTGAAACAGAGAAAAGCCATTGGCTCTGTCTGATGCGGGAATGAATAACCTGTTATTCCGTAGGTATCGTGCTGATCGGCATCTTTTACCGTCCAGTTACCAAACGTTACTGAAAAGTCGGAAACCGTTTCAAAATCCATTGTTAAACTGCCGGAAACCGGTGGCGAAGGAGCCAGGTTGAACAAAGCCATCTGGTTAAATGAAAAATTTTCACCTCCCGGGGTAAGAGTTCCGAGGTAATAGTAGCCATTGTTCACCCCGCTTTGACCAAAATTGAAATGGAAAAGGCTGTCGCCCTGGTATCCGTCACAGATGCAGTACAGTTTCCGGGTTCCGGTGCTGTTTGACGCTGCAAAAATGAGCGGATGGGATGCATCCAGTTCAGTTTTCATCATAGCCATCCAGGTTGAAGGGGGAAAATCAGATTTAAACTTCCAGCCGGAGGCCTTCGGATAACCAAAATATTTAACCAGGGCTGTATCAATGGCTGCAGGGGTGGAAAGAGACTGCAATGAGCTGTATGCCATATCCTGGGCCACCCCGCACTGGTAGATCAGGTTGGCAAGGACATCATTGCCGGCCGTGAGGGAATCTGGCATCAGATCCCAGAGATAATTGGTGTTGCCAAAGTTGGCGTACTGAATCCCGTATGGCGGGTTTTGATACCCATGCTCTCCATAGCCGTGAGCAGGGAACCGGTAATATTTCATCAACTGGGCCATGGCAACTGCACCTGAACCGGCAGGAACATGAAGGCATGTGGCATGGGAGGCAGTATCAACCGGACAACCGGCATTATACAAACAACCGTCGCCCCATATTGTGGCAATCATCGGTTGCTTCTCCCTGGCGCCATATTTCAGGGGAAGGCTTCTTCGGACTGGATGGTCCTCTCCTTTAACAAGGGATGGAAACACCAGTAAAATAATACCTGCCAGAAAAATCAACCTGGTTTTCATGTTTGTGTCGTAACGGATTTGAAAAGACAAAGGTAATGCTTTCAGATATTGTAAAAAAGGCTACTTTTATGCCCGGTATTAATCATCCTTTCTGACACAACCAAAACCCAATGAATCAAACCGTCACCCTTAAAAAAGATCCGCCGGCAGTGCTTCGATGGATCGTACTGATCTTCATCAGTCTTGCCATGTTCGGCAATTATTACATCTATGATTGTATTAGTCCACTTGCTGACGTTCTTAAATCACAACTTCATTTTACCGATAAAAATCTCGGGCTTCTCCAGGGTATTTACAGTATCCCGAATATCTTCATGGTGCTTATCGGCGGCATTATCATTGACAAGATCGGAACGAAAAAAGCCGCGCTTATCTTTTCGTGTCTTGTGCTTATCGGTGCCCTGTTTACCACTGTGAAGGGTGACATTGTATGGATGGCCACCGGCAGGCTGATATTCGGTCTTGGGGCAGAATCGATGATTGTCGCCATCACCACGATCCTGGCCAGGTGGTTTAAGGGAAAAGAACTTTCATTTGCCTTCGGACTTAACCTGAGTATCGCCCGACTTGGTTCATTCCTGGCGCTCAACTCACCTACCTGGGGAAAATCCATGTTCGTACACTGGCAAAACCCCCTGTGGGTTGCCGTGGGAGCGGGTGTAATTGCAGTAGGCACCCTTGTTATCTATTACCTGATCGACATGTACTCAGAAAAGAAATACGCTCTCGCAAAGGAAGGAAACCAGGATAAGGTTGTCCTGGCCGACCTGTTCAAATTCGGCAAATCTTTCTGGTTCATCACGCTGTTATGCATTACGTTCTATTCAGCCATGTTTCCGTTCCAGACCTTCGCCGTTAAATTTTTCAAAGATGTTCATCTCGCCGGACTGCCTGATGACGTAGCCAGGGGGATGGGAGGATTTCTTTCAAGCCTGCTTACCCTCTCTGCCATGATCCTCACCCCGATATTTGGCCTTCTGTCGGATAAAATAGGCAAACGTTCGCTGCTGATGATGTTTGGCTCACTGCTCATCATCCCGGTGTATCTCATCATGGGATACGCAGTGCACAGCGTTGCGATGCCTCCTTCTGTTATCAGCCTGTTCTCTGCTGCCGATGAAAGCACCGGGTTTATTGGCGGGATCGTTTACTTCGGCAACATGATCGGAACCCTTTTCACCTATTTCCCTAACATTGCATTTCCCATGGTGATCATGGGCCTTGCATTCTCCCTTATTCCTGCTATCATGTGGCCTTCTGTTGCACTGATTGTTGACAATTCCAAGCTGGGCACAGCCTATGGACTGATGACGATGATACAGAACATCGGGCTTGCAGGCTTTAACCTCATGATAGGCTGGGCGAATGACTTTTCAGGGGCCAGCGCCGCCAACCCGGGTGGTTATCACCTGGGTATGTGGATCTTCAGCAGCCTCGGTTTCTTCGGGTTGTTCTTCGCATACATGCTCAGGCGGAATGAAAAGGGTCCAAATGCCCACGGCCTTGAATACGGAACCAAATACAACAAGCGCCCCGAATAATGAGAATTCTCATTGTTGCAGCCACATCGTTTGAAATCATGCCATTGCTCGGCCATCTGCCGGCAAAGGTTACCCGGGAGGGGACCCTCCCGGGCTACCTGTATCACAACCACTGCATCGACGTGCTGATAACAGGCATCGGCATGGTGGCTACATCCTATCTGCTCGGGAAACATTTATGGGCAAAAACATATGATCTGGCCATCAATGCCGGGATTGCAGGAAGTTTTAACAAAAACATTGCTCCGGGTACGGTTGTGAATATCACAGAAGATGGGGTTCCTGAGATGGGCGCTGAGGAAGGTGAAACCATTCTCTCCGTTTTTGACCTCGGACTGGCCGACCCGGATGGAAAACCGTATGAAGGAGGCAAACTAAGGAACAATAACTGCCCGTTTCACAATAACATCATCATCAAAAAGCTGGACAAGGCCTCCTCCATCACATCAAACACAGTGCGCGGCACCTTGCCCGGCATCGAACGGATCAGGAGAATTGCGCCGGCAGACATGGAGAGCATGGAAGGTGCGGCGTTTTTTCATGCATGCATGAGTGCCGACGTAACCTGCCTGCAGCTGAGAGCTGTGTCAAACATGGTTGAAGAGCGCGACAAATCACACTGGCAAACCGATCTGGCCATAAAAAACCTCAACTCAGTCCTCCTTGATTTTCTAACCTCCTTTTAGGCAGATATTGAGAGACCTCAAATTTTTCATTGATATTTATTAACGGATTTCCTCACAAATCTCATGTTAATTTATTAACAGATTGGTGTTTTTGTTATTATTTTTGTCCATTCCGGTATTACATAGCCGGAAAATGAGTTGACTCTGTTATCTATATGTAGACACTAAACAAATCTGCTCAATGTTGTCTCTCGCGATCTCACCCTGCCCTAACGACACTTTTATTTTTGACCCCATTATTCACAAGCGGATAGATCTGGAAGGATTAAATTTTAATGTCAGGCTTCACGATGTTGAAACGCTCAATACCATGGCCATGGCCGGTGGTACTGACATGATCAAAGTAAGTTTTTTCACCTATCTTATGCTTCAGCAGAATTTTGTCCTGCTCGACTCAGGCAGTGCCATGGGTTTTGGCAGCGGCCCTTTGCTGATCAGCAAAAAAGACTATACGCTCGAAGATATGCCCGGGCTCACTGTTGCCATTCCCGGACAATTTACCACTGCCCATATGCTTTTCCGGATTGCAACACCCGGAGTTAAGAAAAAGGTGTTCATGGTATTTTCGGAAATTGAAAGTGCCATCCTGTCAGGTAAAGTTGATGCTGGCGTCATCATTCATGAAAACCGCTTTACATACGGAGAAAGAGGATTAAAGAAAATCCTCGACCTGGGAACCTACTGGGAGCAGCTCACCGGCTCCCCTGTCCCGCTGGGAGGCATCATTGCCAGGAAAGGATTAGGCTACAATGTCATCAATAAACTGAACCGGATCATGTTCCGCAGTGTTGACTATGCCATGAAAAATCCTTCCGAATGCATGCCGTTTGTCAAGGAGCATGCCCAGGAAATGAACGAGGATGTGATGGAAAAACATATCCGGATGTATGTCAATGAGAATACCCTTAGTCTCGGCACCGGAGGCAAGGTTGCCATCGCCAAACTGCAGCAGATTGCGACGGATAGGGGGTTGATAACGGCGTGACGCGTGACGCGTGACGGGTGACGGGTGACGGGTGACGCGTGACGGGTGACTTTTTATATTCCAGGTATGTTTCAGACTAATCTTACTGCAGAATTAATTGGCAGGGCACTTCGTTCGGCTTTGTCAAAATCCATGCTCCGGGATGAAGATACCAGTATGATTTTTTATGACCTGGATTTTCTTGAAAAGCGGATCAGGTACCTTCAGTCGTGCTTTCCACCCAATACACTTCACGGGCTCGCCGTAAAGGCAAATCCTTTGATCCGGGTGATGCAGCACATGAGCGCCATATCTCCGGGAATCGGGGTGGAAGCTGCCTCCATCAGTGAGGTAAATATGGCCCTGTATGCGGGTTATGAACCATGGCGAGTTGTTTTCGACTCTCCTGTTAAAACCGAAAGTGACCTTAATTTTTCAGTTGAAAAAGGCATTCACCTCAATATTGACAATTTATCAGAACTCTCCAGGGTGAACGGGATTATCCTGTCAAAGCCTTCTGCCACTGCCGGAACAGCCGGCATCAGGATCAATCCGCAGGTTGGTGTTGGAACCATCCTTGAATCAAGCGTTGCAGGTGAATATTCCAAATTCGGAGTCCCGATTACAACGAGGCGCGCTGAACTGGAACAGGCTTTCCTGGCCTACCCCTGGCTGACAGGGGTACATCTGCATGTTGGTTCACAGGGCTGCCCCATGGAGATGCTCATTGACGGCATCGGCATACTTTATGATTTCGTACTTGAAATGAACACCAAAAGATCTGCATCAGGCTTTCCTCCGATATCAATTTTTGATATTGGCGGGGGGTTGCCCATCTCCTACCATGCTGAAACTCCTGCCCCATCCATGGAGGAATATGTTCAGAAAATCGGCCTCCGGGCCCCGTTGCTCACGGATCCTGCACATTTCAAACTGATCACAGAGTTTGGACGGTGGTCGTATACCAATTCAGGATGGACCGTCAGCAGGGTGGAATATGTCAAACGCGACCCGGCCATTAATACGGCCATGATTCATGTAGGTGCCGACCTGTTTGTAAGGGAATGCCTGAACCCGAAAGACTGGCATCATGAATACAGTGTTTTTGATAAAAACGGATCACTGAAAACAGGAAAAGATGATCATCCATACAACCTTGCCGGCCCGCTGTGTTTCGCCGGTGATATTGTGGCCAAAAACGTGTCACTTCCTGTCATTGAAGAGGGCGATTTCCTTGTGATCCACGACACCGGCGGATACACTTTCAGCATGTGGTCACGCTACAACAGCAGGCAAACACCGCGAATACTCGGTTATCGCGGGGATAACTTTGAGGTTCTGAAGGAAAGGGAGACAGTTGAGGAGGTGATGGGGTTCTGGGAGTGAACGGAGCGTAGTGAATGGTCAGGCTCCGCGCTCGCCTTCAAACTGATCGTCCTTGTTTTTGAAGAGTACGTTGAAGGTTGTCAGACTGCCATATATACGTGTTATATACTGCTGCATATCAACCTTTTCCTGGTCGGTAAGTTCACTCGCATTGAGTTTTTGTTCCAGTACGCGCAGGCGGTCACGAACCATGACAATCTTATGAAAGAAGGTCTCCATGGGGATATCCTTTTCCTTTAATCCGGGTTCACCGGGAAACATCACCATTTTCCCGCCTTTCCATTTTATGCCCAGCGGCACTGTTTCCTGGATATCGCTGAACCGCTGAAGAACGCGGATGAGGCTTTTTTCAATTTTTTCGTAGGTAACCATTTCTGACGATGTTTCAACAGCTTCAATGGTCTCCAGTCCTTCATAATCGCGCAGGATGATGCGGGTTCCATGTTCAATGAAGGTGATCTCCCATGCGTCGGAGCGCACCTGGATTATAACTCCCTTTCCAAATTGCGGGTGCTTTACCCGCGAACCGATTCCTAAAATAGTTTCTGACATGTTGATGATTTTCGGATGCTGAATATTACAAGGATTTTACCGGTAACCCGAGGATATAAATTTCTCGCAGATTTTCGCGGATTTTATTCGCAGATTTTCGCAGATATGCCGGCCCCGGTTAACAGTAAGTTGATTATTTGTTTTTCATACACCTGACGGTGAATCCTGCAGCTTTGTCGTTTGAGCTGGCGCTCATTTCCTTTGTTTTGCGTGCAAACAGGTAGTTGATGCCGATGGTATCATTTACCTTTCCTGCTGACCAGCAGCCACCCCAGAAATTCAGACCGATGCATGACCCATCGGGGTGGCGTACCCCGCCAAGCAGGGACGACCCTTTACCCGCAGATGGAATCTGCTCTCCATCATTGTTTACACTTTCCATTTCAAGGGCCTGCAGCTTTTGTCCTGCTTCGCCATTTCCTCCAAGAAATTGTATCAGTACGCCCCAGTCTTTATCAGTTGGCAGGTGCCATCCTTTCGGACATGCAGTCTGAGCAGCCTTCCAGGTATAGAGTATTCCGAATTTTGCTTCGTTGACCGAGTCGTTGTTGTATGACCAGCTTGCAGCAGGCACATTATACCTCAGGTTCTCCGACATCCAGGTCTGGTTGCCAAATTTGATCCAGTTGTAATCACGGCCGTCGCGCAAATCTTTAAATGTTCCTTTTTCCTGGGCAGAAAGGAACAGTGGTGAAAAAGTCAGGCTGACAAACAAGGCAAACATAATCGACCGGCCACGAAGGAATTGATTGTTTCTCATTGTAGATGAATTTACGGTTGGTTTGTTGTGGCGCAGAGAATTCGAACGCCGGGTATAACCTGAAGATCCGGATTTACCTGCACCGGTTGATCAGCGATGTAAAAGTAATCAGAAATTAATAATTGTGGTACAAATTAAACCCAAGTTTGAGTATTTTTGTGGAAAACAATCACATGATCGTAGTCACAGGAGCAGCAGGATTCATTGGCAGTTGCATGGTTGGCAAGCTTAATAATAAAGGCTTTAAAGATATTATCCTGGTGGATGATTTCTCCAGGGCTGAAAAACAACCCAACATTGCCCGCAAGATCTTTCTTGATAAAATTGACCGCAGAGATTTTTTTTTATGGCTTGATGCCCATGCCGGAGAAGTTGACTTTGTTTTTCACATCGGGGCCCGGACAGACACGACAGAATTTGACATGGCCGTATTTGATGCACTGAACCTGAACTACTCAAAAAAGGTGTGGCACGCATGTACCACACATCAGATTCCCCTCATTTTTGCCTCCTCGGCAGCCACTTACGGTGACGGTTCCCTTGGCTATTCTGACATGGACGACAGTTTAAGTAACAAACTGCAGCCGCTTAATCCTTACGGCATCTCAAAGAATGAATTTGACAAATGGGTGTTACAGCAAACCGTTGTGCCGCCCAGGTGGTATGGGATGAAGTTTTTCAATGTGTTCGGGCCGAATGAGTACCATAAGGGAAGGATGGCGTCGGTGGTATTTCATGCGTTTAACCAGGTGGACGGGGGGACGGGGGGACTAGCGGACAGGTGGACAGGCGGACAGGTGGACGGGCGGACGGGGGTGGTTAAGCTCTTCAGGTCACACCGGGATGATTATGAGGATGGCGGGCAGCTTAGAGATTTTATCTATGTGAAGGATGTGATTGACGTACTCTTTTTCCTGATGCAGAACCCGGCCGAAAGCGGCATATACAACCTCGGAACCGGTAAGGCACGAACATTTCTTGACCTTGCCAATGCTGTGTTTGCAGCGCTCAATCTGCCTCCATCCATTGAGTTCATTGACACCCCTGTTGATATCCGCGACAAGTACCAGTATTTTACAGAGGCCGGCATGGAGAAGCTCCGGAAAGCGGGGTATAATAAGCCCTTCTATACACTTGAATCAGCGATTGCCGAGTATGTCCAGGGCTACCTGGCCGAGCATGTCTGTTTTTAAGATTTATCCCTTATTAACTTTTTATTAATTCTGAACAATCCATACTTTACGTTGTGTAAAATCTCTATTTTTGTATAAATTACTAACCAAAAAACCAATCGTATGAGAAAGCATATCTTACTGTTTTTACTGGCCTTTGGATTCAGCGTCCTTGGCATGGGACAGGCCATTCTTTATGAAGATTTCAACTATACACCACCTGCTTATGTTGGTGGAAACGGTGCAGCTGGAACCTCATCCAACAACTGGACAACACACAGTGTTACTACTGGGCAGACAACGACCATTGATGTCCTGAATGGGAATTTATCCTATACCGGATTAGCAACCTCCTCTGGCAATAAAATTTTCCTTCCCGGAACCAACTCTACCGTATCCAGGGATATCAACAGGGCGATCGTCAATCCTGCCAGTACTGTAGCATATTACTCTGTGTTGGTGAAGGTAATTGATGTCACGCAATTGTCTACCTCTTTTGACTACTTCTTAAGCTTCGGAGGAGCAGCCGGTTCTTCTGTGACCTCCCTGGGCGCTAGATTAGGAATTAAATCCTCCAATGGCGGTGCCAATTTCAGGTTTGGAGTAGGCAATAATTCTGGTGGAACTGGCAACCCTGTTTATACTGAAGTTGCCACTGATCTCACGTTTGGATTAACCTACCTTGTTGTAGTGAAATTTGACAGGGCAGCGATCCCAACTTTGGCTTCTATGTGGGTTAACCCATCAAGCCTCGGCAGCGCTGAACCCGCAGGTGCAGTTACCAATGCAACCGGAACAAATACTTTTGCTTCATTCTCGTCCATATGTGTAAGAAATGGATCCGGAACTCCAAAAGCAGAGCTTGACGAAATCAGGGTCGGCACCACATGGGCAGATGTTACACCTGTTGGAACCATTGCAGCACCAACGACACAAACTTCGAATTTCACCTTCACAAATGTTCTGCAAACACAGATGGATGTTGCCTGGACGCCGGGAAATGGTGGCAAGCGTGTTGTAAAAATCAGCACAAGCGGCACGATCCTAGCTCCGGCTGACGGTACTGACCCTTCTGCCAGCACTGTTTACTCCGGATCAGGAGAACAGGTTATCTACAATGGCGGCGGCAGCACAATTCCAACAGTAACCAACCTCACAACCGGAACAACCTACTGGTTCCAGTCATGGGAATATAACGGAACCGGTGCATCCACATTGTACTGCACGGCTGTTGGGGCGAACAATCCAAAGAGCCAGGTAACTGCATCGACTGCTACACCTCCAGTAGTTTCCACACCAACATTTGCTTCAGTAACCGCAACTGGAGCACTCCTAGGCGGTACGGTTGTTGCTGACGGCGGCAGTGCCATTACAGAGCGCGGCACAGTCTGGAGTACAACTTCTCCGGTTACGATTGCTGACCATAAAGTTGCTGAAGGAGGAACAACCACAGGTACTTTCACACATACCCGTACAGGTATGCCTCCAAACACCCTGATCTATTTTGCGGCTTATGCAGAAAATAGTGCAGGACCCTCATTAACCTCCGAACTGAGCTTTACCACGCTTCTAGCCGAGCCGACCAATCATGTCGATGCATTTGCCGCCGTTGCACCGGGTTATTCCTCTGTCGTAAACACATGGCTTGACAATGACGGCTTACCACAGTCTGCTACAGGTTATCTCATCCTTGCCAATACAACGGGCGTGTTTGTTGACCCTGTAGACGGCTTACAGCCCGCTGCCGATTTCAACCTGGGCGACGGTTCCGGTTTGGTTTATGTTAACCATGGCATTCAAACATACACCTGGACGGGCCTGAACAGCCTGACACAATATTATTTTGCGATTTACCCTTACACAAACAGCGGACTAAATATCGATTATAAGACAACCGTGACGGTGCCGACTGCCAGTGCAACCACCCTATCCTTTGTCAACCTGGCTGCATGGACATTTGACGCTACACCTGCATCTCCTTCCACACCCACCTCCGCTGCGGCAAACTACGGAGATCAGTCGGGCATTGCGATGCTGTATGCCGACGGCACCAACGGTTCTTCCTCCTGGTTGCAAGCGAGTGAACTTACCACATTCGGAGGTACAACCCTCAACGACCCAAGGGGAGTGTCTGTTCTTGCCGGCAATGCCTATACTCCACTCGGTGGATTGGGCACACCCAGCTCAGCAAACGGGAAATGGATGATTTTCAAATTTTCAATGACTGCATTGCAAAATGCAGAACTTACCATGGCAGTGAGAGGAACGGCAACCGGTTTTAACACCCATCAATGGGCATGGAGCACCAACGGAACCAACTATACCATTTTTGGCCCGAACACTGCTGACAATTCCGGTAACTTTGTCCTGAAATCCCTTGACCTTTCAACAATCACACAGTTAAACGGAGCCCCGGATGTATACCTTAAAATCACTTTCACAGGCGCAACATCTTCCTCAGGAAATAACCGCCTTGACAACATCGTGATCCGTGCTTCTGTGGCTTCCTCTATTCCTCCAACAGTAGCAACACTTGCTGCCACATCGGTCGGCGCAGTTACGGCTACATTGAACGGCACGGTTAATGCCAACAATCAAAGCACTGCAGCAACTTTCGAATACGGTTACATAACAGGTACTTACGGACAAACGATCGCTGCAGTGCCTGCAACTGTTACCGGCGGCACCACAACCAGCGTTCTCGCCAATCTTACAGGACTGATCCAGAACACAACCTATTACTA
This sequence comes from uncultured Bacteroidales bacterium, assembly GCA_903959905.1. Lineage (GTDB taxonomy): Bacteria > Bacteroidota > Bacteroidia > Bacteroidales > FEN-979 > CAIVAT01. Next base: position 36,201 of record CAJBYO010000060.1, read on the forward strand.
TCGTATCTCAGGCACCAACAATTCGGGCACTGCAAACGGAGGCGAGCAATTTTTCACAACAGGCTGTCTCTTCCCCGAGGATGCCGGACCAATAACCGGACCCGAGACTGTATGTGCCGGTCCTGCAGAATACCAGTACTCTGTTGAGCCCGTTGTTAATGCAACAGGATACGTTTGGTTATTGCCCCCGGGTGCTTCCTTTGTGGCCGGAGAGGGAACTCATATCATTACGGTTACATTTGCTCCCGGCAACGATCCTGGTGTGCTTCATGTTTACGGAACAAACGACTGCGCCCACGAAGGCAATGAATCACAGCTCGCCATCACGGTCAATCAACCACTGGCAGTAAGTGTCTCCATTGCTGCTTCTGCAAACCCCGTTTCATCCGGAACCAGTGTTACTTTTACAGCTACGCCGGTCAATGGCGGTGTAACACCGCAATATCTCTGGAAAGTTAACAATGTAACCGTACCGGGAGCAACAGGCACTGCCTATACATACGTCCCTCTCAACAATGACGTGATAACATGTGTTTTAACCTCCAGCGTAGCATGCTCAACCGGCAACCCTGCAACATCCAACGCAATTACTATGGTTATTATCACGGGCCCTCCTGCTGAACTCACTGTTACAGGAACTGTTTCATCTGGCCAGACACTCTGCTACGATGCCACCACCACCATCACTGTTGCCGGCGGGATCACTGTTTTTGAAGTACTTTCAGGCGGCAGCGCCACCATGATCGCCGGACAGAACATCATTTACCTGCCAGGTGCCAAAGTCAATTCAGGCGGATACCTGCACGGATATATTGCCCCGGGAGGACCCTATTGCAGTGCACCTCCTGCCATGCCTGCCAGCCAGGAAGAAACCGGCTTAATGACAAAGGATAACTCCTTTAAAATCTATCCTAACCCAACCAGCGGAGCATTTACCATTGAACAAACCGGAGAAAAGACTGCTGACAATGTGAAGGTAGAAGTTCTTGGAACCCTCGGCGGCCGCATCCTGAGCACAGACATCCAGGGAAACCGCAAGCAGGAGCTTTCCATCAAGGGCAACCCTCCGGGGATCTATTTTGTGAAGATTATGACAGGAGACAAGGTACAAACCGTAAAAATCATCCTGACAAATTAGACAGCAGGCGTTTCGGCGCACAGTTATAAAGGGGTTGTTGCGGATCATGCAACGACCCCTTTTATTTTGCATTAATTCTTAACAAAATATAGACATTGTGCCAGTTAGTTTATATTTTTGTAAATGATCCCGGTATATGGTTTTACAGCTGAAATCCGGGCCCGTTTTCACCAGTCTGAAAGATAAAAATCAGGATTATGAAGAAGTATACTTTTTTAACGATTATTTTAGCAGCAGTTATTGCAATCGGGTTTCAACATGCAGGTTACGGGCAGTTGCTGCTGAACGAAAATTTTGATTATGTTACCGGCACTCAGCTGACAGCAAACGGATGGACGCAAACGGGCACCACAACCACCAACCCGATCCTTGTATCAGCAACGGGCCTCAGTTATACAGGTTACCTCTCTTCCGGAATCGGAAAAGCCGCCGACATGGTAACAACAGGGCAGGATGTCAACAACACATTCACCCAGCAATCAGCCGGAACCGTTTATGCCGGTTTCCTTGTTTCTGTTGCCGCAACACAAACCGCAGGAGATTATTTCTTTCACTTTATTGAAAGCCCTGTTACAAGCAACACCTTTAAAGCACGTGTATTTGTTAAAAAAGATGCCATAACAAACAATTTCGCCTTCGGCATTTCGAAATCATCCTCATCTGTCGGATATACAAACTTCACCTATTCACCAAATACAACCTACCTCATCGTTGTGAAATACCAGTTTTTGACTGGTTCAACCACCGACGATGTCATTTCGCTGTACATCAACCCTCTTGTAGGGGCACCGGAACCTGGGTTTCCCGAGGTACAGTACATTGACAACACACAGGCTGATGCAAACAACCTTGGATTGGTCGGATTAAGGCAGGGTTCAACCTCCAATGCCGGGACGCTTACAATCGACGGAATCAGGATCGGCCTTACCTGGGCAGATGTAATCGGAGGTGTTGCCGTAGTACCGCCCACAGTTCAGGCACATGATATTGCCTTCAGCGGTGTAACTTCCAACACATTCTCAGCAAACTGGACCAACGGCGACGGTGCAAAAAGAGTTGCCATCATCAATACCTCAAACACCTTTACAAACCCGGCTGATGGCACTGATCCTGCTGCAAATACTGTTTATGGCGGAAGCGGCCAGCAGGTAATTTTCAACGGAAGCGGCAACACTGTCGCGGTTACCGGGCTTTCCCAAAACACAATTTACTGGCTAAGGGTTTTTGAGTATAACGGAACAGGAAGCAGCACGAAATTCCTCACCACTACTGCCACACTGAATCCAAACAGTCAGCAGACGGCGATTCTCCTTACCGCACCTGTAATCACGCTGCCAACTGTTACAGGGATAAGCAACAGCACGGCACTCCTTGGAGCGACGATCAGCAACGACGGAGGTTCCCCCATTACCGAAAGAGGTACTGTCTGGAACACTTTGCCCGGGGTTACGATTTCTGACAACAAACTTGCAGAAGGCGGAACAGCAACCGGCGTTTTCACGCACAGCCGCAGCCTTCCTGCACAAACCCATCTCTACTTCAAAGCCTATGCAACCAACGTCATCGGCACCAGTCTCACCACGGAAGATTCCTTTTTCACACTGTCAGATGAACCGGGTGAACATGTTACCGGGTTTACAGCGGTTGCGGGCAGCAACACCAGCATAAACCTTACCTGGACAGCAGCAGCATCGGGAGCCAGCGGGTACATGATCCTGCAAAAAACTGGTGCGGTTGCCCCTACAGGAGTCCCAACCGACGCCACTGCCTATTCAGAAGGCACAACGCTTGGTGATGGCGTTGTGGCAGCAATTGTCACGCCGGGTTCCGCATTGAACAAAACAATCATAGGCCTCTCCCCGGGAACCCAGTATTCATTTTCAATATTTCCTTATGCCTGGGATGCTGTAAACAGCGAAACAATTAATTACTACACCACCCCGGTGGTTCCCACGGCAAGTGCAACAACAACCGGCTCCGCCTCAGTGGTCTACACCTGGCAGGGCGCCGACAACGGAAGCTGGGCAGTGGCGACCAACTGGAATCCAACCCGCAGTGTTCCTGCACCCGGCGACATACTCCAATTCAACGACGGAACCACCAAGACCATAACCGGAGTCATTGCTCAGTCAATCGCAAAACTTGTAATTGCAAACAATACCATCATTAACCTTCAAAGTGCCGCTGCGGCCACACTCACCGTCACAGGAGCTGCCGGTACCGATCTTGACATTCCGGCGGGTTGTGCCTTGAATATGAACGCCACCAATGCGATTTCAATTGTGGTGGCAACAACAGCCACTGCCAGCATCAGCGGCAATATAAAATTCTCTTCCACGGCATCCACCGCACACAGGCTTACCGGTGCCGACCCGGGCTCCATCACCTTCAACAGTGGTGCTGTTTTTACTGCCGGCACCTTCTTCTCAGGCAACCCCTTTGGAACTTCTTCGCTGAATTCAGTAATTTTTACTGCCGGTTCCTCATACCTTCAGCAGGCGGGAAGCAACCCGTTTGGGGCCGGACAACCCAACAGCGTGGTTGTATTTCAAACAGGAAGTCTTTTCAAGGTTATGGCAAATCTGACTCCTTCTTTCTCAGGAAGGACCTATGCCAATTTTGAAATGGACGCAACCGGCATCACCCTTAGCCCGACAGGCACTGCAGCTGTTTCTATTGACAACCTGACGATCACCAACGGAACATTCAACTTCAACATGACAGGCCCTGCTTCAGGTTTTCACCAGATAAAAGGGAACATCCAGGTACAAACAAGTGCCATTCTCACCTTCTCCCCATCCGCTGCAAGTACCGTAACCCTTGCAGGCACCACCCCGCAGAGCATCACGGTTAATGGAACACTCACCACATCGGGTAACCTTACACTTGAGGTTGCAAACAGTGCCGGGATAACGTTGAATTCACCCGTTACCGTCAACGGCAACCTTGAACTGACAAGCGGTTTCCTTTCCTTAGGATCAAGCAACCTTATCTTAAGCCCGACGTCCACGATCATTGGCACGCCCTCGGTCTCAGCGATGATTGTCGCCACCGGGACAGGTAAACTGCAGAAAGGGTTCACTGCCGGCTATACGGGAAGTTTCGAATTCCCGGTAGGCGACGTTACAGGAACACCAGAGTATTCGCCGGTAACCCTTACTTTCAGCTCGGGGACCTTTGCCGCAGGCAATTACATTGCAGTCAACCTTGCCAACGCCAAATTTGCCGGCGATCCCAACACAACAAGCTACCTGAACCGCTACTGGAACGTCTCTTCGTCGGCCGTTACTGCGTTTAACTGTTCAGCCACGTTCCAATATGTTCCGGCCGACGTGACAGGAAATGAATTACAGGTATTTTCGATGCAGGTCGTTCCCTCGCCATTTACAGAATTTGGTTTAACCAATGCCGGACTCCACCAGGTGACCGCAACCGGTTTGACTGCTTTCGGAACATTTACCGGCTCACAGCCAAAGCCATTGGTTCAGACCAATCCCGCCACCCTGATCGGAGCAACAACAGCAACACTCAACGGTGAAGTAATTGCCCGTTACAATACCACTGCCGTATCATTCGAATACGGCTTAACCACTGCATACGGATCAACAGGGACTGCCATACCGGCATCAGTTACCGGCGGCGGCACAAGCAGTATACTGGCCAACATTACCGGCCTGACCCAGAACACTACCTACCATTTCAGGGTAAACGGAACGAACGTTCAGGGTACGGCAAACGGCAACGACCTCACTTTCACAACACTGTGCCCAACTCCCTCCACTGCAGGCAACATTTCAGGACCGGCAAACGTATGTAAAAACGGAACAGGATATGTTTACACTGTTCCGGCCGTTGCCAACGCTACCTCGTATACCTGGACGCTGCCGGCTGGGGCTACCATCACCTCAGGGGTAAATTCAAACTCCATCACGGTTAGTTTTTCCGGTGTAGCTGTTTCCGGAAGCATAACAGTCTATGGCACCAGTGTATGCGGAGCAGGAGCGGCCTCCCCTGCATTCGCTGTGACTGTTATTCCTCAGCCTGTGCCCACCGTTACCGGACCTGCCAGTGCATGTATCAATTCAACAGGGAACGTCTACACCACAGAGGCGGGTATGTCCGGTTATTCATGGACGGTTTCGGGAGGCGGAGCCATTACCGGCGGCACGGGCACCAACAGTATAACCGTTACCTGGTCGGCCACAGGGCCGAACTCGGTCACTGCAAGCTACACAAACGCGAGCGGCTGTGCCACGGCTACACCGACATCGTATGCTGTAAATGTCGTCGCCATTCCTGTTCCTACCATAACCGGACCCAGTGTGGTATGCGCAAATGCAGCCAATATCGTTTATACCACAGAACCCGGAATGACCGGTTATAACTGGGCTGTCTCCATCGGGGGCACCATCATTTCAGGTGCAGGCACCAACGCGATCACTGTTTCCTGGCCTTATGCAGGCAACCGGACTGTCAGCGTTACCTATACCAACCAGACAGGATGTGTTGCCATTACACCTACCATATACAATGTTACTATCAACCCCGCTGCTGTTCCCACCATCGGAAGCAGCAACAACCCCTGTATCAATTCAACGAATAATCAGTACCTTACCAACACAGGCATGACAAACTACACCTGGAATGTCAGTGCCGGTGGTACGATCACATCAGGACAGGGAACATCAACTATCAATGTAACCTGGAACAGTGTCGGAGCACAGTGGGTGAATGTAAGTTATACAAATTCATACGGTTGCAGCTCGGTTACGCCCACTGTTTACAACCTGTTTGTTAACCCTGTCCCAAATGCTGCCGGGGTCATCACAGGCACTGCCGCCGTTTGTGCCGGCACCAATGGAGTTGCCTATTCGTGTGAAGAGATCATGAATGCCACCTCTTATACATGGGCTCTTCCGACAGGGGCGACCATTGCTTCAGGTGCAGGAACCAGGAATATCACCGTTAATTTCGGACCGGGATCCGCATCAGGAAATATTACTGTTGCCGGAACCAACAGCTGCGGAAACGGAACCCTTTCTCCTGCGTTTGCAGTCACTGTCAACCCGCTTCCTTCAGCTGCAGGTACCATCAACGGACCATCTTCGGTGTGTGCCGGTTCTGGCGGCGTGGTGTTCAGCGTACCGTCCATTTCCGGGGCAACATCCTATGTATGGACTGTCCCTTCAGGAGCGACCATCACTTCAGGTAGCGCCACCAATTCAATAACCGTCAGTTTCAATCTCATACCAGCAAGTGGTTTTATAACTGTTAAAGGATCAAACACCTGTGGCACAGGCGCCGTATCACCAAATTTCAGTATAACTGTAAATGCTCTTCCGGCTACACCTGTTGTCACCGTCAACGGCTCTGTGCTGACCAGCAGTGCCACTTCAGGAAATCAATGGTACTATAACAGTAATCCCATTGCGGGTGCAACATCGCAGACATATACAGTAACCAACAACACCGGGTATTATTGGTGTGTGGTTACCCTTAACGGATGTTCTTCTGCTGTTTCCAACAAAATCTGGATGGTGATCACCGGCCAGGAGGAGATGCAGGGCAGCAGTTTCAAGGTATATCCTGTGCCAAATAACGGAACCTTCAATATCTCCATCACCACTACCCGGGTAACGAAATACACGTTGGCTATATACAGCCAGCTTGGTGCTAAGGTGTATGAAGCGGATGACCTCGAAGTGGATGGCACTTTTGAGAGAGTTGTTGACCTCAGGCCAATACCCGCAGGGGTTTACTCAGCCGTGCTCAGCAACGAAGGTGCCCGGATCGTAAGGAAAATTGTGATCGCAAGGTAATATGATACCGGCAGGGCCGGAGTTTCTTACTTTTGCAGGTCAGCCCTTTCACCTGCGTCCTTAAGCCTATGAGATCCAAGGTTGTACTTTTTCTTTGTATCATTCTGAACTGCGAGGTCTATTCCCAGTATTTCAGCACAGGGCAGGATCCGGCATCAACGAGGTGGAAACAGATAAAGACAAATCGCTTCCAGCTTATTTATCCTGAGCCTTTTGAAAAGAAAGCCCAGTACCTCGCCAACATCATGGACCTTCTTTGCCGGAATGAAACGTCGACCCTGTCGGCGAAAGTTCCCCGGATCCCGGTCATTCTCCATACCAGGACGGTGATTTCCAACGGTGTCACCGTGTGGGCGCCAAAAAGAATTGAGATGTACACCTGCCCTCCGCAGCAAACTTATTCAGAGGAGTGGCTTGAACAGCTTGCCATTCATGAGTACAGGCACGCCGTGCAGATCAGCAAGATCAACCGTGGTTTCTCAAGGGTGCTCTACTATATCTTCGGCGAGCAGATCACCGGGGGCATACTCGGACTGTATGTGCCTTCATGGTTCCTTGAAGGGGATGCCACTGTGACTGAGACCGCCATGACCAACACCGGTCGGGGCAGGTCAGGACTTTTTGAAAGCACCCTGAGGGCACAACTGGTTGAGAAAGGTCTCTATTCCTATGATAAGGCAACCCTTGGCTCTTACAGAACTTTCACCCCCGATGCCTATTCCCTGGGTTATTTCCTGGTAGGCCAGGCCCGGAAGCAATACGGCACTGAGTTATGGAATTCGGCACTTGACAAAGTGGCACGGTACCCTTTCATGGTTGTGCCGTTTAACAGTGGCATTCACAAAGTAACGGGTTTATGGAAAACGCAGCTTTACAGGCAATCTCTGCTTGCACTTGACAGTGTCTGGAAACGGCAGCTGAATCATTCAAAGGCTCAAACCATTCGTCATATTACAAGGCGGGATCCGAAAAACCATGTGGTATATAACCATCCGATCCTGCTGAACGATTCAACCATCATTGCTGACAAGTCAAGTACAGATGATGTTGACCGTTTTGTGGTTATAAACAGGAATACCGGGAAGGAGCATATCCTGCTGACTCCGGGATCCCATATCACTGGAACTACCTCTATCGGGGGCAATTACCTTGTGTGGTCTGAACTCGAGGGAGATACACGCTGGTCGAACCGGAATTTTGCAGAGATCAGGATGTATGATTTCACAACCGGACGACAGAAGGAGCTCACAGAAGAATCGCGCTACTTTGCACCGGTGATTTCTCCCGACGGTGCGCTTGTGGCAGCTGTGTACATTTCTGAAAACAGCCAGTGTTCCATTGACATACTGGAAGTCCCTTCAGGCCACCTGAGAAGACGGTACCCTATTCCAGGTTATGGGCAGGCAATCACACCAAACTGGTCGCCCGACGCAAGCCGGCTTATCTTCACCCTTCTCACGGAAAAAGGTGAAACAATAGCCACCCTTGACACTGCTACCGGAACAATACGCCATTTGGTCGCCCCTACCTTCAATGAATTTACCGGACCGGCATTTTATTTCAGCCATTATATCATCTACAGCGTTGATCATTCAGGGGCTGAAAATGTTTATGCCATGGACACTGCCACAAGGGCGGTTTACAAGGTAACTTCGGGCCGGTTTGCCACCTACGACCCCGACTTCACCTCCGATAAATCAACCATGATCTGTTCGGATTATACTTCCGACGGATGGATGGTGGGGGAAGTTCCTGTTGACACATCCGGCTGGATTCCCCTTTCGCAGGTAACAGATGCCTCTTACCAATTAAGCAGGTCCCTTTCAAAGCAGGAAAATGCCAATATACAGGACAGCGTCAGAATTTACAACATCTCCAAAATGAATTCGTCGGACCTGTACGACATGAAAAATGACTCAATCAAAGGAAAAATATACAGCACAAAAAAATACAACAGGTTTCTGAACCTGTTTAAACCCCACAGCTGGGCACCGGCGTCATTTGACATTAACAACCTTACGTTAAAACCGGGAATCATGGTGTTATCACAGAATGCATTGAGTACCATGTTTGCCGGTGCAGGCTGGGAATATGACTACAATGAGCAAACCGGGAAGTTCTATACCACGCTGAGTTACAGGGGCTGGTACCCGACCGTCAATTTCCGTTTCAATATCGGGAACCGGGCCGGTTATGCCCGCTATCATGGGAGCAATGAAACTTACCGGTTTACATGGCAGGAAACAAATTTGAACCTGTTTTTATCAATTCCATGGAATTTTTCCCACGGAAGATATTACCGGTACCTGCAACCCTCCGTCGGGACAACATTGATCGGAATAAAACACCACGTTACGACCCCTGAAAAATTCACATCCGGGTGGATTCAGACCCTGGATTATCGGCTAACTGCAGCACAGTATTTGCGGTCAGATCAAAAAGACGTGTATCCCCGTTTCGGACAGTCGGTTGACATTGCATTCCGGCACAGTCCTTTCGGAAGCAACAACATGGGATCAATATTCGGGTCGGAGTTGAATTTTTATTTCCCCGGAATTATCAGGCATCACGGAATCCTGGTGTATGGCGGATACCAGCAGCGTGAGGAGATTGACCAGCTATCCTATTCGTATTCAAATCTCATTTCATACCCCAGGGGATATTCCGGTGAATATGATAACAGCCTGGTATGCATGAACCTCAATTACATGTTCCCGTTCTGGTACCCGGATTTCAGTTTCGGCTCGGTGGTTTACCTTAAAAGACTAAAAATGAATCTTTTCTACGACTGGGCAAACGGACTAAACCCCGGCTATATCAACAACTACCAGTCATTGGGTGCGGAACTCACGGCCGACTTTCACCTCCTGCGGTTTGTTGCGCCCATTGAGATGGGTTTGCGGAGTATTTACTTCCCGTCATCCGGGGGATGGGGATTTGAACTCCTTTATTCCATTTCTTATTGATAACAGGTTGAACAGGCAGTAACAGGGACTGTTATTCTTTTACAACAACCAGTTTAAACGACCGCTGAAAATTCATGGTGTTTGTGCGTACCACGTAAACACCTTCGGAGAGCCCGGTATCTGGAAGGTTTACAGAAAACCTGTCAGCCCCGGAAGCAGCCGGTTTTCCCCTTCCGGACCATACCTTTGAACCCTGCATGTTATATATTTCAACGGGAATTTCCAACGCTTCCCCGCAATCAAACGACAACCAGAATACAGTTGATGCTGGGTTCGGATACAGATTTGCGCGGCAGGCCTCGTTCAGAGGAACTGATAAAGTTTTCGAAAACCTGAACCAGTCCATCCTGCAAAACCCGCCTGCCGAATTTTTAAAAACAACATACAGGTTCCTTACTCCAGCAACTCCGTTAACCTGGCATGATGAAATCTGATATCCGGGATACTGGCTGTTTGATTTCAGCGCAAGCATACCTGCCAGCGGTCCGTCCGGAGTGTCAAGATGAAGCTCCAGGATGCCTTGCTTTGTCATACTGGTATCCAACTGCATATTCGCTTCAAAATTGACCGCGCCGGCCCCAAAATCAACATTTCTGAATTCCAGAAAATCCACCCCGGACATCACTTTAACACTTTGACCACCATCGTTGCCGGAAATGATCTCCATGGGAATGGATTTTCGCTCAAAGTCCTCGGCCTCTATACGGTTAAATGGGTTCAGCCGGTAAGACGGCGAAACGGTTGAACCCTTTACCTTCAAATGTCCAACCAGCCTGACGTCCTCGGAGGAACTTGCAATCATCAGCTCAATTGTATCAGAATCAACGGCGAATGATTTTGATCCTTCATCATAAAACGCAAGTTCACCATAACCGAGCCAGAATGTAACGACGCTGCTGTCGCCGGGCTGCAGTGATACCTTCTGAAATCCCTTCAGCTCCTTTAAAGGCCGGGTAAATGACGATCCGGTATGGCGGATATACAATTGCACCACTTCATCACCTGCAACCTTCCCGGAGTTTTTAACTGTGGCTGTTACCTTCACAGAATCAGCAGGATTCATCGACGGGCTGCTTGTAACCAGGTGGCTGTATTGGAAGGTTGTATAACTGAGACCATACCCGAACGGATACAAAGGTGTGCCTGAAAAGTACTGATAGGTGCGGTTTTCCTTGATATCATAATGATCCATCGGAGGCAGGTCAGAAACCGATTTATACCAGGTGGAGGTAAGTTTGCCGCCCGGGTTGTAATCGCCAAAAAGAACATCGGCGATAGCCAGCCCCTGGGCCTGCCCGTCATACCATGCCATGATGATCCCCGGCACACTGTCGGCCAGCTGATTCAACGAAAACGGGAAACCGCTCACGATGACAATAACCGTTCGTGGATTGGCTGCCAGAACCCGTTTTATCAATGTGTCCTGAACACCCGGTAAATCAAGTGTAACCCGGTCTTTCTCCTCAACAGCCCATTGCAGGTCAGTGCCGCAAACCACCACCGCCACATCAGCGTTCTTTGCTGCAGTCTCTGCTTCGCTCATCAGCGTGGAATCTGCAGGCCCGTACAATGAACATCCCAGTGAATAGTCCACCCTTTTCCCTGGTCCTGCAAACCTTTTGATGATGCCATGCAAAGGCGGCACCCATACAGCAGGGGTCCCGCTATAGCCACCCAGCTGAACCCAGTCGGCATTCGGCCCGATCACTGCAATCCGGGTTAAGGAATCCCGGTTTAGTGGCAGGATGGCATCCCGGTTCTTTAGCAAAACAATTGCTTCCCTGGCAGCAGTAAGGGCAAGATCCCGGTGCTGCTGTGAATCAAGCGCTGAATCAGGGATGGAACTGTATGGCACCATCCCTGGCGGATCAAATTCTCCAAGCAGGAACCTTGATTTTAATACCCGCGAAAGTGCGGTATCAATTTCTTCAGGCGCAAGGAGGCCACTTTCAAGAACACTGTTCATGTAATACTGGTAGGTATAACCGCAATTGAGGTCGGTACCGCTGTGCATAGAGAGTGCAGTAGCTTCAGGGGCAGTCTGAACATAGTGATGACCGGAGAAAACGTCATTTACCGCATCGCAATCAGAGACTACAAATCCGTCAAACCCCCATTCGTTCCTGAGAATATTGGTCAGCAACCGCCGGTTAACCGGGCCCGGTACTCCGTTCACCGCGTTGTAGGTATTCATGACCGAGTAAACTCCCGACCGGGTCACACATTTTTTAAACGCAGGAAGGTAATATTCCATCAGGCTGCGTTCATCCACATCAGAGGAGATGCTGTGACGGTTTACATCCACATTGTTGCATGCGAAGTGCTTTACCGTGGCAACAGTTTTCAGGTACCTGGAATCATTCCCCTGCATTCCGCGGATAAAGCTGGTGGCTATTTCACCGGTCAGGTAAGGATCTTCACCGTATGTCTCTTCCGCTCTGCCCCAACGGGGATCTCTCGACATATTGATCACCGGGCACCAGTAGGTTAACCCTTTCCCGTGCAGCCTTCCAACAACCCTTGCTTCATCTGAAATGGCATTGGCGACCTCAAAAATAAGATCCCTGTTCCATGTTGATGACAGGGCGATTGCCTGGGGGAAGGAGGTTGTTTTTCCAGTATCAACCACCCCGTGAAGTGCTTCGTTCCAGTAGTTGTATTCAGCAATACCAAAACGGCCGATGGCTGGTGTACGGGAGCCGAGCTGGGAAATTTTCTCAGCCATGGTCATCCGTGAGATAAGGTCATTTACCCGTTCATTCACCGGAAGCTTTGGATTCTGGTATGGGAGGAGATCATGCATACCGCCGGCAAATACCTCATAACCTGCCAGTGACATCAGCATCACGAAACAGCATAACAGGACAGAACTCCTCATTAAAGGCATCAGATGGGATTTTGTGGTGCAGATGACCGGATTCAGCAACAGCGACAGGAAGACAAAGATATGATTTAAAAAGTTACATTTGCACCTGTATGGTTCCAAAATCAATTACCGGGAAACTGCTTGTATGGCGGCTCCGTCATATAAAACAGCGGCAGTTTGTACTCATTCTCAGCCTGTTGGTTGGCGCTGGCAGCGGACTTGCCGCTGTAACCCTCAAAAACACCCTTTACTACACCAATTACTTCCTTACCAACGGGTTCAGCTACCACGGGATTTATTACCTGTACCTTGCTTTCCCGGTGGTTGGGATCATTCTCACGCTGCTGTTTATCAGGTATGTCGTCAAAGACAACATCAGCCACGGTGTGAGCAAGGTTCTGTATGCCATTTCAAAAAACAATGGCCAGATTAAGCCTCACAACACCTTTTCTTCCCTGATCGCATGTACGCTCACCCTTGGATTCGGCGGTTCAGTGGGACCGGAAGCCCCTATCGTCCTCACCGGTTCTGCCATCGGATCAAACCTGGCACGACTGTTCAGGCTGGATTACAGGACAACAACGCTTCTGATCGGTTGCGGTGCGGCCGGTGCCATTGCCGGTATTTTTGAGGCCCCCATTGCAGGCGCCATATTCGTGCTGGAGATCCTGATGCTCGACCTCACCATGACCACGCTGATCCCCCTGCTGATCACCACCGTCACAGCCTCCCTTGTTTCGTTCCTCCTGATGGGAAATGAAGTCCTGTTCTCTTTCACGCTCAGCAGCCCGTTTATTCTGAAACACATCCCTTTTTATATTCTGCTGGGCGGTTTTACCGGGCTGGTCTCCGTTTTTTTTATCCGGGGAAGCATTGGCATCGAGTCGTTGCTAAAGAAGGTCTCGACGCCTGTCAGGGTTACCATTTCCGGTATTTTCCTTGCCATCCTGATCTTTGTTTATCCTTCCCTTTTCGGTGAGGGTTATACAGTTTTGAAGTCGGTTATCACTGGCCAGGGTGAAATAATCGGGAATTCTGCCGTTTTTGGCATGCTGAAACAGAACAACTGGACATTCCTTATTATCATCTTCGGACTGATTATCATGAAGGTTATTGCCATGGCGTTAACCCAGGGCAGTGGCGGCATTGGCGGCACCTTTGCCCCGTCTATCTTTGTGGGGGCTATATGCGGATATTTCTTTGCCAACCTGCTAAATACTGTTTTTGGCCTTCAGATTTCGCAGGCAAACTTTGCCCTTGTTGGCATGGCCGGCGTAATGGCCGGGGTCATGCATGCACCACTCACAGCCATGTTTCTCATTGCGGAAATTACGGGTGGGTATCTCCTGCTTACTCCACTGATCATAGTATCGGCTATTTCATACCTGACATGTCATGCTTTTGAAAGCCACTCTATTTATACGCGTCAGCTGGCGGCCCGCAAGGAACTGATTACCCACGACAAAGACAAGGCTGTTCTCTCTTTCATGTCGCCCCGGCAATTAATTGAAACCAATTTTGCCCGGGTCCACCCGGATGCAACGCTGGGGCAGCTCGTAAAGGTAGTCGCATCTGCATCACGCAATCTGTTCCCGGTGGTTGATGAGGAGGGGACGTTCTTTGGCGTTGTCGTGCTTGATAACATTCGCCAGATCATGTTTGACCAGTCCATTTATGAGGTTACGTATGTGAAAGACCTCCTCTTTATGCCAGATTACGCCATCAATCCCGACGATTCAATGGATACGGTGATACAATTGTTCCAGCAAAGCGACCGGTATAACCTGCCGGTGCTTGAAAACGGGAAGTACCTTGGATTCATCTCAAGGGCAAACGTATTCTCTCAATACAGGGAGATGCTTAGGAAGTTTTCAGATGATTAGCCCAGCTCCATGCCCCTTCCCCAAAAAGGGAAGAGGATGGATGCAGACGATGTTAATGACATAAAAGACTAGTACCCGAACACGTCTTTCAGTTCAAGCGACTTTACCTGGCCATATCCTTCAAGGGTCTTCATATCAAGTTGAGATTGTTTGCCCAGTACCATGATGGTGAAGGTTTTGTCCTTGATAAACTTCTGCTGGAAAACTTTCAGGTCGGCGAACGTCATGGACGGCACTTTTTCAAACACATCTTTGCGGATATCATAGGTAAGTCCGAATTTGTTCGCATTGAGATAATTGAACAGCACATTTGACTTGGTGATTCTTTCCGTGCGGATTTTGTTGATGATGGCTTCCCTCGATGAATTCAGCGCCTTTTCACTTTCAGGCATGTTGTTAAACAGTCCGGTCATGGCTTTCATGGCTTCCGGAAGCTTATCAATCTGGGTTCCGATGTATGAAAACAGGTAAAAATTCTGGTAAGGCTGCTGCGGGGAACGATATCCGGCATAGGCACTGTATGCCAGTCCTTTGGATTCCCTGATTTCCTGGAATACGATGGAATTCATGCTTCCGCCGAAATATTCATTGAAAAGGCGAACCACCGGAATGATGCTTTTATCGTATTTATCAGATTTGGAAAGCATCACAATTTCAGCCTGTTTCATTTCATAGTCAACAGTAAAAACTTTGGTGATATCCGTTGGTTTCTGCTCAAACATGGCAGGTTCGGGTACGGGTTTCAATGCAGCAGGTAAGCGATGATCCTTGTTCAGCAAGGCAGTCAGTTTATTGGAATTATCCGGGCCGTAATACAGGACTTTATGCTGGTAACCGTTCAAACCCCTGACCAGGGACACAAGATCTTCTGCTTTAAGCTGATCAAGTTCGCCGGATGAAAGGATATTGGTATAAGGGGATTTTTCACCGTACACGCCATAGTTGTACATTGCCGACCACAGGATTGTTTGTTTTGACAGTTTATCATCGTCGCGACGCTTTTTGATATCCGCCACCAGGTTTTCAAGTGCAGGTTTATTCGCCTGGGCATCAGAAAGCAGGTTCTCAAAAAGAGCAACAGATTTAGCCATGTTTTCGCTCAAACCTGAAAGGGAAACCCAAATATCAACGTCCGAACTGTTTACACTGAATGAACATCCCAGTTTGTAAAATTCTTCCTGTACCTGTTTAGGGGATAATTTTGATGTTCCGAGGTATTTCAGGTAATCAAGTGCAATGCCCAGTTCACGGTTGCTGTTTGTACCCATTTCAAAATAATAGTAGAGGGAGAAGGTACTGTTCTCGGTATTGGCTTTGTACAGAACAGGGATGTTGCCTTTGAGGCTGAACTTCATGATATCTTTATCATAGTCAATGAACACAGGTTCAATAGTCTTGCCCGGTTCGGCAACAATTTTCTTCAGGAATGCCGACTCATCATCGCGGTTCATGGTAACCGGTGTGATCTGAGGTTTCATCACCTTGGCGGTTTCCTTTGCCTGCCCGTTGCGTTTGTACACGATTACATAATTGTTGCCATAGTTTTTACTGGCAAAATCAACCACATCTTTCTTTGTAATCTTTGCGAGCCTCTTTACATTGTTTACAACCTCGGAATGGGGAGTCTCCTTGATGAACTCATCCATCAGTTCCATGGTACGGCCATAGTTGGTTTCATATTTCTTGATTTCAGAAAGTTTGAAATCATTGATAATGGCAGGGATGAGCCAATCGGGAAATTCTCCTTTTTTCACAAGGTCAATCTGACCCATGATCAGGTCTTTCACCTCTTCAAGCGACTGACCTTCTTTGGCTTTCCCGGAAAATATATTGACGGAATAGTCTTTCAGGACGTATGAGAAGGCGCTGGCTTCAAGCACTTTCTGAGCCTGGTTGAGATTGAGGTCCATCAGGCCGGCATTGCTGTTGCTCAACACCATATTGCACACGGTAACAAGGTCGGCATCTTTGGTATCAGCACCGCCAAGCCTGTACCCGATGGTAACAGATTCGGCATCTGGCCCTACAACTTCTTTAACAATCGGGGCGGTAATCGGCGTTTCGACCGCAGGAACATAGGCGGTAACCGGACTGGAAGGAAGTTTCCCGAAAGTTCCGTCAACAAGTTTTATAACCTCATCAGGATTAAAATCGCCCGACAGGATAAGGGCCATGTTATTTGGCACATAGCGGGCGGCAAAATAATTCCTGAGGGAGGTAAGCGACGGATTCTTCAGATGTTCAACAGTTCCGATAACCGTTTGCGTGCCGTAGGTGTTTTTCTGGAACAAACCAGAGAAAAGGTCTTCAAAAACCTTGTCATCATCATTGTCAAGACTCATGTTTTTCTCTTCATAAACAGTCTCCAGTTCGGTATGGAACAACCTGAAAACCGGATCTTTGAATCTTTCCTGTTCGATCTGCAGCCACTGGCTTATTTTATTGGAGGGGATGTCATTTATATAAACAGTCTCTTCAAAGGATGTAAATGCATTGGTTCCTTTGGCACCGATCACAGAAAGCAGCTTATCGTATTCATTCGCAATGGCAAACGTGGAGGCAACGCCTGAAAGGCTGTCAATTTCATGATATATCTTTTTCCGCTGCAATGTATCCAGCGTTTTTTTATATACCTCAAACTTATACTCAATCTGGTCCAGCAGCACTTTTTCCTTCACAAAATCCTTGGTTCCGAACTCGTCTGTGCCCTTAAACATTATGTGTTCCAGGTAGTGCGACATCCCAGTATTGTCGGAAGGATCATTCTTGCTACCCGTACGAACAGCAATGGCCGTCTGGATACGTGGGGCATCCTTGTAAACGGTAAGATAAACCTTTAACCCGTTCCCGAGGGTATAGATCCTGGCCTTAAGCGGGTCGCCGGCAACGGTGTCGTACCTGTAATTCTTTTGGGCAACCGCTCCGATGGCAATGATGCATAAAACAGTCAAGAGAGAAACTTGTGCAATTAATTTTTTCATGTGTGATGTGATTTAAACTGTTAGAAAATCAAGGATTTATGATGGAAGTGCAAATATAGTGAAAACAATCACACAGGAAAGCCACCAGTAACACCATTACCGGTGTCAAAGTCAGGATTCAAACGTTGCCTTTTGTAACATCACGAAAAGAACCAGGAACCAACTTGACTGCCCTGTTTTCATCATTTCACCATTTCGCAATTTCACCCTGTGCTATTTGTGAAATTTCCTGATAAACTCCTCCACCTCCGGCACCCCGCCCTGGTATATCAGGTATCCGTTGTAAGGTTCACGGGGTGTTATTTCGTCGTTTATCGGCGTGAGCATGATCTCCTTCACCTTTGCCAGATCGGACGTTTGTCCGAGCGCCCAGCTAAGTTTGATGAAGGCTGTTTCGGGAAGCATATTCTCGGCCGGGATGATCCCTTTGGCCATGAGGTCACGGCCGGTGTCGTAAACAAACATGTGCACATATCCCCACAGGGTCTGAACAGTCATGTAGATCGCAACACCTTTTGCAATGGCTCTTTCAATGGCCGGGTAAATGGGTTTGTTCACATGGCCAAGCCCGGTTCCTATGATGATGATCCCCTTGTAACCTGCGTCAACAAGGGCGTCAATCACATCCGGCTGCATGTTGGTGTAATAATAGATCATGGTCACCTTTTCCTCGTAATAGGGCATGATGGTGACATTGCGGTCGGCCCGCCTGCGTTTGTAATCATGCTTGATCGGGACCACTCCCTGCCGGCTTACGGTGGCAATCGGCGTGTCGCCGATGGTGCGGAAGGTGGAACGGTAAGATGAGTGCATCTTCCTGACACGCGTTCCTTTGTGCAGGAAGCCGTATTCGTCGGATGTAGGTCCGAACATACAAACCATCACCTCGGCGATGTCGCCATGGGCGGCAGCTGTAGCCGCATGCATGAGATTGAGGGCGGCATCGGAACTTGGTCTGTCTGATGAACGCTGTGAGCCAACAAGCACAATGGGTACCGGTGAATTTTGCACCATGAACGTGAGTGCGGCAGAAGTATAGTGCAGGGTATCCGTACCGTGCCCGATGATGATCCCGTCGATCCCCTTTTCTATTTCATTCCCGATGGCAATCGCCAGCTTTTTATACTGTTCGGGGCCCATGTTCTCGCTGAAAACGGCGAAAAGCTTCTCCGTTGTCAGGTTGCAGATATCTGCCAGCTCAGGTACAGCTCCATACAACTCCCCCGGAGAAAATGCCGGGATGACGGCACCGGTACGGTAATCAAGCCGCGAGGCAATGGTGCCGCCTGTTCCAAGGAGTTTAACATTGGGCTTATCTTTTGAATAGGGGAAATCCTTTTCCGGAATTTTATAGATGGCTTTTTTATAGCCAAGCTCAACAATGTCGGTAATTCCGTTGATGTCGACCCCAATATTATAACCGGTAAAAATCTTCAGAACCAGGTGTTTGTCATCCGTATTTTCAGCCCTTGGCAGAATGGTGCCTTCAAACACACCCCTGCTGCTGTCGACACGAACCTTTGCCCATACACGGGCATTGAATTTTTGCAGTACTGCGAGTGCGCGACCTTTGTAGCCCTGGAAAATATCTTCGCTCATAGGAGAAATGGGAGTTATTAAAAATTTAGTATTAAGTTTTAAGTATGAGTCCCCTCCGAAAAGGGGGTTTATGATAAAACGAAAAAATTAATGCTGATCGCTAAAAATAGCACCATGGACCATTTTCCGCCCCAAATGGGCTGTATACCAAAACGTTGTTCGGGATAGCCAG
>CAJBYO010000061.1 GCA_903959905.1 uncultured Bacteroidales bacterium
CACCGGCATTGATGTAATGAACTTCATAGGTCAGACAGTTTACACGGTCAGCAATGTTGACTCCAAAACTGCCAAACTGAATGTTGTTGGATTCAAATCAGGCGTATACTTCGTAAAGGTTTCCACCACCGAAGGCATGCGAATGGTTAAGATCACGGTGACACACTAAATTTAAGTAAGGATGGCCTTCGGGTTGTCCGTACGATCCCGGAAAGGGCTGGCCATTGGCCGGCCCTTTCCTTTTACCGGCAGTCGTTAAACCTTCCAGGTTTCAAAAACCTGGAAGGTTTTGTTTGAACCACCCGTTTGTGTTTTAACGGTTCTTTCGTAATCTCTTCATATCTTTGCCGCCTATGATCTCCATTAACAATCTCTCTGTTCAGTTTGGCGGCGAATCGCTGTTTGACCATGTTTCCTTCATTATAAATGATAAAGACAGGATGGGTCTTGTCGGTAAGAACGGCGCAGGTAAATCAACCCTTCTTAAAATAATAAGCGGAATTCAAAAAGCCGATGAAGGCGATGTGATTTTCCCCGACAACTACTCTGTTGGCTATCTTCCCCAGGAGATGGAAACGATGAGCGAGCGTTCGGTTATGGAGGAAACGATGAACGCTTTCAGTGAGGTGGTAAAGCTGGAAACGCTGATTGCCGGGTATGAAAAGCAGATCGGGGAGCGGGAAGATTATGAGTCTGACAGTTATCACAAGCTGATCAGGCACCATTCAGATGCCCTTGACCGCTATCACCTGATCGGGGGTCAGGCCATTCATGTGAATATTGAAAAAGTATTGCTGGGCCTTGGTTTTGAGCGGGAGGAATTCACAAGGCAAATGACCACATTCAGCAGTGGCTGGCAAATGCGTGTTGAAATCGCTAAAATCCTCCTGCAGCAGCATGATGTGATCCTCCTGGATGAGCCGACAAATCACCTTGATATTGACTCCATACAATGGCTGGAAGAGTTCCTTGACAGCTATAAAGGGGCTGTTGTGCTTGTTTCGCACGACCGCGCATTCCTTGACAATGTGACAAAGCGGACCATAGAAATTTCCCTGGGGAAAATCTACGATTATAAGGCAAATTACTCGGAATATGTACTGATGCGCGAAGACCGGATGGAGAGCCAGCTTGCCACACATAACAACCAGCAGCGCCAGATCCGGCAGATTGAGCGGTTCGTTGAGCGTTTCAGGTCGAAGGCTACCAAGGCAAAGCAAGTTCAGTCGAGGATCAAACTACTTGAAAAGATTGACCTGGTTGAGGTTGATATGGTTGATGAGTCGGGCATACGATTCCGGTTTCCGGATGCCCCGCATTCCGGAAAAATAATCCTTGAAGGGATTAATTTATGCAAGGATTATCCGCAGAAGCGGGTGCTGAATGACCTGAATTTCTCCATCATTAAAAATGACAGGGTAGCATTTGTCGGGAAAAACGGTGAGGGAAAGACTACTTTATCGAAGTTGATCAACAGGCAGGTTGATTACACCGGTGAACTTAAATACGGCCACAATGTGGTGATCGGTTATTATGCGCAGAACCAGAGCGACTACCTGGATCCCGAAAAAACCGTTTTTAAAACAATTGATGATATTGCTGTTGGTGATATCCGCACCAGGATAAAGGGCATCCTGGGCGGGTTTTTGTTTAGCGGCGATGATATTGAAAAGAAGGTTAAAGTTCTTTCCGGTGGCGAGAAATCAAGGCTGTCGCTTGCGAAACTGCTTTTAACGCCAGCCAACCTGCTGATCCTGGATGAACCTACGAACCACCTTGACATGCGATCCAAGGATGTTTTGAAGAGTGCCTTGCTGCAATATAACGGTACCCTCATCATTGTGTCGCATGACCGTGATTTCCTGCAGGGACTGACAAACCGTGTTTTTGAGTTTAAGCGGGGTGTTGTCAGAGAGTATATCGGTGATATTTATGATTTCCTTGAACAGCGCAGGATCCAGTCGCTTAAGGAACTTGAGGTGAGTCAAAGAAAAATTGCAAGCCAGGCAGATGCCGAGCCGGTTTCACAAAATAAAATCAACTGGGAAAAGAGAAAGGAAAATGAGAAGGAGATCCGGAAGATCAAATCCCAGGTTACCAGGAGTGAATCAGATATTGACCGGATTGAAGCCGAGTTGAAAACGCGGGAGGCGATGTTGGCAACACCTGAAAAATATCAGCAGCAAATCCAGGATGGCAGCCTGTATAAAGAGTATGAAGACCTTAAAAGAGTGTTGGAGAGGGAGATGAAGCGATGGGAGGAGTTGAACTATGAACTGGAGATTCTGGGAGAAGCGTGACGCGTGACGCGTGACGGGTGACGGGGGGTCAGCGTTCACGGCCGAGCATTTCCTGCATCAGTTTCAGCATTTCAGTGGTCGTCGCAGCAGGGAATTGAAAGGAATTGAGGATTTCCATTGCTTTTGAATGGTGGTTTTCTATTTCAACCCTTGTTATTTCATCAATTTTTAACTGGCGGTAAATTTCCAGAATCCCTTCAGTTTTTTCCTGCAGGCCGATCTCCTTGTCAAAAAAGTAGTTTGTCAACCTTACAAGGGTATCCCCGGTTGCCATCTCAAAGGCTTTGAGAAACAGGTATGTTTTCTTGTTGGTGGCGATATCACCGCCAATTGCTTTTCCGAATTTACTGGTATCGCCGAACGCATCCAGGAAATCATCCTGAAGCTGAAATGCAAGGCCAAGTTCAATCCCGAATTCGTAAATTTTATCGGCACTTTCCTTCGGTGCATTTGACAGGAGAGCTCCCAGTTTCAGGCTGCACGCTATTAAAACGGCTGTTTTAAGCCTTATCATAGTCATGTAATCGGGGATTGAGACGTTGGGTTGTGTCTCAAAGTTCATGTCATATTGCTGGCCTTCGCATACCTTCCTGGCTGTGTCGTTGAACAGGTTGAGCACATCAGGCAGCATCGCAGGATTTGTTTTTGCCACATGTTCATAGGCGATTACAAACATGGTATCCCCTGACAATATCGCTGTGTTAGTATCCCATTTCTGGTGCACCGTTTTATTGCCCCTCCGTAAGGGAGCGTTATCCATGATATCGTCGTGAAGGAGGGTGAAGTTGTGGAAGATCTCTACTCCCATGGCCGGGTAAATCGCATGCTCAATCTCCCCGCCAAATAGTTCGCATGACATCAGCACAAGCAACGGGCGCAGTCTTTTTCCTCCAAGGTCAAGCGTATAAGTAATTGGTTCGTACAGTTGGGAAGGTGCCTGTGCGAAACTGGCTTTGGCGAATGCCTCACCGATGATGTGGTGGAACGACTTCAGGGAATGCATTATAATATCAGGATAATGAGATGGCGAACCGGCGGCCTGCTTCCAGGGTACACCTTTCGTTTATTCGTTTAAGTTAATGAGGTATTTGCCATATCCGCTTTTCAACAATGGCTGGGCTATATTATTCAGTTGTTCACGCGTGATAAAATTCATGCGGTAAGCAATTTCTTCAATACAGCCGATTTTAAGGCCCTGCCTGTTCTGAACCACTTCAACAAACTGCGATGCCTGGAGCAATGACTCAAAAGTGCCGGTGTCGAGCCACGCAATTCCCCGGCTTAATACACCAACTTTAAGTTTTCCCTGTTCAAGATACCACCTGTTTACATCTGTTATTTCATACTCGCCACGGGCACTCGGTTTCATGTTTCTGGCCACTTCAATAACACTGTTGTCATAAAAGTAGAGCCCGGGAACGGCATAGTTTGATTTGGGTGTCTTTGGCTTTTCTTCAATGGAAACAGCATTGAAATCAGCGTCAAATTCTACTACTCCGTAGCGTTCAGGGTCGTGAACATGGTAGGCGAAAACCACCCCGCCTACAGGATCATTGTTTTCATGGACAATCTGTGACAGGCCGTTGCCAAAGAAGATATTATCACCAAGGACCAGGGCAACCTTGTCTTTCCCTATAAAAGATTCTCCGATCACAAACGCCTGGGCGAGCCCGTTGGGAATGGCCTGTTCTTCATAGGAAAATGAACAGCCCAGTGATTTTCCATCACCAAGGAGCTGCCTGAAGTGTGGCAGGTCATGGGGTGTGGAGATGATCAGGATTTCGTTGATCCCTGCCATCATGAGCACCGACAGCGGATAATAGATCATTGGTTTGTCGTAGATCGGCATCAGTTGCTTGCTCACTGCCAGCGTTAGCGGGTGCAGCCGTGTTCCGGCCCCTCCGGCGAGAATAATTCCTTTCATGTTACAGGATTTAAATTGACACAGTAAAGGTATTAAACAAACTTAATTTTCCATTCAAATGTTTTCAAACAGATGCCTTCGGCTGATCTTCTTCGTCCTGAAACTCGAGATCGGCAGGATCATCATAAATATCCATCAGGGGGGCCTCAAATCCTTTGGTAGTGCTCCATTTGTCGAGGGTAAGCAGCATGGAAGGGAGGACGAACATATTCAGCAATCCGGCAACCAGCAGGGTGAAGGAGATAAGGAATCCGAGTGCCTGGGTTCCTCCGAAAGTTGAAAGGACGAAAATCCCGAATCCGAAAAACAGCACGGTGGATGAATAGATCATACTGTAACCGGTTTCGCGCAACGCCGAAATCACCGATGATGGGATGTCATGCCCGGTATGTTTTAACTGAAGCCGGTACCTGGAGAGGAACTGGATGGAGTTGTCAACTGAAATCCCCAGGGCAATGCTGAAAATCAGGATGGTGGATGGTTTGATGGGAATACCTGTAAAGCCCATCAATGCTGCAGTCATCAGCTGCGGAATCAGGTTGGGGATCAGGGAGATCAGGATCATACGCCAGGATGTAAACAGGAATGCAAGCAACAGGGCAATGATCACCACTGCAAGGGCAATGCTTTCCCACAGGTTACGGATCAGGAAGTTGGTGCCTTTCAGGAAAACCACGCTGGTACCGGTGATGGTGACATTATACCTGGCCGGGTTGAAGATGGAGTCAATGGTTGGTTTAAGGCTTTTCTGGATGCTGTCAATCTTTACAGTGCCGACATTGGCCATCTGAACACTGATGCGGGTGACCTGGTAGTTTGAGTCAATGAAATTGTTCAGGATTGATTTTTTCTTTGATTTGAATGACGGAATGTAATCTGCCATGAAGGCCATTTCGTTTGAATTCGGCAATTCATAAAACTGTGGATCACCTGCATAGAAGGCCTGTTTTGCTGTTTTGATCACCTCCACAATGGAAAGAGGTTTGGATAACTCTTTATATGTTTGTAAGCTGTCCTGCAACCGGTCAATTTTTTTAAGGGTTGCCAGGTTCAGCACCCCCTTTTTCTTTTTCGTATCAACAACGATTTCAAGGGGCATGATTCCTTTGAAGTTTTTTTCAAAGTAGATCATGTCTTTGTAGATAGGGTCACGTTTTGAAATGTCGTCGACAATGGTGCCGCTTGTTTTTAGCAGGAGTGCGCCTGCAACACCGATAACGATACAAACGCCCATGGCGTAATAAATAGGGTTGCGGTAATGAGAAACCCAGAGAACAGCCTTGTCGATCAGGGACTTGGCAATACTCGATTCTATGTGTTTCGTGTACTTGCCGCGCGGAGGGGGAAGGAAACTGAAGAAAATCGGGACCAGGGTCAGCGACAGTGCATAAATGACCATGATGCTGAGTGCTGCAATCAGGCCGAATTCAACAAGAAGTTTGTTGTTTGTGATGGTGAATGCTGCGAAACCAGCTGCCGTTGCGGCATTTGTCAGCAGGTTTGCCGCCCCGATGCGTTCAATGACCCTTGAAAGTGCTTTAGCCTGGTTCTGGTGGTGACTGTATTCATAGTGGTATTTATTCAGGATGAAAATGCAGTTTTCAACAGCGATGACAATTACCAGGGGCGGAATGATTGAGGTGAGCATGGTGATCTTGTACCCGAAAAGGGCCATCAGCCCCAAAGCCCAGATTACACTTATCAGCATGATAACGACCGGGAAGATGACCGCTTTAGTTGACCTGAAAAAGATGAACAGGAACAGGGCGCTTACCAGTAACGCAAGGAAGATGAAGAGCTTAAGCTCATTCTGCAGTTTCCGGGCAACCAGTGTACGGATGTAGGGGAGTCCTGAAAAATGCACCTCCACCTTTGAACGTTCAGAGAATCGCAGCATCATGCCCTTGATATCATTGATGAGCCTGTCGCGTTCTTTTGAATCAATGATCTTTTTATCGAGGGTTAACCCCATCAGGTAGGCCGAGGTTGACTTGTTGTAAATCAATTCATTGTAAAAGGGCAAGGAGAAAATCAGTTCCCGTATCGAATCAAGTGCCTTTTGTGTTGAAGGTTTTTGCGGTGAGATCGGGATGAACTCAAATTTTTTCAATGAATCATTCTTCACCAGGTTATACAACCTTGTAGCGGAAATGATCTCAGAAACGCCGTTGATTTTTTTCAGAGAGTCGGTCAGGTCAAACATCGCATTAAAATGCGAAAGCAGAAAATAATTTTTATCGGTGATCCCGATGAACATGACAGCGCCGTCCTGTCCGAATTGAGTGATAAAATCCTGGTAAACAATATTGGTGGAGTCTTCTGCAGGTAAAATGCTGGCACTTTCGTACTGTATTTTAACCTGCATGGCCTTGTACCCCATGAAGGCAGTCATCAAGCCGACCACGATTAAAATCGTGATCCTGTTACGTAAAATGGTCTTAACCAGGAAATTCCACACGAGCGTTCAATTAGGGCGCAAAAATACGAAAACAATCTGAAAAATCAGGCCATTCCGGCCCCCTTTGTTCACCTGCTCACCCTTTCACCCGTCACCCATCCGCCCGTCCGCCCGTCCGCTCGTCCGCCTGTCCGCCTGTCCGCCCGTCCGCCCGTCCGCCTGTCCGCCTGTCCGCCCGTCCGCCTGTCTGCCTGTCTGCCCATCCGCCCATCCGCCCGTCCGCTTGTCCGCTTGTCCGCTTGTCCGCTCGTCCACTCGTCCACCTGTCCACCTCGCCCCCCAAATTCCCAAAAAAATTGTATTTTTGCACCCGAAAAGCTAAAACCCACTATGAAACACGAACATAAACTATTCCAGGGAAAGACACTGGCCATTTTATCAGGAGGCGGCGATACGCCAGCCATCAATTCAAGCATTGAAGCGATCAGGAACCGTGCCTCCTTGCTTGGCTTTAAAGTTTTCGGAATCCTCCAGGGCTGGAAAGGCCTGCTCGGAGACGGGAATGTTGTAGACCTTACGCATCAGCCCTATGACGGATACTATGGCGGAACAGCGCTCAGGTCAAGCCGTACCAACCCATTTCCCTCCAAAAA
The DNA here is from genome assembly GCA_903959905.1 of uncultured Bacteroidales bacterium. Taxonomy (GTDB): domain Bacteria; phylum Bacteroidota; class Bacteroidia; order Bacteroidales; family FEN-979; genus CAIVAT01. The sequence continues at coordinate 7,276 of CAJBYO010000061.1, forward strand.
GAACCCGGAAAACCGTGTGCCGCAGGTACTGCGTAATTTTGAACGATATAAGATCGACGTGCTTGTCTCGATTGGCGGCGACGATACCAATGGCGCAGCCAAAAGGTTATTTGAAACTGAAGGCATCCCCGTGATCGGGTTCCCGAAAACCATTGATAATGATTTGCGTACCCGCACCATACACAGGTACAACGGAAAGGACATTGAGGCAGTTTTATGCCCGGGATTCCCGTCGGCCGCACAGTCAATGATGGAATTTACAAACAACCTCAAGACTACTGCCGAATCACATTCACGCATACTGGTGATGGAGGTGATGGGCCGCGATGCAGGCTGGCTCACCGGAACCGCTACGTTTGGTGGTGCTTCCCTTGGTTTGATCCCGGAGTTTGAGATCACGAAAGAACGTAAAGAGGTCTTTTTTGAAACAGTCAAAGAGGCCTATATGAATTCAAAGAAGAAGTACCTGGTTATCCCTGTGTCAGAAGGCACCCGGTGGTTTGACGAAAAGTTGGGCAAGGTTGACGTGGTTTATGCAAGTTCCGAACTTGATGAGTACGGACATCCGAGGTTTGGCGGCGTGAGTGGCATCATTGCATCGGAAATCAGCGCGAAACTGGGGATTGAAGCACGTGCACAGATATCGGGGTATTATCCGCGTTCAGGACATTGCCGTCATTATGACCGCAGGCTTACATCCACGCTGGCCGATAAAGTGGTTGACCTGCTCCTCCGTGAAGAGTACGGGCAAATGCCGGTGATGAAGAAAATCGTGACGAATGTGGAACTGGAAGAGTTCAACACCACGTCTATTGACATGGGTGCTGTAGGAAACAAGCCATTGTCGGATGACTACTATGACATCAGCAAATTTGCGTTTACAGATGCTTACCGCGATTTCCTGTCAAATATCCTTGGTACGCCGGACTGTGAAGACTTCCGTTACGATTTCCCGGTGGTGATCCCTTAATTCGTTGCCCGGCTTTATTGAACTACAACCTGGATTGTGTGCCTGCTGCGCAGTTCCATCAGTGTCTTTCTTCCGTTCAGGACCGGGACCATTGCATCCTCTGAATAGTGACGAACGGTAAACAGTTCAAGGCCTTCGTTGTACCGGGTTTCATAATCTCTTCTGAGGAATTCGATCAGGGGTTTTATTTTCTGAGGGTCTGCATCCACACAGATTGAAAAACTGATGGCGGAATTCTGCATGACGTTCACCTTTACCCTGAACCTTGCCAGGATGCTGAAAATTTCGCTCAGGTTTTCTTCAATGATAAAAGAAAAGTCGCGTGGCGAGATGGAGATCAGGATTTGATTCTGTTTCCTGATATATATTGGTGTCTGTATTTTCCATTCACGGATATTCCTGATTTCGGTTCCCGGCAAATCGGGATTTACGAATGACCTGACCCTGAGAATGATATTGGCATTCTCAAGCGGCTTGATCGTTTTCGGGTGGATGACACTGGCTCCATAATAGGCTAACTCTATAGCTTCACGGTATGAAAGGGTCTCCAGGCACACGGAATCAGGCATCCACTTTGGGTCGGCATTCATTACCCCGGGTACATCTTTCCAGATCGTCATTTCCTTTGCTTGCAGGCACCATGCGAAAATCGCGGCAGTAAAATCAGAGCCCTCCCGGCCGAGTGTGGTTGTGTTCCCCTCTGAATCGCTGCCGATGAACCCCTGTGTAAGTGCAATGGTTCCCCGGCTGGACTCACGGAAAAATCCGTGGATGGAATCCTGGATCAGTGTTTCAGTAGTTTTCCAGTCAACCCGGGCGTCGCGGTACGTCGAATCAGTTTTTACCAGGTCTCGCACATCAAGCAGTTTTGCAGGGCATTCCTCTAAAACCAGGTAATGTTGCAGGATTGCGGCCGAGATCAGTTCACCGAAACTTACCACCTGGTCGTATTCAAAATCGTAGGAGTGAGGCATGTCATCGTAAAGGTGCCCCTTGCGGATATAACCCCTTAGCTGGTTGAGCAGTGAATCAACCTCTCCATAAACAATGTGATCTTTATCGGGGAAAAGTTCACCAATGATTGAAAAATGATAGTCCCACACCTTTTGAAATGACTCTACAACCGCCAGGGGATCTTTGTTTATATAGTCATTCAGCAGCACTTCAAGGGCATTGGTTGTCTTGCCCATCGCGGAAACCACTACCACCAAAGGGGAAGAATTGAATTGCCTGAGCAGGCGGGCGACGTTTTTAATTCCTTCTGCACTGCATACAGAAGCGCCTCCGAACTTGAAAACATTGATGTACATGGGACAAAAGTAAAGAAAAAGAAGCATTGAATCTGATGAAAATTCCTAATTTTGCAGTCTAAAACAAGATGTTATGAAATTCAAGACCCTCACTGAATTTATTATTGAACAGCAGAATGAATACCCCTCGGCTTCGGGTGAATTGTCACGGTTGCTCAACGACATTGGCATAGCCGCAAAATTTGTAAACCGCGAGGTAAACCGCGCCGGACTTGGCGATGTAATGGGTTATGCCGGGGAAGTGAATGTACAGGGCGAAGACCAGAAAAAGCTGGATGTGTATGCAAATGACCAGTTTATTGCAGCCCTGAAATCCGGCGGACAATGCTGTGCCATCGGTTCTGAGGAGAATGAAGATATCATTATCCTTGACAGCGATATCTCAAAACATGGAAAGTATGTTGTTGCCATGGACCCGCTCGACGGATCTTCAAACATTGAATCAAATGTTTCCATTGGTACCCTGTTCTCCATTTACCGCCGTCGTACTGTCAGGGGATCCGCAACACTTGAAGATTTTATGCAGCCGGGCCGCAACCTTGTTGCCGCAGGATACGTCATTTACGGCTCCTCCACCATGCTTGTTTATACAACGGGATACGGTGTGAACGGTTTTACCCTTGACCCATCCGTGGGATTGTTTATTCTGAGCCATCCGGATATGAAGTATCCCGAAGTGGCCGGCATTTACTCCATCAACGAAGCCAATTATTTCTCTTTCCCGGAAGGAGTGCGCCAGTACATTCATTATTGCCAGGAAGAAGATGAAGCAACACACCGTCCGTATTCCACCAGGTACATTGGCTCCATGGTTGCCGACATTCACCGGAACATCATCAGGGGAGGGGTTTTTCTTTATCCCGGCACAACAAAGAACAGGAGAGGGAAACTGAGGTTGCTGTATGAATGCAATCCGGTAGCTTTCCTGGCTGAACAGGCAGGGGGTAAAGCCTCCGACGGATTCAGGCGCATCCTTGACATACAGCCAACCATGCTGCATGAGCGTTCCCCTTTGTTTGTAGGCCCCACCTATATGGTTGAAAAAGCCGAGCAGCTGATGAAAGAACATTCACCTGATTTTAAAATCGATTAAACATCGGTTGAAGCCTTTTGAACTTTTAACGCTATTTAAGGAACATCCTCTGGTAAGGGAGGTTGTTGGTCATTTTACCAATTCCGGTGCCATTGACCCCATCCCCCCTGACCCCCTTCTCCATGAAGGGAAGGGGGAGGTAAGTCCCTCCCTTTTTGGGGAGGGAAACAGGGAGGGGTCCCAAAGATTCAGGCTTCACCTCCAGGGCCTCATCGGCTCTTCCCGCTCGCTGGTAACCGCAGCAGTTTTTGAGCAGACTTCCAGCACACACATGATTCTGCTGCCCGACAGGGAAACGGCGGCCTATTTCTTCAATGACCTTCAGCAAATGCTCGGCGACCGGGTGTTTTATTTCCCGTCTTCGTATAAGCGGGGATTTCAGACAGGGCCCAAGGATAACCAGGGGTTGTTGTCACGTACAGAAGTTTTGAACCAGCTCAGCGGGCGTGCAAGGAAGTTCATTGTCGTCAGTTATCCCGAAGCAATCGCTGAGAAGGTCGTCAACAAGAAATACCTGGAGAAAAATACGCTGAAACTTTCTGTGGGCGAGCAGGTGAACATGGATTTTATCCTGGACCTGCTCGTGGAGTACGAATTTGAACGCACCGATTTTGTGGCGGAGCCGGGGCAATTCTCCCTCCGCGGCGGACTGGTGGATGTTTACTCCTTCAGCAATGACCATCCTTTCCGGATTGAGTTTGCCGGAGACAGGGTATCAACCATCAGGTCGTTTGATCCTTCCACCCAGCTTTCCATTCAGAAGTTGCAGGAAATCAGCATTGTCCCTGATATACGGGTAAATGGGGAAAAGAAAATCGCCTATGAATCCGTGTTTGAATTCCTCCCTGAGAAAGCAATCATCTGGGTGGAGGATGCCGGCTCCATGGCTCACCTGATGGAACAGCAACCTTCATCCGAGCTGCTCGTTCACGGAAGTGAATTCCTTAAGGCGCTGCTTGGTTTTACAACACTCGAGGTCGGACAGCAATTTTATTTTAAGACCGGAAAACCGGTGGTTTTCAATACTTCGCCACAGCCTGCTTTCAATAAGAATTTCGACCTTTTACTCCGCGACATTGAGAAAAATGCAGGCGACGGGTTTCAGAATTTTCTCCTCACTGATAACCCCAAACAGGCCGAACGCCTGGAGAGCATCTTTTCCGATATAGCGTCCAGAAAATCAGATGACCCCTCCGTCACACATCACGCGTCACATGTCACCCTCAACATTTCCCTCCACGAAGGCTTTCTCGACAAAGACCTGAAGATCGCCTGTTACACCGACCACCAGATCTTTGAACGGTACCACAAATTCCATCTCCGCGACGGTTATACCGCAAAAGAGGCCCTGACCCTGAAAGACCTGTATGATCTTCGTCCGGGCGATTTCGTTACCCACATTGACCACGGGGTTGGCAGGTTTGACGGGCTTGAAAAGATCATCAACAATGGCAAGGAGCAGGAGGCGATCAGGCTCATCTATAAAAATGAAGACCTGCTGTATGTGAGCATTCATTCGCTTCACCGGATTTCAAAATATATCGGCAAAGAGGGGGCGGCCCCATCCCTGAACCGGCTTGGCTCTGATGTGTGGAACAAGTTAAAGAACAAGACCAAAAGCAGGGTCAAAGATATTGCCAAAGAACTCATCAAACTTTATGCCGAGCGACGTGCATCCATTGGACTGGCCTGTTTGCCAGATACATACCTGCAGGCAGAGCTGGAAGCCTCGTTTATCTATGAGGATACGCCCGACCAGATCAAGGCTACCATTGACGTTAAAAAAGACCTTGAAGAAACATACCCGATGGACCGACTGATATGCGGGGATGTAGGTTTTGGAAAAACGGAGATCGCGGTCAGGGCTGCCTTTAAGGTAGTGGCTGAAAGCAAGCAGGTTGCAGTCCTGGTGCCCACCACCATCCTCGCACTGCAGCATTATAAAACATTTGCCGACCGATTGAAGGCGTTTCCCTGCAGGGTAGACTATATCAACAGGTTCAAGTCTGCAAAGGAGCAAAAGAAGCTCCTTGCCGACCTGGAGGAGGGGAAAATAGATATCCTGATCGGAACCCACAGGCTGCTCAGTAAAGATATCAAATTCAGAGACCTGGGACTGCTGATCGTTGATGAGGAGCAGAAGTTCGGGGTAGGGGCAAAGGAGAAGATGAAGATGATGCGGGTGAATGTAGACACCCTCACCCTGACGGCAACGCCCATTCCCAGGACCCTCCAGTTCTCGCTCATGGGTGCCCGCGACCTCTCCATCATCAATACACCCCCGCCCAACCGGTACCCTGTTCAAACCGAAATTCATCCTTTTGGTGAAGAAGTAATAAAGGAGGCCATTAAAAACGAGGTTCAGCGCGGCGGACAGGTGTTTTTTGTCACCACCAGGGTGATAAACATCATGGACATTTCCGTGATGGTTCAGCGCATGGTGCCAGGTGTGAAAGTGGCAGTCGCCCATGGCCAGATGGAGGGTCACAAACTGGAAAAGGTCATGCTGGAATTTATTGAAGGTGAGTATGATGTGTTGATCGCAACCACGATTATTGAATCGGGCCTGGATATCACCAACGTGAACACCATCATCATCAATGACGCCCATCATTACGGGCTGAGCGACCTGCACCAGTTGCGGGGCAGGGTGGGCCGGTCAAACAAAAAGGCCTTCTGTTACCTGCTTGCCCCACCCATGTCGTCGCTTACAGATGAAGCCCGCAAGCGCCTGCGCGCCATTGAAGAGTTTGCCGACCTTGGCAGTGGCTTCAACATTGCCATGCGGGATCTCGACATACGCGGGGCCGGGAATATCCTCGGGGCTGAGCAAAGCGGGTTCATTTCTGAAATCGGGTATGAGATGTACCAGAAAATCCTGGACGAGGCATTGCTTGAACTGAAAGAGACAGAATTCAGGGATCTGTACCCGGCAGAAGAGCAGGTAACCTATGTAAGAGACTGCGTTATTGAAACCGACCTGGAGATTCTTATCCCTGACTATTATATCACCAACATCACCGAACGGCTCAACCTCTATAAAGAGCTTGATTCCATTGAGACGGAAGAAAACCTGATGAAGTACATGGAGCGCATGATTGACCGCTTCGGGCCGATCCCCCGGCAAACAGAAACACTGTTACACACCATCAGGCTGCGCTGGCTTGCGCGTAAAATCGGCTTTGAAAAACTTGTTCTCCGGAATGCAAGGCTGACGGCCTATTTTATACATAATTCCGAATCCCCCTATTTTCAGTCGGAGCAGTTTACTGCCATCCTGGAGTTCATGAAACTGAACCCCCAATCGTGCAAAATGACCGAAGAGAAAAACAGGCTGTTCATGACGTTCAAAGATGTCCCCGGTATCAATGAGGCATTGTACAAGCTTGAACCATTCCAAATACAAAAAGTTACTAACATTTAATGATTCTTTAATGCCTCACGCCCTTACTTTTCTTAATTTTGTTTCTGATTTTCGGATAATAACCCTTTAACCCAAACATATGAAAAAAATTCTACTTTTTTGTGCCGCCCTTTTATCCGGAGGCATGCTTTTTGCCCAGACCGACTGCTCTGATATCATTATTTCGGAATATGTTGAAGGGTGGAACAACAACAAGTCACTGGAACTTTATAATCCTACATCTGCTGTCATCACACTTGACGGCAGTTATCGCCTGATCCGTTACTCAAACGGAAGTTCAACCTCCGACCAGGAAATTGCCTACAATCTTCCCCTTACAGGAACGATTGCACCTTTCAAAGTCATGGTGATTATCCAGGATACAATCCCAGCAGGCCAGGATACCATGGTATGGGCAGGATTGAAGAAAAAAGGCACCTGGCTTGCTCCTTATGCTTACTCAACAGCACCACCCTACACCCAGGGAGGAAATGTGGTTTTCTGGAATGGCGATGATGCTGTTTCCCTTCAGAAGAAACAGGCCAATAATACATGGAAAGACCTTGATATTTTTGGTGAAATCGGGGTACGCCCGACGAACTGGCAGGGCACATACAGCCCTTCCGGAGCATGGACAGACACCAAGCCATATGTACTTGGTGTTGGCGCGTATCTTACTAAAAGCAAAACACTGATCCGCAAGCGTGCGGTGAAACACGGCGTGGACCTGTTAACCATGATCCAGTACGGAAGTACAACAACCGGCGGGGTTCCGAACAGTTTCAATGCTATGTTGGAATATGACACGATGCCTGCCAATTTCTTTGACAGTCTTGGCTTCCATACTTGCGATTGCAAAAATTCATCAGGTATTGGAAAACTTACTGCTGACCAGCAGGTTGTTATTTCTCCCAACCCAGTCACCAACGGACATTTCACCGTGCAAACTGTACTGCCTGTATTGTCTGTTGAAGTTGTTTCCATCGTAGGCCAGTCGGTTTATTACCGCGATTATGCATCACGGCCCAAAGATATCAGTGTGTCACCGGATAACCTGTCAAACGGATTGTATCTTGTCAAAGTCAGAATAAGCGAAAACCAGACAGTGATTAAGAAAATCATCGTTCAATAGATTACGGGGACGGTCTTATCCTGTCCCGGTTGTAAGGATATCATTGCGGTTTAACCCATGAGAGCGTAGAGACGTGGCGTGCCACGTCTCTACGCATCATAAATAAACAAATCCCAGGAACATATGACCAAAAAATTTACAGTTTTATTCCTCTCCATTTTTTTTCCGGTACTTCTTTTCGGACAAAAAAATATGATCCGGGGTATTGTTACTGATGCCAATTCAGGGGAGACGCTTATCGGGGCAACAATTTCCTATGCCGAAGGCAAAGGCGTGATCACGGATATGGATGGCAAGTATTATCTGAAAGTGGATAAAGGCACTTACCACCTGAAAGTATCCTATGTGGGTTATATCATGCAGGAACTTGATGTAACGGTGGCACAGGATGAAATAACCCAGAATTTTCAGCTTAGAACACCTACTCTCACCGAGGTTGAAGTGGTTGCCGATGTGGCAAAAACACGTGAAACGCCTATTGCTTTTACTACAGTTCAGCCAATAAAACTTCAGGAAGAGCTTGCTTCCCGCGACATCCCGATGATACTGAATAAAACACCCGGAGTATATGCCACTCAGCAGGGTGGAGGCGACGGTGATGCCCGTATCAACATCCGTGGATTCAGCCAGCGTAACCTTGCTGTGATGATTGACGGGATTCCTGTAAACGATATGGAAAACGGATGGGTTTACTGGTCAAACTGGTTTGGACTGGATATCGTAACGCGAAGTGTTCAGGTTCAACGTGGCCTTGGTGCATCTAAACTTGCCCTGCCATCTGTTGGTGGAACCATGAATATCATTACCAAAGGCATTGACGCAAATCTTGGCGGTGCAATTAAACAGGAAGTGGGCAGCGATGGGTACCTGAGAACTTCGTTAGGCGTCACTTCAGGACTATTGAAACACGGTTGGGGTGTAACTATTGCAGGATCCTACAAACAAGGCAATGGCTGGGTTGACAATGCCTGGACGAAAGGCTGGTTTGGTTATATAAGGGTTGACAAAAAGATTGGCCATCACGTATTGACATTTTCGGCAATGGGAGCTCCGCAGGAGCATGCCCAGCGTTCGTATATGAAATCAATTGCCACCTTTGATAAAACGTATGCAACAAAAATTGGAGTCAGACCTAACCTGGTTGACTCATCCATCGCTTATGGGTACAGGTATAACTCCAACTGGGGGCACCTGAACCGGTGGACCCAAAAAGATCAGGACGGAAACCCCATGCTGACAAATACAACAGAAGATTTATCTCAGTCCAAAAACTTTTATTTTAAACCCCAGTTAAGCCTGCGCGATTTCTGGCGTGTGAATGATAAGTTCTACTGGTCAAACATCATTTACGCATCTATCGGAAGCGGTGGCGGAACCGGGAATTTTTCATCAAACAATGCGGGTGGTTACATGACGTCTACATTTGATCTGCTTGAATCTGACGGACTCGTTAATTACCAGAGGTATTATGATAATAACATGAATGATCCCACACATCGTTCAACCGGCATTTTGAGAGCGAGTGTTAATAATCACCGGTGGTTTGGCTTGCTTTCCACATTCAGTTGGGAGATCAATACGGAATTTACACTTTCAGGAGGACTTGACCTCCGCACCTATAAAGGTCAGCATTATGGCGAAGTGTATGATTTGCTTGGTGGTGAATTCATGCGCGACGATGCCAATAAAAACAAGAACAAATACCAGAATATGTATGTTGGCGATAAAATTTATTACAACAATGATGCACTGGTGCGTTGGGGTGGATTATTTGCACAACTGGAATATAAAAAGGAAAACTGGACGGCATTTCTCAACCTTACCACCGCTGTTTCAGCCTATAAGCGAATTGATTATTTTAAAAAGAAGGATGTTGTTGTAGACGGCAAAACTTTCACCGAAGTTATAGGCTACGGCCAGATTTTCTATTCCAACGGAGAAGGTGGAATTACGTATGATTCAACCAGGAATGACAAACAATATACTTCCAACGATACTCTCTATGTTATACGTGGAAGTCATACTTACGCCTTATATAATCCAACTGCCTATACTATCAACTCATCAGAAGCAGGATACACACAAACTGATTGGAAAGTGTTGCCGGGATTTACTGTTAAAGCCGGAACGAATTATAACATTGACAGCCGTAACAATGTTTTCATGAACCTTGGATTTTTGTCAAAAGCTCCCCGTTTTGCCAATGTTTACAACAATGACAATAAGGAGTTTTTGAACATCAAAAACGAACTCATCAAGGCATTGGAAGTTGGCTACAGTTATAATTCAAAGCAAATCTCCCTGAATGTAAACGGGTACCTCACACAGTGGAACAATAAGCCATTGGATCAGGCCATGAGTGTTACCATTGACGGTGACAGTTACCCGGTAAATATCAATGGTATTGATGCCTTCCACAAAGGAATTGAAATTGAGTTTGGATGGAAACCGATTCCTTCCCTTCAATGGGACAGGGTGTTGTCGTTTGGTGATTGGAGATGGACTTCAGGCGGCAAGGCATATATTTATGACCCGGCCGGCAATCTAAAAGACAGTCTGACCTACAATGCCAAAGGAGTTCATGTTGGCGATGCAGCACAGTTTCAATATATGGAGAGTATAAGGTGGGAGATAATTAAATATTTATATGTGTCGGGAAGTTTTACTCTTTTTGCCAAGAATTTTTCACAGATGGATCCGATTTCCCTCACCACTAATTTTATGGATGCAAATGGCAATCCCAGAGATTCCTGGGAACTCCCCGTATATTACCTCGTTGACCTGAACGCAGGATATCGGTTCACCTTCAAAAATTTTAAACTGGATCTGCGCGGGACTGTGCTGAACGTGTTTGATAATATGTATATATCTGATGCAAAGAATAACGATTCATATTCCGTTTCTCCGAATCCAAATACCTTTGATGCTTCCTCCGCCGGAGTTTTCTTTGGCCAGGGAAGAACATTCAACATATCATTAGCGCTTAGTTACTAACAAAATATTTACCCATACTTACCCTTATCTCATTCACCTGTTTTAATTGTTTCATCTGATATAATCCAAAAATGAAAAAAATAGCATTATCTCTTTTATGTTTGATTATCCTGGGTTCCCAGGGATTTTCTCAGGCAAACATTGCAGCGGCAAGGGCCATGCCTGAAGGTTCCACCGTTACCATCCGTGGTATTGCAACCAATGGACCTGAACTTGGCATTATCCGCTACATCCAGGACGGAACTGCCGGTATCGCCGCTTACGGAGGCTCCATGAGTGTTGTTGAACGCGGCGATTCTGTTGTAGTGGTAGGGGTCACGAAAAATTACAATTACCTGCTCGAAATTGACCCTGTTAATTCTGTGAATGCAATTGCCCCAAAACCGATGCCCGCCCCCGGTCACCATTACCCCGGGAGGCATGAAGGAGCAGTATGAGGCCATGCTCCTGAAAATGGTCAATGTAACGTTCGCCAATGCCGGGGGTATTTTTGCCGGAAATACGAACTACAATGTGACTGCCAATGGGGAAACCTGCCAGGTTCGTGTCAATAACAATTCCAACCTTGTTGGCCAGATCATTCCTGCCGGCCAGGTTACCATTGTGGGCATCTGTTCGCAGTTTTCCTATACAAACCCGGCCGGTGGGTACCAGTTGCTGCTCCGTGACAAGAATGACGTTATCGGCAACAGTTTAATCGTGTTTACCACACCGCTTGCCGTTTCAAATATTACCACAAGTTCACTAACATTCGGATGGAATACCAACATTGCCGGAACTACTGAACTTTATTACGGACTTACTCCCCAGCTTGAACTCGGGCATCTCAGCAGTGCAGGCACCGGAACAACGCATACCATCAATATCACCGGCAGAAATCCGTCCGATCTCCTTTATGTGCAGACCTTCTCAGTTGCTGCTTCAGATACAGGTTTTTCCGGACTTAAAACATTCATAACCCAGTCAACATCCACTGGAAATATCAAAACATATTTTACCCGACCCGTTGATACCCTGGCTACGCCGGCTCCAAAAGCCATCCAGATTTACCGTGCAGTTGATGATACCTGTATTGCATATATCAACCGTGCAAAGCAATCGATTGATATTGCCATCTACAATTTCAATGTGGAAGGCATCAGCAGCATTGCCGGCGCCTTGAATGCTGCCAATGCAAGAGGTGTAAAAGTCAGGGTTGTTTCTGACGGCGGCACCAACAATTCAGCACTGCCAACCCTTAATGCCGGAATTGGAAAACTCGGGCGCCCTGTTACAACCGGTATCATGCATAACAAGTTCATGGTCATCGACGGACAATCATCCAATCCGAACGATCCGATCGTATGGACCGGCTCATGCAACTGGACCGACCAGAATGTGAACACGGATGCCAACAACGTCCTTTTTATCCAGGATGCCAGTCTGGCAAAAGTTTATACCCTCGAATTCAACGAGATGTTCGGGTCAACCACCACCACTCCAAATGCGACCAATGCTAAATTCGGTTCGGCCAAATCAGACAACACCCCGCATGAACTCATCATCGGCGGCAACCGCGTAGAGGTGTTTTTCAGTCCGAGTGACGGTGTCAATCAGCAGATTGTCAACCATATCGGAACTGCAAATTCAGATATTGAAGTCGGAACGATGCTCATTACCCGTAAGGTCATCAGCGATGCCATCATCGCAAAGAAAAATGCCGGGGTATCCACCAGGGTCGCCATCTCCAACAGGGCCACTTCAGATGCCACCGTTGTTGCCGAACTTGGTGCTGCATTGGGAAACAATTTCAGGGAATATCACGAGCAGGGACTGCTTCACAGCAAAGCCATGATCATTGACCAGTCAAATCCCACATCAGATCCTTTTGTATGGACAGGCTCCCATAACTGGAGCGATGCGGCCAATGTGAACAATGATGAAAACTCCATTGTGATCCATAGTCCTGCTATATGCAATCTCTTTTACCAGGAGTTCAAATACAGGTTTACCAAAGCGATTCCACTGAGCGATCACCCGGTACTGGAACTTGGTACTGACCAGTCTGTTCATGGAGGCGATACTATAACACTCGATGCGGGCCAGTTTACATCCTATGTGTGGTCTACAGGCGAATTTACCCAGATCATCAAGGTTGACTCAACGGGCACCGGTTTTGGCGTTAAGAAAGTTTTTTGCCGCGTAACCGACCAGTACGGCACCCAGTCAGACACTGTCAGGATTACCTTTAAACCCTACGGTGCAGGCATCGGCGAACAAAACAAACTGATCTCAAAAATGTCGGTTTACCCAAATCCTTCCAACGGCTCATTTACCGTTCAATTCACAGCTAACAAAAGTGAAGCTGTGGGGCTTGAACTGATGACATTTGACGGCCAGGTTGTGTGGCAATCACAAACTACCACAGCTCCCGGACAGAACTCCGTAAAAGTAGACCAGGTCAAAGTGCCTTCGGGACTGTACCTTGTTCGCATGAAAACACCCGAGGGCGACCTTGGGAGAAAATTGATCATAAAATAAATACCATGCGGGGAAGGGTGCAATACCTTTCCCCGTTTTTCGTTAGTTGAGCATATTTATTCACTGTTAAATCAGAGATCGTGTCAGATTGCCTGGTAATCATTCCAACCTACAACGAAAAGGATAACATTGAGCGTATCCTTCGTAAGGTGTTCTCAATGCCTAAAGAGCTGGATGTGCTCATCGTTGAGGATAATTCGCCCGATGGCACCGCAGCCATTGTAAAGTCATTGATCCATGAGTTTCCAAACCGCCTTTTTATAGAGGAACGAAAAGGGAAACTGGGATTGGGAACTGCATACATCCACGGGTTCAAATGGGCGCTGAAGCGTGGCTATGGCTTCATTTTTGAAATGGATGCCGATTTCTCCCATAATCCGGATGACCTCCTGAAACTGTATGATGCTGCAAAAAACCAGGGTGGCGACCTCGTCATCGGTTCACGGTATATTACCGGTGTAAATGTTGTGAACTGGCCGATGGGAAGGGTGCTCATGTCTTATTTCGCCTCCATCTATGTGCGTTTTGTTACCAGGATGAAGGTGATGGACACCACCGCAGGGTTCAAATGTTATACACGGCAAGTGCTGGAAACAATTGATCTTGACAGGGTCAGGTTTACAGGCTATGCATTCCAGATTGAGATGAAATACACTGCCTGGAAACTCGGTTTCAACATTATTGAAGTTCCGATTATTTTCACTGACCGGACAATGGGTGAGTCAAAAATGAGTAAGGGCATCTTTAAAGAAGCTGTACTCGGCGTAATCAGCCTTCGCTGGAGAAGCATTATGAACCGGATCAAACCCCGTCAGAACTAACTCTTTCTCCGGTAAGGCGCCAGGCCAGCGGGTCGCGTGAATCCTGTCCTTGAATAGTTAACCATTTTTTTTAGTTCTCTGCATCTTTGCGGTTTAATATGACTCAAAGATGGAGGTGATGAAAATACTACAGATGAGTAAATCGTTTTATATACACAATGCACAGGTCGTCAACGAAAATCAACGGTTTTCAGGCGGTGTGCTGATCCATGAAGGCAAAATATCCGAAGTATTCAGGGGCAATGCCCCTGCCGGTTATAACATGCCCCCGGAAACGGTTATTATTGATGCTAAACAAAAGTATCTGATCCCCGGCGTGATTGATGACCATGTGCACTTCCGTGAACCCGGTTTAACAGAGAAGGGCGACATCCATTCCGAAAGCCGCGCTGCTGTGTCAGGGGGTGTTACTTCCTATATGGAGATGCCCAACACAAAACCGAATGCCACTTCGATTGAAATCCTGGAGGAGAAATTTGAACTTGCTGCGCAAAAATCACTTGCAAATTACTCTTTCTTTCTTGGAGCAACCAATAGCAATATTTCGGAGGTTGAAAATGCAGATCCATCAAAAATTTGCGGCCTGAAATTGTTTATGGGAGCTTCCACCGGCAACATGCTGGTTGATGACCTTGAGACGCTTGAAGCCATTTTCCGGCGGTCTCCGCTCCTGATAGCCGTGCATGCTGAAGAGGAGAAGATAGTTCAGGAGGGCCTGCGTGAATTCACAGAGAGATACGGCCAGGATATCCCTGCATCTGCCCATCCCTTAATTCGCTCAGAGGAGGCCTGTTTTACCTCTTCCCAAAAAGCAGTAGCCCTTGCATTAAAGTTCAACACCAGGCTGCACCTTGCCCATCTGTCAACAGGAAAGGAACTTGAATTGCTTCGGAATGACATTCCCCTGGAGCAGAAGATGATTACAGGGGAGGTTTGCATCCACCATCTCTGGTTTGATGACCGTGATTACGAGGACCTTGGTTCAAAGATCAAATGGAACCCTGCCATTAAATCTTCAAGTGACAGGGAAAGCCTGTTTGAAGGATTGCTGAACAACAAAATAGATGTGATTGCAACTGATCATGCGCCGCATCTGAAATCTGAGAAAGACAATTCATACACATCCTGCCCTTCAGGCGGACCACTCATTCAGCACTCACTGGTTGCCATGTTTGGTTTCTTTCAGCTTGGAAAAATCCAGGTTGAGAAAATCGTTGAGAAAATGTGTCATGCCCCGGCCATCCTTTACAGGATCAGCAACAGGGGGTTCATCCGGCAGGGTTATGCTGCCGACCTGGCATTAATTGACCCCGATGATCCCTGGACGGTTGAGCCGGAGAATATTCTTTACAAATGCGGATGGTCGCCATTTGAAGGCGTAACGTTTAAATCACGGGTAACGCATACCTGGGTCAATGGGCACCTGGTATTTGACCAGGGCAGGTTTGACGAATCCCGGAAGGGCGAACGCCTGCTTTTCAACCAGTCTGTGTAAATGGACGATTGGAGGTGGAGGTAATATTCAGGATGGTGAATGCACAGAAATACCCGATAAAAACAACATGAGAACAAAACTATTACTGTTTATTTTGCTGGTTGCAGGCATTACATCATGCCGTTTTGAAAATAAGGTGGTTGAAGAAACGTATGGAGACGGTTCTCCGAAACGCCTTTGTGTTTACCTGGGGAAAGGCGAAGGGCGCGAACTCTTAAAGGAGACCACCTATTATCCGAACAAGCAGGCCCAGATGGAGGGAACATACAAAGAGGGCAAGCGCGAGGGGTTGTGGACTTACTGGTATGAAAACGGTAAATTATGGAGCCAGGGAACCTTTGTTAAAGGCAAATCAGAAGGTAAGCGAACCACCTATTTCGAAAATGGCAAAGTCCGTTACGAAGGGCTGTATAAGGATGATATGCGGGTAGGCAAATGGCGCTTCTTTGATGAAAATGGAAGAATGCTGCGGGAACTTGACTATTCGGTGCCTGCGAATCGGTAAGGAGGGTTTCAGTTACCAGGATTAATATTGCACGATGGTGTAGACCGGAAGGTGGTCGCTGAATCCGCCGAAATAGTCTTTTGAACTTGCTGTGCGGTTGGGAACCATATCCCCGTTCCGGCTCTTGTACAGAAGCCAGTCAGGTTTGAAAATATAAGCATACGGTGGGAGGATCACAGCCCCTTTTCCCGGCTTTTTGTTCAACAGGTTGCCTGTCACGATGATCTGGTCAAACAGGTCCCAATCCTTATAATACAGGGTGCCTTCCCCGTTTTTAAATCTTTCATACATCAGGTTGTACAAAGTTGAGGGGTTGACTTTTTTCTCCGGTTTTACGGCTCCAAGCAATTCAGAAATACTTTTGTTGTCGGGCTCATCATTGAGATCGCCCATCATGATGATGTTTGCCATTGGATGGCGCAGGAGAAGCGAATCGGTGAGATGCTTTAATGTGGCGGCATTCTCAATACGCTGGGGCTCTGTTTCAGTTGCACCGCCTGAACGTGATTTCCAGTGATTCACCACGATGTGGAAGGTGTCCTTTTTAGAATCAGCCAGGCACACATAGAGCAGGCACCGTGTCTTGAACGACGTTGCTGACGCAAATGCTTTATGGCTGACATATTTAACCACATCTTTACGGTATATCAATCCAACGTCGATCCCCCTTGGATCGCTGCCTTCTTCCAGGATTACCTGGTAGTTTCCCAGCTTCAGTCTGGTTTTGCTTACCAGGTCGTTCAGGACACCGACATTCTCAATTTCAGCAAGTCCTATAACAGCAGGCAGGTTGACACTGTCAATGGAAGAAAGTGCCCTCGCAATGTTATTCAGTTTGTGGTTGTATCGATCAGTGTTCCATGCAACCTTGGCACCGGGTAAAAAATCCTCATCGTTTTTATTCGGATCGTCGATGGTGTCAAAAATGTTCTCGGTATTGTAAAAGGCTATTTTTATCTGGTTTGGCTGCCCCTTCTGGGCTTTGACATTACCAGCCAGGATGACAAGAAGGACAGCAAAAAGGATATGAAGGCGCATTTTTGGTTGGATTATGTATTCAGCAAAGATTAAAAAAAGGGGCACCATTCCTGATACCCCTTTTTTTAATATGGGTTGGATCAATTAACAACGATGACAAGATATTTTGAGTTTGACCAGAATGATTTGTAATCAAGGATTTGCATTGCCTGGATCACTTTTTTATCTCCGGTGAATTTATATGCGCTTGTCGGATGGCTTGACAAAATCTTGGCCTTCTTGCTCAGGATGGAGATCTCCGTCACTTTGCGGATGTCAATCTTGGTGAAAAGGTCCTTGTTGAAATCTGAAAGAACTTCGCCGCTCTTGATGATGCCGCTTGTTTTCAGTTCCTTGTTGGTGCCGATCACGTAATATGCGGTATTCAGTGCTTCGTCCTGTGATGCAATGGTTTGTGACTGGTTGTTGATCTGTGATCCCTGGTCTTTCACCGTACGTGATAAGGTGTCAATTTTCAGGTTGGCCATTTCAAACGAGGTGTTCAGTTTGGCCAGCTTGGTACGCAGGTCTTCAATCTGTGTTGCTTTGTCGGCAAGATCCTTGTTTAACCTTTCAACCATTTTATTCAGTTCAACCACTTTCATCCCTGAATTTTTCAGTTTTCTGGAGAGGGCGTTGATGGTTTCCTTGTTTTTCTGCATTAAACCATAGATGGTCTGGATGTCATTTTTAATCTGGTCCTTGGCCGACAGTTTCAATTCGCCGCCGCGGTCTGTAGTGAGATTGATGATGTTCTCTTTTTGTTTGATGGTATCCAGTGTGCCCTGGATGTCGTTGATGGAGCGGATAAATTCATTGATTGCTTCATCTTTTTGCATGGTTTGACTCATCAGACTGTCAGTCTTGGATTGCAATTCTTCTGCTTTTTTTTCTGCAGCGCGGCCGCAGGAAAACAACACGGGAATCACTAAAATCAACAAATACTTTTTCATTTGATTCGGTTTTTTAATTTGATGCAAAATTACAAATAAATTCAGAATAATTATAATTGGCTGAATGGAGTGCAAATATGCACCACTTCCTTACCCATACTATTACTTATTTTTATGAATAAGTTGCATCATTCACACATTTTTAAAATCCGGATGCTCCTGAAAATGTTCTCGTATTGATGAACCCAGGAAACGGGTTAAACAACAACGGATGTTTTGAGAAAGTAATTGTGCAGAATACGGCAGGTAGCGTTAACTTTGCAGAAAAAGCGAAAGATGAGCAAAAATGTGAAAGTTTTCCTTAAACCCGGCAAAGAGGCTGCGGTAAAGCGTTTTCATCCATGGATTTTTTCCGGGGCCATTGATAAAATGGAAGGATCCCCGCGTGAAGGCGATGTTATTGAAATTCTGAGTTCCAGGAGAGAGTTCCTTGCTTTCGGCCACTATCTTCCCGGTTCAATTGCAGTGAAAATATTTTCGTTTGAGCAGAAAGAGGTCAATGACAAATTCTGGAAGGCAAAGCTGAAGGCAGCATATCAGGTAAGGGAAGGGCTGGGGCTCACCGACGGAACTGTTTCCAATGCATACAGGCTGGTTTTTTCGGAAGGTGATTTACTCCCAGGGCTGATCATCGATTATTATAACGGGGTGGCTGTTATCCAGGCACATTCTATCGGGATGCATCAGCTATTACCTGTTTTTACAGAGGGTTTGCGTGAACTTTACGGAGAAAAGCTAGTAGCTGTATATGATAAGAGCTCCGAAACAATGGAGAAGTCAAAGCTCATTACCAGAAACTCAAAACAATTTCTAAAATCAGAAAATCTTTCTGAGACAATGGTGCCAGGCTCACTTGTCCGCCCGTCCGCCCGTCCGCCCACTGAGCAACCCCCTGATTCCCCCGATCACTTCCTCTTCGGAACCTCCGGCCCCGTTGAAATCCTGGAAACCGGGCACAAGTTCAATGTAGATTTCATCCGCGGCCAGAAGACCGGCTTCTTCCTTGATCAGCGCGGAAACAGGATGTTTGCCCAGTTTTATGCCAAGGGGAGAACTGTGTTGAACGCATTCTGTTATTCCGGTTCTTTTTCTGTGTATGCACTGAAGGGAGGTGCAAAAAGCGTGCTTTCTATCGACAGTTCAAGACAGGCGATTGAATGGACGGAAGAGAATATAAAGCTGAACGGCTGCCCGGCTAAAAAACACAAAACCCAGGTGGCTGACCTAAAGCGTTTCCTGGTGGAAACTGAAGAGAAATTCGACATGATCATCCTCGATCCTCCTGCTTTTGCCAAAACCCATCATGTCACCAACAATGCGCTGCATGCCTATGTTCATATCAATGCCGAGGCGATGAAGAAATTGAACCCGGGCGGCTTGCTGTTTACGTTTTCCTGCTCACAACCGATTTCAAGGGAGATGTTCCGTTCTGCCATACAGTCAGCAGCTATTGAAACCGGCCGGAACTTCCGGATACTGCACCAGCTGTCGCAGGGGCAGGACCATCCGGTTAATATTTACCATCCTGAAGGCGAATACCTGAAAGGACTGATTCTCTGCGCAGACTAGAGAGGCAGGGAAATAATCCTTAACCCTTCAGGTTTGAAGCACAGCGCCTACTGAATCACAACCTTCCTTGTTGCCGAAAAGTCCTGCCCTGTGGCTTTAAGCAGGTACAGCCCGGCTGATAACCCGCCCAGGTCAACGGTCATGCTTGCAGCTGCCGGATACTCGGAGGTGTAAACTCGAAGGCCTTTGTTATCATATACGTCAATACGAACCGGATTTTTTGGTGCCTTTTCAAAAGAAAGGGTGACGTTTGCGTGTGTAGGATTCGGATAAACTTTCAATCCGTCAGCAGATACAATATTTTCAACGCCAAGGGCCCTGTTGCCCTGGGCATACCACACACCCCATTTGGCATAGGATATTTTTGCCGTGGCAGTGCCTGAGGCAGGATGAATCTTGTCGGCCGACATGGGGATGGATGCGATCAGTGAATTACCTGCAGAGGTTGACGTGAAAATAATCTGGTCGTCCATCTTTGAATAATTGGGATAACTCAGGGTTGATCCGTTGTTGTATACCTCGATAAAATCACCGGATTCAAGATTGGAGGCAAGTACAGTTACTGTGTTGGTTGAGCCGTCTACGTAGTCAAATGCACAAACATTGGGTGAATTTTTCGACAGTGACGGGTTGCCAATGCTGATCCCTTCAGGGATGCCTGATACAAGCTTGAAAACTTCACCGTCGCTCCAGTTTGAGGCTGCTTTATCCCAGATATGCATGAAACTGATATCCCAGTAATCAACATTCTGGCCGGAGGTGGAACTGTTCATCTGGTTATAAGCATCATACATGACAAACTCCCCGCTGTAGTCCCATTCCAGAGCATCGGCATATAGTACATTATTGGTGACAATACCCTGTTGTGAGGTAGGATTGTAAAGATGTGCCTTGACCCATGCGGTTTTCTGGAAACTGTATATGTAAATTGCTGAATCCTGGAATTCAGTCACCGCGGCGATCATGGTTCCGTCTTTGGAAATGGCGACATTGGACCATACGGCTTCATTTTCAATGATGGTTTCCTGTGGTGGACTGCCCAGGGAAATGCCATGCATCATTTTATCTGACCCGATGAATACTGCGTAACTGCCATTGTCAACAACACTTGGCTTGCTGATCATCGGTGTTTGGGAAATGGGCGAAAATGATGTAAATCCAGTATTGGAAATGTACAGTGAATTGGGGTCGGCGGGATCGGTGTTCACAGCCAGAACATAATCCTGTCCGGGGTTTACCGGCAGCTGGTTCTGGTAGTTGCCACCACTTCCATCAACAATGCCAACCTCGTCAAAGGCTGTTTTGGCTGCATTGACTTCTGCCGAGCCGTCGCCGTAAAGGTCTTTTGCCGACTGAACCACAGCCAGCCGGCAGTCAATAAACTGCGACGACCTTGTGAGGTACTGGAACAATGCCCTGAAGAAGGTTTTCTCACCCTTCGCAATCCCCACAGCTGTTGAATATTTGTAGAATGCATTGTTGATAATGCCGCTGTTGATGTGCACTCCGCCATTGTCCTGCGTGCCATTGTACATTTCGCTTACGGTGGCAGGCTGGTACCCGGGGTCGCCCAGGGTGTTTCCCCCGTTATGCGGATTTGACATATCCCGCAAACACCCGGTTGGGAACATCCCCGGTTTTACAATGTCTTCACCTATTTTCCAGTTGAGGCGCTCCACTACTGCGCCGGCAATATCCGAAAATGCTTCATTCATGGCACCCGACTGATTCTGATACTCCAGGTTGGCGGAGGCTTCGTCAAAAGCATGTCCAAGTTCATGTGCACTTACATCCAGGGCGCCTGCCAGTGGTTTGAATTGCGTGTCGCCGTTGCCGTATACGATGCAAACCCCGTTCCAGTATGCGTTGTCAAGGCCTGCTCCATTGGTTTCCGTAGCATTGATCACACTGAGGATGGACCCGCCTTTGTCATTCCATGAGTTCTTATTGTGGGTTGTTCTGAAATACTCATAAGTTATGCCTGCATTATACTGGGAGGAGATTACCTTAGGTCCCCAGGAGTTGTTTGCGGAGGAAGCAATGCCGGGATTGAATCCCTGTGAAGAAGGACTCGTATAGTTCGCATCATAGGTGCGCATGGTTCCTTCCTGGTTCTGGGGATTATACATCGGTTTTGATACATCTACCATCAGGTAGGATCCTCCCTGGAGGTAAGCATGAATGGACCGGGTTACACCGTTGAGGTCGGCTCCGCTGGCTGTAACATCACCGTCTGTCTGGGTGTTGTTGTAGAAATGGATTATTGTTCCGGTTTTTGCATCAACAAAATACTCCCATCGTTCAAGGAAGTTAGGTCTGACGGTGACATGCCAGGTTAACAAATCTTTTCCAAGGCCCCGGTTTTTGTTGTAAATGACAAGTTCTGTTACCGGTTCCTGGTAATTGAGGAGCGATTTCTGGGTTGCATCAAGTTCATTGAATACAGTGTGCGTTGACACATCGGTGATGGCCTTCATCTGCGCCTGCGCTTTTGCAACCGACGGCTGAAGGTCGGAAATGGCGGAGGTAGGGTATGGGTTCCCGTTGAAAACACTGACTTGTCCGTTGCTGGCATGGAGGTATATCTCCCCGCCGTATAAGGGAATACCACTGCACACCTGTTGCATTTTCACATGGGTCATCCCCAGTTCGTCGGTCCGTTGATCCAGAACCTGGAATTCGGAACGCGGATCTTTTATCTTCAGGTCAGATTTAATGGCGTCGAGGTATTCAAAGCAGGCATCTTCAAGATTTCCCGGGGAGGTAAAATCCCTGTTTGGCTGCCCTGGCAGGATGCCCGATAAAAAAATCACCTGCCCCTTCTGACCATAATGCTTCTCACCAAAAGAACTCTTTGAAAGGCCTGAGGTTGGAAAAGGATGGCTCACAGGGTGAAATGCAGCGGCTTGCTGGAGCCTTGATGACGAAGCACCGGTTAACCCCGGAACAGGCTGGATTTTCTGAGGTGAAAACCCGGCTGAAGGGAGTGATTTTACTTTGGCAGAAAACGGGCTGACCTGCGCGGAGGCGCTGAATGTCATTGAACCGGAAAATAAAACGGCTAAAAGAAAGAGTATACGGTTTTTCATAAGAATAGTATTAAAAATTAAAATAATGCTATGAGTAATTCATAGAAAGCATCAATGCCATCAGGAGGCTGAACCCCTGACTCACCCCATTTTATTTCATTGGAACGGGGAGGTTGTTTCAAGGTGAAGTAATAAGTCATATTCCCCGGATGATTGAATTTCACTGTTGCCAGTTTCAACTCCGCGGCTTTTGCGAATATTTCTTTTGTCTTTGATTTTTTGAGTGTTCTCAGTTCTTTCCATTCACCTTTTAACCCTTTGCTTTGAAACAGCTGACCATTGTCGAGCAATACATATTCGTTGAGCATACCGGTGACCCCGCCGCTGCTTCCGACGATCAACTGGTCTCCTTTGTAGGTTTTAGGTGTAAACGTGGTGGCCTTGCATGCAAACAGAAATGGAATGAGAAGTAAAAAGGCCGATTTTAATTTCATGTCAATTTCTTTTCGGTAAATACCCCGCGAAGATAAGGTAAAACGTAATTTAGACCAAATTAATTAGGTAAACAAACGTTAAATACTTATTATCTTTGTCTTTCCATTGTAACCCTTTTCATTCCATGAAGACGCTCATACATTTTTTCAACAGGAGTGTTGACCGGTTTGGCAACAATGTCTACCTGTGGGAAAACAGGGGCGACGGTTACCGGGGAATGACCTATAACGAAACCCGGTTGCAGGTGCGCCGGTTTGCTGCAGGGTTGATCTCCCTTGGAATCCGGAATGGTGACAGGATAGCGCTGCTCTCTGAAGCCAGGAACGACTGGGTGATTTGTGAATTCGGGATTTTATTTGCAGGTGCGGTGAACGTTCCGTTATCGGTGAGGATGAATGAACCTGAAGAGGTGAAATTCAGGCTCACTCATTCCGGAACCCGCATGGTCATCGTATCGGGCAACCAGGTTGAGAAGATCAGGAAGATTCTGGCTGATCTGCCGCTGCTTGAAACAATCATCGTCCTTGACGGTCTTCCGCTTTCAACGAAGGAAACCAGCCTTCAGCAGGTATTTGCCGCCGGAGATGATTTCCTGCAGCACCGGGGCGGTGAATTTGAATCGCGAGTGGCGATGGTGGAGCCTGACGACTGTGCCAACATCAGCTACACCTCAGGTACAACGGCCGATCCGAAGGGCATCATGCTCACCCACCGGAATTATGTTGCCAATATTGAACAGGGCTATTCCCTGATGGATATCTCCGAGAATTATACCTCCCTGCTGATCCTCCCTTGGGATCATGCTTTTGCCCATACAGCCGGTATTTATTGTTTCATGGGCAAAGGGGCCTCGATTGCCTCTGTTCAGTTCGGCAAAACGCCGCTTGAGTCATTGAAATACCTTCCCGGGAATATCAGGGAAATAAAGCCCTACCTGCTTTTCAGTGTTCCCGCTATCGCCAGGAATTTCAAGAAGGCTATTGAAAAAAATATCCGGGCGAAGGGGAGACTCGCGATGTTTCTGTTTTCTTCGGCACTTAAAATTGCGTTTATCTACAACGGCAACGGATGGAACAAGGGCCGGGGATACAGGATGCTTCTGAGTCCGGTCGTTTCAATCTTTGACATGTTGCTTTTCCGGAAAATCAGGGACGTCTTCGGCGGCAGGCTTGAATTCTTTATCGGGGGTGGTGCATTGCTTGACATTGAATTCCAGCGTTTTTTTTACGCCATCGGGATCCCGATGATGCAAGGGTATGGTCTTACTGAGGCATCGCCTTTCATATCCTCCAATTCCATTAAGCGGCACAAACTCGGGTCATCGGGGTTGCTCGTGTCAAACCTTGAACTTAAAATCTGTGACGAACATGGCAAGGAACTTTTACAGGGAGAAAAAGGCGAGATCGTTGTAAAAGGCGAGAACGTGATGGCCGGTTACTGGAAAAATGAAGAAGCTACCCAAAGCACGATTAAAAAAGGATGGTTGCACACCGGTGATATGGGATACCTTGACAGTGACGGGTTTCTCTATGTCCTTGGCCGGTTTAAGAGCCTGCTGATCGCCGATGACGGGGAGAAGTACAGCCCTGAGGGGATGGAAGAGGCCTATTCTGCCCAATCACGGTACATTGAACAATGCATGCTTTACAACAACCAGGATCCTTACACCATCGCACTGGTTGTTCCCGGAATGGAGGCGATTAAATTACATCTTTCGGAAAAAGGCATTGATCCCGCTTCTCCTGAAGCAGTCAATGCAGCCCTGAAACTGATTGACCAGGAATTCCAGGAGTACAGGACCGGTAACAGGTTTGGAAGCCAATTTCCCCAGCGCTGGCTCCCTGCGGCCATTGGCCTGCTGGAAGAGCCCTTCACAGAAGAAAACCATCTGCTTAATTTCCAGTTGAAAACAGTTCGCGGAAGAGTGGGTGAAAAATATTCTCAAAGAATCAAATACCTATACACTCCTGCAGGTAAGATTATTTTCAATGAGCAAAACCATTCGATAATCCGGGCCCTGCTTTCCTGATTTCGCCATTTCGCCATTTTGCTACTTCACCACTTCATTGCCTTCCCCCTCCGGTACCGTCGCAATCACATCCTTCAACAACCTGTCAAAATCAACCGTGTGATCCGGCTTTGGTGAACGGCCCAGCACAACAATGACAAGGCTTTTCGAAGGAATGATGAAAATCCGCTGTCCGTCGTGTCCGTTGCATGAATACATGTCGGCCGGAGCGGAAGGATAGTATTTTGACCTGTTCAGCCAGAAGAATGAACCATAGGCGCCGTTGCTTTGTGAGGCAGGTGTGGTGGTATATGCCACCCATCCTTCGGGAAGGATCCGCTCTCCCTTAAACACCCCGTCCTGCAGGTAGAGGAGGCCAAACCTTGCGTAGTCCTTTGCGGTGGCGTAAACAAAGGAGGAGCCTGCAATGGTACCCGATTGGTCTGTTTCAAGTACTGCCTTTGGCATCCCGATTTTTGCCAGCAGCCGGTTATACATATAGGCGTAATATGCATTGTCATCGTTGAAATGCTTGCGCAGGAGAAAACTGACAATGTTCGTAGACCCGGAGGAGTAGTACCAGTGCGACCCGGCAGGAAACTCAGCGGGCTTATTAAAAGCATAGGCGGCAAAATCGGTGCTGTTGTATAGCATGGTGGTTACGTCCGACCGGGTTCCGTAGTCTTCATTCCATTTCAGCCCGCTCTGCATCTGCATCAGGTTGTTGACAGTGATCTTGCTGCGGTCATCGTTTGTCCAGGCAGCTATTCCTGCAGGCTCATTGATGTTCAGCATGCTGTCGCCAACCATGATCCCGGTCATTGCATTTGTAAAACTTTTAGCCATTGACCAGCCCAGAAAACGTGTTTTAGCGGTGAACCCGGCTTTGTATTTTTCAGCAACCGGGAAACCCCGGTGTATAACGACAAATGCAAACACATCGCCCCCGTAAGCTTTACCGGTTATAATGCCGTCGGAAATGCCTGCCAGCTTTGTTTTGTTTATCCCTGTATTGCTGTCGGGCACCATGTTCCCATATGGCCATGCAATATAATCCTGGCTGTATTTTGACAATTTAACAGGGGGAAACTTTATTTTTCTCAGTGTATCGCCATCTTTGCCATGCAGCAAAGTGCAACCAAAACCAACCCGGAAGATGGCCTTTGACCGGCCCCACAGGAACCGGCTGGTCACCGATTGTTCCTGGTAATTGATTTCATTTGTCACAAACCGGACCAGTGAAAAATTAAGGTCAGTTTCGGCTATTTCCTTCGGTTCACGGTGCGAGAGGAAAACGGCTGAACACATGTCCTTCGCTGCATAACCTGTAATGACAGGCATCAGGGAGTTCAGATAAAATATACCCCACGCCAGTCCGGCGGCAATGATAAGGAGTGTCCCGGTCAGAATGCGTTTTTTCATAGGAAATTTCTTGGTTCAGGCACACGCGGCTTAATTCCATTCATTGCCATCACACCCCTGAATGGAATTCAAAACGTGGCGAAAATATAAAATTTCGGCAAATATTATGACCGAAACATAAGAAAGTTCACAAGGATTGTCTGTCCCGGATTCAACGGCTCACCTGCGTTGTTGATTCAATTATTGCTTTATGAACCACATGTACCAGGAGAAACTGTATAACTTGGGATCATTCTTCTGCTGCAATTTTTCCGCATCAGTAGATGTTTTGGGACTCGGCAGCATAACATCCTGTCCGGGCATCCAGTTGGCCGGAATCAGCACTTCCTCTTTTTGGGCAAGTTGCAGGGCCATCAGCGTGCGTTTGACCTCATCTATGTTGCGACCGACATTCATAGGGTAAAAGAAAACGGCCTCAATTTTATCTTCCGGGTCAATAATGAAGACTCCCCTCACATCTTTTGTCGTGCTGGAATAGGAGTGAAGCATTCCATATTTCTTTGAGATATCCATGGTTTTATCAGAAATCAGTGGAAATTTTATTTTTACCGGCTCCCGGTCCTTGTATTTTATACTTTCCAGGGATTTGACCCATGCAATATGACTGGAGACTGCATCGGTGGATATGACCATTAAACGGGTATTCAGTTTGTCAAAATCATCCTGGAGTGCTGCCAGTTCTAGGATTTCCGAACTGCACACCGCAGTAAAATCAGCCGGGTGGCTGAACAAAATAGTCCATTTTGAGTTGTTGTCGTCTGGGAATGTAATAGTTCCCTGTGTGGATTCTGCCGTGAATTTCGGTGCTGGCTCACCAATAAGCGGGATTCGTATGCTCTGAGGATCCTGGGCCTGAACAAAATTCATGACCAAAACCAGGATAAACGAAAAGGAGATGATGGCTTTCATAATGTTTTAATTTAGAATTAGTCTAAGCAAAGATATATCAATTATCGGGAATTGATACTTTTTGTATAAAAAAAACATATCAACGGAAGAGAAGCGAATCTGTGGCCCAGGTTAGTGTAGTTTGATAACCCTCTTAACCTCAACACTTTTATCTGCAACAAGTTTCACCATATACACGCCAGCCGGCAGGCTGCCAAGTGATATGGAAACGGCCGGTTCACCGATATTTTTATGCAGAACAACTTGTCCGCCAGGGTTTATCAGCAACAGGGAACCTTTGAGCGTTGTTTTAATCATGATGTTGGTGGTTGCCGGGTTAGGGGAAACTTGAAATAACGATTCCTGGCTCATCTCATCAATTTCAGTCAACGCACAGGCATCTTTCACCTCCTGGATGCTGTTGCAACCAGTGGCATTCGTGTTGATAACACAGCCTTTAGGGCCGGCAAGGTATTCACAGATGCTTTCAACGGCACAATTAGATAAATTGGCGTTATTCCTGATCGTAAACCCTGTCATGGAGCTGCCATCCAGGTTTTCAAGTCCGGTGAGATCGGTAAGCATGCCATTGCCTATGATGGAAAGTTCCTTTCCTATGTAGGTGATATTATGCAGACCCGAAATGCTTGACAAAGCAGGAAGCCACCAGATCCTTACATTTCCGCCAACGGAAGTCAGGTTGTCAAGGCCGGTCAGGCTTGACAGGGTGTCATTTCCAACGTCAATACTGAGGTCACCACCGATGGTTGCCAGGTTATCCAGGCCCGACAGGCTGCCAAGTACCGGGTTATACCTGATCAAGATACCCCCGCCAATGGAAGTCAGCTGGTTTAATGCGGATATGCTGGTTAACGCATCATGGACATTAATCGTAATGTTACCTGCCACGGATGTGACATTGTTCAACCCGGTTAAGCTGGTAAGAGCCGGATTTGCATTCAGTGAGATGCCGCCGGGGTGTGTCAGTCCTTCAAGCCCTGTTAAATTGACCAGGGAAGGATTGAAGCTTATTTTGACATAACCTGTAACCGAAGTCAGATTGCCAAGCCCTGATAGACTGACAAGGGACTGGTTCCATGAAACCTCAAGGTCGGTGTTCACTGTTGTCAGTCCGCTGAGTCCGCTTAAACTGGTAAGTGCGTCATTAGAAGAAATATAAATATAATCCCCGAGGTAGGTGAGGCTGTTCAGGCCTGAAAGACTGGTCAGCGCGTCGTTGTTTATAATCACCAGGTAACCCCCGACAGAAGCCAGGTTGTTTAACCCGGTCAGATCAGTCATCGCATTGAAGTTGCCAATGGAAACGTGGCCACCTACTGAAGTCAGGTTATTCAACCCGGTCAGGCTCGTCAGAACATAGTTTTGACTGATGTCAAGTGAACCGCCGATTGATGTCAGCACACTCAAGCCATTGAGGTTCGTAATGCTGTTCCCTCCCGCAATGGTCACGCTTCCCTGGGTGGTTGTACAATTCGGATAATTGACCTGGAAGTTGTCGACCTGGGCCTGGGTTGTGAAGATAATACCGGCGGGAAGGCAGGATGAGCAGATCTGGTCGCACTGCCCGATGGATTCCAATGTTAAACAAAATACAACCAAAATGATAAAATACTGTTTCAGGCGACCTGTTTTCACAACCAACACTGCGTTGAAGATGTTTCTCAATTTCATGTTTATACAGTTTGATAATTGCAGAACATTGAATTTTCGTCCTATAAAACTACTACATTTGTCCTTAAAGTGCAAATAAATATATACTCTGAGACTGAGTTCATGGTTATGATCTCAATTGCGAATGCAAGTGATACGCTTTGAATAATAACATCAGATTAAAATGGGGGAGAAAATATAGTCACGTTTGAAAAGCAGAAGGAACATGGAACAATTCAATCAAAATCATATCATGAAATGGCTTACCAGGACATGGGATGAAAAACCTTTAGTGTTGATCATGTGCATTGCCGTGATTTTCCGCTTACTGGCAGTGATATTTGCAAAAGGCTGGGGAATGCTTGATGATCATTTTATCGTGATTGAATCAGCACAGAAATGGGTTGACGGCATTTTATATGACTGGCTTCCCGGAACTCCGGGAACCGTCGGAAATTCAGGTCCCACCGGCCATAACCTTTTCTATCCGGGATTTCATTTCCTTCTTTTTTCATTATTTCAATATTTTGGCTTTACTGATCCCCAGTGGAAAATGTTCGTGATCAGGCTTATCCATGGCGGATTTTCATTGTTCACTGTATGTTTTGGGTATCGCATTGCAGAGGTACTTGACGGGAAAAAGTCTGCCAGGATTGCAGGGTTGTTGCTCGCCATATTATGGCTCATGCCCTGGCTGAGTGTCAGAAACCTGGTTGAAGCGGTTTGTCTCCCTTTTATCATTCTCGGATACTGGATGATTGTCAGGGAAAAATCGTCCGTGAAAGTTTTTTTATCTTATTTCCTTGCCGGGTTGTTTTTCGGTGTTGCATTTAACCTGAGACCCCAGACTATTTTTTTCGCCATAGGCATAGGGCTGGTCCTGCTTTTTAATCTTAATTTTAAAAGAATACTCGCCCTGACTCTTGGTTTCCTTCTGTGTGCATTTTCGGTACAGGGAGGGATTGACACTGCCATTTGGGGGTACCCCTTCGCAGAATTGATGGGGTACATTAATGTTTGCTTTGTTTCCCGTAACGATTACATCAGTCTTCCATGGTATAATTATTTTCTGACAATCCTGGGGCTTTTAATTCCTCCAATGAGTGTTTTTCTCCTTTGGGGATTCGTTTGGAAATGGAAGAAACACCTGTTATTCTTCATTCCCACACTCCTGTTCTTCGTTTTTCACTCATATTTCCCAAATAAGCAGGAGCGTTTCATTCTTCCCATGATACCGGTGCTTATCATCATTGGTGTCATTGGCTGGAATGATTTTGTTAACGGGTCGGGATTCTGGCAAAGACGTAAAAACCTGCTGAAATACTCCCTGATATTTTTCTGGGTTGTAAACACAATTTTATTGGTTGTTATCACCTTTACCTATTCAAAAAAAGCAAGGGTGGAAAGCATGACTTATTTGTCGAAGTATCAGAATATCCGCGAACTGCTGGTGCTGGATGCGGACAACAGTCCGGAAATGCTGCCCTTGTTTTATCTCAAACAGTGGCCACGCGTGCTAAGCGAAGATGCCGGAGACCACAGCCCGGATTCACTGCTGTATAAGTTTTCGCTTAAACCCGCAATGGAACAGCCAAGGTTTATTTTATTCACAGGAGAAAAAAATATCAACAATGTGATTTTAAAAGCCCGGAAACAATATCCTTCCCTTGTTTATGAAACCACCATTGAACCCGGGTTTATTGACAAACTCGTTCACTGGATGAACCCTGTAAACAAAAACCGAACTATGATTATTTACCGGAATACCAGTTTTTATCCATCAAAAGTCCAATGACCATGACGAACAGGTGGATTCCTATCTCACAGCCAACTTTACTTGGGAATGAAAAGAAATATGTAATGGATGCGGTTGAATCCGGGTGGATTAGTTCAATCGGACCTTACATAGATAAATTTGAATCAGCTTTTGCGGCGTATCACGGTGTGAAACATGCAATTGCCACCCACAATGGTACAATTGCACTTCATCTGGCACTTGCAGCCATGGGCATAGATGAAGGAGATGAAGTGATAGTCCCTGATCTTACGTTCATCGCGACTGCTAACAGTGTGAGGTATTGCCATGCAACACCGATTCTTACAGATGTTTCTCTAAACGACTGGAATATAAGCCCGGACGCGATCAGGGAAGCGATTTCGCCACGAACCAGGGCCATCATTCCGGTTCATCTGTATGGCAATCCCGCGGCGATGAACGAGATCATGGAAATTGCAGAACAGCATCATCTTGTTGTGATTGAAGACTGTGCAGAGGCTATTGGAGCAGAATATTATGGCAAAAAAGCGGGTACTTTCGGCCACATCAACTGTTTCAGTTTTTTTGGGAACAAGATCATCACAACCGGTGAAGGCGGCATGTGTATCACCAATGATGATGCCCTCGCGGAGCGCATGCGGGTTCTCCGTGATCACGGCATGAACAGAAAGAAAAAATACTGGTACGATGAGCTTGGTTTTAACTACCGCATGACTAATTTGCAGGCTGCTGTTGGATTTGCACAGATGGAACAACTGGAGGAACTGATCACCCGCCGGGATGATATTTACAGGGAATATTGCCAGGCACTGAGTTCTCATGGAGGCATCAAGATGCAGGAAGTGAACAAACAGCGCAGTGTCAACTGGCTTTTTACAGTCCGGATAAAGGGAATGAATTATGAATTGCGGGACCAGGTCACGGCAAGACTAAAACTCATGGGGATCGACTCCCGGCCTGTATTTTATCCAATCAGCATGATGTCATTTTACAAAGACTCTTGTTACCTGGGAGGAGAATTGGTTAACTCGTCACTCATTTCCCTGGAAGGTATCAGTTTGCCGACCTATGTGGGATTGTCAAAAGAAGATATAAGCTATATCTGCGTGTCACTTCTGAGTTGCTTGAAGGAGGTGGGTTTATGAAAATTTCAGTAATCCTTCCCACCTACAACGAGAGCGCCTCCATTTGCCAGCTTATCGCTGAGATTGTGAAAATTCTTTCAAAAGAATCGTATGAGTATGAGTTGATCATTGTGGATGACAACAGTCCTGACGGCACCTGCCAGCTGATTCTTGATAATTTTCGTGATAATCCTGGTGTAATTCCCATTCTTCGCACAACCAACAGAGGACTGGCTTCTGCCATCCTTCACGGGATCAGGGCATCCTCGGGAGATACGGTGGTGGTCATGGATACCGATTTCAACCATCCGCCTGATTTAATTCCTCTCCTCATAAAAATCACCGACTATTTTGAGATAGCCGTTGGTTCCCGTTATGTAATAGGGGGAGGAATGGAAACCTCCAGGATGCGCTATCTCGGGAGCAAAATATTTAACAAGTTCATTCGATATAGTTTAGGGGTGAAAACAACTGATAATCTGAGCGGTTTTTTTGCCTTTAAAAAATCCATCCTGGATGGTCTCAATCTGGAGAAAATATTTTACGGATATGGTGATTACTTCATCCGGTTCCTTTACATCATGCAGAAGAAAAAACGGTTTATCCATGAAATTCCTGTCGTGTACAAGGACAGGATAGGCGGGTTGTCAAAAACCGATCTCAAAAAGGAATTGCTGCTTTATACGATCAGTGTGCTGAAAATAAGGTTTTCCAAAAGTGGTTTCACAGATTGATCATACTTTAATCAGGCCTGAAGATGGGGTAAAAAATGAAAATATTAACACATTCATCGCATTTAATCCTTTATGAATTTCGCAGTTTTAATGTTTCCATTATTCAATATTTTAATGAAGTAAACTCCCCCTTGCAGGGATCCGATATTAATATGGCCTATATTGCCCGATAGTTGTTGCCTGATCAATTCTTTTCCAGTGATTCCACAAACAGAGATTGAATTTATCCTGGAATCTGTTCTTTGGCCAATCTCAACGTTAAGTATTTCTTTAGCCGGATTGGGATAAATCTTTAGCTCATTTGCCTGCATCTGATACATTCCTACACTGCCCCCATGGGTGGTTTTCAGGATCGTGCCTGTTCCTCCGACAGCAAAACCAACGTTTTCATTGACGAAGAACATTGATTTAATATTATCCCAGGCAACAATCGGCTGATTGATCCATGTCGTACCTCCGTTGGTTGTATATAGCATCGCTCCGTTATAACCTGCAGCATATCCTGTATCACTATTGATAAAATAGACAGAATACAACGTTTTGGTGGTTCCGGAATTCTGGTTCACCCATGTTTCTCCGCCGTTGGTTGTTTTCATGATGGTTCCATTATAGCCAACTGTAAATCCGACATTTTCATCAACGAAATACACCGAATAAAGTCCGTATGTAAATCCTGTAGGCTGGTAAGTCCAGTTTGTTCCTCCATCAATTGTTTTAAGAATGCCACCTCCGTCTGCAATGTACCCGGTTGTTGATGTGGGAAAATGAATAGCGGTGAGAACTCCGCCTCCAATATTGGGTAGGGTTGTCCATGTTGCGCCGCCGTTAATTGTTCTTTTGATACCAGGGGAACACATAAAACTGCCTCCAACTGCAAATCCGTGATTCGGATCAGTGAAAAATATGGCATTTATATCGCAGGTGGTTGCTGAAGCCTGACTGCTCCAGGTCAATCCACCGTTATTGGTTTTAAATACTCCTCCGTTCCTTCCACCTGCATACCCCACATCAGCATTGGCAAAAAAGAGGCACAGTGCATCAGGAATTGCACCTTGTGCGTAGACAACCCATGTATTTCCGCCATCGGTGGATTTTAGCAAATCAGAGCCTGCGGCTATGTATCCCGTCATGTTATCAGGGAAATAAACAGCAGTGAGATCAGCTTCAGTAATGGCAAGGGAAATCTTATTCCAGGTATTCCCGCCATCCTGGGATTTTAACATGTTCCCATTGATGCCAACGGCATAACCGGTTAGAGGATCAGGGAAATAAACTGAACTTAACCAGTAAACAGCCCCCAAAGACTGGGTGTTCCAGGATAACCCCCCATTCGTGGTTTTAAGGATCAACCCATTGTTCCCAACCGCAAAGCCAATGTCGGGTTCAGGAAAGTAAACGGAATAAAGTAATTCGGTCGTCCCGGAAGGCTCTGTTATCCAGGTGTTTCCCCCATTAGCGGTTTTTAAAATTGTACCAAGCCAGCCAACGGCATATGCTGTATCGGGGTCGGTACAGTAAACAGAATTAAGCCGGTTCGTATTGGCAGGAAACTGGCCGGTCCAGGTTGTTCCACCGTCAACAGATTTATAAATTGTGTCTCCAACAAGGTATCCTGTATTCAGGCCGGAAAAACTGACAGAATAGAGGTATCCGCCCGTGCTGCCTGCGAGCTGGCCGTTCCAGGTCACTCCTCCATCGGTGGTTTTCAGTATTTTCCCCCCTGAACTGTAGCTGTTTCCAACCACAAAACCCGTATTTACATCCGTGAAAAACACGGAACACAGATGGTATTCAATTTCAGAATAAACCAAATCCCATGATATACCTGCATCTGTGGTTTTAAATATTGACCCTCCATCCCCAACAACATATCCCGTATAAAAATCTGTGAAATAAACTGACAACAGGATTTCATGATTGCCCACCAGATGCGATTGCCATGAAATTCCGCCATCGGAAGTTTTCAGCAAAGTACCGCAACTGCCAACAGCGTATCCATGATTTGCGTCAATAAAAAAAACAGAACGTAACTCATTTCCCTGGGGTTGTGGATTTTGCCATTCCCATTGGGCAAAAGAAGGTTGTGAGAGCGCGAGAACCACAAGCAAAATATATACGGCTTTCATGGTGAGAGGGTTTGTATTAACCATAAAGGTATAATAAAATCATGGCTCAATAACAGCAATTCCTGATAATTTCATCAAAGGAAAAATGGAAAATGATTTCAGCGAAGCTGGAAAAAAGAATCCCCATCAAAACTGATGAGGATTGTTTCGGGGTAACGTGAAAGTTTAATTGTCTGACTTCAAACTAATCAATGATATCGCTAATGTGGTTGATTTTATTGATCTTCTATTGTTTGATGAACTTCCCCACCTGCACACCCTTGACGCCGACAAGCTTCACAAAATAGACCCCGCCGGGCAGGGTGTTTACATCCATTGACGTGGTGGGCTCAGTAAGTTCCCGTTGCAGCAGAAGATTGCCATTGAGATTTAATACTGAGAGGGTTCCATTTTCGGGAGCTTCAATGGTAAGATTGCCGGAGGTTGGATTTGGATAAAGTTTCAGGGAGTTTATTGCATTCTTTGTTTCACCGACCCCAACCGGGCCACCGCCGTTGTCGGTTTTAAAAATGGTACCGCCTTGTCCCACCACATAGCCTGTATTGGCATCGGGGAAGTGAACCGACAGCAGCCAGTTTTTTACGCCACAGGTTAATAAATAACTATAATCACCTATAATTTTATATAACTTTCCCCACTGATATTGACCTCCCGTGGCATATGCCGTGTTCGTATCCGTCATGTAAACTGAAAAGAACCAGCCATAATCTCCACCTATCAAATTGGTCCAGTTTAAACCACCATCTGACGTTCTCATCAGTGTATTGTGATCTCCTCCCACAAATCCATGAATGGGGTCAATAAAATTTACGGTATAAAGATCAGCACCACCCCAATTACATACCACCGTCCAATGTTCACCTTTATCCATCGTCTGCAATACGGTTGTCCTTTCACCTACTGCAAATCCAATATTCTCATTCGGAAAATTGATTGAATATAAATTGTAGGTTGTGCCACTTGGCAAATAGGTCCAGATGGTACCTCCATTGATCGTTTTTAAAATGATCCCACTATCACTCACGACGTATCCCGTAGAAACATCGGTAAAACATACTGAGTATAAATCATGAGTCGTTCCGACGTTAAAACTTGTCCAACTGACGCCCTGATTGGTTGTTTTTAAAACTGTTCCGCCTTTTCCTGCAGCATATCCTGTATTGGCATCAGCAAAGTTTATGGAATACAAAGGAACCGTTGTACCAGATAAAAGGGTATCCCAGTTCATGCCTCCGTTTACCGTTTTCAGAATAATTCCGTGACCGGAATGATCCTGACCTGCGATATATCCTGTTTCAGCATCGGTAAAGAAAACGGCTGCCAGAGAATCACTGAAACTACTTGATAATTTATCCCAGTTGGCACCTCCATTTGTTGTTTTCATCATGAACCCATCCTTCCCAACCGAAACGCCATGATCGGCACTGGTAAACCAAACAGAGGAAAGATAAGCTACGGGCCCTGTAGGTAACACGGTCCAGTTTGTACCACCATTGGTTGTTTTCATGATGATCCCATTCGATCCTGCATCGCCTCCGGCACCAAACCCGGTATCGGCATCCGGAAAGGAAAGCGAACGTACATAATTCGTTCCTGTTGCCACACTGTCCCATGTTGCACCCCCGTCCGTTGTTCTTAGGATGAAGCCAAAGTATGAAGAACCGCTTGTATAATATCCGGAAACGTATCCCTTGTCGGAGTTGATAAAAAATACGGATAAGAAAACGGGATTATTTGCTATTCCGCCTGATAAGGAAATCCAGCTTGTACCCCCATTGGTCGTTTTGAACATTGCCCCCGCTTCCCCCACGGCATATCCTGTATCCACATTTACAAAATATAAAGAATATAACCTTGGAGTGGTGGTGCTTGGTGGAATAGATGTCCAGTTTATTCCTCCGTCTGTAGTTTTTAGAACATTCCCGTACCAAAAATTATAAGTATTGTCGATAACATATCCAACATTGGCATCGATAAAGCAGGCGGATAAGAAATTATCTTGTCCACTCAGGGATGAAGTTGTCCAGGTTGTTCCTCCATCGGTTGTTTTACACAGCGTGCCGAAGTCGCCCACCGCAAAACCTGTATCCGCATCCAGGAAATCAACTGAATGAAAATCATTGCAGGTTCCGGTTGATAAAACAGTCCAGTCAGCTCCGCCGTTCGAAGTCTTTAGAACAGTTCCGCCTCCTCCTACGGCATAACCATTTAACGGATCGGGAAAGCAGACTGATTGTAAATAATTCCCCTGAGGGTATGGGTTCAGCCAATGAAATTGGGACATTGCGGAGTTTGTGAAGAACAGGGCAAGGATGAAAAAGGTAAGCTTTTTCATGGGGATGGAAATTAATCAACGATGTGTAACTGTATTCAAATATACGAAACAAATGTTGAGAATTCAGTGCAGTGATTTTCCCGTCAGGATATTAAAATGTTGTATCTGAAATGCAAAATGCGAAACGTGATATCACATTTCGCATTTCAGATTTTGCCGTTTGGCTTTGTAGCAATGGCTTATGGGATACCTAACTTGGTGTTAGCTGGTGATATTGTTAAAATTGTTGATGTTGATGAATTTGAAAGGAAACTTTTCTACATCAAAGATGATTAAATAATACTTTGACACACCATATTGTATCCAATGTAGCCCTGGCTGGGGGAGGGAGCATTCCGCAGACAGGATATAGACGGAACACCTTGCAGAGGCGGTCAATTACAGGTCATCGGACAGGGATAACCGGGGGAAATGAAACCACGGAATAGCGTATCCCCGCCTGTTGCAGTTCAATTATTTTCATAATAATTGTTAAATTCAATTATATATAGACTAAATAAAGATTATATTTGATATTATCAAACTTGAAAAAATTAACAAAATGAGAAAACAACTACTAAAAAAGCTTTCTGGTTTCATCGTTACAGCCTTGATGTTGTCTGTAAGTGCAAATGCACAGATTGTTTACACGGATGTGAACCCGGATACAACCATTGCAAACAGACTTTATTGTTTGGATTTGAATAATGACGGGACAACCGATGACTCGATTACGCTTTTTGTTTCACGTCCTTATATTGGAGAATGCCGTGTAAGTAAGGTTTCCATTTTTGCTATAAACGGTAATGCTGTATCAGGTTCAACCTATCCTCTTTCAATGAATATAAATGACACCATCTCATCAGCACTTACATGGTCTGCTTCCGGAGATTTGCGCCAAATAAGGTCTGGTGATCCCTCATCATGCCTCAATGATACTCTCGGATATTGGACAAACGCTATAGACTATTATCTGGGACTAAAATTAATTGTCGGAACCTATACCTATTATGGTTGGCTGCGAATGCAAATCACGGTAAATCCACTTTATGCATCAGGCATAATTAAAGATTATGCTTACAACTCCATTCCCAACCAACCCATCCTTGCCGGACAAACCCGTGTCACAGGAATAACGGAAAATATTTCTGCTTCTTCAATATCTCTTTACCCCAATCCCGCCACAAATCATCTTGCCATTGAATTACCAAACGTAAAAGAGAAAGTTGAAGTAACTATCACAGATATTACCGGAAGAAAAATTTATACAACCAGTCTAGAAGAAACGCAAACGATAGAACTAAACACGCAAGATTTTAATGAGGGAATTTATTTTGTACAAATTCAAACGGCAGGTTTCATTGGAACAAGAAAACTTTTCGTTGAAAAATAAAACTAGTTTGTAATTGAACAGCACATCTAACTTGAAACATTACAGCAATGAATAAACAACTAACTCTTATCATAGCTTATGATGTTACCCCAATAAGTACAATTGCATATAAAATATTAGTTTTCAAGGTTTTGGTTTTTTAGTTATTTTTTCTCCAATTCTTCAATGCGTTTTGTGAGTTTTTCAATAATAGCTTGTTGTTCCTGAATGGCTTTTACCATTGGCGCCATCAAATCGTTGTAGCGAACACTATACATTCCGGCATCGTCTTTGGTAATAATTCCCGAATTGGCTGCACCGGCATTGTTTAAAGTTTGTTCAAGTTCCTGGGCAATGAAACCGTATTCTGTTTTTTTGTTCACATCATTATTTCTGATGTAAGAAACAGGATTTAATTGTGCGATAAAATCAAGGCCCAGATCTGATGTTTTAATATCTGATTTCCAGCGTTTGTCGGACGTTATTGACCAGGGAACCTGTATTCCGGCATAACCGATATTTTCATCTCCCATACGCACCTGGTTGTTTCCCCAGGCAATGGGAACCTGTGCGTTATTCCCGATTCCAATATTATTTGATCCTGTGGTAATATTGCTTAAAGTCTGACCTCCTATAGCAATATTTGAATTTCCTGTTGCGTTATACAATGCACCCTCACCAATTGCTGTGTTCCATGTTCCTGTTGAGTTATTCTGAAGAGCATTGAGCCCGAGAGCTGTATTATTAGCTCCGGAAATATTGGAATAAAGGGCCCTGTACCCGTATGCAGTATTGTTACTTCCTGTGGTATTGAAATAAAGTGAGCTTACCCCATTTGCAGTACTCTGAATTCCTGTGGTGTTGGAAAAAAGTGCAAAGTATCCATTTGCAGTATTGTGATATCCTGAAGTGTTGGAATAAAGTGCACTTCTGCCATTTGCTGTATTGAAACTTCCTGTGGTGTTGGAACGAAGTGCATCTTTTCCATTTGCAGTGTTGTTACTTCCTGTTGTATTGAAAACAAGTGTTTCCACTCCATTGGCAGTATTATCAAATCCTGTGGTGTTTAAATAAAGTGCACTCCATCCATTTGCCGTATTGTTAGTTCCTGTGGTATTGGAAAAAAGGGCATTTACTCCATTGGCAGTATTGTTATATCCTGTGGTGTTGGAAAAAAGTGCATCCATTCCATTTGCAGTATTCTGAATACCTGTGGTGTTGGAAAAAAGTGCTGAATATCCATTTGCAGTGTTGTTATTCCCTGTGGTATTTGAAAAAAGTGCATTCATTCCATTTGCAGTATTCTGAATACCTGTGGTGTTGGAACGAAGTGCATCTCCTCCATTTGCAGTATTGTTATCTCCTGTGGTGTTGGAAATAAGGGCTGAATATCCATTTGCAGTATTGTAAATTCCAGTGGTGTTGTAATAAAGTGCAAGCGAACCATTTGCAGTATTAAAATATCCTGTGGTGTTGGAAAAAAGAGCAGAGTTACCATTTGCAGTGTTGTTAATTCCCGTGGTATTGAAATAAAGTGCACCCATTCCATTTGCAGTATTGTTAGATCCTGTTGTGTTGGAATAAAGTGCAGAGTTTCCATTTGCAGTATTGCTGATTCCAGTTGTGTTGTCATAAAGCGTACTCACTCCATTTGCAGTATTGTAATTTCCTGTGGTGTTGGAACGAAGTGCATCCCTTCCATTTGCAGTATTTTCATGCCCTGTGGTGTTGGAATAAAGTGCATCCACTCCATTTGCAGTATTGAAATCTCCGGTGGTATTTGAATAAAGTGCACTCGTTCCGATTGCAGTATTGTTAATTCCCGTGGAGTTCGAATAGAGTGCATTTACTCCATTTGCAGTATTGTTATATCCTGTAGTATTGTATAAAAGTGCACCCATTCCATTTGCAGTATTGTTAATTCCCGTGGTGTTGGAATAAAGTGCACTCACTCCGTTTGCAGTATTGTAATATCCCGTGGTATTGTAAGCAAGTGCACCCGCTCCATTTGCAGTATTGTTAT
Organism: uncultured Bacteroidales bacterium; assembly: GCA_903959905.1. GTDB lineage: Bacteria > Bacteroidota > Bacteroidia > Bacteroidales > FEN-979 > CAIVAT01. The sequence goes on from CAJBYO010000061.1 coordinate 48,041, forward strand.
TTCCTGTAGTGTTGGAATAAAGGGCATTCACTCCATTAGCAGTATTGAATTCTCCTGCGGTGTTGGAAAAGAGTGCATACATTCCATTTGCAGTATTATAATCTCCTGTAGTGTTTGAATACATTGCACTCCTGCCATTTGCAGTATTCTTGCTTCCTGTGGTGTTGTAAAAAAGTGCATTCACTCCATTTGCAGTATTATCAAATCCTGTGATGTTTGAATAAAGTGCTTCTTTTCCAATTGCAGTATTGAAATCTCCTGCGGTGTTTGAATTAAGCGACCCCAAACCTAAACTGGTATTGCCAAATGTTATTTTCCCGGCTAATTGTCCATTTCTTTTGAAAACCAGATCATTATCATCGGTGGTACCTATAAAGTTCACGCCTGGTGTTGTGCCTGCATTTCCTGTCACCGACCAGGCATTTGAACCTGCCGGCGTTTGCCAGGTAGCATTTCCGGTGGCGTCTGATGTTAAAACTTTATCGGCTCCGGCGCCAGCGGTAACCTGTAAGTCGGTGGTTTTTGTTTTTCCTGCTACTTCAAGTTTTTCCGTTGGGGCTGGTACTCCAATTCCTATAGTACCTAAGGCTGTATTTCCCATGTTTGTTCCATAAATAACATTGCCTATCGAAAGCTGGTCATCGGCTATTGCTGACGGCACTTGAGCATTATTGCCTATACCTGTATTATTGCTTCCTGTTGTAACACTATTTAATGCATTATAACCAGTTGCAGTATTGAAACTTCCAGTAGTGTTGAAGAACATTGCACCTACCCCATTCGCAGTATTGTTACTTCCTGTGGAATTGAATAACAGCGCTTCCCTTCCATTTGCAGTATTGTAATTTCCTTCAGTATTGTAATAGAGTGCATCCCTTCCATATGCAGTATTGTTATATCCTATGGTGTTTGAATAAAGTGCATACCCTCCATTTGCAGTATTATTACTTCCAGTGGTGTTGGAAAAAAGCGATTTATATCCGAATGAAGTGTTGTATAACAGTTGATCAATTATACCTGCCATGTCGCTATTCACCTTAAAAACAAGGGGGACATTATCAATGGTTCCGAAAAAATTAGTGCCGGCAGAGGTGCCGCTGTTACCGGTAAGTCCCCAGCCGGAGCCGGAACCGGAAATAACCCAAACAGGGGTTCCACTTGTGCCGGAATTAAAATATAACCCGGGAGTATTGTCTGTTTGATAAATCATCAGCCCACTGGCAGGACTGGGAATTGCATTGCGCTGTGCAAGTGTCATTCTTGGCATAAGGAAGCCTTTGTTGGTTGATTTAACATCCAGCATAGCTGAGTTGTCGGGCGATGAGCCATTGGTGGTAATGGCAACCTGGGCAGTAACTGACATGCTTAATGCCAACATTAAGGAACAGAATAGATTTTTCATAAAAATTTGTTTTTTAAGATTCATTTTACATCTGCTCTTTTTCGTTTGACACGGTTACAAAAAAACCGAAAAGGGCAGAGAAGATTATTTTCTTCATTTTTTGCTGTTGTATGGTCAGATGCAAATATCTGTCTATATTAGTGGGTTCGGTATCCTGTAAAAACAGGATATTTGAGTGAGAAGCTAAAAATCATGGAAAAAGGGGAGGTTCTCTGCCTCCCGATTGTCTTAATTTGCATCCAGAGTTTAGAGCAAACAAATGACTGAGAGGATAAATCCGCCACTCAAGGTCGCCGGGGCATATGGATTGATTGAAAAACAACAACCATCCGAAAATGAAGAATTATTTTGTTTTATCCGTTATTATGTGTGCTTTTTCTTTTTTGTCAGCACAAACTGTCATGAACAAGGACAGTTTACTTCGCTTATTGCCCCTGGCTAAAAAAGACACAAATACAGTGATCCTTTATATAAATATCGGACAACAGTATGAGACAAATGAACCGGAAACGGCAAAACGATATTACCGCATGGCCGGGGAACTCAGCAAAAAGATAGGCTATACAAAGGGCGTAATTTCATTTATTAATAATTATACTTTCGTCCTGAATATGCAGGGAAATTATGATTCTTCGCTTTTATTAAATCAACAGGCCGTTGAACTCTCAAAAAAATCAAACGATTCTTTGAACCTTGCCAAGACCTTGTTTAACACAGGTACTTCTTACCGCAATTTAGGCGAGTATGAATCAGCTGTTCAGTATTATGAAAAAGGAAAGCAAATCTTTCAAAACTTGGGGGATGAAGGTATCGGAGCGATCGGAGATGATATTCTTCAGCTTCTTTACTATCAGATGCATCAATATACAAAAGGAATACAGTACGGAGAAAGTTCCGTATCGAAGCTGAGAAAATTAAATAAGCCGGCCATTTTAGGTACTTCACTGACTAATCTCGGACTTAATTACCTTTCTGTAAAGAATTTTGATAAAGCATCCGCATTGTTTAATGAAGCGCTGGAGATAAGTAAGGAAATTGGCGATAAAAACATGGAGCAAAGCCAGTATATGAATATGGGGGATGTTTTTTTACAAAAAGGCGATTATGAGAAAATGAAGTTTTACATGGATAAGGCTCTGGCTCTTTCAAAAGAACTTGAATTGCATGAAAGCGAATTAATTGCAACCTTGGGGTTATCGTTCTATTTCCAGTTTAAAAAAAACTACAAACTGGCTGAACAATATGCCGGTGAGGCATTGTCATTGTCGTACCGGTTCAATCTGAGAATTCAGCGACAAAAGGTATTCGCCCATTTTTCCGCTCTTGCTTACGCTATGCAGGATATCAGGCAGGGAGATTATTATATGACACAAAGTACCCTTCTGGCTGATAGCATATTAAATGAAACCATTCAGGATAACACGTTAAAGCTTGAAAAAAAATATGAAACAGAAAAAAAAGCAAGCCGGATAGAACAATTGGAAGCTGATAAAAGATTACAGCAGCTTTCAATCCGCCAAAAAAATTTATTAAACTATTTCTTGGCTGCCGGAGCTATAACCTTACTTATTATTTCATTGTTGTCATACCGCACCTACAAACAAAAGCAAAAATTGCAGCAGCAACGCATCAGAGAATTAGAAACGCAACAGCATCTGGCTGCCACCGAAGCCGTATTAAAAGGAGAAGAACAGGAACGTTCAAGGTTGGCAAAAGATTTACATGATGGGTTGGGGGGAATGTTATCAGGAATTAAATATTCGTTTACTGCCATGAAAGGAAATTTAGTCATGACGCCTGAAAACCATCAGGCTTTTGAACGCAGCATGGATATGCTCGACAGTTCAATAAGGGAAATGCGCAGGGTGGCTCATAACATGATGCCCGAAGCTTTGGTGCGGTTTGGACTGGATACTGCCCTGAACGATTTTTGCAACGATATCAATCAAAGCGGGGCCTTGAATATAAACTATCAATCTATTGGGTTGGAAGGTGCCTTGATTGATCAGACAACAGCCATAACAATTTATCGAATTGTGCAGGAACTGATCAACAACACGATGAAACACGCAAAAGCAACTACTGCAATTGTGCAATTGACAAGATCGCAGGAACAACTTTCGCTTACTGTTGAAGATAACGGGAAAGGATTTGATACTGGTATTCTGAAAGTAAATAAAGGTACCGGCTGGGTAAATATTCAGAACCGGGTTGAGTTTCTGAAAGGCAAACTGGATATAAGGTCAAAAGAAGGAGAAGGCACTTCGGTTCAGATAGAATTGTAACCATAGAGTTTTGCACATATAAAATGGCTATCAAAATATTTATTGCCGACGATCATTATATGGTAGTGGAAGGCATCCGTTCGATGCTGATGCACGAGAAAAATATCGAATGGATGGGCCACGCGATGAATGCTGCATCTTGTATGGCCTTTCTGAATCAGAATCAACCTGATGTATTGCTACTTGATATTAATTTGCCCGACAAGAGTGGAATTGACTTATGTAAGGAGATTAAAGTCAAGTATCCCGAAATTTTTATTGTCGGCCTTAGTTCCTTTAACCAACAAAGTTATATTCAAAAGATGATGCTAAATGGGGCATCAGGATATGTGTTAAAAAATGCAACAAAGGAAGAAATAGTTGATGCCATTGTCTCCGTGGTACAAGGCGCAATTTATCTAAGCAACGAAGCCGCCGCTGTTGTAAGGGAAAACAAAGATTCACAAATCCCGGTGATTACACGAAGGGAAAAAGAAGTGCTGCAATTGATTGCTGAAGGACTTACCAATAAAGAGATTGCCGAAAAACTGTTCATCAGCACGACAACCGTTGATACGCACCGTAATAGCCTGCTTTCAAAATTTGATGTAAAGAACACCGCGAACCTGGTCAGGATGGCTGCTCAGTTTGATTTTATTTAGATGATTGCCAGAGCCGCTTCCTTTGTTTCGAACACTTCAGAATAGATCATTTCCCATGGCTGGAATCTGTTCGTCCAACTTTTGTTTTTCGGATGGTTATGGGCAATCAACCTGCCTTCAGGATTCGAGGTTGAACCGATCTTATAAAAGGTATCAGCGGCAGATGAATGCAGGATATAGATGTAATACATAAAAAAAGGCTGAACCGTTTATGATTCAACCTTTCGGTGTAGCGGGGACAGGACTCTACAATTACCAACCCATCCGTGTAAATCAATAACTTACATTCTCGTTTTTTGCAATTTATCCAGTATTTTGGTGGGTTTTGTCTCAGTTTTTGTCTCAGATCTTAAATGAAAACCATTGATAA
>CAJBYO010000062.1 GCA_903959905.1 uncultured Bacteroidales bacterium
GTAACTAATCAGTCCTATTTATAATGCGCGATTACATTGAGGGCTTGCAGCACATCTTGTTTGTTTTTGATGGCTGTTTCGATAATGGATCTCAGTATGGCAAAGTTCTCGGCAGCGAACATAGTCTTGAACTGGCCGGAGACTTTTTGCTTGACTTTGACATTTCGGATTGCCTTTTCTGAGTCATTATTATGAGCTGGGACGGCGGGATCATAAAGAAACGTAAACAAATGATTTTTGTATCTAACCATACGCTTTTGAAAAGATACCAGTTCTTTTTGCTGAGGGTTAATTTTCTCATTAAGCAGCGCTTTGAGTTCTTTTTCCAAAAGACTTCGACCGTGATCGGGGTACAGATAATCGGCAGGAGAAAATCGTTTTTTCAGCACATCCGCTTCAATCAGCATTATTCGGAACCTCACCGGCCAGGCAATTTTGTAAATTTCTTGCAGATATTTGAGTTCCCGGATCAAATGCACCGTGCATATTTGATGTCTTCCAACCGGAGTTTTAAAGTGAGCCCTCCAGCAATCATGCACCAAAACAGCTTTCTCAGAGATTCCATCGACCTGCTTTTCAATAGTATCCGCACCTCTGTTAGACGAAGCCGCAATGAATGTTGCGAGTTTACTCTGCCATGTCCAGAACCAATGTTTTTTCCCATTGATCTTCATTCCGGTTTCATCGGTGCCGATGACCGAACTGTTGAGCACTGTCTGACGGATCATCTCATAAGCAGTAACCCCTTTACCGGAAAGGCGGTTGAGCAAATAATGCAACCCTCCTTCGCTGATCGATACGCCAAAAACATCACGCATCATTTCCTGAAGACGTTTAAACGGCAGATATTGGCGAACATTGAGATAGCCAATAAGGCTTTCAATATTTTTCCCGTAGCTTACCGGCCAATCAACTCCGTCAGGAAAATCGCTCTCGAACATATGCCCACAAGTACACTTGTGGCGATAAACCCGGTGTTCTGTCACAATCTGTTTGATCACAGGAATATCGACTACCTGTCGGCTTTCTGCTACTTCAACAGGCAGTTCACTCACATCAGAACCACAGCGTGGACAAAAACAAGATCGGTGATCGATGATTTCATCCGGATTAGCTGTCATCTGAAGGGTTTTACCTTCATGCCCTGGTTGACCCCCAACCTTTTTACCCGATTTCTCACGCAAACTGTTTGTGCGGTTGGGGCGATTTTCATCTTTGGATGGGGGAATAGAACTGTTATGACTGTCTTTTCGGGTAAGAAGTTTGGCCAACTGCTGCTCCACTATTTCCAATCGAAGTTTCAATTGCCTGTTTTCCTCCATCAGCAATGCGATGATTTGCCTTTGGCCTTCGATGATGAGTTGCTCCGGAGTTTGCACAATCAGATTTTGAACAAAAATACACCGTCATCTCATTATTTCAAAGAACGTAACCGCTTATTTATCAACTTGTAAAATAATATTTGTTAGTATGTGCTGGATTTTAAAAAGTCAAATTTTCAACACCAAATCACCCTGTTCATTAGTGCAAAAAAATGTTAACAACGCTTAGATTTTCAGCCACTGATTAGTTACGAAACCTTTTATAAAAAAAATGGAAAACTTAAATTATTTGGATCACTCCTTAAAACAGCAAAATATTGAATATTTTGTTCACCTGGTTCGAATTGCCAAGGCAGATGATATTGTAAGCGGGCCTGAATTGGAATTGCTTTATAGAATAGGCAAAATGATTGGTTTTGCAGACACGGAAATTGATCAATTAGTTGAATCAACAGACAAGTCCGACTATTTGCCTCCCATTGAATTATCCAAGCGCTTTGAACAGGTTTATTGCATTGTTAAAATGGCGGTGTCTGACGGGGTAATTGATAAAAGCGAAATGCGTTTGGCGACAAGCTTCGCAATGAAATCTGGTTTTACTGAAAATGAAATCCCCAAACTGTTGCTTCTTCTGATAAATGGCATTAAACAAGGCAATGACGATGACGATTTGTTTGAATTATATAAAAAGGATCGGAAACTTTAAATGAGACGAATAGCCCAATTAATTTGAGAGATAAATTGAATGAGGACCTGGATTAAAGCATTACATATTTGGAGTTTGCATTGGGCCAAAACAAAATGGGGTGCATGGGCTTTGTTTTTTTGTGCGTTTGCTGATGCCTCTTTTATGCCGATGCCCACGCCGATGTTTTTTTTGACATTGACCTTGCTAAATATCACAAGCGCTTATAAGTATGCGTTATTCGGGACATCAGGCTTGTTTTTTGGCTCAATAGCAGGTTATTTAGCCGGCCATTTTGCGTGGCTTGATGCGGAAGGAAACTTTTCAGCGTTTGCACAATTTTTGTTTAATAACATTCCCGGATTTTCCGCAACAACATACAACAACATCCATCTGCTGTATGAAAAATGGGATGTTGGGATTTTGTTGTTTGCATCATTTATGCCGCTGCCGTATAACATTTTTTCAATTTCATCCGGGGTGTTTGATGTTAACCTGTTTATGTTTTCAATATCCACCATAGTTGGCCAGGGAATTAGATTCTATTTAATGGCATTTCTTATAGTAAAACTTGGCCCGGAAGTAAAAAAACTATTTGAATACAAGCTAAAGCCCGTTACAATAATGGTTATAGTTTGTATTGCTTTATTTATCGTTGCATTTAACATTTTTTAATCTGAACATGATGAATAAAATCAGCCGGCGAAAATTTATCGGGAAATGTGTGGTTTATAATGCATCGGTCATCCTGGGAACAGGCTGGTTGCTTTCCTGTGCAAAGGATTCCAACGGGGCAAATTATTCTTCGGATTTGGAATATTTGCCCATTCAAAACGGGAATCCGGCAATCGCCTTCCGGAGGGAGCAGTGTGAAGAGTGTGGTGACTGTATAGAAGCTTGTGCAGAGAAACAAAAAGTGTTCGGGACTTATCATGCTAGCGAAAGTAACCACGTTTGCATCCATTGCGGAACATGTATCATGGCATGTGAAGAGGGCGCGTTGACAGAAAAGTATAATTGGCGGGAGGTGTTAAATGCAATTGATAACCCGTCAACCATCGTTATTGCCTCGATCTCGCCATCGGTGCGTGTCGGAATTGGCGATTATTTTGGTATGGATGCAGGTTCTTTTATCGTGGAAAACATGGTTGGCGCCTGCCGTGCTGTTGGATTTGACTATGTGCTGGACACCAACTTTAGTGCCGATTTAACCATTATGGAGGAAGCCGCTGAACTACAAAAACGCATACAGGAGAATGTCAACATCCCACAATTTACTAGTTGTTGTCCGGCCTGGGTCAAGTATGTGGAAATTTATTACCCTTCGCTACTTCCGTACCTTTCAACCGCTAAAAGTCCGGTTAGCATGCAAGGCTCAATGGTCAAAACCTATTTTGCTCAAAAAACAGGGATCGACCCCCTCAATATAATACACGTAGCAATTACGCCTTGTGCGGCAAAGAAATATGAAATAACTCGTGAAGATCTAGAAACAGAAGATATTAAAGGTACCGACATGGTTATTACCACCAATGAATTAGCCAAATTATTAAAAATGCGCAATATCGATTTATCTGCCCAAACAGCAAACTTCGACTCATTGATGGGCAATGCATCTGGCGCTGGTATTATATTTGGAAATACAGGGGGAGTGATGAGAGCAGCTCTAAGAACAGCATATTTTAATATCACAGGGATGAATCCATCTGAAAATATGCTGGAACTGCAGCAGGTGCAAGGTCTCACAGGGATAAAGGAAGCACAGGTTACCATCGGAACGCTCGTTTTAAATGTAGCTGTATGTTATGAAATGAGAAATGCACAGAAGTTACTGGAGCAAATGATAAGTGGAACGTGTAAATACCATTTCATAGAGGTAATGGCATGTAAAGGAGGCTGTGTTGGGGGCGCTGGTCAACCGGCAGGCAGCAGTAAAATACAAAAGCGCATCAGTGCCCTCAATACTGCAGATATTCTGGCTTCCACCCGATACTGTCATGAAAATCCGGAAATTAAAGCAATATACAACGATTTTATTGGCCCGGTTGGCGGCCCGAACGCAAAAAAATATCTGCATACAACATATAATGACAAATCAAATTTATTATAAAAATGAAAGTAGATTTTAATCCTGGGAAAATAAAAGGGCTTACTGCGGAAGAGGTTAAAAAACTATTGATTTCCGATGGGTACTGGAAAAGTGGAATTTGATATTTACTACCCATGTAATTAAAATAGTTTACATTTTGTGAACTATTTTGAAAATTAACGTATCTTTGCATGAGAGTTCATCTGATAAAAAAGCAGACCATCCAGAATTACGTTGATGGTCATGCGCCGGGCAAAAGTTCTTTTGAAAATTGGGTGACGACTGTAAAATATGCTGATTGGGAGATTCCTGAAGACATTCGCCGGACGTTTGGGTCAGCAGATTTATTGGGGCGGGGGAGTAATAGGGTGGTGTTTAACATTGGTGGGAATAGCTACCGGATGATTTGTAAATATCACTTTAGCCTCTACAAAGTTCACCTGTTTGTCTGTTGGATCGGCACACATGCGGAATACGATGAACTCTGCAATCATGGCGGGCAATACACTGTAAATGAGCATTAATTCTATTAGACATGAAAACCTTAAAATATACTGTTATAAAATCCGAATCCCAGTACAATACCTATTGTGCAGCGCTTGAGGATTTACTGGAAAGCAATGAAAACAGTAAAGAATCCGGAGATGAGATCGAACTGCTTACGCTATTGATTGAGAAGTGGGATGCTGAACATTCTGCCCTTACCGAGAAAAATCCCATCGAATTGCTACACTTCTTAATGCATGGCCATAATTTGAAAGCAAAGGACCTGGTCACCATACTGGGTGTTAGCAAAGGTCTGGTCTCGGATATTTTAAATTGTAAGAAAGGGTTGTCAAAGGAGATTATCAGAATTCTGTCCAGCCATTTTAAAGTTTCACAGGAAGCATTTAACCGACCCTATAAATTGATCAACCCTGCCAATTCTCATCTGCGCAACGCCAGCGTGATGAACACGCCCAAAAAGGTTGATTTGGCGTGTTAAATGCAAAATGGCGAACCAGTTTTCACCATTTCGCCGTTTCACATTTCGCATTTGCCTTGTAGCGGGGACGAGAGTTGAACTCGTGACCTCCGGGTTATGAATCCGACGCTCTAACCAACTGAGCTACCCCGCCAGAATTTGAGGGTGCAAAATTACTAATTTTTATCAAACATCCAAATAAAACGGGTGGAACCATCATTCATGGTTTTGGTTTGATTATTTGGCATGTTTCAGGGGTAAATATATGACGGGCAGGACGCGGTAAATTCCTTTTGAGAAGCTTATATTTTCAGTGTTTTTCATGTGGAAATCTTAATATATTTGTGATCATATACCCATCACATGAAAAGAAACATTTCCCGCCGGCAGGCACTCAAGGCCATGGGTCTTACCATCGGCGCCACCGCACTCGGCATCGAAGCATTTTCAAATAACCCAAAAAATGTTGAAGAATACAGGTTTGATCTTGATGAGCTGTTTAAACCTGTTGAAAACAAGGAAGGCCGCACAATTACTGCAATTACCTGCGGTGCCGGATCAAGGGGCAATACCTATGGCGGCTATGCTGTTGCATTTCCTGAACAGATTAAGATTGTGGGGGTGGCAGAGCCCATTCCCGTCAGGAATGAACGGTATGCTAAAAAACACGCCATCCCCGATGAAAACAGGTTTGTCACCTGGGAAGATGTTTTCAAACGTCCCAAATTTGCTGATGTCATCATTATTACCATGCCCGACAATCTGCATTACGAACCCTGTCTGAAGGCTATGGAATTGGGATATGATGTCCTGCTTGAGAAACCGATGGCCCAAACGGCACAGCAGTGCCGCGATATCCTTGCCATGACCCGGAAGACAGGCCGGATTGTTGCCGTATGCCACGTGCTGCGATATGCACCCTATTTCATCAAAATGCGGCAACTGATCAGGGAGGGGGCAATTGGCGAACTTGTCAGCATACAACATATCGAGCCGATTGAGCATATTCATATGTCGCATTCCTATGTACGCGGTAACTGGCACGATTCAAAACAGACCACGCCGATCATACTGGCCAAAAGCTGTCACGACCTTGATATCCTGAGATGGATGGTTGGCAAGGAGAGTAAGAGCATCGTTGCCATGGGAGACCTCAAGTGGTTCCGCAAAGAGAACGCGCCAGCTGGAAGCACCGATCGCTGTATGAACGGTTGTACCGTGGAAGCCACCTGTCCCTATTCGGCCATGAAGATTTACTACCGGGAGCGGGGTTGGCTTTATGTTTTTGACCTGCCTGAAGATAAAGAAAAACAGGGTGATGCCATCCTTGAATACCTGCGAACCACCAATTACGGCCGCTGTGTTTACCGGATGGAAAATGATCAGCCCGACCATTATATCACATCCATCCAGTTTGACGGCCAGGTCACCGCGAATTTCTCCATGGAGGCGTTCACTTCCTACAGCGGCAGACGCACACGCGTGATGGGCTCCATGGGCGACATCGTGGGCGACATGAATGAGATGACTGTGTCCAACTTCATCACCGGTAAAAGCGTCACGATGGTTCCCAATGCCGAAGATGTGGAGAATTACAAGAACAGCGGCCACGGAGGCGGCGACTGGTTCCTGATGCATGATTTTGTGAAGGCTGTGGTAAATCGTGATCCCGGGATGCTCACCTCAAGCATTGACCAGTCAATTGAAAGCCACCTTATGGGATTCGCGGCAGAAGTCAGCCGGAAAGAGGGCAGGGTAGTGGCAATTGAAATATAATGCCTGCGACAAGTGCAACTCAGGCAATCCAGATAGTTTTGATGTTTACAAACTCCCTGATGCCATTGATGCCAAGTTCACGGCCATAACCTGATTTTTTTACTCCGCCAAACGGTAGCCTGGGATCTGATTTGGTCATCCCATTCACAAACATGGCGCCGGTTTCGACTTTCCGGGCAACATGTTCGCCCCGGGCAAGGTCGCGTGTCCATACGCAGCCCCCAAGGCCAAATTCAGAATCATTGGCTATGCGGATCGCGTCGTCTTCATCTTCGGCAGTAATCAACGTGACGACCGGACCGAATGTTTCCTGAGCATAGACCGGCATTCCACTTGTAACATCTGCCAGGATGGTAGGTTCATAGTAACAGCCGGTCCTTTCTGGCCGGTTTCCCCCAATAACAAGCCTCGCGCCGGCAGCAACGGATACCCTGACCTGATGATCGATTTCATCCACCAGGTCGGGCCTGGCCAGCGGACCAACCTGGGTGCCAGGTTCCATGGGATCGCCTGTGCGAAGTGCGGCAAATGCAGCTTTCATGGCGGTTTCAAACTCATGCATGGCCGCTTTAACAGCGATAAAACGTTTTGCAGCAATGCAACTCTGCCCCTGGTTGATCATTCGGGCGGTTACAGCAGTTTTTACGGCGGCCTCCATGTCTGCATCTTCTAGAACGATGAATGGATCGGCACCACCCAGTTCCAGCACGGATTTTTTAAGGTACTTCCCGGCACAGGCGGCAACCTGGCTTCCGGCCGATTCACTGCCGGTAAGCGTAACCGCAGCAATCAACGGACTTGCTATCACCGCTTCAACTGCAGCCGATGGGACAAGGAGCGTGCGGAAAAGGTTTGCCGGGAATCCTGCTTCCATGAACAGATTTTCAATGGCCATGGCGCATCCGGGAACATTGGACGCGTGTTTCAATACAGCTGCATTGCCTGCCATCAGTGCCGGTGCGGCAAAGCGCAGCACCTGCCAGAACGGGAAATTCCAGGGCATCACGGCCAGGATCGGCCCGATTGGCTGATAAGTGACAAAACTGCGTGATGCATCTGTGGCAATGAGTTCATCCTTCAGCATTTCCTCGCCCTGGCTGGCATAGAAATCACATACCCAGGCACACTTCTCAACCTCAGCAGCTGATTCACGGAGAAGTTTACCCATCTCCAGGGTCATCAGCCGGGCGTAGAAATCTTTCCTGTCACGCAGTATCTGTGCGGCATTTTTTAGCAGAAGAGACCTGGATTCGAAGGATGTTTCTTTCCATGTTCTCCAGGTTGCATAAACATCTGCAATGATTTGTTCGGTCTCTGGCCAGGTATGTTCGTGGTATTCGCGAATAATCTGACCATTGGCAGGGTTGATGCTTTTCATGATCGTTTGGTTTTGATATTTTTAATTCCGCACCTACGGCGCGGAAATTCCCGCGATTGCTATGGTGCTACCGGGATGGCGCTCCGATGGAGCGCAGGCATCCCATCATCACATCTTCAAATTCTCCCTCAGATAATACCCTGTATAAGAACCTTTCACCTTCACAAGTTCCTCCGGCGTTCCCTCAAAAACCACATTCCCTCCTTCATCACCGCCTTCTTTTCCCAGGTCAATCACCCAGTCGGCCGATTTGATCACCTCCTGGTTGTGTTCAATGACCAGGATGCTGTGCCCGATGGCAATCAGTGATTCGAAGGCGATCAGCAATTTGTGGATGTCATGAACATGAAGGCCGGTGGTAGGTTCGTCAAAGATAAACAGGGTTGGCTTCTCACTCAAACCCTTGGAAAGGAAAAAGGCGAGTTTAATACGCTGCGCCTCGCCGCCTGAAAGAGTGCTTGATGACTGTCCAAGGCGGATATATCCCAAACCCACATCCTGCAGCGGTTTCAGCTTGGCCAGGATATGCTTTTCATGGGCCGTTGATTTCTGGTGCTGCTGAAAGAAATCCATGGCCTCATCCACGGTCATATTGAGGATGTCAACAACTGATTTCTCCCGGTATTTTACGTCAAGAACCTCGTCTTTGAAGCGTTTTCCGTGGCAGCTCTCGCAGGGAAGGAACAGGTCGGCCATGAACTGCATTTCAATTTTAACCACCCCTTCGCCCTCGCATTCATCGCAGCGGCCCCCGGCGATGTTGAATGAAAAATACCCGGGTTTGTAATTTCGGACTCTTGCAAGCGGTTGGTCTGCAAACAGATCGCGTATTTCATCAAAAGCCTTTATGTAAGTTGCCGGGTTGGAACGTGAGGAGCGGCCAATGGGGTTCTGGTCGACCATCTCGACCGACCCTATTTTTGAATAATCCCCGTCAAGGCGGTCAAACTTGCCTGTTTTCTCTCCGTAACCGCCATGGATCTTTTTCAGCGCAGGGAACAGTATCCGTTTGATCAGGGAGGTTTTGCCGGAGCCACTTACCCCGGTGATGACGGTGAAAATGTGCAGCGGTATTTTAACATCTACATTTTTAAGGTTGTTTTCACGGGCACCCTTGATTTCAATGAATTCCATCCATTTCCTGCGGCTGCCAGGTATTTCAATTTTGCGGATGTGGTTCAGGTATTGGCCGGTAAGGCTTTTAGTGTCGGCACTCAGTGTGCGGAAGTCGCCCTGGAAGACGATTTCGCCTCCATGATGGCCTGCAAGCGGGCCGATATCAACGATCTCGTCGGCTGCCCGGATGATCTCTTCATCATGTTCCACCACAATGACGGTATTGCCCAGGTCCCGCAATCTCAGTAAAACCTTTATAAGCCGTTGTGTGTCCCTCGGGTGAAGCCCTATGCTCGGTTCGTCCAGGATATACATGGATCCAACCAGGTTGCTGCCAAGGGCGGTGGAGAGGTTGATGCGCTGTGACTCGCCCCCTGAAAGGGATGCAGAAAGCCTGTTCAGGGTAAGGTATCCCAAACCAACGTCGTTCAGCACCTCCAGCCGGTTGTTGATCTCGGTCAGCAGTCTGCGTGAAACAGTCATCTCATATTCATTGAGGTCAAGTGTCCTGCAAAATTCTGTTAGTTCCGAAATCGGCATCAGCACCAGGTTGCTGATTGATTTCCCGTTGATTTTCACATAGGAGGCATCTTTACGCAACCGTGTGCCTTTGCATTCCGGGCAAACCGTTTTACCCCGGTACCGCGACATCATGACCCGGTATTGCACCTTGTAATTCTGACTTTCAACGAAATCAAAAAACTCGTTGAGCCCTTTAAAATGGCTGTTGCCGGTCCAGAGAAGTTCAAGCTGGGCGGGGGAGAGGTCGAAAACAGGCTTGTGAACAGGGAAGTCAAACTTGTAAGCCTGCATCAGCAGTTCATTCTTCCATTCACTCATCTTCTCGCCGCGCCAGCAGGCAACGGCATCCTCGTAAATGGACAATCTCTTGTTCGGGATAACCAGGTCTTCATCAATGCCAATCACGCTGCCGAAGCCTTCGCACGCTTTACAGGCACCAAAAGGATTGTTGAAACTGAAAAGATTTTCCGAAGGTTCTTCAAAAATGAGCCCGTCGGCTTCATACCTGTTTGAATAGGTGAGTCTTTTCTTTTCTGTTCCGGCGATGTCAACCATGCAGGTGCCATGGCTTTCAAAATAGGCAGTTTGCACTGAGTCGGCAATTCTTCCGGGCAATTCATCGTCGTCATGTACAATAGCAAACCGGTCAACCAGTACAAACAGTTCCTTTATTTTCTTCTTTTTATGTCCGGCGATTTCATCCAGCCGCAGGATTTCGTTGTCAAACATGACCCTTGTAAAACCCTGTTGCATGAGCACCGTGCATTTTGATGCCAGGTCGTCATTTTTACCTGAGAAGTCAAGCGGGGCGAAAATGTTGACCTTTGAATTTTCCGGCAGTGTCAGCACCTGGTCAACAACACTGGTCACGGTATCCCGTTTCACCAGGTTGCCTGAAACAGGAGAATAGGTCTTCCCGATCCTGGCAAACAAAAGTTTGAGGTATTCGTATATCTCGGTGGATGTTCCGACTGTTGACCTCGGATTTTGTGTGTTTACCTTTTGTTCAATGGCCACTGCGGGTGAAATGCCTTTGATGTAATCAACTTCGGGCTTGCTCATTCTCCCGAGGAATTGCCTGGCATATGAACTCAGGCTCTCCACATAACGCCTTTGCCCGTCGGCATACAAAGTGTCAAACGCCAGGGAAGATTTTCCCGACCCGGATAACCCGGTGATGACGACAAATTTATTCCGGGGAATTGCAAGGCTGATATTCTTAAGATTATTGACCCGTGCGCCTTTGATGATGATAAAATCCTTCGGGTCCAGTGTGTCTACATTCATTAAATCCTAGCCTCCTGCATATATTTTGGCAAAATTAGAAAGAAAACTTGCTTTTTGGATTTTTTTATTTATTTTTGCTGCAACCAAATACGTGAAAATCCCGTATCTGGAATAAACCAGCGCAGCTCCGAACCTTCTGCGCATAACCATAGGAGGGACACTATCGACTTGACTTCTACTCTTTTTAATTAACAAAAGGAGGTCCCATGCAAGCTCATGTCATTAGTGATCAGGAGTTAATCAGTAAATATCTTGCCGGTCAAGAATCTGCCCTTGAGAAATTAATCCGTCGTCACAAGAGCCGCGTTTTCGCTTATATCCTTATGGTAGTAAAGGATAAGGAACTGGCTGAGGATTTGTTTCAGGATACATTTATCAAAGTAATCAATACATTCCGTTCAGGACAATATAAGGAGGAAGGCAAATTCATCCAGTGGGTGATGCGGATTGCCCATAACCTCATCATTGATTTTTTCCGCAAGGCAAAGAGAATCCCGATCGTTGAGAACAGCGACGACTACGATATCTTTGACAAGGTGAGGATCCCCGTTGAATCAGTGGAAGACCAGCTGATTACCGAGCAGATCCACCGCGATGTTAAAAAGCTGATCGATTATCTTCCGAAGGAACAGAAGGAAGTTCTCGTGATGCGGCATTACGGAGATATGAGTTTCAAAGACATCGCTGAAGTCACCAACGTAAGCATCAACACCGCCCTGGGAAGGATGCGCTATGCGCTGATAAACCTGAGGAAACTGGTGAAGGAAAAGGATGTCATCCTTACAGTTTAGGCAACCATGATGTAGAGACGCGGCATGCCGCGTCTCTACTAAAAATATTTTTCAACCAATAAAATATTGAGAAATAATTGCCGTTTTTTAGGTATGAATTACATTTTAAATCAAAATTCGGCCTATGAAGCGAACTGCTACATTTTATTCATTAACCTCATTTCCATACACGGTAAATGATTCTTCTGCCGGTAAATGCAGGAGAAGGAAGGTTGTTTCTCCCAGCGAATCGGTGATCCGTAACCTGTTAAACTACTCGAAAGCACTTGCTGTACTAAAAACGACTGAAACCGGATACATCAACATGGTGATGAACTAAATAAAAAACCCCGTTTTTGACGGGGTTTTTTTATGGGATCAGGTTTCTTGTTAAATCCGTTCTTCTTTGATACGGGCTTTCTTGCCTTGCAATCCGCGCAGGTAATAGATACGTGCCCTGCGGACAACACCGCGTTTGTTAACCTCAATTTTGTCAATAAAAGGGGAGGTGCATGGGAAGATACGCTCAACGCCAATATTTCCCGAAATTTTTCTGACGGTAAAGGTTTCGTTCAAACCTTTGCCTGCACGCTGTAAAACCACGCCCTGGAATGTCTGAATACGTTCTTTGTTTCCTTCCTTGATCTTGTAATGAACCGTAATGGTGTCCCCGGCTTTGAAAGAAGGTAATTCATTCTTCTGAATAACTGTCTCTTCGACAAATTTCATTATTTCCGCTTTGTTCATGGCTTTCGTGTAATTATATCAGTTACGCACTAAAAAGTTTGCAAATATATGATTTTTTTTGAAACAAAAAGAAGAAGTGGAAAAAAGTAGTGAACAAAAATGTGACAGGTGACGGGTGACGGGTGACAGGTGATGGGGTCAGGGTTGGTCATTGAGTAAGTTGGGGCGTCGTTGCTTTGTTCGTTCGAGGGCTTGTTCGTATTTCCATTTAACGATTTCACGGTCGTTGCCGGATAAAAGGATGTCGGGGACTTTGAGTCCGCGGAAGTCGGCCGGGCGGGTGTATGCAGGAGGCGACACCAGGCCGTCCTGGTAGGAGTCCGACAAGGCAGATGTCTCGTCATTCAGCACCCCGGGGATTAATCGCACCACGGCGTCGGTAAGCACCACTGCGGCCATTTCACCGCCAGAGAGAACATAGTCGCCGATTGAAATTTCGCGGGTGATGAAGTTGGTGCGTATCCGCTCATCGATTCCTTTGTAGTGGCCGCAAAGGATCAGCAGGTTTTTTTGAATGGAAAGCTGGTTGGCAATTTTCTGGTTGAGTGTTTCCCCGTCAGGGCTGAGGTAAATAATTTCATCGTAGGCTGTGCGCGACTTAAGTTCTTCAATACACGTCACTACAGGTTCGATCATCATCACCATGCCCGCACCGCCACCGTAAGGATAATCATCAACGTTTTTGTGCTTTGAGGTGGCCCAGTCGCGGATATTATGCAGGTTGATGGTAACAATGCTTTTGTCCTGTGACCGTTTCAGGATGGAATGGCTGAAAAACCCGGTGAACATTTCAGGGAAAAGGGTGAGGATGTCAATCTGCATTGTAAATTTTTGAAATTAATAATAAACCGGTGAAATGGACACGCCATGGCGTGTCCCTACACAAATATTTCCAGGCCGTCGTAGGCCAGCTGGATGAAATCCGGTAATTTTTTGTTCACATCTTCATGCAATCCCACAAAATGGCTCAGATGCGTGAGGTAGGCTGCTTCCGGCTCCAGCTTCTTCAGGATATCCACGGCTTCGCCCACTGAAAAATGTGAGACGTGTTTTGAATTCCGCAATGCATTCAGCACGATGACGCGTGACCCCTTTATTTTCTGCAGTTCTTCATCACTGATGAAACTTGCGTCTGTGATGTAGGTGAAATCCCCGATCCGGAAACCGGTTACAGGCAGTTTCTCATGCAGCACCCTGATGGGTGTGAATTCGACGCCCATGATTGAAAAAGGCTGGTCATCAATAGGGTGGACGGTCAGCTGAGGTGCACCAAAATACCGGGATTCTGAGAAAATATAGGGAAATTCAATTCTCACAGCCTCCAGCACTTCGGGTGTGCCGTAAATGTCTATCTTTTTGTTCAGAACATAGTTAAATGCCCGGATATCATCCAGCCCGGCAATATGATCACGGTGTTCATGGGTGAAAATGACCGCATCCAGGTTCATCACTTTATTCTGCAGCATCTGGTGGCGGAAATCAGGCCCGCAGTCAATGACGAAAGTCCGGCCGTTGATTTCAAGCATGGCCGATGTCCTGTTGCGTTTATCGCGCGGGTCGGAAGAAACGCACACCGGGCAATCACAGGTTATGACCGGAACCCCGATGGAGGTTCCTGTACCGAGGAAGGTGACTTTTAACGGTAGGTTGTTTGTCATTTCAATCAGAAAATAAGTTCGTCAACCTGGTTCTTGTCAATGGTTAGCTGTTTCTTTAATTCATCGGTAGTGGCAAGGACCCGTTCCTCGCGGATCCGTTTGTGAAACATCAGGGTGCCGATCTCGCCTTCAATGCTCCCGTAGCTCTCAAGAAGATGAACTTCCACCAATGTTTCCAGTGGATTTTCAACATTTTTCCGTATAAAACACATGGCCCGTGAAAAGATGTCATCACCCACGACCGTAACCGCATAAACGCCACTGGGAGGGACGAGTTTGCTGTCTTCTTCTATCTGCAGGGTATAACATGGGAAACCGATTTCTTCCAGCACAGGGCTGCTTTTACTGAGCAGGCCCATCATGATGTACTGATGGTCAAGGTAGGCATTTGCTTTCTGGATCGACCCGTCGAGTATCGCCTTCCGGATCTTTGTCGAGCTCACCGACTCGTTCTGGATATCCTGCTCGGGGATCTCTTCAACCTGGAACCCGCTGTTTTGTCCGAGTTTTCGGAGTTCTACATAGTCACCTTCCCGGTTATGCCCGAAATGGTGGTTAAAGCCGACAACGATCATCCTGGAATGCAGTTTGCTCAGGAGAATATTCCTCACGAAATCAATAGAGGTGATTTTTGAGAATTCCAGTGTGAATTCAACAATGATCAGGTTGTCAAGTCCTGCTTTTTGAAGCAGGTTTATCTTTTCCCGCTGGGTATTTATTAAAAACAGTTCTTTTCCGGAGGTTTCGGGATACAGAACCTTTCTGGGGTGGGGGTGGAAGGTGATGAGCACCGTTTCGCCGCCAATTTCAGCTGCCAGTTTCCTCAGTCGCTGAAGAATCAGCTTGTGCCCGATATGAACCCCATCAAAAGAACCCGTGGTGACAACCGCATTGCGGATCTCACCAACGTGGTCAAAATCGTAAAAAATTTTCACTTAGTGCTTGCTACTTAAACCGTTCATCATTCTTTTTTGCAAAGAAAGCGACCTTTTCCAGCGATGTGATCATGTCATATTCCTCCAGGTAAACAAACGGGGGAACGTTCAGTGGTTTGGGCGTGAAATTAAGGATCCCCTTGATCCCTGCAAGGACCATTGTTTCTGCTATTTCCGGGGCCTGTTCGGAAGGGACGGCGATGATGCCGATCGAGATGTTGTTCTGCTTTATGATATCTGCCAGCTGGCTGATATGGTGGCACGCAACACCGTCATAAACCCGGTTTATTTTTTCGGGATTGACATCAAAAGCTGCGATGATGGCAAGTTTTGACCGTTTTCCCTTAAAGTAGCTGATGATTGCTTTCCCGAGATTACCCAGTCCGACAACAGCAACACGCTGACCCCGGTCCGAATCAATTATCTTGCCGATCAGCTCTATCAATTCCTTGATATCGTATCCCTTACGCAGGTTGCCGGAATAACCTATCAGCATCAGGTCGCGCCGAACCTGCACCGGGGTAATATGAAGCATCTGTGCAATTTCATGAGAAAACACATGGGTTTTCTCTTTTGACAGGATCATAAGCAATGCACGGCGATACTGGCTAAGCCGCTCAACCGTTTTGTGTGGTAAGTTTTTTATGAACATGGTTTATCAATTGGAAGTCTGACATTGAATATACTACCCTGGTCCGGAACACTGCTGACTTCGATTTTCCCTGCATTGTTTTCAATCAGTTTTTTAACGATGGAAAGTCCAAGCCCGCTTCCGGTTATATTTTTGGTTTTATCATTTTTTATGCGAACAAAGTCATCAAAGATACTATCAATTTCCAATGGTGTCATACCGATACCGGTATCCACCACGCAGATATTCATGCAACCGTCCTGCTGTTCAATGGTGAAATCAACAGTTCCGCCGTCTTTATTGTATTTTATCGCATTGGAGATGAGGTTGTTGAAAATTATTTCCATCTCTTCGGCATCGGCCTGCATAAAAACGGGTCCGTTGTGATGCAGATTGAGTTTAACATCCCGCTGGATGGCATAGGGGCGCATGGTATCCATGGCTGTACGGGCAACCGCTGAGAGGTCAGTTGCCGCGATGTTCCGTTTGGCTTTCCCTGATTCAACCCTGGTCAGGTCCAGTAGATCCAGGATCAGGCTGCGCATACCCTTTATCCGGTCAAGTGACCGGTTGATCATCACATCGTAGTCCTCAATTTTACTGCCATTCTGCCTTTCCTGTATCATCTTCAGGTAGCCTTCTATTGCATTAAGCGGGGCCTTGAGCTCGTGGGAAAGGACTGAAAGGAAAGTAAACCTGATCTGCTTGCCGGAATCCTGCAGTTTATTGGTCATCTTCTTGAGGAATACACGCTTTGTGATATTCTCAATGGATGACTTAAGCTCCTGTGGTGTAAAAGGTTTCGGGATAAAGTCATAAGCACCATCGCTGGTGGCTTTAACAGCCAGTTCAAGTGAAGCGTAAGATGTGATCATGACCACAATGATGCTTTTCTGTTTCTTCTTAATATATTCCAGAACCTCAATCCCCTGAATGCCTGGCAGTTTGTTGTCGAGCAACAGAATGTCAGGTTGGTTTGTCTCAATGATTTCAATGCCAATTTCACCGGTAGGCGCTTCTATGACTTCAAAATCAAAGGCTTCATCCATAAATGGATAGTCTACCCTGAAGTTTCGCAGTATTCTTGAAATACCACTTCTGATGCCGGGTTCATCATCAACCACGAGTATTTTGAGTGTTGACATAGCTGTTTTACGGTTCAAAAATAAGCCGAATATCTAATACAATTACATTATCTGTTATTTTTTAACAACAAATTTTCAATTTCTTCCTTCAGCCGTTCCGACCGAATGCCTTTATCAAGGAAGCGGTCAGCCTTAATCCATTTGCGGTTGTTTTCATCGTTGATATCAAATGTGATGCCGGTTTCTGCGGCCACACCGGTTGCAATAATGATCGGAACATCCGGGTATCTCTTTTTCATTTTGTAGCACAGGATGAATCCGCTGTCTTCATTTTCCATCATCAGATCCAGGATCGCGAGGTCGGGACGGGTTTTTTCAAGCAATTCCTCCGCTTCCTTCTGACCTTCGGCGGTAATGGTTTTGAAACCGAAATGCTCAATTTTTGATTTTAGCTGAAACAAATAATCCTGGTCATCATCAACCAGAAGAATGGTGTAATTGCCCGGGTTCATAAAATAGTTTTAAGAATTAAGTATTAAGTATTAAGTAGTGGGGCGTGATTTTTAACATTGTTTTGCATTGCCTGCATTCTTTGCATTCTTTGCATTCTTTGCATTGCTTACATTCATTTCCTCAGTTTCCCCGCGGTATCGTAATCCTGAACGTTGTCCCGGTGGGCCTTTCCAGTGGATCTGCGTTGGAATCAACATGGATTCTGCCTTTGTGCATTTTCACGATCCCATAGATGAGCGCAAGTCCGAGCCCGGTCCCTTTCCCCATCTCCTTGGTTGTAAAGAAAGGGGTGAACAGTTTGTCCATGTTTTCTTTCTTGATCCCGGAACCGGTATCTGCTACGATAAACGTCACCTCCCCGGCATCGCCTTCAACGCCAACAGTAAGGTTTCCGCCCGAAGGCATAGCCTCCAGTGCGTTCTTCTCCAGGTTTGTCAGTACCTGCATCATCTGGTCAATGTCGAGCCTGGCGACCGGGTCGGCAATATCCGAGTTGATGGAACAACTGATGTTATCTGGTTTTACGATAGAATTCAAACTGTGATTGATGAACTTTACAACATCTGTTTCCGTCAGGTTTACCTGGTTTTTCCTGGCAAAGTTCAGCAGTCCGCTCACGATTTTTTTACAGCGTTCGGCCTGTTCCACAATTAACTTAAGGTCTTCACGCACTACGTCGCCCTCAGGTGCTTCATCCATGAGGATGTTGCTGTACATGGTGATGACTCCGAGCGGGTTGTTGAGTTCATGGGCAATTCCGGCCGACAACTGTCCCATGTGTGCCAGTTTTTCCGATTGTTTCAGGGCTGCCCTGGCACGGGCTAGTTTCTCATTGGAAACGTTTAAACTGCTGATTGAATCATGGAGTTTCTCTATCGCATAGGGCAGGCACATCTCTGTTTCAGCCAGACCTGTAACGATTGCACTGGCGTGGTCAATGCAGGTATCGTATCCGCAGGCACCGCAATTGAGGTGATCCTGCGGTGAGAATTTGCCCATCAGCTGAAGTGCGGCAGCAATTTCGGAAGTGCCCGGAGAGGCAAGTCTGCGGTCTTCAGGTGTAAAGCTTTGTGAAAGATCAAGATCAGCGTATTCGGCAATGGATGTCTCCCAGGTCGGTTTGTCGAGGTTGGCTAGTTTGTGGGTCACATATTCTCCCACCGCGTTGCTTCTTGCAAATCTCCTGCCTCCGGGTGATGTTCCAGGCCCCATGATGCAGCCTTCACAGCAAAGGAGCATGAGGTGTTTTTTTCGGATATAACCTTCCTCAAACTCCTTGATGGCCTCTTTGTAGTTTACCCTTCCCTCGGCAATGATGACCCGTTCTTCGGGGATGGACTCCTGGTTGTTGGCAGAATAGTACAATCCGCGGCTGATAGGGAAAATGGCGCCTTTGCCACTGTATGGGGGATCAAATTCCGATACTTCCGTGTTCCCGGGATGGATATTCAGCGTTTCGAACATCTCACGCAGTTCGCGAAATGTCAGTACTTCATCAACCTCTGTAGTCTCGGCCTTTTTTGCGAAGCAGGGCCCGATGAAAACAACTTTCAGGTCATCACCGTGTTTTTTCTTCAGAACACGTGTCATGGCAACCATGGGGGAGGCGATCGGAGCCAGGTAAGGCACCATGTCGGGGTGGTAATGACGAATGAAATAGACGATTGCAGGGCAGTCGGAGGAGATATCTCCTTCGTAGTTGCTGCTTTTGATCATCTTCTCATATTCATTGGCAACGATATCAGCTCCGAAAGAAACTTCAGTGACAAAGTCAAATCCAAGTTTCCTGATCATTCCTACAAGTACCCGGTGATCTTTGATTTCTTCAAACTCGGCAGGAAAACTGGGAGCAACACAGGCGGCGATCCTGCTTTTGGATTTAAGCAGCACTTGTACCGGTTCTATTGACCGCAACGGAATTTTAGCTCCCTGGCTGCATACATTCACGCAATTGCCGCATCCGATACACCGGTCGTTCATCACCTCGGCTTGTCCATTCATTATTTTGATCGCCTTAACCGGGCATTCGCGCACACAGGTGTAGCAAACACGGCACCTGTCCTTGATGGTGAAAACCAGCTGGCGGTGAAAGGAATGGCTCATTCTGCCGCAGTTTTAGTCCTGTTTACATATAAAAGTTCCTTGCTGCGGTCGCTGCCCGGTTTTGCAAGGAACCGTTCGTAAAGATCAACAATGGCAGGGTTTTTATGAGCAACCCTGATGATCTCTTCCTCGTCAACGTCATAAATCGCTTTCATGCGCGACCTGATGTTTTTTTCATCGGAATTAAGCTTCTGGCCTCCTCCGTTGATACATCCGTTGGGACAGGCCATTACTTCAATGATGCTGAAATCGTCGCGCCCGGTTTTAATTTCTTCCATCAAAACCCTGGCGTTGGCAAGCCCGCTCACTGCTGCCACATTGAAAATTACTTTGCCTATTTTTATTCTTGCTTCCTTTCTTCCTTTGAGTCCGCGCAATTCGCTGATTTTTAGTGAGCTTAATTCCTGTCCGCTCATCAGGAAACTGATGCTTCTCAGTAATCCTTCCAGGTGTCCCCCTGAAATGCCAAATAAATTCCCGGCAGAGCTCCTGATCCCGAAATGCGTGGCACCTGCTTCCGGCTCAAGGCTGCTGAAATCAATCCCGAGCATCCTGATCAGCTTGATTAATTCCCTTGTGGTGATCACGGCATCGACCATGCGGGTGGTTCCGTCCTTCATCCTGTCCGTGTCGGCCTCGTACTTCTTCGCCGTACAGGGCATCACTGAAACCACAAAGATGTTCTCTGCTTTTTGTCCGGCAGCACTGGTAATGTTATTCTTGATCAGCCTGCCCATCATTTGCTGCGGGGAGGCACATCCTGATAATTTCGGCAACATGTCGGGATAGCCCGTTTCAAGGAATTTGACCCAGGAAGGACAGCATGAGGTGAGCATGGGCAGTTTGTCGCGGTTCTTCATCCGTTCCACAAATTCAGCGGCTTCCTCCATGATGGTAAGGTCGGCCGCCATTGACAGGTCAAATACCTGCCTGAAACCCATTTTCTTTAAAGCAGCGCGGAGCAGGTTCAGTATGTCTTTGCTTGCCTTGATGTTTAAATCTTCGCCGACTGATGCGGGAACGGCAGGGGAGAACTGGATCACCGGGTATACTTCGGGGTTGTTCAATGCTTCAAGCACTGACTGAAGCTGTGACTTTTCCGAGAGTGCACCGGTAGGGCATACCATAATGCACTGGCCGCATTTCACACAGGTGTTGATATTCAGACCTTTATTGTAGGTTGTTCCGATTTTGCTGTCGCAGCCACGGCCGATCACATCAATGGCCGACACCCCCATCACCTCATCACAAACCCTGATGCAGCGCCCGCAGAGGACACATTTTGCAGGATCACGCACAATTGACTGGCATGCCCTGTCTACCTGGATATGCTGACGTTTTCCATGATATTTTCTTTCACGGATGTCCATCTCCGCGGCAAGGTTCTGCAGCCCGCACATCCCATTGCGGTCGCAATACAGACAATCATCGTGATGGCTTGCCAGCAACAGTTCAACAAGCACTTTCCTGGCCTTCAACACCCTTGGCGAATGTGTCCTGATCTTCATCCATTCTGTTACCGGGTGTGAACAGGAGGGTACCAGTTCGGTAGCACCGTCAACTTCAACAACGCACATCCTGCAGCCACCGGTTGGTGTGAAGCCATTTAAATAGCATAATGTTGGTACGTTGATGCCGATGCGGTCAAGCACATTTTTTATTGTTTCTCCCCGTTTTGCAGAAACCGGCTGATTGTTTATCTCTATATCAAACAGCATTTTTATAATTATTTGTAGTATATGGCATTGAACTTACAACTGTCAAAACAGAGCCCGCAGCCGGTGCATTTTGATTCGATGATGAAATGCGGCATTTTAACCGACCCGATAATGGCGCCTTCGGGGCATTTCCGCAGGCAGATATTGCATCCGTTACAAACCGAAGCATCAATAAAAAAGGTTCTCAGGTCATGGCACATGCCAGCCTGGCATTTCCGGTCAAAAATATGCTCTTCAAATTCATCCCTGAACCATTTAAGAGACGACAGCACCGGATTTGGTGCATTTTGCCCTAATCCGCACAACGATGTATCCCGGATGACCCTGGCAAGGCTTTCCAGTTCCACCACGCCTTTAAATCTCTCCAGTGTTTCGTGCGATGATTCTTCCTTCGGGCGCCGTGTTACTTCGTCGAGGATCTGGAGCATCCTGCGTGTACCTTCCCGGCAGGGGATGCATTTACCGCAGCTTTCCTTCTGCAGGAAGCCCATGAAATATTTTGCAAGGTTGACCATGCAGGTGTCCTCATCAAGGATGATAAGGCCCCCGAGCCCGATGGAGGCATCTATGTCCTGCAGGGTCTCATAGCCAATGGCCGTTTCTGTATTGCTGGCAGGAATGCAAACCCCAGACGGGCCACCGAGTTGTATGGCCTTGAGTCTTTTGCCGTTTTTCACACCACCTGCAATTGAATGAACAATTTCTGCAATGGTGATCCCCATCGGAATTTCAATAAACCCTGTATGTGTTGATTTTCCGGCCAGGCTGAAAATTTTTGTGCCTTTGCTTTCCCTTGTCCCAACAGATTTGAACCACAGCGGGCCGTGTTCAATGATGGTCGGGATGTTGGCCAGGGTCTCCACATTATTTACGATGGTAGGATGTCCGAACAACCCTTTTTCAGCAGGGTACGGCGGTTTTGCCTGGGGCATGCCCCGGCGGCCTTCGATGCTGGCGATCATGGCGGTTTCCTCGCCGCATACAAACGCTCCGGCGCCCTGGCGGATAAAAATGTTCAGGTTAAATCCGCTGCCGAAAATATTGTTTCCCAGGAAGCCATATTGTTTTGCCTGGTTAATGGCATATTCAAGGATGGCCAGTGACTGTGTGTAGTCGGACCGCAGGTAAATGTAAGCATTGTTCGCCCCGATGGCATAAGAGGCAATGGCAATCCCTTCCAGTACCCTGTGCGGATCGCCTTCAATGATGGCCCTGTTCATAAAGGCACCGGGATCGCTTTCATCGGCATTGCAGATCAGGTATTTCTGGTCGCTGCCTGTGTTCAGCGTAACCTGCCATTTTTTTCCGGTAGGGTACCCGCCACCTCCGCGTCCGCGCAGTTCGCTCTGGTCAACGAGTTCGCATACTTTGTCAGAGGTATAGTTCAATACCGTTTTATAGAGCGATTTATAGCCTCCGTTTGCGATGTAATCATCAATAAGGTAGGGCGAAATGATGCCGGCGTTTTGGAGAATGATCCTCTGTTGCATTGAAAAATAGGGAAGCTGCGACACAACCGGAATGTTTGGCCACTCTTCCTGGGATTCATGCGTCATTTGTCCGAGTACCGCCTCAGGATCAAGGGAGTGATGAAAAACGGAGTTCAGCAGGCCTTCCACTTTGTCTTCGGTAGCCTTGTGAAAGGAGACCCTTGCTTTTCCCGGCATCTGAACGTCGAGAAGCGGTTCGGCCGAGCATAAACCCAGGCAGCCGACTCTGACGATTTCCGCTTGCAGATTGCGTTGTGACAGGTAGTTTTTTACAGCTTCCAGGGTTTTATCTGCACCTGCAATCAAGCCGCATGTGCCGGTTCCGATGTATAAGACAGGTTGTTCCACTTTGTGGCGCCTGATGAGTGCCAACCGTTCAGAAGTAGCCTTGTCAAAAATATTTGAATAGTTTTTCAGGATCTTTTCAACCAGGAATTCTCTGGTATCGTTGGATGTCACTGAGCCCATTTTACTTGGTTTTTTCTTTGATTGATTGGATTAAGGCTTTCAGACCCTCTTCGGTGACATGTGTGTGGTACTCATCATTGACCCGGATAACCGGGGCTGATTCGCATGCCCCCATGCATGAGGTGATCTCAATGCTGACTTTTTTATCACGGCTGACATGCCCTGCCTTGACTTTCAGGCCGGTTTCCAGCCGTTCCAGATAGGTTGAGGATCCAAACAGATGGCAGGATGTTCCCCTGCATATGCGAATGTGAAACTGCCCGCAGGGGCTGAACCTGAACTGATCGTAAAAGGTGGCCACCCCGTAAATTTTATTTGCCGGAAGGTTGAGGTACTTTCCAACCTCAGCAAGTATCTCCTCTGTAAGATACCCGTTCTGAGCCTGGATATCCTGCAGTATCGGGAGTAACCCTTCCTTCTTGTTCGTCGCATACCCTGCCAGTATGCTCTCAATTTTCTCCTTCGTCATTTGTCAATTGTCATTTGTCATTTTGCACTTGAAACTCCCCTCAGCCTCTACAAAAATAATAATTAAAACCTATTGGTAAAAGAAATTGTTGTGAAATATTTATCAATGTGAAAATATAAACAAATAATATTGATCCCTGATTTGATAAAATTTTTGGTGCGTTGTTTTATCAACTGCATAAATTCTTAATTTTGACGATAATAACTGACCTATGCCTGTTGAACCACTGTTTCATATTTCTCACGAAACCTGCATCAAGTGTTATTCCTGTGTCAGAATCTGTCCGGTTAAGGCTATAAAGGTGAATGTATCCACCGAAATGCCCTCCATTATACCCGAGAGGTGCATCGGCTGTGGCAGTTGCTATCATGCCTGTTCTCCCAAGTCCATTTCATTCAGAAGTTCCATAGAAGAAACCAGGGCCATCCTCTCCTCCGGTGAACAAGTGGCGGCAATCTGCGATCCCACTATTTCCGGCGAATTTCACGACATTACCGACTACCGCAAGTTTGTTGAGATGATCAGGCAGCTGGGTTTTACCTATGTGAGTGAAGCTTCATTCGGGGTTGACCTTGTTGCGCTGAAGTACAAGGAGCTCTTTGAAAATTTCAGGGGAAAGTACCATATTACAGCCAACTGTCCTGCCGTAGTCGCTTTTATTGAAAAATACCACCCCGAACTCATCAACAACCTGGCGCCCATCGTATCGCCCATGGTAGCAACCTCCATGGTGATCCGGAAGAAATACGGCCCGGATGTAAAAGTTGTTTTTATCGGGCCATGTATCTCCACGAAGGATGAGGCCTTGAAATTTGAAGGAGATGCCAGGATTGATGCCGTGCTTACATTTGTTGAATTACGTCAGTTGTTCAACGAATATAACATCCGCGAAAGCCAGTTGGAGTTTTCTGAATTTGATGCGCCGCTCGGGCACAAGGGCTCTCTTTACCCGATCAGCAACGGCATCCTGCAGGCTGTGGATATCAGTGAAGACTTGCTTTCCGGCAATGTTATCACCACGGAAGGCCGCAACAACATGCTTCATGCCGTTAAAGAGTTTGATTCGCGCATTGAATACATCCGCAAAAATTTCAACATATTTTATGATGAAGGCTGCCTTATGGGCCCGGGAACATCCCCCGGCGGTGAAAAGTTTTTAAGAATGACGCTGGTCACGGATTATGCAAACAAGCGCCTGTCAACCTTCGACAAGGAAACCTGGCAAAAGGAAATCGGCATATTCTCTGAACTTGACCTGACGCGGCAGTTTGAACCTGATGACCAGCGGTTGCCGGTTCCCGATGAGGAGAAGATTGAAGAGGTGCTGAAAATGATCAACCGTGAGGGTCACCTTCACAATGAACCTGGATGTGAATCGTGTGGCTATTCCACCTGCCGCGACCTGGCCATCGCCATTTCGCAAGGTCTTGCCACCACTGAAATGTGTCATGTATTCAGCGGGCACAACAGGCAGGAATACATTCAAACCCTGCGGACGGCCAACGAAAACCTTGCAAAAACCAAGGCAGCGCTCAAGGAATCGGAGGAGACTGCCCGGCATGAACATGAAGTTCAGAAGGAGTCGGCCGACATTATCACCACCATGCTCCAGAATTTGCTTTCCGGGGTGGTGATTGTGGATGAAGACCTTAAAATTTACCAGAGCAACAAAGCTTTTATTCGCATTATAGGGGAGGAGGCTGCCATGATTGACGAGGTCATCCCCGGCCTCGTAGGGGCCGACCTGAAGTCAATTTTACCGGTGCATTTTTACAAGATGTTCTCTTATGTGCTCACCTCTGATGAAGCGATTGAGAACAAAGACGTTCAGTTCGGCGAGAACAAGCTCGGTGTTTCGGTATTTCCGATCCGGAGCCATAAGTATGTAGGCGGCATCCTGCGCGACATGTATGTTCCCGAGGTGAGGAAAGAGCAGATTGTAACCCGTTTGACAGAAGTTATTGATGAGAACTTCGAGATGGTTCAGAAAATCGCCTACCTGCTGGGAGAAGGCGCTTCAAAGACGGAGCAGATGTTGAATTCGATCATAGATACGTATAAGAATCCGGGGAAAACTCAATGACAAATGACCAATTACTAATTACAAATGACAAATTCAGCGTTGCATTTGCAACCTGCCGGTAAATCTGGTCAAAGTTTGGATTCCTGTCATTTGTCAATTGTCATTCGTCATTTGTAAATATAAACAGGTGGACGAAAAATTCTTCATAGAAGTTAACTGCCAGCAAAGATCACACGGTGAAGCGCGTGTGTGCGGCGATGTGTTCATATCGAGGCGTATCAAGGAAGAAGGGCGTATTATTGTCGTTCTATCCGACGGAATGGGGCACGGGATCAAAGCGAACATGCTTGCCACACTAACAGCAACCCTGGCAGTTAATTTTACCCAGGAGCACAAAGGGGTTCAGAAAAGTATTGAACTCATCATGAAGACTCTGCCGGTTGACAGCGTGAAAAACATGAATTACTCCACATTTACCATTGTTGAAATTGATGTTGACAGTGAGGTGCATATCATGGAATACGAAAATCCCAAAACATTAATTTTAAGAGGCCACAAACTGCATGAGCCCGAGTGGAACTGTGTTGTATTGCAGGGAGATAAAAATGCCGGCAGGGAGGTGCTCACAACCAGTTTCAGGCCGGTTAAAGAGGACCGGATCGTATTTTGTTCCGATGGAGTTACCCAGTCGGGACTGGGAAGTGAAAAATACCATATGGGCTGGGGTTTGGATAACCTGAAGCGGTTTGTAGAGGAGGTAATCAGGGAAGAGAATGATATTTCAGCAGTCAGGCTGAGCAACAAGGTCATCAACAAAGCCAACCAGAATGACAATTTTCATCCGCTTGACGACATCAGTTGCGGGGTAATATATTTTCGTGAGCCAAGGAAACTCATGATCTTTACCGGCCCTCCGCAGGACCCTGCCATTGACCCCATGTTTACCGGTCTGCTCAGACAGTTTGAGGGAAAAAAGATCATTTGCGGTGCAACCACAGGCGACATGGTGGCAAGGGAATGGGAAGAGCAAATTACCGACAGCCAGGAGATTATTGATCCGGATTTACCCCCGGTTTCATCCATGAAGGGCGTTGACCTGATTACAGAGGGGATCCTTACTTTGAGCAAAGTAAGTGAACTCCTGAAAAAATACAATAACAACTACCAGCTGGGTAAAGGGCCTGCTGATGAAATTGTCAGGTATCTCCTTGAAAGTGACGAGATCCATTTCCTTGTTGGCACCAACATCAACACCGCCCACCAGGATCCCACCATGCCAATAGAACTGGAGCTCCGCCGAACGGTGGTTCATCGCATTACGCGTACCCTTGAAGAGAAGTTTTTAAAGGAAGTTACGATGAAGTTCTTTTAACTCCGATCCGGAATCCATTCAGCACTGATCAAAGCTTTTCCTTCACCTGCCGCACGTCACGCGTCACATGAAATAATTTAAAAGCCCGCCGGAATTGTCCCCGGCAGGCTTCAACCAACTAGTATTAACCAAAATACTTAAACGTTATATTCTGCAATTATATCTTTAACTCCTTCAGGCGAAACCCGGCCATATACTTTTTCACCCACCAGCACAACGGGTGCAAGGCCGCATGCCCCTACGCAGCGAAGGCAACTCAGCGAGAATTTCCCATCCGCCGAAGTTTCACCAACCTGAATTTTCAGCACACGCTTGAACTCTTCCAGCACCTTTTCAGCACCGCGCACATAGCAGGCCGTGCCAAGGCAGATCGAAATCGGGTGTTCACCTTTGGGCGTCATGGTGAAAAAGGAATAAAAGGTCACAACGCCGTAAACGTGGGCAACTGACACATTAAGTTCCTTGGCAATCACTTCCTGCAGTTCAGCAGGAAGATAACCGAAGATACTCTGGGCTTTGTGAAGCACGTTGATCAGTTCACCCTTGTCATTGTTGAAAGCCTTGCAAACGTCTTTCAGTTCTGCTATTTTTCTTTCTGATAATTTAATCTTTGCCATACTTGTTTTCTTTACCAAATGGGGCTCGTAGAGAGCCGTTTTTGCTATTCCTCAATAAATGTTCCGGCACTCTTGTCAAAATAATGTGTGTGCAGCAATTTGTGTGATTTCTCACCCAGTGGTTTGCCTAAAAACTCCTCATACAATTTAATGATGAAGGGGTTTTCATGCGATTTGCGGATTGGTTTTCCGACATCTTCCCTGTAAATCGCTGCAGCCCGCTGTTTAATTATTTCAGAATCACCATGATGGAACGGCTGTCCGCCGCCTCCGATGCAACCGCCCGGGCATGCCATGATTTCAATGGCATGGAACTGGCTCTTCCCGGCTTGAACATCTTCGAGCAATTTTCTCGCATTGCCCAGTCCGTGGGCAATACCTATGTTGATAGGCAAACCGTCAAAATCAAGGGTGGCATGGCGGATGCTTTCCAGTCCCCTCAATTCATTGAATTCAACTTTCTGCAATTTCTTGCCGGTATATAATTCATAAGCAGTCCGGCAGGCCGCTTCAATGACTCCTCCGGTATTGCCAAAGATCACAGCGGCCCCTGTTGATTCGCCAAGCGGGTTGTCGAAATCCTCATCAGGCAGGCTGTTGAAATCAATGTTTGCAAATTTGATCAGGTGTGCAAGTTCGCGGGTTGACAGTGAATAATTTACATCCGGATCCCCGTTCACTTTGAATTCATCGCGCTGACACTCATATTTCTTGGCAAGGCATGGCATGATGGAGACCACAACCATGTTCTTTCGCTCAATTCCCAGTTTTTTACCAAAGTACTCCTTTGCAATGGGGCCGAACATCTGCTGGGGAGATTTGGCCGTTGAAGGAACATCCATCAAATCCGGGAAGTTGTGCTCAAAGAAATTGACCCAGCCCGGGCAGCATGAGGTGAGGATCGGGAGTTTCACAGATTTGTCACCCTTCAGGTGACGGGTAAGACGGTCGAGTAATTCGCTTCCTTCTTCCATAATAGTAAGGTCGGCAGCAAAATCGGTGTCGAACACATAGTTAAAGCCAAGTCGTCTGAGTGCTGCAACCATCTTACCCGTCACAAGGGTGCCCGGCGCAAGGCCGAATTCTTCTCCAAGGGCGGCGCGGACGGCAGGTGCTGTTTGAACAACAACTGTTTTTGCCGGATCGGCAAGAGCATTGATAACGTTGCGCGAGTGGTCAACTTCGGTAAGGGCACCGGTGGGACAAACAGATACACATTGTCCGCAATAAGTACAGGGAGATTTCTCGAGATTCATTTCGAATGCCGGAGCCACCACTGCCATAAAACCTCTGTTGACGGCAGAAAGCGCACCTACCGTCTGAACTTCATTACACATCATTTCGCACCGCCTGCACATGATGCATTTGTCAACATCCCGGATGATGGCAGGCGACGTATCTTTACGATAGGTTGACTGCGCACCCTGGTAAGGTAATTCACGTACGCCAAGTTGCTGTGCCATGGTCTGGAGTTCACAACTACCCGATTTGGCACAGGTCAGACATTCAGCAGGATGATCAGAGAGGATGAGCTCCAGAACAGTACGGCGTGCATTCAAAACCCTTATTGAGTGGGTGTTAACAACCATATCCTTTGCCACATTGGTAGAACAGGCAGGGGCGAGGTTTCGCCGTCCGACGACTTCCACCACACAAATGCGGCATCCGCCCGGACGGTTCTCAATATTCATGTCATTGAGTTGAAAGTAGCAAAGGGTAGGTATATCTATGCCAATTTTCTTGGCAGCTTGTAATATCGTTGTATTTTCTTCGACTTCAATTGGTTTTCCGTCGATGGTGAGTTTTACCATTTCCATGTATTCCTCCTGGTTATTTAATGAAAATCGCGTTGAACTTGCATTTCTCCATACATGCCCCGCATTTGATGCATTTTTCCTGGTCAATCACATGCGCCTGTTTTCGTTCACCGGCGATGGCGTCTACAGGGCAGTTCCTGGCGCAAAGGGTGCAGCCGATACAGTTTTCGGGATTGACGATGTATTGCATCAGCGATTTGCAGTTCCCTGCGCGGCATTTTTTATCGCTGACATGTTCAAGGTATTCATGGTAAAAATTATCCATGGATGACAGCACGGGGTTGGGCGACGTTTGCCCAAGGCCGCACAACGATGTATCTTTGATGACATGGCTGAGGTTCCGCAATTTGTCAAGGTCTTCCATCACTGCGTGCCCCTGGGTTACCTTCTCCAGCATTTCAAACAGCCGCTTATTCCCGATCCGGCAGGGTGAACATTTCCCGCACGATTCCTCCACTGTGAATTCAAGGTAGAATTTTGCCATGGCAACCATGCAGTCATCTTCGTCCATCACGATCATACCACCAGATCCCATCATGGATCCGGCGGCGATAAGATTATCGTAGTCGATAGGGGTGTCAAGGTCTTTTTCAGTAAGCATTCCGCCTGATGGGCCTCCGGTTTGAACGGCTTTGAATTTCCGGTCATTTTTTATCCCGCCCCCGATCTCGAAGATCACCTCTCGCAGGGTGATTCCCATGGGAACCTCAATAAGCCCAACATTGTTGATCTTCCCGGCAAGGGCAAACACTTTCGTGCCTTTTGATTTTTCGGTGCCGATGCTTGAAAACCAGTCGGATCCTTTCAGGATGATAGCAGGTATATTCGCGTATGTCTCAACATTGTTGACATTGGTGGGTTTGCCAAGAAATCCTGATTCCGACGGGAACGGCGGTTTAACGGTTGGTTCGCCCCGCAGGCCTTCCATGGAATGGATAAGTGCTGTCTCCTCGCCGCAAACAAATGCCCCTGCACCGTACCTGATCTCAATATCGAAATTGAAGCCGGTGCCAAGGATGTCATTGCCAAGCAGGCCATATTCCCGTGCCTGTTTCATGGCTATTTTAAGGCGTTCAACAGCAAGCGGGTATTCAGCCCGGATATAGATGACGCCTTTATCTGCCCCGGTGCTGTATCCGTTAATGGCCATGGCCTCAAGTACTGTATGGGGATCGCCTTCCAGTACAGACCTGTCCATAAATGCTCCGGGATCACCTTCATCGGCATTGCAAACAACATATTTCTGGTCTGCTTTTACCTTCCTGGTGATCTCCCATTTGAGGCCGGTGGGAAAACCACCGCCTCCGCGCCCGCGCAGGCCTGATTTTTTTAATATCTCGATGGTGGCTTCCGGCGTAAGTTCGGTGAGCACTTTTCCCAGGGCCTGGTATCCACTCCTGGCAATGTATTCGTCAATGTTTTCCGGGTTGATAAATCCGCAATTCCGCAAGGCAATCCGGATTTGCTTTCTGTGTGGTTTGGTTTCCTGCAAAACTCCCATGTTCTTTTCCCTGGCCACATTTTGAAGCAAAAGCCGGTCGACTGTTCTGCCATTGATGATGTGTTCTTCCATGATTTCCCGGCAATCCAGAGCGTTCACCTGTGCATAATAGGTGTTGCCGGGCATTATTTTTACCGTGGGGCCGAATTCACAAAACCCGAAGCACCCGGTCCTGATCGTTTGAACTTCATTTTCTAAGCCCTTCTGTATGATCAGCTCCTGAAAATTGGACAGGATCTCTTCGTTTTTTAATTCCTGGCAGGCAGAGCCGCCGCATACAAGGATATGATATTTTATTTTTGCCATTTTGCTGATCCCTGAGGTTATTTAATGTCAATTGATTCGTAGTTCACAGGGATGATCCCTTCAA
Source organism: uncultured Bacteroidales bacterium (assembly GCA_903959905.1). GTDB lineage: Bacteria > Bacteroidota > Bacteroidia > Bacteroidales > FEN-979 > CAIVAT01. The sequence continues at coordinate 31,427 of CAJBYO010000062.1, forward strand.
CAAGCTCATTGTTCAGAATGTATTTGTCAATGATCCTGCTTGCTTTTCTGATGTCAACATAGCCGAAGGTTATCGGGTCAGTTCCCGGCTTGGTAATCTCGACCGTTGGTTCTGCATAACAATAACCCATGCAGCCTGTTTGAATGACAGTTGCTTCTATGTTCCTCTTTGTAAATTCTTCAATAAAAACATCCATGACTTCCCTTGCTCCCGAGGCAATGCCGCAGGTGGCCATCGCCACCCTGACCTGTATCGGCAGAGGCTGAGCACTGTTTGAACCGGGAGAATTGGATTTCGTCCGGAGGTTCTCCATCAACGCTGTTAATGCTGACAATGATTTGATTTTTTCCATGAGAAAAGTATTGAATCCGGCAACAAAATTACGTGGTTTGTGAATGATAAACAAGAATTAGGTGTTATTTATTTCACAATGTTAATAAATTCACATAATCTGATGGTTGCCCCGTTCTATAAGTATCAGGTTTACAAAAAATAAAAGGGAATTGGACTGAAAAGCAGGGATTACCTTTATTGTTAATATGTCCCTGTTAGTAGGTTCTTTTTAATCTGACCGAAATGGTTTTTAAGATTTCTGTATCTGGTTGATCAGGCAAGCGCCTTCTTCATAACGCTACACAACGTGCCACAGAGTGGCATGTGTAAAAATTGATCATACAATAATGCGGAATCCGTTGCCATGGATGTTAACGATCTCGATGGAGGGGTCAGCTTTAAGACATTTGCGGAGCTTGGCAATAAAAACATCCATGCTTCGCCCGTTGAAATAATTATCGGCGCCCCAGATTTTCTCCAGCGCATCTTTGCGCAGCAGAATCCCCTCTTTGGAAGTACACAGCATTTTAAGCAGACTTGCTTCTTTGGGAGATAACTGGTGGGTAATATTATCATAGGATAATGTCCGGAGGTTGTAGTTGAACAGCAGTTTCCCTACTTTCATCTCATTGGCCTCCGGTTCATTGTCGGAGCGTTGGATTTTTCTCTTCAGGATGGCATGCAGTTTAAAGAGCAATACTTCCGAATCAAAGGGTTTTGTAATGTAATCATCTGCACCTGCTTTAAAACCTTCAAGCATGTCCTCTTTCAGTGATTTGGCCGTCAGGAATACAAAAGGGGTGTCGGAGGTTATCTTCCTGATCTCTTTCGCCAGTGTGAAGCCGTCCATCTCAGGCATCATCACATCCAGGATGCAAATGTCAAACGGTTCTGATTTGAAAGCAGCCAGGCCCAGTTTGCCATCGGCCCTGAGCATCACTTCAAAATCATTCAACTCAAGGTACGATTTCATGATAGATCCGAAATTGGGATCATCTTCCACCAGCAGGATCTTAATTTTAGTGTTCATGGTTATATGTTTTTCGTGCAGACCGTTAAGTAATGGCGCTGATTTATACAAATCTTGTATCCCCCTGTTCGGTCAAAACCGGCAGGCTGATTTCAAACCGGCTCCCTTTCCCGGGTTCGCTTTCGATGCGAATATCGCCGTGGTGGGCGAGCACAATGGCTTTTACATAGCTTAAGCCCAGTCCAAACCCTTTGATATTGTGAATGTTACCTGATGTTACCCTGTAAAATTTATCAAACACTTTACGCTGTGCTTCCTGGCTCATACCCATTCCGCTATCATGAACCCCGAAGTAGAATTTCCCCGAACGGTTGAACGAAAATACCTCTATCTCGGGTCGCCCGGTTGAATATTTATTTGCATTATCAAGCAGGTTGAGCAGTACATTGCGGATATGGTCGGCATCGGCGTTTACGAATCCGTGGCCTGCTTCAAGCCTGGTTGTGATAACACCCTCACGCTTTTCAATCTGCAGGCGGTAATGGTCAACTGCCTTTTCAATCAGGTAGTTCATGTCAACCGCTGCAGGCATGAGTTTGAAATCCCTGCTGTCGAGCAAGGCCATCTGCAGCACCTGTTCAACCCGGGTATTCATTCGGTTGTTTTCCTCCTTGATGATCCGGGTAAAATTCTTTATTGTCTCTGGTTCGGAGATCACGCGGGGGTTGGTTATTGAGTCAGCCGCAATGGAAATGGTTGCAATAGGCGTTTTAAATTCATGGGTCATGTTGTTGATGAAATCAGTTTTGATATCCGATATCTTTTTCTGCCTGATCATGACCACGATACTGCCTCCTGACGACAGGATGATGATCAGTGTAAAGATCACTGAGCCAAAAAGCAGCAGGGAAAGTGATTTCAGTACATGACTTTTTTGTCCCGGGAAAAAAACAAGAAGCATGTCGGGCTTCTGGAAAAGGTCGTTCGGGAAAAGGGAGACCCGGTGTTCGGAATCTTCATATGCACGCTTGAAATTGGAAGATCTTATCGGGATATGGTTGCTGTCGCTGGACGGTGACATGACTGCAAATTCAAAAGGCAAATCAATTCCCTTATCCCTGAATGATTTGCTGAGTGTAGCCTGAAGGCTTTTTTTATTGATCCTTTGCTGAATCGGAGCAGGTTTCGTTTCAATGGCAATGGCCATTTGCTTTATTACATCCTGGATCTTCCGAGCCTTATTGTCAAGTTTCTGAATGTTGTTTTCCCTGTTGAGTTGTCGTTCCTTTTCGTTTCGGCGCTGGCGTTGAACAGCAACGGGCTGTCCGAATTGAGGTACTTTGTAATGCAGGTAATGCGGACCTGCCATTCCGGATGTCTCAATAATCACTTCAGATTCCCCAAAGTTATCCATGCCGAAACCCAGGCCGTCAGCATTGGATTCATCGCCAATGGCATTCATGTTCATCATGGAATCAAGCCTGGCTATCTGGTCACCCCACTCAAAATTCATTTCAGGCGGTTGCATGGCTTGCATTTCCTGGAAAATCTGCTCCATTTTAATTGTTACGGAATCCTCCCCGTTTTGCACCGGAACCACATTATACTGGTATGAATAGTGTATGATGCCTGTTGGCGGATTCCCTGACGGAGGTGCGGGCCTCCGCTCGCGTGGTGGTGGCGGAGCATGCCTGGCCAAAGGCATTTCATTCAGCATCAGGAGTGAATCAAGCCGGTTTTTAATGGTTTGGCTGGTATCCTTTGAAAAGGCCTGCACAATGCGCATGATACTGTCCCCTTCAAAATTCCGGCTGATGAAGAACATGTTTTCACGGGCTTCAATTTTATTGACAACACTGCCCAGCGCATCGTTAACACTGCGTTCAAACTGCGCCTCTTTAACCTGGAAAGCATTGCGTATCCAGAAGAACTGCACCGCGATGATCCCGACGAGCGAAACGCAGATGCTTGCAATAAGAATATACAATATCCTTTTGTTCATGGTGCAAAAATAAGTAATCGGTTCTGCCTTTGGCCAAGATTAACGTTTCATTAACCAACTTTAACGTTTAATTAACATTTTCAGGCACTTAACCGGGTTAGATTTGCATCACAAACTTAAAACAGGGAGGACTTGTATGAAAAATATTCCATTCAGATTAAAAATGTCAGCCGTCGTGGCATTTGCCGCCATTTGGGTGCTCGGTTCAGGTAAACCTGCTACGGCCCAGGAAAAACCGGCAGGCGAGAAACAAAAAAAAGTGATTGTGAAGGTCATGAGCGACGACAACGGAACCACAACAGTTATTGACACCACCATGGAGTTTCCGGAAACTGCCATGGACGACTCCGTAAAACATGAGGTTGAAAAGGTGATTGAAATGAGCAGGGGCGGCAAACATGGCAGGATGAAAATAAATTGCATTCCCGGTGCCTACAGTTACAATTTTGATATGCCTTGCCCGCCTGAATGCAGAATGCGTCTTGAAGACCTTGAAGACCTTGATTTTGATATGTCCGCAATGGGCGCTGACATGGAAAATATGATGTTTGAAGAAATGTCACCCAGGATTGAACGAAGGATCATCAGGTCGGAGGGCGGAGGCCAGTCCCTGAATGATCTTTTAGGGGATATCCCCATGTCGCGGGTGAAAAATTACTCCATCAAAGACACCAAAAACGGGAAAAGGATTGTCATCGATCTTGATGATTCGCCAGTTGTTGAGCGTCAGGACCGGGTAATCGTGATCCGCGACGGGGGACGCACATCACACGGAGGAAATTATCCCCAGAAGAAAATGAGGGTTATTGTGAATACAGGTGATGATGATAAAAAGGGTGATGATCCGCAGGATCAGCAGGCACCGCCACCACCACCGCCACCGCCACCCGTTAAAAAGTAAACAATTCTGGTCCGGGGAATGCCCCTGACCAGCAATAACAATCGTTCTTTATACATACCATAGTTAGTATTTTGCGCTCGACTGCCGGCTGATTACCGGCAGTTTTTTTTGCAAAAAAAGACGGGGTCAGGCCCCGTCTTTCATCAGTTAGTGTAGGTTGTCTAGTATCTCTTTCGGGGAGTGTAGTAAGTGTGCAGAAGTTCATGTGATTTATGCCCCAGGGGTTTTCCGAGAAACTCTTTATAGATCTCAGCAATCTCTGGGTTTTCGTGTGATTTCCTGACTGGCATGCCCATATCCTCTTCGTAAATGGCAGTTTTACGTTTGGCACGGATATCCTTATTGGTCGGAATTGGCTGACCTCCACCGCCAAGGCATCCGCCAGGGCAGGCCATCACTTCAATGAAATGATAAAATGCTTTGCCGTCTCTGACATTTTGCATCAGGGTTTTTGCATGTGCCAGGCCATTGGCAACAGCACATTTCAACTCAACCCCTTCCAGGAAACTCCATTCAGGTTTTACTTTTTCAATTTTGATGGTGGCTTCACGAACCTCGCCTTCAGTACCGCGGACAGGAACGATATTCAATCCGTCGAACGGAACTTCACGGCCGGTTACGATCTCATAGGCAGTACGGAGTGCAGCTTCCATAACTCCGCCGGTAGAACCGAAAATAACGGCAGCCCCGGTGGATGATCCCATGAAACTGTCGAATTTTTCTTCGGGCAATTCCGCAAAGTCTAGGCCTGCCTGCCTGATCATGATACCGAGTTCACGGGTGGTCAGCACAAAGTCAACATCTTTGTAACCGCTCGAGCGCATTTCAGGACGGTTGGCTTCAAACTTCTTTGCCGTACAAGGCATAATGGAAACAGATACCACATTCTTCGGATCCAGTTTGCGCTTTTGCGTATAGTACGTTTTTGCAAGTGCTCCGAACATTTGCTGCGGTGATTTGCAGGTGGAGAGGTTTGGCAGATATTCAGGGAAGGTGTGTTCAATGAATTTGATCCAGCCGGGTGAGCATGATGTTGCCATCGGCAGAGAAACGGTTGGATCCTTGTCAACGAGGGCTTTCTTGAGCCTGGTAAGCAGTTCATGACCCTCTTCAATGATGGTCAGGTCGGCAGTAAAATCGGTATCCAGCACCGAGCTGAAACCCAAACGCCTGAGTGCCGCCACCATTTTTCCGGTAACGATCTTCCCGGTTTCCATGCCGAGTGCTTCGCCGAGTGCTACACGTACGGCAGGAGCGGTCTGCACAACCACATGCTTGTTGGGGTCGTAAATGGCATCCCAGACCTGGTCGATGTAATTGCGTTCAATCAGGGCACCGGTCGGACAGCGGTTAACACATTGTCCGCAGTTGGTGCAAACCACCTCAAACAGGGAATGTTCAAAAAAGGTGGAGATCTTCATCTTGTTGCCTTTGTAAGCTACGCCTAAAGCGCTTACGCTCTGGAGCTCTTCGCATGTGCGAACACAACGCTGACAACGAATACAGCGGCTGTCATCCTTGATGATGGCTGTATTGAACATGTCGATTGTGTATTTTTTATCGGGTACCAGGTCAAGAAAGAGGTGATCGCCGGTAAGCATCTGGGAGGCGAGCCCCTGGAGTTCGCAGTTGCCGTTCTTGTAACATTTGGTGCAGTCGGCATTGTGCTCTGAAAGCAGCAATTCCACGATATGTTTGCGGGCCATACGCACTTTCATGCTGTTGGTGTGGATCACCATTCCATCAGTGGCCGGTGTAGCACATGATGCAGGCAGGTTTCTTACTTTCTCCTGTTCAACGACGCAAACCCTGCAATTCCCGGCAACACACAGGTCTTCATGATAGCAAAGCGTGGGAATATGGATGTTCAGGTTGCGGGCTGCTTCAAGAATGGTGGTACCTTCTTCAACAGTGACATTGATACCGTCTATCGTCAGATTTATATTTTTAGCCATGACTTATATGAGTTTTTCGTGAATACTGAATTAGTAGATCATCTCTTCCTTGAAGTTGTTCACAATGGAGGAGAATGAATTGGCAACCGATTGACCAAGCCCGCATTTTGCAGTGATTTTCATGCTCTCGCTGAGTTTCATGAGCTGATCCAGGTAAACCGCTTTCTTTTCACCTTTCTTCACTGCAACGATGCCTTTGAGCAACTGCTGGCATCCCACACGGCAGGGGGTGCATTGTCCGCAGGATTCCTCCTCGAAAAACTCAAGGTAGTTGTGAAGCACGTTGTACATGGAGCGCGAACTGTTGAAGATCATCATGGATCCGCCGGTTGGAACACCTTCAAACCCGATGACCGTATCTTTGAATTTTTTTCGCGGCACGCAAAATCCGGAAGCACCTCCAACCTGCACGGCCTTGGTGTCGCCATCGCCAAATTCATCCACAAACCTGTCGAGGGGCATGCCCAGTTCAAGTTCATAAATTCCCGGGATGGGGGTATCGCCTGAAACCGAGAACACTTTTGATCCGCGTGAGTCGGTTGTGCCGAGTTTTTTATACTGATCAGGGCCGAGGCGCATGATCATCAGTACGTTGACGAATGTTTCAACATTGTTGATCACGGTAGGCTTTTTCATAAAGCCGCTGGTGGTAGGGTAGGGTGGCTTGTTGCGGGGTTCGCCGCGTCCGCCTTCCATTGATTCAAAGAGGGCACTTTCTTCGCCGCAGATGTATGCACCGGAGCCCATCCTTATTTCAATAGAGAAATCTAATCCAAGCTGTTTGGTGTGCTCATGATAGATCGCGAGTTCTTTCATCAACTCAGGCACCATGAATTTGTACTCTCCGCGGAGGTACATGTACCCTTTTTTTGCGCCGATAACTTTGCCGCAGATGGCCATTCCGGAGAAAACCTTGCGGGGTACCCTCAGCAGGATCTCCCTGTCTTTGAATGTTCCCGGCTCGCCTTCGTCGGCATTGCACACAACATATTTTTCTTCACCCGGGCTTTCTGCCGTAAATTTCCATTTCATGGCTGTGGGGAAACCTGCTCCTCCGCGGCCCCTGAGACCTGACTCAAGGAGGTCTTTCAGGATGTCTTCATTGGTACGGGCGAGGGTGGTCGCCAATATTTTATATTTTTCGTTGGAATATTCACCAAAGATAAGGTCAACTCTTTTTAGGGTTTGTTCTGACATGACATTGTCTCCTTTTTTCTATAAAGATGGTTTATTGATGTATTCGCTAATAATATCATGCACCTTTTCGGTGGTAAGGCCACTGTAAGGAGTGTCGTTGATCAGCATGGCAGGGCCTTCGTGGCACCAGCCGAGGCAGTTGGTTTCGAGCAGGGTGAACTTCTTGTTCGGGGTAGTTTCACCCACCTTGATCTTCAGCATGTCTTCAAGCGTCTGGATAATCGTTTTTTTGCCATGCATGTCGCAGGTGATGGTTTTACACACCCTGATGACGTATTCGCCACGGGGTTGCGTGTCAAGAAATGAATAGAACGTGGCAGTTCCGTATACCTGCGCTGCAGAAAGATCAAGCTCTTTTGCAATGTCTGTCATGCAGGTATCTGACAGGTAGTTGTTTCTCTCTACAACACCTTGAAGAATAGGAAGCAAACTGGCCCTTTCGCGTCCGTGTTTGTTCGCTAATTCCTTGATTAATGATTTGCAATCAGTCATAATATATATTTTAAAGTGTTAATATATAATAGTTTATGCTTGTTTTCCATCTATTGTGAAAATATTAACAAATTCCGACGCAAAGTTAGTGTTTTTATTTGTTATTTAATTAACAGTACGAATGTTTTATGCTCTTTTTGTAATTTATAAGAAATCTAAATTATGGAAATTGTTTCCCGCAGATGTTTCTCGCAGATTTTCGCAGATTAAAGCGCAGATTAGAGCAGAAAAAGTGATCACCTGTGTGAATGACCATGTTCCTCCTCAATCTTTTATACATCAACTTTTAATCTGCCAAAATCTGCGCTTTAATCTGCGAAAATCTGCGAGAAATATCTGCGAGAACTTTTGTCGTTTTACCAGCGCTCATAATTCCTTACATTTGCTACCATATATTATTCCATGTATCCCTGCAGGTATTTCATTCGGTTAGCCTATGATGGAACCAGGTTTCACGGCTGGCAGCGGCAACCCAACGGCATTACTGTTCAGCAAACACTGGAAGAGGCGATGACCATGATGCTGCGTACACCGATTCTGTTAACCGGCGCCGGGCGTACCGACACCGGTGTGCATGCCAGTGAGTTTTATGCACATTTTGAGATCAGCCGGATATTTGAACCGGTCGAATTGGAGAAACTGGTGTTTAAATTAAATGCTTACCTCAGCCATGATATAGCTGTGTATGCGATATTTCGGGTAAGCGGCGACGCCCATACAAGGTTCAGTGCCATCTCGAGAACTTACAAATATTACGTATCAAGGCTTCCTGATCCTTTCAGGCGGCCATTTGCACACTATATATACGGTGACATTGATGTTGGCCTCATGAACAGGGGTGCCGCATTGCTGATGGCGTACGATGATTTTACCTCGTTTTCAAAAGTGGATACAGATACAGCCACCAATATCTGCAGGATCAGCCAAGCACAGTGGGAAACAGAAGGTCCAGAGCTTGTATTCACCATAACCGCCGACCGCTTTCTGCGCAATATGGTGAGGGCGATCGTTGGCACACTGCTCCAGCTTGGTACCGGGAAAATATCGCTGGATGACCTGAAATTGATCATAGAAAGCAAAGACCGCTCCAGGGCTGGCGATTCGGCTGTTGCGAAAGGGCTTACTTTGTGGAAGATCGTTTATCCGGAGGGGATGGAGGGGAGGTGACAGGCGGACAGGCGGACAAGCGGACAGGCGGACGAGTTTCGCTACTTTTTTCTCCTTCCAGCTTCCGCAATACACTCAGCCGTTAGTCCGTATTTTTTCATCAACTGGCGTGGTTCACCTGATTCGCCGAAGTGGTCAGGCATGCCGATCATTTTCATGGGCACCGGGAAATTTTGTACGACTACTTCTGCAACTGCGCTTCCAAGTCCACCGGTAACCTGGTGTTCCTCTGCCGTTATAATGTAACCGGTTTCTTTTGCAGCCAGGATGATTGCATCCGCGTCGACCGGCTTAATGGTATGCATGTTAATGACCCGCGCTCCGATGCCTTCCTGTTCAAGGATTTTCGCTGCTTCAAGCGCCTCCCAGACAAGGTGGCCTGTTGCTATGATGGTAAGGTCTTTACCTGCAAGAAGCAACTGTGATTTTCCCGGCTCAACCCCCATTTCCGTAGTAGTGAAATCGGGCATTGCCTCCCTGCCGAACCGGATGTATACAGGCCCGCGGCATTGTTCTATTGCCGCAACGGTTGCAAGCTTTGCCTGGGTTGCATCGCAGGGTGACAGCACTGTCATTCCCGGCAGGACCCTCATCATGGCTATGTCTTCAAGTGCCTGGTGCGTTGCGCCGTCAGGGCCAACAGATACTCCTGCGTGGGCTCCTCCGATCACAACATGGAGGTCGTTATAACATACCGAAACCCTGATCTGGTCGGCAGCCCTGAGTGCTGCAAATACGCCATACGTTGAAAATACCGGAATTTTACCTTCCAGGGCCAGTCCGGCTGCAACTCCGATGCAGTTCTGTTCTGCGATACCCAGGGAAATGAACCGTTTCGGAAACGCCTCAGCGAAGAAATTGCAACCAACCGAAGTTGTAATATCCGCACCAAGGCAAATTACACGGTGGTCCCTTGTCCCCGCCTCAAGCAGCCCTTCGCCAAACCCGGTTTTCGTGGGTTTGCTGCCTCTGTTCCTATAATCGCTCAACTGTTGCATTATATCTTCATTTCATGAAGGGGGATTAAAGCTATTGGCCTGAATCGATTTGTTCCAGGAAACCTGGTACCTGCTCTTTGGTGGGTACTTTTCCATGCCACCGGTAGTCGCCTTCAATGTCTCTGATTCCCTTACCCATGACGGTTTTTGCTATGATTACGGTTGGTTTGTTAATGCTTTCAGAAGCTCTTGACAATGTTTCAAGGAGGTGTTCCATGTTATTCCCGTCGCAATGAAGAACACGCCAGCCAAAGCTTTCCCATTTGGCACCAAGCGGCTCCAGCTTCATTACATCCTCCGTAAAGCCGTCAATCTGAACGCCGTTACGGTCAACTATGGCAATGAGGTTGTCAAGGTTATGATGCGATGCCGCCATGGCAGATTCCCAGATGGAACCTTCCTGCAGTTCACCGTCACCGTGAATCGTGTATATCCTGTGGCTTTTGTTATCCAACTTTGCTGCGAGAGCCATACCAACGGCAACGGAAAGTCCCTGGCCGAGTGAACCGGCCGACAACTCAATGCCGGGAAGGCCATGATCTCTGCCGGGATGCCCCTGCAGCCTGCTGCCCAGTTTGCGAAGCGTGGTTAGTTCTTCAACGGGAAAATAGCCGGCATGTGCAAGGGTTGCATACAATACCGGTGCTACATGTCCGATACTCAGGATAAGCCTGTCACGGCCTGGCCATGTTGGGTTGTCCGGTTGATGAGACAGTGCTGAAAAGTAAAGTGCCGTAAAGATATCAGAAAGTCCAAGTGATCCGCCAAGATGTCCTGATCCGGCTTCAGCAAGGCTGGTCACAACCGATTTACGGATTTCAGCTGCAATGTGGCGCAACTGCTGCGGATCGGCTGTTTTTGTTGCAGGCACGGTTAACGCATGTCAATGACTTCAACTCCGGGAAATTTCTTCGCATCAAAGGTGAAATCTGCATCGGTCACCGGAACATCCGTGAGGTAGGTTTTGACTTTGTATGAAAAGGTATTTCCTCCTTTGTCAAAAAGAGTAAAACTCTTGATCTGCTTCTTTGCTTTGTCAATACCAAGGATGGCTTTGGTGAAGTTTTTGCTTGTATTGGGCGTCAGTTCAACAGCTTCTGCCGTGGGGTCCGAACTTTTAATGATCTTTGATTTATAGCTGGCATTGTAAGATGTCAGCAACTTGGAAGGGGTGAGGGCATCGTCCTTGTTTTCCAGTGCGTTGACCTGCACTTCATTTGATTCCTTGATATAGGTCCAGATCGTTTTGCCGTCGCAGATTACGGTTTGCCCTGCAGCGAACATCTTATATTTATCACCGGAAACCAGCAGCGTAACTGCCTTCTCTTCATTTATTTTGGCCTTGGTGTTCTCCATGCTATAGGAGAGTTCAACCTTTATTGACTTAAAGCTTTTGGCTTTTTTGCTGACCTCCTCGAGCAGGGCGGAAGCTTTAGGGTCTTTTGCCTGGCTGAACGAAAGAATGGCTGAAAAGATAAACAGGCTGGTTAAGATGGTTTTTACTTTCATTGGTATTTTGGGGAATTGATGCTGAGTGTCTTTATTTCTGTCCGAGAATTGAAAGGTATTCTTCAAGGGAGTTGAGGTCCTTATACCGTACCTCCCTGGCTTTGCTGCCTTCAAAAGACCCCACAATACCTGCACTCTCCAGTTGATCGATGATCCGGCCGGCGCGGTTATAACCGAGTTTGAGTTTCCGCTGGATGAGCGAAGTTGATCCGTGTTGATGCTGCACAACGAGCCTTGCAGCCTCACCGAAAAAATCATCCTTTTCATTGGCATTGAATTCCTTGGCGGAGGATCCGCTCTCTTCGTCAAAATATTCAGGAAGAGCAAATGCTTCAGGATACCCCCGCTGGGAGCCGATGAACTCAGTAAGCTTGTCAATTTCCGGGGTGTCTACGAAGGCGCACTGGATGCGGATCAGGTCGCTTCCGGTTGAAAGCAGCATATCGCCGCGCCCGATCAGCTGGTCGGCTCCTGAAGAGTCAAGAATGGTACGTGAGTCAATTTTTGAGATCACCCTGAATGCAATCCGTGCAGGGAAATTGGCTTTGATTGTTCCTGTGATGATATTCACGGATGGTCTTTGCGTAGCGATGATAAGGTGGATACCGGTGGCACGTGCCAGCTGGGCAAGGCGGGTCAGCGGTGTTTCAATTTCACGGCCGGCGGTCATGATAAGGTCGGCAAACTCGTCAATGACGATCACGATGTATGGCAGGAACTGGTGCCCGTCGTTGGGGTTGAGTTTACGTGTGAAGAATTTTTCATTGTATTCCCTGATATTCCTCACCTGCGCATCGCGCAGGAGATCATACCTGGTATCCATCTCTATATTGAGGGAATTGAGGGTGCGGATGACCTTTTTTGTATCGGTTATGATGGCTTCCTCAGCGTCGGGTAATTTTGCCAGGAAGTGGCGTTCGATCTTGTTGTATAAAGTGAGCTCCACTTTCTTCGGGTCAATAAGCACAAACTTTACCTGAGAAGGGTGCTTTTTGTAAAGCAGGGAGGTGATGATCGTATTGAGGCCGACCGATTTACCCTGGCCCGTAGCACCGGCCATCAGCAGGTGGGGCATTTTGGCAAGGTCGGCAATAAAGGTTTCGTTTGAGATTGTCTTGCCAAGCACGAAGGGCAATTCATAAGGAGTGTTCTTGAACTTGTCGGTGCCAAGCAGCGATTTTATCGAAACAATCTCCGGGTTCTGGTTGGGTACTTCAATGCCGATGGTTCCCTTGCCGGGAATGGGGGCAATGATACGGATGCCCATGGCAGCAAGGCTCAGGGCGATGTCGTCTTCGAGGTTCTTGATTTTGGAGATACGGACGCCGGCTTCAGGAACAATTTCATAAAGTGTAACAGCCGGACCGATGGTTGCTTTGATCTTGGCGATCTTAATGTCGTAATTCGACAGGGTTTTTACGATCTTATCCTTATTGGCTTCAAGTTCCTCTTTGTTCACATTCAGAGATTCCCCGCCATAGTCGCTGAGCAGGTCAAGCGGGGGGTATTTGTAACCCGAAAGGTCCAGGGTGGGGTCGTAGCGGGTCTCCAGAGTCTGATGTTCAATGATTCCTTTTGCGGGCGGCTCTTCTATCACCGGTTCAATCAGGAGTTCAAGGTCTGAACCAGGTTCAGGTTTCGGCCCGTATTTAGCGGCTAGATCAAGGTCAACCTCCTTCGGCTCCTCCTGTTCAAAGATCTCAGTTACTTCAGGCTCCTTCATGAAATTCACGGGGATCAGAGGCGGGATTTCCTGTTCTGCCTCTGTGGCGTTTTCTTCAGCAACAGGCGTTTTGGTTCCGTCTTCCACCGGGATCAGGTTTTTCTCTTTTGATTTGAACCACCTGAATGGAATATTGAAGGAGAGGATGAGGAAACTAAGGGCGGTGAACCCGAGCAGCATGGCCAGGCCGGAGATCCCAAGGAACTCAGTAAGCCAGATGTTCATCTGAAAACCGTAAACCCCGGTAAGCACATCAACACCAGGCCTGACAAGTGCCAGCAGCACAGGGAGCCAGATGATTCCGAAGAAACAGTACTCCATTGTTTTCAGCACGGGGAAGATCCTGATCTGGAAAAAATGTTTCATCCCGCTGTTGAACAGAATGATGACAAAAAAGAACGATGCAACACCGAACCACTTTGAAATGAAAAGGTAGCCAGTCAATGCGCCGATCTTCCCCATCCAGTTCTCAACAGGGATCTTGTTGTCAAAGAAGCTCTCAAATGTGAAATGTTTGAAAATGGTATCGGTAAAGCTGTAATCAGCCTGCCAGGTAAGGATGTAGGAGGCAAAGGAGAAAAGAAGGTAAAACGACAAAAGCAGTGAGAACAGACCGAAAACCCTGAGCCGGCGCTCCCTTCGTGCCAGGTCTTCCTCGCTCCGTACCTTTTTCTCTTTGGGAGGTTTTGGGGCACGGGCCGGTTTTTCTTTCTTCTCCCTTGTTTTTTTTGTCTTTTCTTCAGGTAATGGAATCTCCTCCTTCAGGATTTCTTCTTCCTTAGGATCTCCCTTTAAAGTATTGGATCTGGGCGGGTTGATTGTTCTGGCCATCTGAATTATTCGTGACCACCACCGAACTTGCTTTTCAGTTCATCCTGGGTAGTAAGTGTATAATCCGAAGGAATTTCAAAATCTTTTGCAGCCAGGCTCTTCTTCTCTACAGATGTTGCGGAGAATTTCATGCTGACCTCCTGGTTCTTCATGTTGAATTCAAGGAGGGCACCGTCAATGTCCTTGTACAGCGGATTGTTGAAATTTGCCAGTTTTGAACCCAGTTCACTGGTGTACCAGGCTTCAAAAGTGGTAACAGCACCGTCGTTGTTCATGGTTACAGTTGCTTTCTTGCAGGTGTAACCGGCAATTGTTTTTGTTTCATCCGAGAACACAACAGTTGCTTTGCCTTCGGAAGCATTCTTGCTCTCGATCTCGGCCGTTGTTTGTTTGATGGCATATTTCTGGCCCATCATATTGAGGAGGGAAACACTGGTCTTCTCAATGTAGTCGGTAATTTCAACGGTATTCATCCCGCTCATTGAAAGGTCGGTCCTTGATTTGGATCCCTTTATCGACACGGTAAGCACCTTGGGAAACATGGCCAGCTGGCTTTCTGAAAACTTGCTGTCGGGATAGGTAATCTTATAGGTGATGACACCTTCAAAAGGCTTGCCCGACATGGCACTGTTACTGCTGAATAAAACCGTGGCCATCAGCATACCGCATACCAGAAGAATTTTTTTCATTTGATTGGGTTTTAGGTTGAGTTGACAAATTTACTTATTTTACAATTCTAAGCAGTTTATTCCACCGGATTTTTCCGTCAAACAATGATTTGTTGGGATCGAGTGAAAGCCACACAAAGACTGCCTTTCCAACCACATGGTCGTCGGGAACAAACCCCCAGTAACGAGAGTCGGCTGAATTGTGCCGGTTGTCGCCCATCATCCAGTAGTAATTCAGTTTAAAAGTGTAGGAACTGGCCTCCTTGCCATTGATGAATATTTTGCCGTCTGCGATGCGGAGATCATTGTTTTCAAAAATATCGATGATGCGCTTGTAAAAGCAGATATTCTGCATGTTGAGGGGGATGGTTACACCTTGTTTTGGAATCCATACAGGACCGAAATTGTCAACATTCCACCGGTAGGTTGAATCAAAAGGGAAAATGTCAGGATCCCAGGAATCTTTTGGAAGGATAATAGGTTCAATGGAAACCACGTTGGAATAGGCCTTCAGGCTGGCAATTGCCTCATCAGACAGGGTAAGTTCATACATGCCGTTGTTATCCGTCCTGATTTCTTCGGTGATATTAAGCTTCTCAAAGTTTTTCTGGTTGATGGGGGTTCCGTCAGTTTTCACCCTGTATTTGAACTGTATTCTCCCCGGGTTCTTTTCGGGTTTGCCATTGATGTAAACCACCCTGTCGACAATGCGGATGGAGTCGCCGGCGATACCGATGCACCTTTTGATAAAGTTCTCACGCTTATCTACCGGGCGGGCAATGATGTCGCCAAAATACTGCTTGTTGTTCCACACCTCATTCCGGCCGAACCTTCTGACAAGCTGGTAATAGCTTACGTTGCTCTGCAGTTTTGATGAAAGTGTGTCACCGTCGGGGTAGTTGAACACCACAACATCCATGTTTTTGATGTCGGCCAGTCCCGGGAACCTGTAATAGGGCAGTTTGATCCATTCCAGGTATGATTTGCTGCTTTCTGTAAGTGGCAGTGTATGATGTACAAAAGGAAAGGCTATTGGCGTGTTGGGCACTTTGGGGCCGAAACTCACTTTGCTTACAAAAAGATAATCGCCTACCAGCAGGGTTTTTTCCATGGATGAAGTAGGGATGGTATAAGCTTCTACCAGGAAGATCCTGATGATACTTGCGGCAATCACGGCAAAGATGATGGCATCAACCCATTCACGCACGGCAGATTTGATAACGGGCGGTTGTTTTGACGGGTCAAAATACTGCTCTTTGGAAGAAAAAGCCAGCCAGGGCAGGTAAGCAAACGGGAAAAGCACGCCCAGGGCCTGTTCAAACAGTCCGTACTTTTTGAAGCACTTGACAACCTCAACAATCATCAGCAGGATTACAAATACGTTGATGAATGGAACCAGGAGGAAGATATACCACCACAACGGTTTCCTGATAATCTGCAGCCAGACATACCAATTATAAAATGGTACAAGTATTTTCCAGCCCTTTTCACCGGCTTTTTCAAAGATCCCATACATTCCGGTCACGGTGAGTATGAGGGCTACTATGGTAAAGATCAGGTACAGATTCATATTCAGGAATTTAAATTACACATGATAACGCAGAACCGGCGATATTCTTATGCAGGATTTTATAATATTTGTGATTCAAGCAGGTTTTTCATGTCAAAGAACCCTTTTTTTCCAATGATCCATTCTGCCGCCATCAGCGCACCGATGGCAAAACCGCGCCTGTTCTTCGCTGTATGGATGATTTCGATGCAGTCTTCCTCCGATTCGTACCGGACGATGTGTGTTCCTGGAACATTGTCGGTCCGGTATGATTTGATGCCCAGTTCTTCCGGGTTTTCAACATCTTCCTTCACCCATTTTTCCTTGCGTTCGGTATGCCTGATGATGTCGTTTGCAAGCACGATGGCGGTGCCACTGGGCGAATCCTGCTTGTGGATGTGATGGGTCTCTTCTATGGATACCTGGTAATCTTCCCATTTTGACATGAGGCCGGTCAGGTAGCGGTTTAAATCAAAGAACAGGTTGACCCCGATGCTGAAGTTTGGTGCAAAAAACAGGCACTGATTCCTGCCGATGCAGTCGTTCTTTACCTTTTCCAGGTCATCCAGCCAGCCGGTGGTACCGATCACCATCGGTATTCCTGCGTCAAAGCAATGGTAGATATTCTCCACGACACTGATCGGGGTGGAGAAGTCAATGGCTACATCTGCATCAGCAAGAGACTGTTCATCATTATCCCAGTCCTCCAGGCTGTCAATGATGAGTACGATCTCATGGCCCCGTTTTTCGGCCAGTTTTTCAATTTCCTGGCCCATTTTACCGTAACCGATCAGCGCTATTTTCATAAAGATATCCTCATTGATTTATCAGAAACGGAGGCAAAGTTTAACGCCTCCGGCAGGTTTATACCAGGTCCCTGTAGGCAGCAATGCAGGCTCAACACGCATGGTGAGGTTATCACTGATATTAAAGGTGTAAAGGTGAGCATCCACGGTGGCATCCAGGATATTCAGGGCATACCATACCGCAGTGATCAGGATGGTAATCTCAAGGTTTCTCCTGTAGTATTCGCGGTAGGAGAGCAGCTCGTCCTTGGTATACCTGACCGTCAGGTAGCTGTAATTGCCATCCAGGTTTCCGCGTGAAGATTCAATGTAGGCACATTTGTAATTGATATATTCGTTGGCATTGGAATAAATGAAATAGCCCATGATACCGAGACCGGCATAGATCACAGGCACTTTCCAGTATTTTTTGTTATAAACCTGGCCCAGTCCTGGAAGGCAAACCGACATGAGTGTTGCTTTGGTAGGCGAATGTTCCTTTTGGCGGGAGGAGTCTGGCAATTCAACGAATTCATCCTTTTTTTGAGCAAAGGTATAATCGGGATGAGCCAGAAATGCAGGAAAAAGTAAAGCGAAAAGAAGGAATGCCTTCATTTAGGAATCAAGTTTGGAGATGATCCTGTCGAGATCCTCAGCTGATTTGAATTCAATGATGATGGATCCTGCACCCTTTTTATTGATTTTCAGATCAACTTTTGAACGCAGTTTATCATTCAACGATGATTTTACTTTTTCATACCTGGCCGGAAGGGACGGTTTGTCAGTAGCAGTTGTTTTCTGTTTTCCAAGGTTGCGAACAAGTTCTTCAACCTCCCTGACAGAGAGTTTTTTCTCAAGGATCTTCTTCAGAATGACCAGCTGCGACTGCTCTTCCGGAACACTGACAATGGCCCGGGCATGGCCCATGGTGATCAGGTTATCCCTAACGGCTACCTGGATTTCTGAAGGCAGCTTCAGTAACCTGATATAGTTGGAGATGGTCGACCGGTCTTTGCCCACTTTCTGGCTGAGGTCTTCCTGTTTGATCTTGCATTCTTCAAGCAGGCGCTGAAAGCTGAGGGCGATTTCAAGCGGATTGAGGTCTTCGCGCTGAATGTTCTCCACGAGGGCCATCTCCAGCATCTGCTCGTCGTTGGCGAGCCTGATATAGGCCGGAACCTGTACAAGGCCGGCAAGGATGGATGCTTTGAGGCGTCGTTCGCCGGAAATCAGCTGGTACCTGTTGTGGCCGATTTTGCGAACCGTTATTGGCTGAATGATGCCATGTTCCCGGATGGATTCGGAAAGTTCGCGCAGTTCATTTTCATCAAAATGGGTACGTGGCTGAAACGGGTTGGGCTCAACCTGATCCACACGAATCTGGGCTACATACTCTGCCGTGTATTCCCCTGATATCTCTTTCCTTGGATTTTCATCCTCTGAGTTCTCAAGCAGGGCGCTGAGGCCTCTTCCCAAGGCTTTCTTTTTACCGTGAATGTCAGACATTGATCTCTTTTTCTGCGTTCGTAAGCCTTGTTTGGTCGTTATTCTGAAGGATCTCCCTTGCCAGGTTCAGGTAATTGATCGCCCCTGAACTGTTGATGTCGTGCATCATGATGGTGAGCCCGAAACTGGGAGCTTCACCCAGTTTGGTATTCCTGTTGATGATGGTTCTGAAAACCATCTGCTGAAAGTGCACCTTTACCTCTTCCACAACCTGCTTGGCAAGGCTCAGGCGGTTGTCGAACATGGTGAGCAGGATACCTTCAATATCCAGGCCGGGGTTGAGCCTGGTTTGAACGATTTTTATGGTGTTCAGCAGTTTGCCAAGTCCTTCCAGCGCGAAATACTCGCATTGAACGGGGATGATCACCGAATCGGCGGCAGTAAGGGAGTTGACTGTGATGAGCCCGAGCGACGGGGAGCAGTCAATGATGATGAAATCATATTCATCCCGGATCCCTGCAATGACTTTCCGCATCATTTTCTCGCGGTTGGGCAGGTTGATCATTTCAATTTCAGCTCCTACCAGGTCAATATGGGCGGGCAGAAGGTCGAGAAAAGGGGTGGATGTGTTGAGGATGATGTTTTTTGCTTCCACATCATCGATGATGCACTCGTAGATGCTTGTTTTGATGTTCCTCGGATCAAATCCGACACCTGATGTGGCATTCGCCTGCGGGTCGGCATCAATGAGCAGTGTTTTATGCTCAAGTACGGCCAAACCGGCGGCCAGGTTAATGGCTGTGGTTGTTTTGCCTACTCCTCCTTTTTGATTTGCAATTGCAATTACTTTACCCATGCGGCAGTTTAAACGAGTTCACAAAATTACACCGAAATAGCCATACCCAGGGAAATGTTGAAAAGTTTTTAACAACAATCAGCCATCCGGGAAAAAGGCTGCAGGAAATACCGGTTTGTTATATTAACGGTTGTCGGAATCCGCTGTAAGATCTTCAAATTCAATTGACCTTGGGGCTGTGGTTGCCTCCTCGCGGCCATCGCCGGTATAGGTGTCTGAAAAGCTTTCGGGCCTGTCGGGAGCCTTGCCGGTGCGGATATATTCAATGACATCGCTCAACCCGGTGGCAAACTTGTCAAAATCCTCCTTGTAAAGGAACAACTTATGCTTTTCGTAAAAAAACTTGCCCTGTTCATTGTTGAACCTGCGCTTGCTTTCCGTAATGGTGATATAGTATTCCTCCCCGACGGTAGCTTTTACATCAAAAAAATAGGTACGCTTACCTGCACGCACGGCACGTGAAAAAATCTCTTCCCTGTCCCGGTCCTTATTATCCAATTCTTCCATCCTGCAATCTGTTAAATTTAGTTCGTCAGCATTTTTCACTTCAGCGAACGCAAAAATAAAAATAATATTGGAATAAAATTTTATTTCTTAATTCCGTAGCTTTGCAGATATTAACAATCCATCCGTGTTCATGTTCTTTTTCATAAAATTGTTATGCTAGGCAGAAGACATTATCGTATCAAAGTCCTTCAGGCACTGTATGCTTTCTTCCAGGGGGGCGAAGGCAGAATTGAAATTGCCGAGAAAAATCTTCTGAACAGCCTCGACAAGGTATACGAGCTCTATTATCTCCAGATCTCCTTCCTGCTGGAAGTCATCCATTTTTACAGGTTCCGCACGGAAGAGGCCAAGTCTAAATTCTACCCGACCCCGGAAGAGGTAAATCCGAATTATAAACTTTCTGTGAACCGCCTTATCCTGCAACTCCAGCAGAACATTGAACTGAACGAACAGTTCGCGAAATACAAGATTTCGTGGACCACCGAGCAGGAGATGGTGAGGAAGGTATACCAGAAGATGCGTACCGGAAAGGATCATGCCGAATACCTCGCTTCCGGTGAGAGTTCATACGGCGAAGACCAGGATTTCCTTGAAAAGCTTTTCAGAAAATTCATTGCCAAATCGGCCGACCTCCAGTTTTACTTTGAAGAGCGGAACATCTTCTGGGAGGATGATTTTGAGGTGGCTGCTGTGTTTGTGATCAAAACCATCAAACTCATGTCGGAATCATTTGGCGAACGCGATTCACTCACCGCGCTCTTTACCAAGGGCATGGAGGATGACCCCGCTGAAGACCGCAAGTTCATCCTTGAACTGTTCAGGAAGACAATCCTCAGCACCGAGAGTTCTGATAAACTGATTGATGCACGCACCCGTAACTGGGAGCTCGACAGGATCGCACTTACCGACATCCTGCTTATAAAAATGGCACTGACTGAACTGACCAATTTCTCGCAGATCCCCGTCAAGGTGACCATGAACGAATATATTGAGATTTCAAAACAGTTCAGCTCAGTAAAAAGTAAGCTTTTCATCAATGGAATCCTTGATAAACTGGTTTCTGATCTTACGGAAGAGAAGAAGATAAAGAAAACCGGACGGGGATTGATGACATAATTGATGGCAACTAAAATATATTATCCGGATTTTCGTTAAGAAAATACACCAACAACAAAATTGTGCAGCACGCCATACGAAAAACCATTCTCCTGATCTGCATTTCAGGCCTGATGATCTTCCACGCCTCTGCCCAGGTTGGAGGCTTTGGAACCTACAAGTTTCTCAACTATACCAATTCTGCCCGGGTGGCAGGGATGGGAGGCAATTTCCTGGCTGTCAACGACAACGACATCACGCTGACCCTCGCAAATCCTTCCCTCATCTCCAGGGGGATGGACAATCACCTGGCCTTCAGCTATGTCAATAACCGAACGGGGATCAATTACGGGTATGTAGCCTATTCAAAAACCTTCAGTAAAACCGGCAGTTTTGTGGGGAGCCTGCAGTATATCAACTATGGAAAGTTTACAGGGGCTGATGCCGCAGGTAACCTGACCAATGATTTTTATGCCGCCGAATATGCCCTCAATATTGGCTGGGGACGGCAGCTTTCACCCCTTTTTTCCATCGGGGCCAATGGCAAACTGATCTACTCGCAGCTTGAAACTTATCAATCCTTCGGCATCGCCGTTGATGTGGCGGGAACATACACTTCTAAGGATGAATCATTCACGGCGTCGCTGATCGGCCGAAACATCGGCTCGCAACTGGTTCCTTATATTGCCGGACAGTATCAGCCGCTGCCTTTTGAGCTCCAGATCGGGATGTCGCAGAAACTGAAACATATACCATTGCGTTTTTCGGAATTGCTCACCAACCTTACAAGGTGGGACCTGACATACCTTGACGCCACTGATCCCGCCAATTCACCTGATCCGATAACAGGCCAGGTGAAGGAAAAATCGGGCGCCGGCAATGTGGCCGACGGTTTGATGCGCCACGTCGTTCTTGGTGCCGAACTTACAATCGCCAAAGTGCTGGCCATCCGCATAGGGTACAACTACCAGCGCCGCCAGGAGTTGAAACTGTATGATCATCCGGGCCTCACCGGGTTTTCCATGGGTGCCGGGCTCAGGGTGAAAATGTTTAACCTGAGCTATACACGTTCTTCCTTCACTGCCGGCATCCCTGTGAACTATATCACCCTCGGCGTTAATTTACAGGAATTTGTTAAAAAACAGTAAGGGTGCGGGTTACCATTGATCCTCATTCCGGCTTTTGTTTTGGCGTAGTGCATGCCATTGACGTTGCTGAACGCGAACTGCAGAAAAACTCCATCCTTTGCTGCCTGGGCGACATCGTTCACAACAGCATGGAGGTAAGCAGGCTTACTGCCATGGGTTTGAAGATCATCACACATGCCGAACTCAGGGAACTCTCCGACTGCAAGGTGCTCATCCGTGCGCATGGCGAACCACCTGAAACCTATCACATTGCCATAGAGAAGCGGATTGAACTCATTGATGCTTCGTGTCCCATTGTACTTAACCTTCAGAATGCCATTCACAGGGGCTACCTTGACATGGTTAAAAGCAACGGGCAGGTAGTCATTTACGGGAAAGCCGGGCATGCCGAAGTAAATGCCCTCAACGGGCAGGCCAACGGTACGGCCATTATCATTGAAAGTGAGGATGACTTGCCGCTGATTGATTTCAGCCGTCCTGTTAGATGTTACTCGCAAACGACCAAGAGTGTGGACGGTTACCGGAACATAGTTGCTGTCATCAGGGAAAGAATGGAAAGGCAGTCAGGTGGCGGTCAGGTCGATTTTGAGTGGAACGACACCATCTGCAGGCAGGTTTCAAACCGGTCGGCCCAGTTGAAGGAATTTGCTGTGCAGTTTGACCTGGTAGTGTTTGTCAGCGGATTGAAGAGTTCCAACGGCATGATTCTGTATGATGCTTGCAAAGCAGCCAATCAGCATACCAGGATGGTTACAGGCCCGGCCGATGTTGACCCGTTGTGGTTTACAGGAGTTTACAGTGTCGGCATCTGCGGGGCAACATCGACACCGCGATGGCTTATGGAAGAGATTGCCGGAGAAATAAATAAAATCAACACCTGAGATGTACCTGCAAAAGCTGTCAGTCACCGGGTTTAAAAATTATACACAGGCAGACTTCGTCTTTTCTGCCAGGATCAACTGTTTTGTGGGCAACAATGGCGTCGGGAAAACTAACCTGCTTGACGCCATACATTATCTCTCTTTCTGCAAAAGTTGCTTCACCAGCCTTGATGCCCAGAACATCCGGCATGGCGATGATTTCTTTGCCATTCACGGACACTATTTCAGAGACAATGATACCGACGAACTTGTTCAGTGTATCCAGAAAAAGAACCAGCGCAAGAGGTTCCTGATAAACAAGAAGGAATATGAGCGGCTGGCCGACCATATCGGCAACTTTCCATTGGTGATGATCTCTCCTTACGACCGCGACCTGATCAACGACGGCAGTGAACTGAGGCGCAAATACATCGACAGTGTCATCTGCCAGTTTGATAAATTCTACCTGGATGACCTGATCCAGTATAATAAGGCGCTCCTGCAGCGCAATGCCCTGCTGAAATCGTTTGGTGAGCAGCACTATTTCAGCAGCGAGTTGCTTGAAACCTGGGATGAACAGATGATACGGCTTGGAGAACAGATTTCAGCGAAGAGAAAGTTCTTCCTGGAGCAGTTTATTCCGCTTTTCCGGGAATATTACCGGTATATCAGCAACGGTTCGGAAACAGTGGGCATCAGGTACCTGTCAAACACAGGGGAACTTTCCTATCGTGAGGCCTTCAAGGCTGCGATTGACCGGGACCGGGCGGCACAGTACTGCACGGTGGGCATTCACAAAGACGACCTGGAATTTACCCTGGATGACTATCCTGTGAAGAAATTCGGATCGCAGGGGCAGCAGAAATCGTTTGTCATCGCAGTGAAACTTGCCCAGTTTGACTATACCAAAAACATCAAGGGCTTTAAACCGATCCTGCTGCTGGATGACGTTTTTGACAAACTGGATGATCTGCGGGTGTCGCAGCTGATTAAAATGGTGAGTGAAAACAGCTTTGGACAGGTGTTCATAACTGATACCAGCAGTGAGCGGATCAGGTCGATTTTTGATGCGATGGATATTGAGCATGAGATCTTTAGTCTGCCAATGTAGCCAATGAAAGGAATGCAAACAATGCAGGCAATGCATGGAATGGGGATAATGAAAAGAATGAAATTGGTGATGGGCAATAATTAATCGGAGGGGATTATGAGGAGAACGAATGAGCAGCCGCTGAAGGCGGCCATTGAGGAGTTTCTTGACAGGTTTCACCTGCGTGACAAGCTGAACCAGGCCAAGGTGATAGAGGCATGGGAAAAGGTGGTTGGCGAGATGGTGGCAAGGAATACCAGCCAGCTGCATATCCGCAATAAGGTGTTGTATGTGAAGGTTAATTCAGCAGCACTGCGGAATGAGTTGCTGTTTGCAAGGACTAAAATACTGAATTCGTTGAATAAAGAAGTAGGGGCGAATGTGATTGAGGAGATCGTATTGAATTAAATAAAGACAACCACTGAGGCACTAAGGGCACTGAGGAACACTAAGAAAATAAATTGATCTTAGTGCTTCTGAGTGCCCTTAGTGCCTTAGTGGTTTCTTTTTATTTAACCGTACACGAAAGCATTTTCTCGCCCTCAATAAACGCCTCCAGCTTATCTCCGATCTTTACCGGACCCACACCCGCCGGTGTCCCTGTGAAAATGTAATCTCCCGTCCTGACTGTCATAAACATGGAAATATGGGAGATGATATCATCAAAATCATACAGCATGAGGCTTGAATTGCCTTTCTGTACCGTGGTGCCGTTCAGGTCAAGGTGAAAGTTGATGTTTTTCAGATCACTGAACTGCTCCTTCGGCAGGAACCTACTGACAGGCGCCGACTGGTCAAACCCCTTGGCAACATCCCAGGGCAGACCTTTTGACTTGGCTGCATCCTGCAGATCACGGGCAGTCATATCAAGCCCGATCCCGATCTCATCATAATAGGTGGAGGCGAATTTTTTCCGGATGTTCTTGCCAACTTTGCATACTTTCAGGACCAGTTCCACCTCGTAGTGGATGTTGTCAGAAAATGAGGGGTAGTAAAACGGCCTGTTGCGGATGACAAGTGCCGTGTCGGGCTTCAGGAAAAACACAGGAGAAGCGGGCACCGCGTTGTTGAGTTCCTTGATGTGGTCAACATAGTTGCGCCCGATGCAAATGATCTTCATGGGATGAGGATTTTATCAGAAAAGGTCAAGTTTAACCGAGGAGTTCGAATTGTTCCTGAGCTTAAGCATGGTGAGCACCTTCTTGGTTGAAAGCGGGAATTCCCCGCGCATCATCCAGTCATAATAGGACGGTTCATCCTTCAGGACCTGTGTAACGGCCTTACCCTTGTGCTTGCCGAAGTTGAAAACCTCCACATTTTTGTCATTGTATACGATGTGTCCGATCAGGTCAACTGCCTTGGTGGACCAGGTGAAATCACTGAGCGCCTTGATGTCGTTGATAACCGGCTGGGTGATGTTCCCCTTACGGTCTTTAAATTCAACATCTGCGTAGCGGTCGAGCTGTGATTTCAGGATTTCAAATGTGGCAAGCGTGTCGGCTTCTGCACTGTGGGCATTTTCAAGGTTCCGGTCACAATAGAACTTATAGGCGGCACTCAGGTTGCGGGGTTCCATCTTGTGAAAGATATTCTGGACATCCACGCAGCGGCGACCCTTCATTTCGAAGTCGACGCCGGCCCTGAGAAATTCTTCAACCAGCAATGGGATGTCAAAATGGTTTGAATTGTAGCCTGCCAGGTCGCAGTTGTCAAGAAACTGTGCAAGTTCCCTGGCTACCTGTTTGAAGGTAGGGCAGTCTTTCACATCTTCATCGGAGATCCCGTGAATTTCGGTAACTTCGGGGGGTATCGGCATCTCCGGGTTGATGCGGAGGGTTTTTATCTTTACACTGCCGTCAACCTGTTGGCGAACGATGCTGATCTCAACGATGCGGTCGGTGGCAACTTTGATTCCTGTAGTTTCAAGATCAAAAAATGCAATGGGTTTGGTGAGGTTTAATTCCATTAAATGGTTTGGGTGTTATCAAAGGTTTCGAGATGCTGAACTACACGGTTAAGGAACTGTCCGCCAAGTGCGCCGTCAATGACGCGATGATCATATGTTACTGAGATCATCATGATGGGGCGGATGGCAATGGTGTCGCCGTCGGGTGTTTCAATCACAACAACACGTTTTTTTATGGCCCCTACCGCTACAATCGCGGTTTGCGGCTGGTTGATGATGGGTGTTCCCATCAGTGTGCCGAATGATCCCAGGTTGGTAAGTGAAATAGTGCCGCCTGAAATTTCATCGGGCACCAGTTTGCTGATGCGCGCGCGCTGTGCCAGGTCGTTCACTGCTTTTACAATCCCCAGCAGGCTTTTTTCGTGGGTATTCCTGATCACCGGCACGATCAGGTTGAAGTTGGGCAATGACACGGCCATGCCTATGTTCACGTTTTTATGCATGATGATCTTGGTTCCGTCAACGGAAACGTTAACCTGCGGGAAATCCCTGACAGCCTTGGCGATGGCCTCAATAAATACCGGGGTGAAGGTGAGCTTTTCGTTTTCACGTTTCTGGAACGCATCTTTATTTTTCTCACGCCACTGCACTACCCTGGTCATATCCACTTCCTGGAATGACGTGACGTGTGCCGAGGTTTGAACTGATTTCACCATATGGCTGGCGATCAGCTGCCTGATGCGGTCCATCTCAACGATGCGGCTTTCACCGGGAAGGATCTGCTGAACATTTTGCGGAGCCACCACTGCAGCGGCTTCTGAAACGGCTTGTTCAAAGTTCTCTAGCGGTTTGATACCCTGCTTGCGGTCTTTCAGGTAGTTGAGCAGGTCCTGCTTGGTGAGCCTGTCATCTTTACCTGTGCCGGACAGACTATCCAGTTCTGAAAAGGAGATATTTTCCTGGAGGGCTATGCTGCGTACAAGGGGTGAATAGAAGCGGGTTCCCGAAGCTGATGCAACTTCGTGATGCTCATGATGGGCGGGCTCAGCAACGGCAGCCTTCGCAGGTTCGGCAACGGCGACGGACTCCGGCTTGGCGGATACCGTCTTTTCTTCAACCGGCATGGGCTTCGGAGCACCTGCAGCTGCACCTCCTGCCGTCTCAATAATGGCAAAAACGGCTCCTACAGGAACCATATCACCTTCATTGAAAAGTTTCTTCACCAGTTTACCCGATACAAGCGACGGGATTTCAGAATCTACCTTGTCAGTGGCGATCTCCACGATCGGGTCTTCCACCTGGATCATATCACCTACATTCTTTAACCATTTGGTAATGGTCGCTTCAATGACACTTTCACCTAGTTTTGGTACAACTACCTCATAATTTGACATATACGGATGATCTTTTAATTTAGTGCAAAGTTAACGCTTTTTCTTATTTTGAAACGTTCAAAATAAAAATTACTTTCATGTTCTGCCAAGGTTCCTGAACCCTTTGATGATAATGTTCAGGTCGTTGGTAAGTTTATAGTCGCGGGCGTACGACATGTCAAGCCGGTGGGTGGTCTCTTCCGGAATGTTTTTGTTCCTGAAGGCATCAAGGGGATTAAGCACGCCGGGCCTGATCGCCGGCAGCCTGCCTTCCTCATATTCAGAGTGCGGGGTAAAGCCGATCCACGATTTGAATGAGAACAGCACCGAGAAAATATTCTTCAGCAACCCGAACGGGTTTTTCACCACGAAGATGGCAACCGGGTAGAGCAGGAGCAGGGTCAGCCCCACAAGGATATCAAGCATCCTTTTGTTCCTGCGGTTTGACATCTTGATGATGGCATTGATGTCAATCACATACAAATCACCGGAGGTGTTGATGGAGTTGCTCCCGATGATGGAAAGGCTTTCAGGCGGAGCGATTTTATAGTCGACCTGCTCATTTTTGAGCTCCGACATTTTGTCAATGATCACCTGTGCAGGAACATCCTTGGCACAGAATATCACTTCATTGATCTTGTGGATGTTGATGATCTCTTTTACCTGTCCGAGGTGCCCGATGAAGCCGTTTGAATTCTGCCTGTGATGGTGATAGCTTACCAGCCCTGTAAAGGAAGGGTTCATCCCGGTTTGCTGCAGAAGTTGTGCAACGCGTTCCGATTCTTCCTTCTCACCGATGATGATGAAGCGCTTGTTTTTTTCGGAGTTCAGCTTATACCCGTTCACGTTGAAATGATGCAGGAGATATCGTTCCAGCAGCATGATCAGGGTGCCCCAGGTTGCCCCGAGGATGATCAGTGCCCTGGAAAACCTGTAATGTTCATTCAGCAATGAGTAACCCACCAGGATGATGATGGTGCCCACCACCATGCCCTGGATCAGCCGCCGCAGCCTGATCGGCTTGTCGTAACCCCCGCTCAGGTAGATGCAGAGCAGCCATATCGTGAGATAAACCGGTACCGCAATATGTACAAATGCGTAGGGATAATGCCCTCCGTCGGGAAAGATGAAATGCCTTTCCCAATAATCTTTGATGACGAACATACCAGCAAAGATCAGCAGGGCATCCAGGAAGGGGAGCATGATCCGGTTAAAAAACCTTGTAAGAATGGAAATAAAGGCCCGGAAGTAGATGGCAATGTTGATCATGACGGAGAAGGCACGGGCGTTTTCCTTTGAGAAATGTTTCCGGGCAAATACGATCATGGCATTGTAAAACACAAAAACGTAGTTGAGGCTGCCTTTCTTGGTGCTCTCGCCTTTATAATGTATGATCCTGGTGCCGGGGTAATAGTAGTTCTTATAGCCTGCCTTTGTGATGCGGTAGCTCAGGTCAATATCTTCGCCGTACATGAAGAATGCCTCGTCGAGCAGGCCGGTTTTATCAAGCACCGACTTGCGTAACAGCATGAAAGCGCCCGCCAGCACATCCACAACGTGGGTTTTGTCCTTATCCAGGTAGCCAAGGTGGTACCCGCTGAAGATTTTTGACTTCGGGAAGAGTGATGACAGTCCGAATACCTTGAAAAAAGCCACGGAAGGGTAGGGCAGTCCGCGCTTGCTTTCCGGCAGGAATTTCCCCTTGCCGTCGAGCATCTTCACGCCCAATCCGCCGGCATCGGGGTGCTGGTCCATGAATTCAACGACTTTACGGAGGGTGTCATCCTCCACAATGGTGTCGGGGTTCAGCAGGAGCACATATTCCCCCTTCGATTTACGGATGGCCTGGTTGTTGGCAGTGGAGAACCCTTTATTCTCCTTGTTTTCAATAAGGTGGACCTCGGGAAACTTGTCGCGGACCATTTTCACGGAACCGTCAACCGAATCATTGTCAACCACAAATATCTCGGATTCAAGGCCTTTGCATGCATTCTGCACAGAATGAAGGCATTGCTCCAGGAAATATTTTACGTTATAATTAACAATGACGATTGATAGCTTCATCCGGGGTATCGGGATTTGATTGTAAAATTAGCTTAAATCCACCATATTTTGAACTGAGAGTTTTTAAATTACCTGTTGGTTGATTTCAGAATGAGCGATTTCAGATTGCAGATTGAATTGTTTTGATCTCCGAATGACGATTGATAGCGCTCCTAATCGTAAATCGTCAATCAATAAATTCAATCTGCAATCTAAAATCACATAATCGTAAATCGTTATGGTTGAGTACTGCATTTTCCCCTCCGCTAAATAGCTCCCGCCTCAATCATAAGTACTATCTGCTCAATGGCCTGGTCGTTGCCGCCGGGGTCATAATCGGTTTTCAGGTCATACCCGAACAACCGGGCCATGGTTTGAAAAATAAATGCAGTGAAACCGCCCCTCAGTTGTTTGACGATGTCAAACGTGGAGTTCCCTGTTTCGCGATATATCAGCTTGATCAGTATTTTTCCCTGGGAGAAGGTAAGGTCCTTGATTTCATCTCCGAATTTTGCCTCCAGTTCTTTTTGCGCTTTTTTCAGGAACAGTTTCCTGTCTTTTTCTGTGGGGATGGTGTCGAGTATCGCCTTGTAGATTGCCAGCTGTTTGCCGGCGGCCTTTGCATAGGGATAAACCTTTTTTATGTTGTACACCAGTTTGTCGTACCGTGCCGATTCCCTCTTGGTTTGGGGCACCGGGGTGGGCGGAAATATGACTACTGCCCTCACATCTACGGCGGTAATTGTATCACCGTTAATGATTTGTGTTGAGGGTGCCGTCTTGGTGGTGTCCTGTGAAAAGGCAAAAATCCGGCAGGCGATCAGGAAAAAGAAAGTAAGGATGCTTTTACTCATTGAATTCCCGGTTCAAAAGATCCTTAATACAACGAAAACAAAGTAGGTTTGGTATCAGGCTACCTTTAAATGGGCCATGCTTGTTTTCCTGAATTTTTCTTCAACAAAGGCCTTTGTTACCTTGAATGGTTTGGTGCTGTTTTTTGAAGGCAATTCAAACATGGCGTCATTCATCACACCTTCGAGGATGGAACGCAGTCCGCGGGCGCCAAGTTTAAATTCGATCGCTTTTTCCACGACAAAACTGAGGGCATCCTCTTCAAAGGTAATCTTGATGTTATCCAGTTCAAACAGTTTTGTATACTGTTTGATGAGGGAGTTTTTCGGTTCAGTCAGGATCCTGCGGAGCGTCTCTTTGTCGAGGGCGTGCATGAACGTGACGATGGGCAGGCGTCCGACCAGCTCGGGGATCAGTCCGAATGACTTCAGGTCAACGGGTGTGATATACTGGAGGATATTGTCTTTGTCAATGTTCTCATGCTTGCGGTCAGCTTTATACCCGATTTTATTGGTTTGCAGCCTGTTTGAAATCTTCTTGTCAATGCCGTCAAAAGCTCCGCCGGTGATGAACAGGATATTCTGGGTATTGATCTGGATCATCTTCTGCTCCGGGTGCTTTCTGCCTCCCTGTGGCGGAACATTCACGATGGCACCTTCAAGCATTTTCAGCAGGGCTTGTTGTACTCCTTCACCGCTGACATCGCGTGTGATGGAAGGGTTATCACCTTTCCTTGCGATCTTGTCGATCTCGTCGATAAAGATAATTCCCCGTTCGGCAGCCGCCACATTGTAATCAGCCACCTGCAGAAGGCGTGCGAGGATGCTTTCCACATCTTCCCCCACATAACCTGCTTCGGTAAGTGCGGTGGCATCAGCGATGCAGAAGGGGACATTGAGCATTTTGGCCACGGTTCTTGCC
Source organism: uncultured Bacteroidales bacterium (assembly GCA_903959905.1). Classification (GTDB taxonomy): domain Bacteria; phylum Bacteroidota; class Bacteroidia; order Bacteroidales; family FEN-979; genus CAIVAT01. The sequence goes on from CAJBYO010000062.1 coordinate 62,604, forward strand.
AGGAGGGTTTTACCGGTTCCGGTTTCGCCCACAATGACAATATTGGATTTCTCAATCTCCACATCGTCGTCATTTGTCCTGACATGCGACAGCCGTTTGTAGTGGTTGTAAACAGCCACTGCAATGACTCGTTTTGCCTCATCCTGCCCGATGACAAACTGGTCGAGATAATTCTTTATCTCAACCGGTTTCATCAACAGAAAATCAGGAAGGTCTTTCTTCTTATCGTTAGCAAGTTCTTCAGAAAGGATTATTTGTGCCTGTAATACACAACTGTCACAGATATGGCCTTCAAGTCCTGCAATCAGGAGCCTGGTTTCCTTCTTTGGCCGGCCGCAAAATGAACATTTGTCGGTTGCTTTTGCCATCCTAGTGCTCTTTTTTCGAACGGATCAGGATCTCATCAATCATTCCGTATTCTTTGGCTTCTTCACTGGTCATCCAGTAATCGCGGTCGGCATCTTTGAGGATGCGTTTGTATTGCTGTCCTGAATGGAGTGCGATGATATCGTACAGTTCCTTCTTGAGTTTCTGAATTTCCTTTGCGGTGATATCAATGTCGGAAGCCTGGCCTTCGGCACTGCCCATGGGCTGATGGATCAGCACCCGAGAGTGTTTCAGGGCCGTACGCTTGCCTTTTTCGCCGGCACAAAGGAGGATGGCACCCATGGAGGCAGCCATGCCCGTGCAGATGGTGGCAACATGCGGGTTGATGTACTGCATGGTGTCATAAATCCCAAGGCCTGCATACACTGATCCTCCGGGTGTATTCAGGTAGATCTGTATGTCTTTGTGAGAATCAACCGACTCCAGGAAGAGCAACTGTGCCTGGATGATGTTGGCAACATAATCGTCGATGGGAACACCCAGGAAAATGATGCGGTCCATCATGAGGCGTGAAAACACATCCATGGTGGCGATGTTCAGCTGGCGCTCTTCAATGATGGTCGGTGAAATATAATTGGAAGAAATTGATTTGTACCTGGCCAGGGTCAGACTGCTGATTCCTTTGTGACCAATGGCATATTTTGAAAATTCGTCCATAAATTGTCAGGTTTACTGTTGATTGTTTCAGTGTTTGTGATCGTGATCGTGATCATGATCGTGGTCATGGTCATGGTCGTGATCATGAGGGTGGTCGTGATCGTGGTCATGTCCGTGGCGGGCAGCTGCCAGCGCGATGTAATCGTCGTAGGAAATCTCTTTAGGTGTGAGTATCACGCTGGTCCTGAAGAAATCCATCAGTTTGGCGTTATACAACTGATCATTGATGCGCTGCACCTGCTCTTTGTTCTGCATGAACGTGTCAACGATCGACTCATACCGCTGTGCCATTTCCGGGTCAAGGTCGGTCATGTTGATCTGGCGGAGCATGTAGGTCCTGATATAGTTCCGGATATCTTCATCTTTCACCTCGATGCCGTTTTCCTTGATCAGCTTGTTTTCAATAAGCTGCCATTTCATTGACTCGGCAAATGAAGCGTAGTTCTTTTCGATTTCTTCCGGCGTGTACTTGCCTTCATTGTTTTCAACAAGCCATCTTTTCAGGAACTCATCCGGCAAAGGAAGTTCGGTGTTCTTTACCAGTGCATCAGTGATGTCGTTGAAAAGAAGTTTGTCGGTTTCAGCTGCAAAGCTCATGGCGGCATCTTTTCTTACCTGTTCGCGGAAATCTTCTTCTGTTTGCAGGTCGAGGCCAGGGTAAACCATGTTGAAGAAATCGGCATTCATTTCAGCCGGCGTAACAGCGGGCTCTTTTTTGTCGTCTTCTTTTGCTTCCGTTTCGTCGCCGGCAGGAGTTTCTTCAGCAGCTTCTTCGGTTACGACAGGTGTACCGAACCGTTTGCGGGTGTCTTCAATGTACTTTTCCACCATGGTGTCGTCCACCTTGATGATATGCTGCTCGATACCCAGGTCGGAGGAGAGGGGAATGGTGAATTCCGGTGTGAGGCCGAGGTCAAAGTAGAATTCAAATTCATCCTGGTTCTCAAAATCAATCACCGAATTCTTTTCCATGTTGGGCAGCGGGTTGCCGAGGATGTCAATTTTTTCATCCCTGATGTAGCTGACCAGGCTGTCGGAAATGAGTTTGTTCACTTCGTCGGCCAGGATTGCCCTGCCGTACATTTTTTTGATCAGGCCGGTTGGGATGTGTCCGGGCCTGAAGCCTGGAATGTTTGCTTTGCGCTTGTAGTCGGCAATTTGTTTTTCAACTGTTGCGGCATAATCAGCCTGGCTGATCTCAATTTTCAGCAGAGCAGTCAGGGCTCCGGTACTTTCTTTGGTAATCTTCATGAAAAATGTTTGTTCTTAATGGTATAACAATTACAGTGCGGATGAAGGGACTCGAACCCCCACGCCCGAAGGCACAAGATCCTAAGTCTTGCGCGGCTACCAATTACGCCACATCCGCATGCAGGATCTCCCCGAAAAGGGAGTGCAAAGGTACACTTTTTTTTCCAATTGTTATTTCAGCGATGCCAAAGCCGCAACATAGTCGGGCTCCTTTACGATATCGGGCACCTGTTCGCTGTAGATCACACTGCCCTTTTCATCCACCACCACGATGGCACGGGAGAAGAGGCCGGCGAGGGGGCCGTCGGAGATCATGAGGCCGTAATCGGAACCGAATTTGTCATTGCGTAAGGCTGATGCGGGAACTACGTTTGTGAGCCCCTCTGCGGCGCAGAAACGGTTGTGTGCAAACGGGAGGTCTTTTGAAACGCATAAAACGACGGTGCCGGGCAGCTTTTCTGCTTCAGCATTGAATTTCCTTACCGACATGGCGCAAACCGCGGTGTCAAGGCTCGGGAAAATATTCAGAATAATTTTTTTACCTGCAAAGTCAGACAACGAAATGTCGGAAAGATCTGTCTTTGTTAATAGAAAGTCGGGAGCGGGTTTGCCCGTCTCCGGGAGCATTCCGACGGTATGGATCGGAGTTCCATTGAGTGCGATAGTTGCCATAAATGAAGTTTTAAGTTTGGTTTGCAAATTTAGTGAATTGTAATAACACCGGACTCTTTTCGTTTAACAATAAAATGTGATCGTGTTGCTGAAATAATCTGACTTGTATGAGATCCGTCTTTTTTAAACTCGTTTTGCCGGTTTTACTGTTGATCCCGGGATTTTCAGCAGATGCCCAGGATATGCTGGGCACCACGCTCGGGAATTATGCAGGTGTTAACAGCATTCAGCTCAATCCGAGTGCGCTGCACAATTCAAAATCATACCTTGATATCCAGTTGCTCGGGATGGATGTTTTCGTGCAGAACAACTACCTGTACATGCAGAAGTCTGACTACCGTTTCAGCAACTTTTTCAAATCCGGGTATGAATGGCCCACCCACCAGGAGGATTACGGTCCGGAGGTGCGGAATTTTTACCACTACACGAATCACCGGTACAAAAATGCCTTTGTCCAGAACCGGATCAACGGTCCCGGGGCGATGCTGATCTTCGGGAAGCATGCTGTTGCGCTTACTACGGCCGTTAGAACGGCGGTTTCGGCAAACAGGCTTCCCTATGAACTGGCCAATTTCATCTACCTTGGGTTGAATTACACGCCTCAACAGAATATCAACTACCACGATTTCGGCCCGATCAGGGTATCCGGTATGTCGTGGGGTGAGATCGGGTTAAGCTACAGCAATGTCCTGTATGCACGTGGATTCAATGTGCTGTCGGCGGGTATTACCGTGAAACGCCTCATGGGGCTTGGCGGCATGTACCTGAATGCAAAGGACCTCGATTATACTGTGTTGAATGACTCAACCGTAGATATTAAAAACCTGGATGCGCAGATAGGGCTGGCCATCCCCGTCGATTATAATACGAATACCGCACTTACAAAGCCTTTGTTCAAGGGAGGCGGATTTGGTGTTGATGTTGGTGTAACCTATACGAGGTTGCTGCACCATCACCAGGAGCAGTATTACAACTCCTTGTGTGCCCAGCCTTACGAGGATTACCTTTACAGGGTGGGGGTGGCGCTGGTTGATATCGGGGGGATTAACTTTACCAACAATGCCACTCTGATGAAGATCGACAACCGCGGATCGTACTGGCAGAATCTGCCGAGCATGAAATTCACGTCGATACAGCAGTTGCTCGATACCATCAGCTACAAATTCTATGGCAACTCTACTTCTGCTTTTGCCGCCGATCACTTCACCCTGTGGCTGCCGTCAGCACTCAGTGCGCAGTTCGATTACCACCTGTCCGATTTCTGGTATGTCAATGCCAGCCTGATCTACGGGTTCCCGCTGGGACGGGGAGGCATGGTGCGGCCTGCTGAACTGGCGATCACCCCAAGGTATGAATCAGGCTGGTTTGAAGTGAATATGCCCGTTTCGCTGTATAACTGGCAACTGGCCAGAATTGGCATGTCGGTGAGGATTTACGGCATAACCGTCGGTACGGAAAAGATCGGAGGATTTTTACATGTCAGCGATTTCACCGGCCTTGATTTTTACATGTCGTTGAAATGGTCGTTCGACAAAGGCAATTGCCGCATCAAAGGGCCGGTTCATTGTGGCCGGTAGGGCCACGCCATGGCGTGGCCGCGACGGGTGTCCACGCCATGGCGTGGCCGCGACGGGTGTCCACGCCATGGCGTGGACCTACATTAATTCATCCGCACATCCAGCGCATCCCGCAATGCATTCCCCATCAGCATAAAGGCCAGCACCATGAGCATGATGGCCACGCCCGGCAGGATGGCCAGGTACGCATAGTCGAGCACGATATATCCGTAGTTTTCCTTGATCATGGATCCCCAGGAGGGCACGGGAGGTTGTACCCCAAGGCCTAAGAAGCTGAGTCCGGCCTCCATCAGGATGGCGGAGGCAAAGTTGGCGGCTGAAATGACGATCACTGCTGCCATCACATTGGGCAGGATATGGTTGAAGATGATCCTGAAATCGGAGAAACCGAGCGCCCGGGCAGCCTCCACATACTCTTTTTCGCGGATGCCCAGGATTTGTCCGCGCACCACCCTGGCCACCTCCACCCACATGGTGAGCCCCACGGCAATAAACACCTGCCAGAACCCTTTTCCGAGTGCGAACGTAATGGCGATGACCAGCAACAGGGTGGGGATTGACCAAACCACGTTGATGAGCCACATGATGAAGTTGTCGATCCATCCGCGGTAATAGCCGCCTATGGCGCCAATAAAAATGCCTATTACGAGTGAAATTAATACAGAGATCAATCCGACCGACAGGCTGACACGGGTGCCGATCATCAGCTGACTGAGATAATCCCGCCCGAACCGGTCGGTGCCGATCAGGAACCGTTTCTTTACCGGTGTTCCGGTTTCTTCCAGCGGCAATATCTTCACCATGGAGGGCTCTCCGGCAATGGCGCCATATTCGACGTACAGCATACGGTTGTGCTGAACCAACCAGGCGCGGACAGGGATATTCTGCACATGTTCCCTTTTGCCGGAAACCATCGTCTTGAGAAAAGACTGTTCTGTAGCGGATCCCGGCAGCCTGACAGGAAGCATGGTGACGGAGAATCCCGGCTTCTTCAACCCCAGTTCGAGGTACTGGTCATTGGCATACGGAGTGGAGTCGGGTGTGATGAGATATCCCAGGCATGCCAACAGCACAGCGAACCCGATAAACATGAGCGATCCGAAACCCAGGCGGTTCCTTTTGAACTTTATCCAGGCCAGTGCGCTCAGGGAGCCGGAGTCAATAACGGTGCGCTTTTTAAAAATCACGTGAAGAATGTGAAATGAGCGTTGGCTGATAAAAATATTTTTGTACTTTTGCAAACTCAAACATGGTGGTCGTAGCTCAGTTGGTTAGAGCGATAGATTGTGGATCTATAGGTCGTGGGTTCAAGCCCCATCTTCCACCCTGGAAACCCTCTTCGGAGGGTTTTTTTATTTCAACTCGCCTTTAAAGCCGGTCCTGTATTCTTCCCAGGTGGATTTAAGATAGGCATCTGATCCGAAGAAGTTGATAACCCCCTCAAATTCAGGCGCTTTCTGGTATCCTGCAACCGCGGTGAGTTTTTGTCCTTTTTCATTGAGGAATACGTAGGAGGGGTATGACATTTTCCCTGAAAGCAGTTCAATGGCCAGCCGGTGGGTACTCCTTTTACCTGTAGGACTAGGGTTTACAAACGACTGCCCGTCAATAACGACGGTATCCTTGCGTTCAGCATCCAGTTTCACACAGTAAAAATTCTTGCTCATGTACTTGGCAATAACCGGGTTGGCGAAGGTTTCCGCATCCATTTTCTTGCACCATCCGCACCAGTCGGTGTATACATCCACGAACATTTTCTTCGGCTTCTTTTTATTCAGGTTGTAGGCTTCTTCAAACGAATACCATTTGATAAGACCCTCCTTTTCAGTAGCCTTTGGTGGCTCCTGTGCGGAAAGCGAACCGGAAAAATATAGGCTGAACCCCACGATCAGCAATAAAATAAGGTTGTGTTTTTTCATTTATGGTTGTGAATTAATGGTTGGTAGTGAAGTTTTAAGCTTTAAGTTTTAAGCTTTAAGTTTTAAGTTTTAAGTTGTTAGCTTTCAGCTTTCGGATTTCAGATTTCAGATTTCAGATTTCAAGTTTCATATCTCAAATCTCATATCCCATATCCCAAATCCCAAGTCTCAAATTTCAATGTTGAGTCCCCTCCGAAAAGGGGGTTTATGATAAA
>CAJBYO010000063.1 GCA_903959905.1 uncultured Bacteroidales bacterium
CTCCGGCCAGTTCAAGACTATGTTCGCTGCCGAGAACTTTGCCATACTGAGATCCATTATCGAAACAGCCATCAAAAACAAACAAGATGTGCTGCAAGCCCTCAATGTAATCGCGCATTATAAATAGGACTGATTAGTTACTATCACGATATATTTCCATTACAAACAGGAAATAATACTATTTTCCGGCGAAATATCCTGTTTGGGTATTTTAGTTACCTTTGATCAAATTAAAAATCGCTCTCTGTTATAACAAATACCTATGGAGCAGAATTGTCCCAATCCAAATCAACCATGCAAAAACTGTGAGGTGAAGTCTCCCCTTTTCTGCTTTTTATCTAACGAGGAACTGGAACTGGTGGAGAAAAGCAGGATAACGGTCCTTTTCAAACGGGGAGAAACCATTAGGAAGCAAGGGACTTTCATGTCACATGTGATCTCAGTAAACAGTGGGCTTGCAAAATTATACCTGGAAGGGTTTGAGCAGCGGAACGCCATCATCAGGGTCGTAAAACCTACAAACTTTATCGGAGGACCGGGAATCTATCTTGACCAGCGCCATCATTACACTGTCACAGCATTAACTGACACCTCTGTTTGCTTCATAGACATCGCTATATTCCGCGATATAATTGAAACAAACAGAGTCTTTGCCAATGAATTCATGAAGGACTTCAGCAAGAATATCCTCGCTGTTTACAACCGTTTGCTTTTTCTAACACAGAAACAGATGCCTGGCCGGATGGCAGACACGTTGATTTACCTGTTTGAAGAGATTTTTGAGTCTGACAGGTTTACCATGGTTCTCTCTAGGCAGGATATCTCCGAATTATCAGGGATGTCAAAAGACAGCGCAGTGAAGATTCTGCGTGAATTTCAGAATGACGGAATCATTCACCTCACAGAAAATGAAATGGTGCTGGTAAATTCTGAAAAGCTCCACCATATCAGCAAAACCGGGTAATTTTTCCTGGATTTCTGCCGCCTATCTGAACAACACCCCGTTTGGCGCCACCCCGGTAACATATTCCCTTATCAGGGTTCCCTGCGATGAGTATTTACAAAGTTTGCCCGGTGTGGTAAAATCTGTTGCATCAAGTCCGTAAATCTCTCCGTCGGCTGGATTGACATTAAAACCGTAAAAATACTTTGTCCCGTCAACCAGCGGATCAGCAGGAACGGAAGCTGCATTAATATTCATGGCATAGATACCTGAAAAGCCAAAGCCACCCCCATAATAAACAATCGAACCGTCTTTGCTGATATCAATGTGCTGCGGATGTCTCGTTGCTGAGATAATATATTCGCCGGTCTTCTGAAAATTGGCTCCCGACAGTTTAACAATCTTTGAAGGAGTTTCCAGGATGATATTGAATGATCCGTCGTATTTGATGTAACCGTAACAAACGATCCAGATATCATTGTTCCTGTCAGTCACCATCTCCTTCGGATTATCGCCAACGACAACCGTTTTAACGACACTGCCCGAAGCAGGGTCAATCACCGAAACGGTGGAATCAACATCGTAGGCACCTCCATTGCAAACAAGGACCATCCCGTTGGCAACCATTGCCTGTTCGGGTCCGGTTCCCACATCAATGGTTTTCAGGATCGCGTTGGTGTTAAGGTCAACAACTTTAACAACCCCGGTCTCTCCCCATTGCGTCACATAGCCTTTGTTATTATAGGAGGTCATATACCTTGGTGAACTAAGCCCGGTGATGATCCCTGTACTTTTAAAATCATTTGCACTGACAACCTCAACGGTATCTGAAAGGTTTAATATCATATACATTTTCCCGCCTGCCGCGTGCATTGATTGCAGCAATTGCCCGAGCGGGTGTCCGTTCACTGCCGAGAAAATTGAATTCCGCACACTGTCGCCTGCGAAATCATAAAAGCTTACCGAGGCATTCGCCTGGCCGAAGGTTCCCTCATTTGCAACAAAAGCCCCGTTTGAATAAGGGCCTGCGGGGGTATACACTACATTGTCTTCTTTTTTGCATCCCTGTATGATTGCAACCAATAATAAGGCACAGGCAAAGGTGTTCAGTTTAATGTTCATGATGATGAATTAGAATAATTATTCTTCGCTTTTCTCCCGAAAGCTATGAAATTAGCAGGTGGCAGGTCTTCTGGCTTGCTCTGTTACCCGAAGTCTTCCCATCCGGCAAAATGCGGATAGTGACATTAAGAGGTCGGAAACGTTTAAAAGAGCTTACAGCTGCGGGAACAGTTCCGGATTTGCACCGGATTCCCTTTTCACAATAACTGAAGAATTTCAGTCATTGAACCATCAGCAAAAACGTGGCAAAAGTATTAAATAAAATGAAATGTGCTTAAATATTTATACAGATTCCCTCTTCCGCAGGGTAAGTTTCAGGAAAAACGCTTCGTGCTTCAGCAAGCAGAGGGCCGATATCCTCATACCGTGCGGAGAAGTGTCCGATCAGCAGTTTCTTTACTCCTGCCAGCGATGCGATGGTTGCAGCTTCCATCGCAGTGGAATGCAGTTTATCTGCCGCTGCATGGGCAAGATCCTGCATAAATGTTGCCTCATGGTAAAGAAGGCCTGCCTCCCTGACAAATGGGATGATTGCCTCCGAATAGCCCGTATCGCTGCAGTAGGCATACGACCGGGCTTCCGCTATCCTGCGTGGCGGTTTTTGCTCACGGAACATAAAACCACATGTAGGGATGCTATGTCTGAGCGGAAAACTGTGCACCGTCAATCTTTCCTGTTCAAGAATCAGATCGTGCTGATCCATCCGGAGGGCATGAAAGATGAGCGGATACACCAGTGTTGTCTGCGACACTTCCATCTGCAGCCGGATGATGTCCTGCAACATGGATGGTGCGTAAAGATGCAGTTCCTCCCTCCTGCCCAGCAGATGCATCGAATTAAGCAAACCGATCAGTCCGAAAAAATGATCACCGTGCAAATGACTGATGAAGATATGTTTGATCCGTTGGAAGGATATATGGTATTTCCGTAGCTGAAACTGGGTACCTTCTCCGCAATCTATTAAAAAGAAGCGCTCATTTGCATTGAGCAAATGAGCGCTTAGGTTTCTGTTGTTGGCCGGGATGGCAGCATTGCTTCCCAGCACCGTCAACGAGAAGTTCATGTGATACTATTCTTCAGCTGGTGCTTCGGTGGAAGCTTCAGCTTCAGCTTCTGGTTGAACTTCCTCTCTGGCAGATTTGGCATCGCGGGCCAGGTTTTCGGCCTTCACCATATCAGCTTTAAGGTTTGCCAGTGCGTCGATATCGCCAAGGGTTGTTTTCTCGAGGTTATCCTTGAGTTTTTTAACCGCTTTTTTGGTATCGCTTTCCTTTTTGAGGCCAACTTTCGCATCTTTGTTCTTTTCAGCGTTTACAGCATCCTGGTGGATTTTGCTATGGCTGAGGAAGATCCTCTTGTTCTCTTTTGAAAACTCAATGACCTTGAAGTCCATGGCTTCTTCTTCCTTTGCCATGGTGTTATCTTCCTTCCCAAGATGGCGAAGCGGCGCAAAGCCTTCAACTCCATATGGCAAGGCAACAACAGCGCCTTTATCATTCAGGCTGACAATGGTACCAAGGTGAACTGATCCGACGGCAAAAACGTTTTCAAAAACATCCCAGGGATTCTCTTCCAGTTGTTTGTGACCCAGGCTCAGCCTGCGGTTTTCAACATCAACATCCAGAACCATCACCTCAATGCGCTCACCAATTTTGGTAAATTCGGCAGGGTGCTTGATTTTTTTGGACCAGCTGAGGTCGGAAATATGGATAAGGCCGTCAACGCCCTCTTCCAGCTCAACAAAAATACCGAAATTGGTAAAGTTGCGAACGGTGGCAGTGTGTTTTGAACGGAGCAGGTATTTGTCCCTGATGTTGGCCCATGGGTCTGGAATAAGTTGTTTGATACCCATTGACATTTTGCGTTCTTCACGGTCAAGGGTCAGGATAACGGCTTCCACTTCCTGTCCTACCTTGAGGAAATCGTGGGCAGTACGGAGGTGCTGTGACCATGACATTTCGGAAACGTGAATGAGTCCTTCAACGCCTGTTGTGATCTCAACAAATGCACCGTAATCAGCGATGACAACAACTTTACCTTTCACTTTGTCGCCGATTTTAAGTTCCTGATCCAGTGAATCCCATGGGTGCGGGGTCAGCTGCTTGAGACCAAGAGCGATACGTTTTTTGTTTTCATCAAAGTCAAGGATAACGACCTTGATTTTCTGATCAAGTTTAACGATCTCTTCCGGATGGTTGATACGGCCCCAGCTGAGGTCGGTAATGTGAATAAGGCCGTCAACACCGCCAAGGTCAACAAATACACCGTAGCTGGTAATGTTTTTAACAGTTCCTTCAAGGATCTGTCCTTTTTCAAGTTTCTTGATGATCTCTGCCTTCTGAGCTTCGAGTTCGTCTTCAATAAGGGCCTTGTGAGAAACCACCACATTCTTGTATTCGTGATTGATCTTCACAACTTTGAACTCCATTACTTTGTCAACAAACACATCATAGTCACGGATCGGCTTGACATCAATCTGCGAACCGGGGAGGAACGCTTCAATACCGAAGATATCAACGATAAGACCACCCTTGGTGCGGGATTTCACATAACCCTTGATAATTTCCTGCTTTTCGTATGCGTCATTGATACGCTCCCAGGATTTGAGGATACGTGCTTTTTTATGTGACAGCAGTAACTGACCACTTGTATCTTCCTGGTTTTCAATATAAACTTCTACTTTATCACCAATCTTCAGTTCAGGATTGTAACGAAATTCGTTCATCTGAATCACACCGTCACTTTTGAAGCCGATGTTAACAATGACTTCACGGTTGGTCATGGCGACCACTGTACCTTCAATCACTTCGTGATCCTGGATGGCCCGGAGCGTCTGGTCATAGGCATCCTCCAGTTTGGTGCGCTCCTCATTGGAGTAGATTTCATGTTTTTTCCCGATAGCATCCCAGTCAAAATCAGCCGGGGCAACAGGTGCAACATGCATTTTTCTTTCTGGTTTGGCAGCAACTTCAGCAACCGGTGCAACAACTACTTCTGCAACAGGTTCTGCAACTACTTCTGCGACAGGTTCTGCAACTACTTCTGCAACTGGTTCAGCAACCACTTCGGCTACAGGTTCTGCAGCAATTTCTGCAACAGGTTCAGCAGCCACTTCGGCTTCAGGTTCTGCAACCACTTCGGCTACAGGTTCTGCAACTTGTTCTTCAACAACTTCATCCGCAACAGGAGCTACGGTTTCAGCATTCAAATTTTGTTCAACAATGGGTTCAGCATTCTGCTCCATGTTCTCATTCGTTTCTTCAGGAGTCATTCATTTTTGCTTTGTGGCAGTGCGAAGGCACTGGCCGGGTTTAACATTTAATTAACTGACAGGGTTTTAAATAAAGAACGGTTTACATTTCCAACCCTTTGAAAATGGGGTGCAAAGATAGGGATAAGTATTTGATTTTCCAAAGAAAAACTGCTGTTTCGCGGTGCCAGGTAAGGTCCCCTCAATTCACTATCTTTGCCGTGTGGCATCAACACCGAAACGAGTTTTCTTATCAACCTGTTCTGACACTTCAAAAGTAATGACAAAACATCTATCTAAAATATTGTTTCTGATCGCCTTATGTATCTCCGTCATATCCTGTAAGAAGCATGAAACCGACCCGTCGCCCCAGGCACCATGGCTGATGACGGTCAATTTCACCGACGAATTCATCAATCCGAAACTGAAGGCTATCGTTTTCATATCCGATTCCCGTGGGGTATCACTGGCAGATACCTTGGTGAGCGGAAACCCGAGGATCGTCATGCAGGGCAAGGCAGCAATTTCCCTGCCGCTGCAGGTCACCATCGCCAAATGGGAGCCGGACATGCATAATTTCCTTGTATCGGTAAATACCTATCTGAATGTTTATCCTTCGGAATGGACAATTCGCGGCAACCGGCCTGTTTCAGACGGGGATGCAACCGTAACCCTGGCAAATATACCTGCTCATTCAGGGCCTATTTTGTATTCAACCTCCGGATACTCCAACCTGACCTTTATCACTTCAAATTCCAAAAATCCAGTTTACAGGACACCTGACGATTTGTATATCAGGTTAATCACCCAGGGCGGGCAACTTTACAAATGGGAACACGGCGTGATCGCCGGAAACACGTATGAGACAGACCTCTCATCAATGGGACAATCACAACTCCGGGCGGTCACATTTCCTTTCCAGGCACAGGATTTTAAAGCAATTGTTGAAGGAAACAGAGACACCAGTGATATTTCTGCGCTATCCCAGGTAACAGACGAACAAATAGGCGACGGCACGGCTGTCAATTCAGTCATGCTCGGTTTTCCGGCGAACGTTTTCCAGAATTTCCATACATACATTGAACTGATTGAATCATGGGCCTCCCCCCTTACCTACTCGTATTCAAAGGAAGGGCAGATCCCGCAAGCGTTTATCAAAACCAATGCCATGATCAACCTCTTTCAGACAACCGGAAGCAGCGCCCGGTTTGCCGGAAGCGGTATTTATTCCGTATCAAAGGTCAGGTGGAACTTCCAGGATACAGCCAGGCTTGCCTTTGACTGGATCGTGTATGGCCCCGACACCCTCAGCACTGTCAAATTGCCCCTGTTGCCCCCTTCCATGACGAGTATGTTCCCAACCCTTGCACCTGATTCTCTCAAGCTTTACCAGATTGAACTAATTCATTACCCGGCAATTAAATCCTGGAACGACTTCCTTGAAATGTCGTTCAGCCCATCCACTCCAGGCCGCATCAAAAGGTTTGAATCAAGCGCGGTGAGGATGCAGATTAATTGACGCCCCGAAATTATTTCATAACTTCGCAGCCAAAATTATAGCAATATGCCTTTAAAATGTGGTATCATCGGACTCTCCGGGTCCGGAAAAACAACCTTATTCAACTGTATCTCAAACAACCGCGCTGAAACCCACTCAGCAACTTTTGCAGGTACAAAATCAAACCTTGGCGTGATGAATGTGCCCGATGCACGGCTCACCGCCATTGATAAGATCATTAAATCAGTCAAGGTGATACAAACCACCATTGAAATGGTTGATATCCCTGGTCTTACGAAAGGGGGCAGCCAGAGTGAAGGCAATAAATTCCTGGCCGACATTCGCAATGTGGATGCACTGATCCATGTAATACGGTGCTTTGATGATCCTCAGCTTCCCCATCTTGAAGGCTCCATCAATGCTGTTCGTGACCGGGAAATTGTTGACCTGGAACTGCAGATAAAGGACCTTGAGTCGGTTGACAAGAAGATCATCCGCATGGAAAAGTTACTCAAAGCAGGCGACAAAGATGCTAAACGCGGGCTGGAAGTGCTCCAGGTGCTGAAATTGCATCTTGAATCATTCCAGTCGGCACGGACCGCACCTGTTTCAGATGATGACCGGCGCTTCATGGACGATATGTTCCTCCTGAGCGACAAGCCTGTCATGTATGTTTGCAACGTAGATGATGCATCTGCCACTTCCGGGAATGACTACTCATCCAGGTTCATTGAATCAATCAAAGACCAGGGTGCCGAGGTACTTGTCATAGCCGCCAGGATGGAATCTGATATTGCCGAACTTGAAAGTGAAGAAGACCGTCTCGCTTTCCTGGCGGATGCAGGTTTGAGTGAACCTGGCGTTAACCGTCTTGTGCGTGCCGCCTTCCATCTCATTGACCTTCAATGCTTCTTTACTGCCGGCCCGAAAGAGATTCGTGCCTGGACCATCAAAAAAGGCATGACCGCCCCACAGGCCGCCGGTGTAATTCACAGCGACCTTGAACGCGGATTTATACGCGCCGAGGTGATGAAATACGACGACTTCATGCATTACGGTTCAGAACATGCCTGCAAGGAGCATGGGAAACTGATGATTGAAGGTAAGAATTACGTTGTTGGTGACGGTGACATTTTGCATATCAGGTTTAATGTGTAGGTGCAATAGTAATTGAAAATTGAAAATTGAAAATTGCAAAAACGGCACGGTTACTAATCACAAATTCGTCATTCGCATATCCGTCATTCGCATATTAATCTTTACACTTGTTGGAACCCTTGAAACAAATCCTTAACAAAACTCAATTCACGAAGGACGATCTTATTTTCCTTCTGAATACCAGTGATAAGGAACGCCTGGGCCTGTTTGAACATGCACGGGATGTGAAAGCTTCTATTGTAGGCAAAAAGGTCTATTTCCGGGGATTGATCGAGTATTCCAATTTCTGTAAAAAAAACTGTTTCTATTGTGGCATCAGGGCCGGGAACAGCCGTTATGTAAGATACAGGATGACCGACGTTGAAGTGATTCAATGTGTGGATTATGCCTGGAAAAATGAATATGCCTCCGTTGTGATCCAGTCGGGCGAGCAAACCAACAAAGCGTTTGTCAATAAAATTGAATCACTTTTAAAAAGAATCCACAGGCACACGCAGGGCGATATCCATGTAACTCTTTCATTGGGGGAACAGTCGGAAGAGACCTACCGCCGCTGGTTTGAGGCCGGTGCCCAGCGTTACCTCCTGCGGATTGAAGTCTCAAACCCTGAACTATACAAAAAACTACATCCAGACAACCGCGAACACGACTACCAGCGCCGCGTGGAGTCATTGGCCACGTTAAAAAAACTTGATTACCAGGTGGGCACCGGTGTGATGATCGGGTTGCCGTTTCAAACCATTTCTGACCTTGCTGATGACCTGATTTTCTTCAGGGAAAATGACATCGACATGGCCGGAATGGGACCTTACATAGAACATGCCGACACCCCGCTTTATAAATTCAGGGACACCCTGCTCCCGCTGAAAAGCCGGTTTGACCTTGCGTTGAAAATGGTGGCAATTTTAAGGATCATGATGAAAAACATCAACATTGCTGCAACAACCGCCATGCAAACCATTGATCCGCAGGGAAGAGAGAAGGCACTCATGGTTGGAGCCAATGTTATCATGCCGAACCTCACTCCTGTCAAATACCGACAGGATTATCTTCTTTATGAAAACAAACCCTGCCTGGATGAGGAAGCTGAAGAATGCAAAAGCTGCCTTGAAGCACGCATTCATATGGCAGGAGACACTATCGGGTATGGAGAGTGGGGAGATTCGCAACATTATCAAAGACGCAGGCAAGATGATGCTTAAGCAGTTAGCTGTCAGCTGTCAGCAATTAGCAAGTGCAATGAGCATCCGTCTACATAACCTAATATGCAGTTCCACTTGTCCACTTGTCCGCATGTTCACCTGCTCACCCGATCACCCGATCACCTGTCCGCCTGTCCGCTTGTCCGCCTGCTCACCCATTCACCCGGTCACCAAAAAATTAACCCATGATATTTGAGTCCATCGAAATCCTTGATGCCGGGGCAGAAGGCATGGCAGTTGGTAAAATCAATGAAAAAATCGTTTTTGTTCCTTTTGTTGTACCGGGCGATGTGGTTGACGTACAGATTACCAGGAAGAAAAAGAAGTTCCTGGAGGGTAAGGCCGTCAATATCCGCAGCTTTTCTCCTAAGCGAACAGAAGCCCATTGTTCCTACTTCGGGCTTTGCGGCGGTTGCCGGTGGCAAAACATGAAATATGAGGAACAGCTGTTTTACAAGCAAAAACAGGTTTTCGAAAGTTTGACAAGGATCGGGAAAATTGAAAACCCGGTCATTCTTCCCATTCTTCCTTCTGCCAGTACAAGATACTACCGTAACAAACTGGATTTTACATTTTCAAACCACCGGTGGCTTACAGATGAGGACCGCAATACAGAGAACAGGGCCGGGAACACCAATGCCCTTGGTTTTCACGTCCCACAGTTTTTCGACAAGGTCGTGGATATCCATGAGTGCTTTCACATGAAAGATCCGGCCAACGCCATCAGGAATGCGGCAAGGAAATATGCCATGGATCATGACCTGACATTTTATGATGTCCGGACCTGGAATGGATTTCTCCGCAACCTGATTCTGCGGAACACCGAGGCCGGAGGCCTGATGGCGATCCTGGTGGTTAAAAGCCGGGAAGACCACCTTATCCCGATGCTGGAACATCTTGCCGGGCAATTTCCTGAAATAACGAGCTTTTACTATGTGATAAACCCGAAACAGAACGATACGATCTATGACCTGGAGTTCAACCTGTTCAAGGGAGACCCTTACATCACTGAAAAAATGCCCCCGTTCAAACCGGGCGGCCGCGAACTGGAATTCAGAATCGGGCCCGCATCCTTTTTTCAGACAAACTCACTGCAAGCCATTCAACTCTATAGGATTGCAGCGGAATTTGCCGGGTTCAGCGGAGGTGAACTTGTTTATGATCTTTACACCGGCACAGGCACTATTGCCAATTACGTCGCGCCATACGTAAGGAAAGTTGTTGGAATAGAATCAGTGGCCGCTGCCATCAGGGACGCCGAAATTAATTCAAGCATCAACGGAATCAGCAATACATTGTTTTTTGCCGGTGAAACCGAAAAAATCCTGACGCCGGAATTTATTGCTGCCCAAGGAACACCGGATATCATCATCACAGATCCGCCCAGGAACGGCATGCACGAAAAAGTTGTGAGAACGATCCTCGAGGTTCAACCTGAAAAGATCGTGTATGTAAGTTGCAACCCTGCCACCCAGGCAAGGGATATCAACCTCATGTGCAATCACTATAACCTGGAAAAATCACAGCCTGTCGACATGTTTCCGCACACACAGCATGTGGAAAACATTTCACTGTTAACAAGGAAAGGTTAACCGGCGCCTAACCTGCTTCGCACCCACTGGACCAGCGCTTCCATGTCCATATTGAACCCCCTGATTGTAAAGTCAGCCTGGGTGTAATAAAACGAACGCTCCGCAAGTTGCCTTGCCACGCTTCCTTCAAGTTCATCCGGAGGAATGTCCTTCAGCAGCGGGCGTTTTCTTTTAACCATTTTTAACCGGCTGACCAGCGCAGGCACTTCCCATAAAAGGTATACCGACAGCCCCGAGTGTTTGATGAATTCCATATTGTTGAAAAAACACGGAGTTCCTCCCCCGGTGGAAATGACAACATCATCCAGTTCGGTGGTCTCCAATAAAAGCGCCTGTTCAATTTTCCGGAAGGCAGGTTCATCATATTTCTCAAAAAAATCAAGAACACTGATGCGGTATCGTTCCTCAAAGAGGTAGTCGAGATCAACAAAACCGTAACCCAGTTTTGAAGCAAGATGCCTGCCAAGGTTTGATTTCCCTGATGCCATGTAGCCAATAAGGTAGATACGCATAGCAGTAAAAGTATGAATAATTTTAGTACCTTTGCACTGTGAAAATGTTGACCCGATGATTGCCAGATATTTCCTTTCATTCATGGTGCTTTGCTCCCTGTTGTTCTTAAACGGATGCAGGCAGGACGGGCAAAACGGACAGGAAACCATTCCTGCTGATTTGGTAAATAATCCGAATTCCGCAAGCGGAAACAAAGGTAAAGGATCGCTTCCGGTCATCCAGTTTGAAGAAACTGAACATGATTTCGGTCGGATCATTGAGGGTGAATCGGTATCTTACAGTTTCAATTTTAAAAACTCCGGAAAATCCGACCTGATCATCGCAGAAGTAAGCAGTTCCTGCGGATGTACTGTTCCATCGTACCCCAAAATACCCATCCGCCCGGGCGACAGCGGTGTTGTGAAGGTTGCCTTCAGCAGCAACGGAAGGCGAGGTTACCAGTCAAAGAGTGTTCTTGTGGTATCAAATACACAGCCCAACACGACTGAGATCAGGATAAAGGCCCAGGTGGTGAATCCGGGAACGGAGAAATAAATGGCGAAATAGCAAAGCAGCGAAGTAGCGACATCATATAGTAACGTAGAATCGAAGACAATTAACCTAATTATAATTTTTAATCAGTATGACAAATCTTTTGAATATCCTTTTAATGGCTCCTCAAGGTGGCGCCGGCGGGCAGCAGAATGGCTGGTATTCCTTTTTACCGCTCGTTCTTATCATTGTTGTTTTCTATTTCTTTTTCATCAGGCCGCAGATGAAGAGGTCAAAAGACCAGCGTAAATTTAAAGAAGGCCTTCAAAAAGGGCAGAAAGTGATCACCATTGGCGGAATTCATGGAAGAATTGTTGAAATCCAGGAGACTACCGTCACCATTGAAGTTGAAAACAGTGTGCGGTTGCGCATGGAAAAAACCGCCATTGCCATGGACAACAGTCAGACTATTGAAGCTAAGTAAGCACCAATGATCCAGCACCGATGAAATCCGATTTTTTTGAATTCATCGGAAATGCCCGGCAACGCCGTAGTGAAAAGTTCAGGAATCAGTTGTATATCTTCCTGATCTGCCTGGTGCTGTCAATTTTCATTTGGACCCTTGTCAGGCTTTCCAAGGATTATTACTATTCAATTGAGTATCATCTTATTTACAGTCAGGTTCCTTCCCACCTGAAATTAGCAGGCACAACGGATTCAACGCTCAACCTCCGTATTAAAATACAGGGTTTTGAATTCTTTTCAGAACAATTCATCCTGAAACAGTACCGGGAATATGATGTAAGTTTGCGTAATGTGAGGTTGCGGTACCAGGGTGAACATATATCGGGATACCTTTTAACGAATCGTATCGGAAAAGAGATCATCTCACAAACAAACTTTCCGAATGAAGTCTATTTCGTATCTCCCGATACGTTATTTTTTGAATTTGAGAGAAAAGCCGCTAAAAAAGATTCAGGTAAACAATAAAACCATTTGGAATGTTAAAAATCGGACTCACCGGGAATATCGGGAGCGGAAAAACACTGATTTCTGAGGTTTTTTCTACGTTGGGAATACCGGTTTATCATGCCGATGAGGAATCTAAAAAGTTCCTCGATGAAACAGCCGTTAAAAATGAAGTGCTGAAGCATTTCGGGTACGGGGTGTTGACAACGGGGCATGAA
The DNA here is from genome assembly GCA_903959905.1 of uncultured Bacteroidales bacterium. Classification (GTDB taxonomy): domain Bacteria; phylum Bacteroidota; class Bacteroidia; order Bacteroidales; family FEN-979; genus CAIVAT01. Next base: position 12,937 of record CAJBYO010000063.1, read on the forward strand.
ATCAACAGGAGATCGCTGGCTTCCATTGTTTTTACCGACGGGCAGGCGCTCAAATTACTGAATTCCATTTTACATCCCAGGGTGATGCGTGATTTTCACAAATGGGCGGACGGGCATAGCGATAAGGCTTACATCATCCAGGAAGCGGCGATTATCTTTGAAGCCGGGTTCCGTTCCGATTATGATTATATAATTCATGTTTCATGTCCAAAAGAAATGGCCATCGACCGTGTCATAAAAAGAGACAAGATGGATGGCCATTCGGTATTGAGGCGTATGCAATTTCAGCTTGATGATGCTGAAAAGTCGGGATTATCCGATTTCGTTATCCGTAACGACGGTTCTGAAATGGTCATCCCCCAGGTTCTTTCCATTCACAAGAAACTCTTAGAGATTAGCGCGAAGCGCAACGACGACATTGCGTCCGGGGCTGTTGATGCCTGATGCAAATTTGCGGTAATTCTCATCCAGGATATTTTCCATTCCGAGTTCTATGTTCACATATTTAACCAGTTGGTAGCTAAGCTTGAGGTTCAGCGTATACCATGATGGCATGCCCCATTGGGTAGCATACTGCTCATTGTCCTCCCCGCTGTTGCTGTATCTGCTCATGCGCTTCCATCCGTTGTACATAACATAAAAATCTCCCTTGAATTTCTTCAGCTCAAGACGGAAGGAGGTCATGCCATAAACCGGCGGAATGTGATCAAGCGGTTTTCCTGAAGTTTGATCATTGCCATAGGTATAGCTAAGATTGCTGAGGATGGAGAATGAACGTGTAACCTGGGCCAGGATACTGCCCTGGAATCCAAATACGATGGCATCGCCTGTGTTTGTCAATGAGAGTGTCTGGTAATTTGTCCCGTCCATGTTGATGGAATCTTTACCACCGTAAGGCATTGGCCTTATAACCTGCGCTTTCTTCAGCCAGTTGTAAAATCCCGTACCCTCAAGATGAACTTTGCCATTGATGGTTTTTGCAATGGTGAGCTCAGTATTGTACGAATTCTCAGGTTTCAGATCAGGATTAGGCATAATGACAGTTTTAGAAGCATCGTCTACAACATTGACCTTCGTCATGTCATCAATGTTCGGTGCCCTGAACCCGGTAGATGCAACCAATGAAAATTTCCAATCATTGCCGGGGGTGGCTACGAGTCCGAGATATCCATTCAGTGCAGTGTTCTTCTGTGTAATGTTGGGATTGAAGGTGATGGCCATTATCTTGACCATGGTGTCGGAATAGGCAGCATCAAGGGTTACATAATTAAAACGCAACCCCTGTGAAAATTCAAGGTAATCATTGATCTTCCAGTTATTTGACAGGAATGCAGCAAGATACATCATATTTGCTTTCTGATCAGGGAAACGGGTTGCCCTGTCGTAGGCGATATCCCCTGTTTTGATGTTCTGGTTATAGGCATCAGATCCGACTTTGTTATAGTCGAATTCGATTCCGTAATACAGTTTGTCGTTTTCAGCGATTTTTTTGTCAAAATTGGCATTTACCGATATTACGCCCACTGTTTCAAGGTTGAATTTCTTCTTTGAGCTGCCAAACCCACGCTGGACCCGGTCCTCCTTAACATACTGATAACCTACAATGAAAGTTGCATGATCAAAAATCACACCATGCAAATTGTACTCTGCTTTCAATGAGCCAAGGAAACGGGTTTGCGGCCCGTAATACCATTCTGCATAGGTCATTGTGCTGTCATTCTGCATCTCAGTGAGGCGGTCGTATCGCGGAACATCATTGGTGTTGGAGTACTGAACATTTAAAACATATTTACTGTGTTTACCAGGCTGGAACAGTACTTTTCCAAGAACATTGTACTGCTTGTATCCTGAACCTGTCTGAATCCAGGGTTTATCATTGGCAACTGTTACATCCTTGTTGTCAACGCGGTCAGCATAGAAAAGACGCTTGCCAAAGTTTCCGTAGGCAGGGTTACATGTTCGGCCTTCCTGAAGATCGCCAAAATCACTGTAGGAGGCATTGAGCAGAACAGCCAGTTTTTTCCATCCGAGGTTCAGGTTGATACCGCCGGTTATTTCGGTATTGGCTGAGGAGTACCTGCCCAATATGTTGCCGTGCACTTCAGTTTTTCCGGTCGTTGAAAGCACCGGATCCTTCGTAATGAAGTTGATCACACCACCCAATGCATCGCTGCCGTATAATGTAGATCCCGGGCCATAAAGAATTTCAGTAGAGGCAATGCCAAACGGATCAACAGTGATGGCATTCTGAAGGTGTCCGGCACGGTAAATGGCATTGTTCATGCGTATCCCATCCACAACCAGCAGTACCTTGTTTGCTTCAAATCCGCGTAAAACAGGGCTTCCGCCACCCATCTGACTCGTCTGCACAAACACATTCCCTGTTTGTTCAAGCATGATGGCAGCATTCTGCGGATTCTGGAATTCAATAGTTTTCGCCTGGATCACCTCAATTTTATAAGGCAGGTCGGACCGTTTCTCCTCGACCCTGTTACCGGTGATGACAAACTCGTCGAGTTTAATCACATTTTCTTCCATGTAGACAGATCCTGGAGCCGGAACTGCTGATTTCAGCATTATCAGTGACTGAAACGCAACATGGGTAAAATAAAGTGAATCACCTGCCGCAAAGCCCGACAGATCGGCTTTTCCGTCAGTATTTGTAACAACCATGACGGTTTTTGCAGCATTGGTGATGCTGACCTGGTTGATCGGCTGCAAGTCGGAAATATCAAAGACCTTCACTTGCTGTGCATGGGAGGCAACAGTAAAGAAGATCAGAAACAAGGATAATATTGCTAGGAATCTCATCGTTTTATAATTTATAAATTATTGATTTAGTAACTATTACACTAATATACCCAACTCAGCACCCCGAAAAAGCGAAGATGCTGAATACTCGAGGGGTAGAAACCATACATAAGCATGCATACAGGCACAACAGTCCGGAACAGCACTGAATATGATGACGGTGTTAAATAAACGGGATCAGGAAATGCACTCGGGTGGTGGGCTCCAGGTCGGGAGCATCAAGGATTCAAGTAATATCACAACTCTTGGGTAAGTCAGTGTTTCAGAATACAGAGGAATCTGTTCTCTGGAATTCAAGGAATGAAAAATCATGGTGGAATGTTCCCAAAGGGCCAGGTGAAGCTTGTACTGATTCATCCTTCTGTGGTTGTCAACCAGCCTGGTTTCCCTGGTATCCTGCACGCAGATAAAAACAACTTTGTTGCCATTTTTCAACTCACGAACAATGTCATACATTATTCCTTTGTAGATGAACTCCTTACGGTCAATTCTCCTGAATTCAGCATTCTGCCTGACATCATCAACTGAAATTGAAATCAGTTTTGAAGGATGACGGAGGATGACCGACCTCATCTCCTGCCTGACCAAATACCTGTTCAGTTCAAATAGAAAAGAATACCCGGCTGAATTAACCAGGAACAGTACAAGTAGGAAATATATCAGTAGTTTTTTCAAATGCTTGTGAAAATATCAGGCAAACAAAGGTAAAGAAATTTGAATTTGACTGACAGACAAAATCTAAAACGCCTATTTTTGCGGCATAAACCGCAACATGGATTTTCTTAAAATATCGGCTGTCTCATACCTGAACACCTTCCCATTCGTTTTCGGACTTCAAAAGTCAGGATTACTTCATAATTTCAGCCTTGAACTGGATGTTCCCTCAGTTTGTGCGCAAAAGTTAAAGGATGGCCGGGTTGATATCGCACTGGTACCTGTTGCGGCATTGCCTGAGTTAAAGGAATACAGGTACATTTCAGATTATTGTATCGGCGCTGTGGGCGACGTAAAGACTGTTCTTTTGTTGTCGAGGGTTCCGCTGGAGCACATAACCAGGGTTCACCTGGATTTTGATTCCCGCACATCGGTGGAATTGGTAAAGGTGCTGGCCAGTCACTGGTGGAAGATCCGTCCGCAATGGGTTGACCTGCGGGCCGGTGAGGCTTCTTCCCCCCGGGATATTGAATCTCTGGTGGCTATCGGTGACAAGACATTCCAGATCAGGCACGACTTTCGGTACAGCTATGATCTTGCCCGCGAGTGGATTGACTTTTCAGGGTTGCCATTTGTATTCGCCGCCTGGGTTTCAACAACAAAGCTTGACGATCAGTTCCTTCAACAGTTCTCCCTCGCTTTGAAATATGGCATTGATCATAAAAGGGAATGCCTTGATTATTTCAGGGAAAAGCTTCCGGCATACGATGATTGCCTGGGATACCTGGAGAATTCCATCTCCTATGATTTTGACGATGCAAAGAAAAAGGGGCTGGAGTTATTCCTGAAGCTGTTGCAGCAACAATCATGATGCATCTGAACAGATACTTTGCCTTACTGCACTATTTCTTTGCAGGATATCCCCTTTGTTTTGCCATATCTTCCAGACGTTTCTGAAAGCCCGACTTCTTGATCGGCTTCTTTCTGTTGGCTTCAATCTGAAGATGCAGTTTTTTCTCATCAATGGTGGCCCTGATGATATAAATCTGCGCAAAAGTAAGCAGGTTGGCCAGGAGGTAATAGTAGCTCAGACCCGATGAATAGTCATTGAACCAGAACAGGAACATCACCGGCATGAGGTACATCATGGTTTTCATCCCCGGCATCTGCGTCTGTTGCGACCCCATCATCTGGTCATTCAGTTTTGTGTAAAAGATGCTGGAAATGGTCATCAGCAGTGCAAACAGGCTGATGTGGTCGCCATAGTAAGGGATCGTAAAGCCACCCGGGAATGTGTAAATAGAATCGTATGATGAAAGGTCCGTTGCCCAAAGGAATGCCTGCTGACGCAACTCAATGGAAGAAGGAAAGAACCTGAACATGGCGATCAGGATTGGCATCTGCAGCAACAAGGGGATACATCCCGCCATAGGGTTAACCCCTGCCTTCTTATACAATTCCATGGTAGCCGACTGTTTCTTCATGGCATCTTCCTTTTTCGGGAATTTGGCACTCAGTTCGTCGATCTCAGGTTTAAGAACCCTCATTTTTGCTGAGGATTTATAGGTTTTGAAGGCGATTGGAAAAAGTAAGATCTTCAGCAGGATGGTAAGGATGAGAATGATAATTCCGTAGTTCCAGCCGAAATTACCAAAGAAGGTGAAAACAGGAATTACCGCATATATATTGATCCATGCCATTAGGAAAAACCCCCATCCGAGTGGAATCTGCTTTTCAAGATCCAGGCGATACTTTTTCAGCCCGTAATATTTGTTCGGGCCAAAATATATGGACATGCCCACTTCCTTGTTATCACTGGGGATGAAGGGAATTCCAACTTCTGTGCTCATGCTGGTCAGGTAGTGATTCCCACCGGGCAGGGTGGCCGATCGAAGTTTGGGATCGCTGAAGAAGTCATCAGCAATGAGTGTACTGGTAAAAAACTGCTGCTTGTAGGAAAACCACTTGATCCGTTCGTTTTTAAGCGACTTTTCTTCATCTTTTCCCTCAGTGAGATTGTCAACCTTATCCTCCGAATATTTGTAGAACAGGCCCGTGCTCATAATTTCCATGTTCTTGCTCTTTTCCTGGCGTATCAGGTTGTTATTCCAGTTGAGAACCAGGAATTTGGTGGAGGGATCAACCACGTCGGTCAAATTAACAAACCGGACCTTGTAGCGCAGCATATATTCATTGCCTTTTACCGTATATATATATTCAATGTATTTCCCCGGGTCAAAAGTGGAATCCGAAGCAGCCGCATAAAGCCGCATGCCAAATCGCAGCGAATCACTCCCGGTAACTTTGGCAGTTGCTTCGCCATGGCTCCTGCCATCGGGCCAGAAAGGCTTGAAATAAAGCTTATTGGTGTTGATGATGCGGTTATTAGCAAAAAAGGAAAAACCGAACTGCAGCGAGTCCTTGTTTAAAAGTACCAGCGGGCGCTTGTCCCAGGTAAGGTAATCCTTGAGCTCAACATTTGAAATTTTCCCACCCAGCGAAGAGACTGACAACCTGAACACATCGTTTTCGATCGTACAGGTAGTATCCTTGCCAACTGCTGCATTTGCAAAAACACCCAGTTCATCTTTCATGGAGAGCCGCAAAACAGTCACGGAATCCAGTTTTTTCCCTGTTGAAAGCACTTTGGCCTTCTCGTTTGCGACGGCAATCGCTCTTTCGCGGGCAAGGGTTTTGATATCGGCTTCACGCCTGACCTGGGCAGCAAGGTAGGCTGAATCAGCCTTCTCTTTTTGTTTCAGCATCTGGTCTTCAGACGGACGGGTCAAATAACTGTAGCCAATGAAAATCCCGAAAATCAGGACAAGGCCTATAATGGTATCTTTATTCATAGACGGGCTTGGAAAAATGCGTGCAAAGGTACAAAAATGTTCTTATTTGTCGGCGTAATCCTTTGCAGCTTTAACAAAATTGACAAACAGGGGATGTGGGCGGGCCACGGTACTTTTATATTCCGGGTGAAACTGAACCCCGACGAACCATGGATGATTTTCAAGTTCAATGATTTCAACAAGGTTGTCTTTCTGGTTCACTCCAACCGGCTTCATCCCTGCATTTGTGTAAGTTTCCAGGTAATCATTGTTGAATTCGAAGCGATGCCTGTGGCGTTCGTTGATATTTTCCTGGTTATAGAAAGGGAACACTTTGGAGTCGCGCACCAGTTTGCAGGGATATGAGCCAAGCCGCATGGTACCGCCAAGGCCGGAAATCTTTTTCTGCATCTCCATCATATCAATAACCGGATACGGTGTTGCCTTGTTGAATTCCGTTGAATGCGCCCCTTTTAATCCGAGCACATTCCTGCCAAATTCAATAACCGCACATTGCATTCCAAGACATATTCCGAAGAAGGGGATCTTATTTTCCCTGGCAAATTTAATGGCAGCGATCTTTCCTTCAATGCCGCGTTCACCAAAGCCCGGGGCGACAAGGATTCCGTCAAGTTTACCCAGCTTTTCAGCAACATTTGAGTCATCAAGAAATTCAGAGTGGAATGTTTGAACACGAACTTTGACACCATTTGATGTTCCTGCGTGAATAAAAGACTCATTGATTGATTTGTAGGCATCTTTCAGCTCAACATATTTTCCAACAAGGCCGATGTTCACCTCGCATGAAGGGTGTTTAAGCGCGTATAAAAACTGTTCCCAGTCTGTGAGATCCGGATCCTGGTCGTAAGGCATGTTTGTTTTCTTGAGTATCTCAAGGTCGAGATTCTCTTCACGCATCAGGATGGGAACATCGTAAATTGATTCGGCGTCGATTGATTCAATTACCGATGACGGGCTGACATTGCAGAACAGTGCTATTTTATTCCGGATTCCTTCCGACAGATGTTTTTCTGTGCGGCATACAATAATATCAGGCTGAACCCCCGATTCAAGAAGGGTTTTGACTGAATGCTGTGTCGGTTTGGTTTTCAGTTCACCGGCTGCGGCAAGGTAAGGGATGAGGGTCAGGTGAACAACAACACAATCGCTTCCCAGTTCCCAGCGCATCTGTCGCACGGCCTCAATAAACGGCAACGATTCGATGTCACCAACAGTTCCGCCGATCTCGGTAATAATGAAATCATACTCTCCCCTGTTCGCAAGCAACTTAATGCGGTATTTGATCTCATCAGTGATATGCGGGATGACCTGTACAGTTTCGCCGAGGTATTCGCCCTGACGTTCCTTGGTGATCACCGACTGGTAGATCACGCCGGTGGTCACGTTGTTCGCCTGTGAGGTAGGAACGTTTGAAAAACGTTCATAATGCCCGAGGTCAAGGTCGGTTTCTGCACCATCTTCCGTGACGAAGCACTCACCGTGTTCATACGGATTCAACGTACCGGGGTCGATGTTAATGTATGGATCAAGTTTCTGGATGGTGACTGAAAAGCCGCGTGCTACAAGCAATTTAGCAATTGAAGAGGAGATGATACCTTTTCCCAATGAAGAGGTCACTCCGCCGGTGACGAATATAAATTTTGTCTTTGACATTAAAAGTGAAATTGAAGTTCAGAACCCGTACAAATTTACGCTAATTATTTGATTAATGATTTAACAGGGCTATTTATGATTTACGATTTAAATCGTTAATTTTGCAGTCATTTCTTTTCATGTTTGTTAATTCAAAATATAATACACTATGGGAACAATTAAAGTTGGAATTAATGGATTCGGGCGCATCGGACGTCTGACCTACCGTGCACTTCTGGCTAAAACCAATGTTGAGGTTGTTGCAATCAACGACCTTACGGATGCCAAAACACTCGCACATCTACTGAAATACGATTCTGTTCATGGAAAATTCCCCGGCGAAGTAGCTGTGGAAGGCGATTCACTTGTTGTGAATGGAAAAAAATTCAAAGTCATGGCAGAAAAAGACCCTGCCAATCTGCCCTGGGCTGCGCTTGGTGTTGAAATCGTGATTGAATGTACAGGAATCTTCCGTACCAGGGAAAAAATGAGCAAACACCTCACTGCCGGTGCGAAAAAAGTATTACTGTCTGTTCCTTCAGATAACAAGGAAGATGTTGATGCAACCATCGTTCTCGGTGTGAATGACAACACCCTGACCCCTGATATGAAGCTGATCTCCAATGCCTCCTGCACCACGAACTGCCTTGCTCCCATTGCCAAGGTACTCAATGACAGTTTTGGCATCAAAAAAGGCCTGATGAACACCATTCACAGCTATACCAACGACCAGATCATCCTGGATGCCCCGCATAAAGACCTCCGCAGGGCACGTGCTGCAGCTGTTTCCATCATTCCTACCAAAACTGGTGCTGCAAAGGCAATCGGTCTTGTTATTCCGGAGCTTGAGGGGAAGATGGACGGTTTTGCCGTACGCGTACCGACCCCGGATGGTTCACTTGTTGACCTGACATGCGAGCTCAACCGCGATGTCACCAAGGATGAAATCCATGCCGCAATGAAAGCTGCTGCAAACGGACCTATGAAAGGTGTTTTACAGTTCCTTGACGAGCCTCTTGTAAGCTGCGACATCATTGGAAATCCTCATTCATCCATCTATGATTCAGAACTCACCAAAGTATTGGGCGGCAACCTGGTGAAGGTTATTGCCTGGTACGACAATGAAAACGGATATTCACAGCGCCTGGCTGACCTTGTTGTCAGAATGGGTTAGTATCTTTGATCTTTAAGTTCTTATTCAGCCGTCAGAGTTTCTGGCGGCTTTTTTTTTGTTTCTCGCAGATTTTCGCAGAAAAATTCGCAGATTTACACAGATTTTAATCCCTTGTTAAGGAGGATAAAAATTATCTGCAAAAATCTGCACCCTTATCTGCGAAAATCTGCGTGAAACAACATTTTATCATGGAATCAATCAAAGAAATTTTCAAAATCGGTTACGGCCCTTCCAGCAGCCACACCATGGGGCCCGGCAAGGCATCAGCCGTTTTCAAGGCCAGGAATCCCGGTTGCACCAAATTCAGGGTAACCCTGTACGGCAGCCTTGCAGCCACAGGCAAAGGACATATGACAGATAAGGCCATCGTGGATGTAATGGCACCGGCTGATGTTGCCATCATTTGGCAGCCCGATGAATTCTTGCCTGCCCACCCCAACGGAATGAAATTTGAGGCATTTGACACCTCCGGCAACATAAGGGATATATGGATCACATACAGCATCGGGGGCGGAGATATCAGTGACACCGGCAAGAGGGATCCCACGGCCAGTATTTACAAACTGAACACCATGGCCGATATTCTCAGCTGGTGTGAAGAAAACGGCCGTACCATCTGGGAATATGTTGAGATGCACGAAGCCCCGGCCATCTGGGACCACCTGGCTGAAGTGTGGCAGGTCATGCAGGATGCCATCGGGCGAGGCATAGAGGCAGAGGGTGTTCTGCCGGGCCGTTTAAACCTCCCGCGTAAGGCATCATCTTATTACACCAAAGCACGCAGCTTTAAAGGAACCCTTGCACGTCGCGCATTTACCTTTGCCTTTGCGCTGGCGGTTTCTGAAGAGAATGCAGCCGGAGGAAAAATTGTCACGGCTCCTACATGTGGCTCCTGCGGGGTTATTCCCTCGGTGATGTACCTGTTGAAGACACAGTATGAATTCAGCGAAAAAAAAATCCTGCGGGGACTCGCAACAGCTGGCCTTGTGGGGAACCTGATCAAAACAAATGCATCCATTTCCGGTGCTGAAGTAGGCTGCCAGGGTGAAGTTGGAAGTGCCAGCTCCATGGCCGCAGCTGCTGCTGAACAGATGTTCGGAGGAACTCCGGGACAGGTGGAATATGCTGCGTCAATCGCCATGGAACATTTCCTGGGCCTTACTTGCGACCCTTTGTTTGGACTGGTTCAGATCCCTTGCATCGAAAGAAATGCATTCGGCGCAGCGAGGGCGCTTGATGCCAATATGTATGCGCTGCTTTCCGACGGCCATCACCTCGTAAGCTTTGACCGCGTCATCCAGGCTATGAAACAAACAGGACATGACCTACCGAGGATATACAGGGAGACCGCTGAAGGGGGATTGGCGGTGTTGGGGATAAAAGGTGAGCGGGTGAACGGGTGAGCGGGTGCGCAGGCGGACAAGTGGACGGGCGGACTAGCGGACGGGTGAGCGGGTGAACGGGTGAGCAGGTGAACAGGTGAGCAGGTGAACAGGAGAGCGGGTGAGCAAGGGGTGGTTGTAGTTTTGGTTTGGGTAAGTTCAGTGGTTGTTTATATGGATAACATACAGGGGTTTAATGATAGATAAATTGTTTGGACTGGTAAGGAAATACGATGTTTATATCTTATTGTCGGCTTATTTTGCGGCCGGGTTGCTGACGATTATTTTTTTCGACGGTACAGGGGATGATGGCGACAGTGTCATGCACTATTTTTTTGCAAAATATGCGCCGGTGCATCCTGAACTATATTTTGATCATTGGGCAAAGCCTTTATTTGTCATGATCAGTTCACCGTTTGCGCAATTCGGGTTTGCCGGCATGAAACTGTTTAACCTCTGTGTATCAAGTTTTACTTTTTACCTCACTTTTCAGACCGCCAGGCTGCTTGGCATCAGAAACCCCTTGCTGGTAATTGTTTTTCTTGTTTTCACCCCGCTGTATTATGTCCTCACCTTTTCAGGACTTACCGAACCGCTTTTTGCCCTGTTCCTCATCGGGGCAATTTTCCTGGTGCTCAGAAATGGAAGAATTGCAGCTTCATTGGTTGTTTCATTCATGCCGTTTGTCCGCTCGGAAGGACTGATATTCATAGGTGTATTCGGGCTTTACTTTATGCTGAGCAGGCAATGGAAATACCTTCCGTGGTTGCTCACCGGACACCTTGTGCTTTCCCTGGCCGGCTTTTTTGTATACCACGACCTGCTCTGGGTTTTCAACAGGATACCCTATGCAAGCTTAGAGCCCAAATACGGAAGCGGACCGCTGTTGCATTTTGTTTTCCAGTTGAATTATGTGCTGGGAGTACCATTGTACTTTCTTATGATTGCCGGGGTGATCAGCTATCCGGTTAATTACTTCCGGAAAGCGGAGGTGATCCGAAAGGAGGAGTATTATCTTGTTGTGACAGGTGCATTCGCTTTTATATTGACACATTCCCTGTTCTGGTATTTCGGCATTTTCAGCTCCATGGGGCTGAAGAGGGTCCTTCTGTGCATCGTACCGCTTGCAAGCCTGATCTCGTTGAGGGGGTTCAACATGCTTCTCTACACGTTTCCTTTGAATTCAAAAATAAGAGTTGCTGCAGGCGGCGTTGTTGTTTTATACATTTCCATTTTCCCGTTTATGCATAACCCGGCTTCGATTCACTGGGATACGGAAATGCAGCTTACTGCCTCACAAAGCATCTCCAAAGGTGTTGCTCATTACCTGAAAGATAAGCCTGTGGCCCCAAATGGCAAATATTACTATGCCGCGCCCTACCTGGGTGAAGCACTTCACCTGGATCCATTTTCAAACAAACTGAGAGCCGACCTCAACAGTTCCAACCTCATGACCATAAAAACCGGTGATGTAGTCATCTGGGACAACTGGTTCGCGGTTGTGGAGTCGGGGATAACTCTTGAAAGCCTGACGTTGATACCTGGACTAACAAGAGAAATTGATTTCAATTCTCCCGGCAATGGGGAGAAAGTCAGTTACGTCCTCTTTAGAAAAGAGTGATTTAACAGTTGTCCTAGAGCAATCCTGCATTTCTCAGGCTCTCTGTCAGCTTAGGCTGGGTTTTGGAGAACTCAACGAGGGCAGCAACGATCCGCTGATCCTCTTTTTTGAGTGGGGCGAGCGACAGTTTACGGTCCCAGAAGGCAAAACCGAAAACACTGACTACCATCGTCGTAAAAATCCCGATGATGGCCCAAAGGAAGTTAAATAACTGGTCAAACCTTTTGTCGATAGATTCAAACCTGGTATTCATTTCGGTTTTTACCGTAACTACACTCAGTTCCGTCCGGATAATCCTGTCGCGATCATCAAGGGTAAACGGAATCTCTTTTGTTTCTGCATGGATGAACAAAGGCAAGGCAAGCAGAATAAACAAACTGATTTTTTGAATTGTTGTCATTTTTTACGGATTTAAATTCCAGTTTAATCCGGTTTAGAAGGCAAAGGTAATACAGAAAAGAGGGAAAGTTTTCAACATATATATATATCGTTAAAAATCCCCTCCCCGCCCGATCAGAAATCCAGTTGTCAAATAATAAGGTGAAAACCCTGAATCCAAAATAAAATTGTATCTTTGCCGCCTAATAATCAGTGTTTGAGGTCAGATAGGTCTGATTTAATTTTCCCGCCCCGCACAATCAACAGGCATCGTGCCATTGGCACCGCCCTTCCATCAGGTATCACCTGGTTTGAGCACATCCCGGAAATCCAGAAAGCACACAACACAAAAATTACATGATTACATTTGAAGAATTGGGCATCAGCAAAGAGATTGTGCTGGCCCTCGTCGACCTTGGTTTTGAAGTACCAATGCCCGTCCAGGAAAAAGTTATTCCTCTCCTTCTGGGCGAAAAGACTGATATTGTTGCTCTGGCTCAAACAGGAACCGGCAAGACAGCAGCCTACGGACTGCCGCTGATCCAGCAGATTGACACTGACAACAACCTGCCACAGGTGCTGATCTTGTGCCCTACCCGCGAACTGTGTGTTCAGATCGCCGGAGACCTGAATGATTTCTCCAAATACATTGACGACCTGCACATTCTCCCGGTATACGGAGGGAGCAGTTATGATGTTCAGATCAAAGCATTGAAACGGGGCGTACAGATCGTGGTGGCAACCCCAGGCAGGTTGATTGACCTGATGCATCGAAAGGCGATCAAACTGCGTGATGTTCAGTCTGTCGTGCTTGATGAGGCTGACGAGATGTTAAACATGGGATTCCAGGAGAGCATCAATGAGATCCTGGCTGAGGTGCCGGAACAACGGAATACACTTCTTTTCTCCGCAACAATGCCCCGCGAAGTAGCGGGTATCGCCAAAAATTACATGAAAAACCCGGTGGAGATCACCATTGGTGACCGTAATTCCGGAGCTGAAAACATCAAGCACCTCTATTACACGGTTCATGCCAAGGATAAATATACCGCTCTGAAGCGCATTGTTGACTTTTATCCTTCCATTTACGGCATCGTCTTTTGCCGCACACGTATTGACACCCAGGAAATTGCTGACAAACTGATCGGAGACGGTTACAATGCAGAAGCACTTCACGGTGACCTTTCCCAGGCACAGCGTGACAGTGTGATGCAGAAATTCAGAATCAGGCATGTGCAGCTGCTTGTTGCCACGGATGTTGCAGCACGTGGGCTTGATGTCAATGACCTCACACACGTCATCAATTATGCGCTGCCCGACGATATCTCTTCTTACACACACCGCAGCGGGCGCACCGGGCGCGCCGGCAAAGCCGGAACGTCCATTGCCATCATCAACCTCAAGGAGAAGCACCTGATCAGGCAGATTGAGAAACTGATCAACAAATCCTTTATTGCCGCGAAGGTTCCCGGCGGACGCGAAATCTGTGAAAAACAGCTTTTCAACCTCATCACCAAGATGGAGAATGTGGAAATCGAACATTCTGAAATTGATCCGTTCCTCCCTGCCATTTACAAAAAGCTGGAATGGCTTGAAAAAGAGGATGTGATCAAACGTTTCGTAGCCCTTGAATTCAACCGTTTCCTTGAATATTACCGGAATGCCAAGGATATCAACGTTTATGAAGAAAAAGGACGGGAATCTTCTCGCGATAAAGGTGGTAAAGAATCATTCCGCGACCGGGGCGGCAAGGAATCATTCCGTGACAAAGGTGGCAGGGGCGAATCCCGCAAAGAGGTTACCGCGTTTACCAAACTCGTTATCAATGCCGGAAAAGCAGACGGACTATACCCTAACAACCTTATTGAACTTATCAACACCAACAGTCCCGGCAAAAGGATCCGCATCGGGGATATTTCCCTTGGAAAAAATGATGGCGTATTTGAAGTTGACACTGAATATGCCAAATTCCTCACCCAATCGCTCAGCGAAGCTGAATTCAAAGGGGCCAATCTTACTGTTGGCATTGCCAAAGGACAATCTGATGTTAATGTAAATGAACGCCGCTCCTTCACGGAGAAAGGAAAATTCAAGGAAGGAGCCGATTTCAAAAAGGGAAAGGGTGCCGGTGAGTTTAAGAAAGGGAAGAGCGCGCCTGACTTCAAAAAGGGAAAAGACAAACCTGACTTAAAAAAAACAAAGGTACTCCCTGAAAACAAAGACGAAGATATCAAATCATGGATAAAGTCAAAGGGCGACAACCCTTTTTCAGGCAGTGAGGAGTGGGCCGGGAAGAAGAAAAAGAAGAAGAAATAGGTTTCTCAGGTAAACCAAATTTCCTAAGTTTGCACCCCAAAACTTAACTCAATGCTCAAAAATCTCATCGCCCGGCAGATGGTAAAACGTACCAAAAGCCGTCAGTTCCCGGTGGACTACCTTGAACAGAAACATGTTGATCAGGCTCAGCCTTATCCCAATGACAGTTCATATTTTTATGGCGGTGACAAAGATGGCAATGCCTTCATTACCAGGATGGCCTTCCGTGAACCAAAGCGCACCAACGAGTACTGGTTTGATTTTTTCCTGAAAGATGCCGGTTTTTTCGGATTAACCTCCTCGCCTGGAGCAGAAGGCAGCGGATTTCAACAGGGCAGCCTCAAATGGGAGCCGATTGAGATCGGGAAAATATGGCGTGTCACATTTGAAGGTTCGGTACACGACCGTGACGGCAAGCCACACCGTTGTATCACCAACCTGGTTTTTACAGGCGACCACCCCGTGTATGATTTTGCAAAAAGTTCTGATCATTCTGCGATCGCCAAAGCCATTGCGTCGGAGAAATGGACCAGGGAGTTCTTTCATGCCATGAAAGACACCCACCAGGTTCATTATGAGCAAACCGGAAAACTCAAAGGAACGATCATCCTGGATGGGAAGACATACAATCTGGACATGATGGGATCGCGCGACCACTCTTTCGGTTCACGCAACTGGCTTACCTGGGACCGTCATTACTGGATCACCGGCGTATCGGATTCGGGCATACACTGGACAGTCACCACCATCAAATGGCAGTTCCTCGGCCGGCTGATTGCCGGGTTCATCACTGCAGCCGACGGCACCACAGATGCCATTGTTGAATGTACCGACCTCGAAACGGTTTCAAAAAAACAGCTCCTTCCCAACCACGGCATCGTGGAAATAAAAACCAGAAGCGGCAAAACTCATATCATGGAATTCTGGCGACACGGCGAATTCCCATACCTGCACGACGGAAAATATATGATGCGCGAAGGGATCGGAACATACAAATTTGATGGCAGCGACGGAGTCGGCATGGTGGAATTCGGGTTTCATGCTGATAAGTACAAGGGTATTTGATATTTGATATTTGATATTTGGTATTTGAGATTTGAGATTTGAGATTTGAGATTTGAGATTTGAGATTTGAAAGTTGAGATTTGAGATTTGATATTGTGGGAAGGAGAAAGGGATTTTGATCCGTTTTTTACATGAAATCACCAATGAGGAAGTTGGAGGGAAAGCCAGCGGACTAAAAACATTAAAGGAGATTGGGCTCAAAGTGCCTTCCGCATTTGTACTGATCCATCCAAACATTGATTCCATTGACGACGATACAATCAGGAAAAACCTTGCCCTGTTAGGAAAAGGCCCCAAAGCCGTGCGTTCTTCCGCGGTGAGTGAAGATGGGAACAATGCATCTTTTGCCGGCCAGTTTGAAACCTATCTTGACCTGCACAACTTTGATGAAATCAGGGCAGCCATTGTAAAATGTGTTGAGGCAGCATCAGCAGAACGTGTAATAGCCTATTCAGGAAAGATATTATCCGAAGCAGACCTTCGCATCTCGGTGATCCTGCAAAACATGGTGGAAGCACGTGCCGCAGGCGTTGTATTCTCTGCGAATCCCGTAAATCAGCGTCGCGATAAGATTGTGATCAACGCCATTGCCGGAAAAGGTGAGGACCTGGTAAGCGGTATAAAGGATGCCCATCACTACGAAATCTTCAGAAGCGGCTCAAACATTAACGTTGAAGCAGAAAAGAACGGCCATCTCCTGAGTGAAACATTGTTGCAGGAGATCCTGAAAGGTACGCTGCAAACAGAATTGCATTTTGGCAAACCGGTTGACCTTGAATGGGCCATTGACCAGGACGACATCCTGCACTGGCTGCAGGTGCGGCCTGTCACGACGCTTGATGATGTTCACTACAACGAACTTGATACGGTTAAAGGCGTTAGTGATGATATCTGGACACTGGGCAACATCGGAGAGATGATGCCGGGTGTGGCCACTCCCCTCACCTATTCTGTCAGCGCCGAAGCCATTGACTACGGCATGACATTGCTCGCCGAATGGGCCGGGGCCTTCAAACTGAAGGACCGTACCTCCCCGCGTTACATCCAGATGTTTTACAACCGGCTGTTCATCAACATGAGCAACATGATGGACTATCCGAAAAATGTTTGGCTCAACAAAGCCTCGGATGTTCAGTTTGCCTTAAGTGGCAAAGTTTTCCCGGGCATAACCGCTAAACCTGAAGCCGTATTTCCCAGGCGGGTGTACAATTTTGTCAGGCAACTTGTCAGCACCGGAAGGGCAGCAAAACACATGAGTGACCTGAAAAGGCTGGAGGCAGACTATAGTATTGATACAAGCGGAACACCCACAGAACTGCATGCAAACCTGAAAAAAGCCCACCTGCCGCTTGGAATCGGGTTTGGCTGTCACCTGGGCGCTTCTGCACAGTCGGGCACCCTCTATTCTGCATTCATGCGTATCATGACCGGTGATAAACGGCTTCCTGAAGCGGGTGATCATCACATTGCCACCATGCTCCTTCTGGATATCCCTGAAATTGAGAGCGCCGATGCGGTAAAATCGCTGGAGCGCTTCGCCACCCTGATTCGAAGTAATAAAGAATTTGCCAGCCGGTTTGTAAGCGCTGAACCTTCAAAGGCACTGTTCATGCTGCAATCTGATGCCCCCGCTGACATTATTGCACAGTTTACGAATTTCATCACAAGGCATGGGCACCGTTGTGTCCGTGAATCTGAACTCAGGGAAAAAACCTGGGAAGAAAATCCGCAGCAACTCATTCAGACTCTTCAAAACAGGGTGCGCCTCGGCGAGGTGAAGCATGTTAAGCATGACATAGCAGAGGAGATTAGCATAGCTCTTGACCACCTTCCCTTTATGAAGCGGAGAATACTTCGTGCCATGATCCCCACAGCAAGGAAGGCTGTCGCGCGCAGGGAAATCACAAAAGCATTGTCAATCAAGATGGTTCATACAATCAGGAAAGGATATGCAGCCCTTGCGTTAAAGATGAAAGAGGCAGGCCTTCTGGATGACACCGACCAGTTGTTCTTCCTCACCCATGATGAGATAGGGCTGCTGATCGATGACCGTAACCCTGCCTGGAAAATAAAAGCAAACAAGCGTAGGATGATGCTCCCCGAGCTAAATGCATTGATTTTTGACGAGATCAGTTTTGGCATCCCAGAGCCGGTGGAACACGAAGTTGTTATTGATATCAGGGAAGGACAATTGAAAGGAATACCTGTCAGCAGCGGTATCATTGAAGGGACGGCACGCATCATTCATTCCCTTGATGATGCGGAGCAACTGCTTGAGGGTGAAATTATGGTTGCTTCATTTACAGATATCGGCTGGACACCGTACTTCAGTATTATTGCCGGCCTGATCACTGAAATCGGAAGTCCGCTGTCGCATGGCGCTGTTGTAGCGCGTGAATACGGCATTCCTGCCGTGGTTGGTGCAAAAGGGGCAAAGAAATTCCTGCAGGATGGAGATTTGGTGAGGCTGGATGGGAACAGGGGTATTGTGGAGAAAGTCGTGAAGTAGCAAAATGGCGAAATGGCGAAATGGCGAAATCTGAGCCAATAAAGGTTATTCCAGGTATTTTTCTTGAAGTTGTTTGGCGTCAGCCATGAGAATATCTTTGACGTAGGCTTTGAGGCCGCAGTAGTTTTGATCGATCCGGTCGAGGGCAGCCTGCAGATACTCCTGCCGCACTTCAAGCAAAGGCCGCAGAATTTCCCCGTTCTTGCCCGATTCAGTGACTTTTTTGATGATCTTCTCTATGAATTTCCCGGAATAGAGGTTTGTTGCCATGTAATCATCCCAGATCTCACTGACCTCAACTCCCAGTGCCGTCAGCAGGAAAACAGTGGCCATACCCGTCCGGTCTTTCCCGGCAGCACAGTGATAAACAAGCGGCAAATGATCCGTTGTGGCCAGGATATGCAGGAAATTCCTGAAATCAGCCTGGTGTATGTCAACCATCCGGACATAATCGCCGATGAGGACCGTTTCAAGGCCTTTTGCATCGTTGTCATCAAGAAACCTTTCAGCCCTGTCGCGGGCGGCATCATGAATATCAATGTGGATCTGCTGCTTTACAGTCGCGATAACCCGGTCGGGCCGGTTCTCAATTTCCCTCCCGGCCCTCAGGTCAATGATCATCGACAGCCCCATCTTTTCCAACTCACTGATATCCTCCCCTGAAAGTGAAAAGAGATCACCGCTGCGGAACAATAAACCGGGCTTGATTTTTCGGCCATCCCTGGTCATTATACCGCCAAGATCACGGAAATTCAGTTGCGTTTTCAGGATTGTTTTCAAGGACGAATGATTTGGAGTGCAAAAGTACCGCTTTTCTGGGAAATTATGATGGTGTGGCTGCTGCCCGGGTTTGGGTGAAGTTGTATCTTTGTTGAGGTGAGCCGGTGGACGGGCGGACGGGTGGACGGGTGGACAAGCGGACGGGTGGACGGGCGGACAGGCGGACGGGCGGACGGGCGGACGGGTGAGCGGGTGAAGTGGTGAACGAGTGGGCAAGAGGGCGGGTGGAGGTGTGGATGGGCAAAGTAGCTATGAACCGGTGAGCAATTCAAATCTGGGTTAGACGATGAAATCCGGATGACTTGGTATCCCTGGCTCCGTAGGAGCCAAATCCAGGTAGAAATTTTGGAGGCGGGCAAATTTCCGTGCCGTAGGTACGGAACAAAATATGGAGTAACATATGATTAAGAAGACATGCAAATTTGTGGCACCGATTATATTGATCAATCTGATCTTGTTCTTTAGCAATGGGTTTTCACAAGGTGTACCAGACTATAAGAATCCTGCTATTCCTATAGAAACCAGGGTAAAGGACCTTCTGGGAAGAATGACCCCCGAAGAAAAATTTTACCAGCTTTTTATGGTTCCAGGTGATTTGAGTGCCGGTAAAGAAAAATTCAGATCCGGAATCTTCGGACTGCAGATATCCGCTAAAGGCATGAATAATGATGGTGCCGGCCAGCTTTTAAAATCAGATTTATCAGGAAGTGCCGTTCAACTTGCGGCAAAAATCAATCAAATTCAGACTTACTTTAGGGAAGGTACAAGACTTGGCATCCCGATTATTCCTTTCGAGGAGGCATTGCATGGACTTCTGGCGCCGGGAGCAACCGTTTTCCCTCAGTCCATCGGCCTGGCATCCACGTTTGACCGGGCATTGATGCGCAAGGTGGCCGGAGCCATAGCCCGGGAAACCAGGTCGCGCGGCATCAGGCAGGTACTGTCTCCTGTTATCAACATAGCGCGCGACGTTCGCTGGGGCCGGACCGAGGAAACATATGGTGAAGATCCTTACCTGACTTCCGAAATGGGACGCCTTTACATCTCTGAAATGGAATCAGCAGGCATCATTGCGACACCAAAACATTTTGCGGTAAATTCCGGTGACGGTGGCCGCGACAGTTACCCGATCAACATCAGTGAATATCTCATGGAGGAGATTTATTTTCCAGCTTTCAAAACGGCCATTCAGCAAGCAAATGCCCGGTCGGTGATGACCGCATATAATTCCTTTGATGGAAGCCCTTGTAGTGCCAGCAACTGGCTTTTAAACACAAAACTGAAGCGTGAATGGGGTTTCGGGGGTTTTGTGATTTCGGATGCATGTGCAGTGGGCGGCGCCAACGTATTGCATTTCACGGCCGGAGGATACAGCGAAGCAGGCAAACAGGCTGTTGAGAATGGGCTGGATGTCATCTTCCAGACTGATATTGATCATGCCTCCCTTTTTTCCGGGCCATTCCTCGACGGAAGTGTTCGCCGGGGTGCAATCGACAGCGCAGTAACCAGGGTGCTCCGTGCAAAATTTGAACTCGGCCTGTTTGAAAACCCATATATTGACACAGTTAATTTAACCTCGCAAAAACAGCTGATGGAGCACCGGGAAACAACTTTGCAGGCTGCCAGGGAATCGATCGTGCTGTTGAAGAATGAAAATGGAATTCTACCCATTTCGCCGAAAGTCAAATCCATTGCGGTAATCGGTACGGAGGCCATGGAGACAAGATTTGGAGGATACAGCGGTACAGGAAACGACCCTGTCTCCATATTGGATGGCATCCGGAACACCGCTCCCGCCGGGATTAAAATATATTACAGCCCGGGATGTGGCAGGACTTTCGGGCAATTTCAAACTGTACCGGCAGACAATCTTTGCTCCTATTCCAACGGTAAGAAAGCAGCAGGACTGCATGCGGAATATTTTGACAACACCACTTTTGAGGGTTTGCCAAAGGTAGCCAGGAATGATGCCACGATTGATTTCATGTGGACCCTGTATCCACCAGACCCATCCCTGCTTTATGACTGGTATTCTGTGCGATGGACGGGCAGCATCGTTTGCAGGTCAACCGGAAAGTTCAGGATCGGTATGGAGGGCAATGACGGTTACCGCCTTTACATCAATGGTCTGCTGCTGATTGACAATTGGATAAAAAAGTCGTACGACACCAGGGTAACCGATTTCACATTTGAAAAGGGGAAAGAATACGACCTCAGAATCGAATACTATGAAAACACGGGCAATGCCAGGCTGAAACTGGTATGGAATGCCGGAATATCAGACACAACAGCAATATCCATTGAAAAGGCTGTTGAAATCGCAGCAAAATCTGATGTTGCCATTGTCGTTGCCGGGTTTGAGGAAGGTGAATTCAAAGACAGATCATCGCTGAAACTACCCGGGGGGCAGGAAGACCTTATCAGGGCCGTTGCTTCCACCGGTAAGCCGGTGATAGTGTTACTTTCAGGTGGCAGCGCTGTAACAATGAGCAACTGGATTAACCAGGTGCAGGGACTGGCAGATATTTGGTATCCCGGTGAGGCAGGCGGCCTGGCGGTTGCAGATGTCATTTTTGGCCGGTATAACCCGGCAGGCAGGCTCCCGGTTACATTCCCCGTATCGGAGGGGCAATTACCGCTCGTTTACAACCACAAGCCGACAGGACGGGGCGACGACTACGTTGACCTCTCAGGCATGCCACTTTTCCCTTTTGGCTATGGGTTAAGTTATACCACCTTTGAGTACGGTAACATGAAAATTGACCGGGATACGATCCATCCGGGGGACAGTGCAATAATCCGATTCACACTGAAAAACACGGGAAAAATTTCCGGTGATGAAGTATACCAGGTATATATCCGCGACGAGCTGGCCTCATTGTCGAGGCCCGTCGCCGAACTGAAGGCATTTGACCGCATTCGCCTGGAGCCCGGAGAAGAAAAGGAAATCCGGGTATCCGTTATGCCAGACCAACTCTCCATGCTGTACCTTGACATGAAACGGGTAACGGAACAAGGCAGTTTCAGGGTAATGATCGGAAGTTCATCAAAAGACATCCGCCTCCGGAAACTCCTATACGTCACCAACTAACCTTCACTCATCTGCTTACCCGTTCACCTATTCACCCGCTCCTCCGCCTGTCCACTTGTCCGCTAGTCCGCCAGTCCACCCGTTCACCGTTCTAAACATTTTTTTACTATATTTGTCTATTCAAACCAAAACAACCCAACACTATGAAAAGCTCAAGCCGTTACATCCTGACTGGTATCCTGTTGTTTGCAATAACTGTAATGATCACCAGTGGCTGCAAAAAGAAAGTTGATGACCCTGTTCCTGTTTTTTCTTTAACCTATGATTCCGTTGCACTTGTTGCCGGCGGGAAAGGGCTCCAGTTCAAAGCAACCTGCACCAACAATGGTGTGAACATGGCCAAGGTGGTCATTACCAACCCCACCGCCGGGCTCAGTATCTATGAATTTAACGGAGCGGCCTATGGCAAAAACGTACAGTTCGGCCTCCAGGCAGATGCGACAGCATACATTAAGCAAAAGGGGACATGGAAGTTCAGCCTTACCGGCAGTAGTTCAGAAGGTACAGCCTTTGCTGTTGAGGCATCTGTGGCAGTTGCTTATTAAGCTTTTGCCAGCCCCGAAGAAGTTATCACCGATTGATCATATCTAAGAACATGCCGACCATTGAAACCATTTACCTCGGAGGGCTTCGGACTGAAGCAACCCATATCCTGTCAGGGACCAGGCTGATTACCGATGCCCCTACCGACAACCAGGGCCGTGGAGAATATTTCTCCCCTACCGATCTCGTTGCCAATGCATTGGGAACCTGCATGGTCACCATCATGGGCATTGCATCGCGGACACATGATTTTAACATTGACGGGGCCAAACTGGTCATTACTAAGGTCATGACCCAGGAACCGCCCAGGAAAATTGCCGAAATCATCATCGATATCACATTTCCATCTGATTACCCTGAAAAGGTGAAGAAAATCATAGAGTTTACTGTCAAAAACTGCCCTGTTGCCTTAAGTCTGCACCCTGATGTGAAGCAGACTGTGATGCTGCACTATTCCTGACAATTTAAATCCAGGGGTTATAACGGTGGTTATAAATACCCGGATAGACCCGGGAAAACCAACATCTCCTGAATTTTTAACGGCAGCATACTTTAAAGATGTGTTTTATCGTTATTTATTCTCAAAAACGATGATTCCCATGTGGTGACATTTACTCCCTGAATACCTTCCATCCTTTTCACAGCTTTGGAAAATCAGGTTTAAATAATCATTAACCAAAACACCACGTATGAAAACCACAAGGATCATCACCGGTTTGCTGCTTATTGCAGGAATGACTGCCTTTGTTACGGGCTGCAAAAAAGAATCCAACTCCAAAACAACCGAAAAAGACACGGCCACAGCCCAGAATAACTTCATGGCTGAAGCTGCGTTTGACAATGCCACCCAATGGTCAGACCAGGCTATGGCCGGCCGGGGACTGAAATCCACACTCAACGATACCGTGTATTTGGGCACTTGTGTGCTTGCCACACTTGATCTTACAACAATGCCTTATAAACTGGTTATTGATTTCGGGCAGTCAAACTGCCAATGCAACGACCTCAAGTACCGCCGCGGTAAGATCATAGTTCAGTTCACAGGTAGTTACTGGGCTACCGGAACAGTCATCACCTATTCTTTTGACAACTATTATATTAACGACAACCAAATCCTGGGCACCAAAGTCGTAACAAACAAAGGACGTAATGCACAAAACAACCTGTGGTGGGAAACCGTTGTTAACGGGTCTGTCGTAAAGGCCAACAACGGAGGCACCTTTACATGGAATTCAACAAGGGAGCATGAATGGGCATCGGGTGAATCAACTCTTTTTCAGTGGTGGGATGATGTTTACCTGGTTACCGGCTCTGCTTCAGGTACCGGAACCGACGGTAAGACATACACCATCACCATTACAAATCCGTTGATGAAGAAACTGAACTGTGAATGGATCGCAAGCGGAACAATGAACATTCAGATACAGGATATTCCTCTCATAACACTGGATTACGGCAACGGGACATGCGACAACTTCGCAACAGCCACTGTAAACGGACAGAGTTATGTGGTAAATTTGTAAGAGTCAACTGTACTGCAGGGGCTATCTCCTTTTAAATTCATCCGGAATCAGGAATTTTCTGTATTGCGCAACTCTCTTTCAAGAAAGTAATTCAACGCAGTACGGAGCGCAGCGATCGCTGCAATCAATTCAATAATTTGTGCGAGGGAAAGGGTGACCTCTTTTATGATTGTTTCCATTAATTCTCAGGTTTATTTATGGATTACATTTTGCCCCGGAATTTCAACTCAACCGGTTCTTCTCAACCTATCGGTGTTATTGATTATCTTTGCAACCTATGTCAAAGGTAAAAAGAAATACATTGTGGCTCTTACTGGCTGTTTTCTTGATTGTCATTTCCAGTACCGTTTTTTCCCAGGTATCTCTTTCCGGCAAAGTCACCGACTATGAAACCGGTGAATCACTTCCGGGTGCTACCCTGTTTATCCCGGACCTTAAAACAGGGGTATCATCGGATATAAACGGAATCTACCGGTTTACGGCCCTGCCCCGGGGTACCCTGCTCATCCAGGTAAGTTATGTCGGATATGGTGCGCAAAGTACCCTGGTGGATCTCAGAAAGATATCCAACCTGGATTTCAGGTTGTCTGAAAAAGCAATTGAGGCGCAGGAAGTCGTCATTACGGGTAGTGGCATCTCCACCGACAACAGCAGGAGCAGTATCACCATCACGCCCATCCGCAAAGCAGAACTGCTGACAACACCGTCAACCAACATCATTGCTGCGATCTCCTCTGTTCCGGGTCTTTCAGAAATCACGACCGGCGGGGACATTTCAAAACCTGTTATCCGCGGACTCAGCTACAACCACGTGGTTACATTGAACGAAGGAGTGAGGCAGGAAGGCCAGCAGTGGGGAGACGAACACGGTGTGGAAATTGACCAGTTCTCAGCCGACAGGATTGAGGTGCTGAAAGGCCCTGCGAGCCTTTTTTATGGCTCCGATGCCATGGGCGGTGTGATCAACATCCTTGAACCGATCCATGCCCCGTTGAACACCATTCGCGGGGAAGCAGCCAGCCAGTTTGCCACGAACAACATGATGACAAACAGCACCGTGATGCTGGAAGGAAATCAACAAGGTTTTACCTGGAGGGCAAGGGTCAGTTATAAAAATGCAGCTTCCTACAAGTCGCCACCTGAATATGTTTACAATTCTTGTTTCAACGAACTGAATTACAGTGCGATGATTGGTCTGAACCGTAAATGGGGATATTCTCATCTTCATTTCAGCCGTTATGATGCAACGATTGGAATGATCGATGGAACACGCGACAGTACAAACGGGCAATTTGTCAACCTGAACGGGGAAATCGTTTCAACAGCATTGACAAAAAGTCGTGTTCCCGATCTGCCGTTCCAGCATGTCATGCACAACAAGGTCACATCGGTATCCAACTTTATCATCGGGAGAAGCCAGGTGAGGCTGAACCTTGGTTACCAGGACAATGACAGGCAGGAATTTGCCACTGACAATCATGAGCCGTCGCTTTGGATGAATCTCAATACCTGGACCTATGACATGAAATATACCCATTTGTTTACGGGGGATGTGGAACTGGTGACCGGAATCGGTGGCATGACGCAATCAAATGCAAATAAAGGCAGTGAATATCTTATTCCCGCCTACCAGTTGAGTAATGGCGGAGCTTTTGTTTATCTGAAGAAATCATGGAATAAATGGACTGTCAATGCCGGTGTGCGCTACGATGTAAGCTGGCTTAACGGAAAATCACTTTATCTGGACAGTCTTGGAAACCCTTCGATAAAAGGTGACACCGTCTTCGCGGGATTCAAAAATTCATTCGGGGCTTTCAGCGGGTCATCCGGTTTCACATTCGCTGCATCAAAGGTATTCAACTTCAAATTAAACGTCGGATCGGGTTTCAGGGCTCCGAACATAGCCGAACTGGGCTCAAATGGCGTCCATGAAGGAACCGACAGGTATGAGATAGGAAACCCGCTCCTGAAGCCGGAGCACAGCATTCAAATTGACGGCGAAATTACCGGAAACTGGAGCTGGCTCAGGGTAACGTTCAACGGATACTATAACTACATTTCAAATTATATTTACCAGCGGAATATTAACCTGGAAACTGTAACCAAGGACGGACAGAACTACAGGGTATACCGGTTCGTCCAGGGAAACTCCGTACTGAAAGGTTTTGAGCTGGAAATTGACATACACCCTATTGACCAGTTGCATTTTGAGAACAGCCTTGACTTTGTTGTGGGCACCAACGAAACAACCGGGACTCCCCTGCCCTTAATCCCGGCCCTTCATACTGTTCATAAACTGCGTTGGAATTTCACAACCGGGAAACAAAGCGTCTTTTCTGAGCCCTATGTTGAAATCGGGGGGCAAATCCATCTGGCACAGGACAGGATAGACACTTTTGAGACCACCACTCCCGGCTATTTCATGCTTGACGCTTCTGCAGGCACAAAACTCAGGGTTGCAAAGCAATACTGGACCTTATTTATCTCCGGAAGCAATCTTACCAATACCAAATACTTTGACCATCTCAGTCGTTTAAAGGAACTTGGCATCTACAATCCCGGATGGGGCATTACCGTGGGAGTGGTAGTTCCATTCGGTATTTATGAAAAAGATAGTCCTGGTAATTGACAAAATTGTTTCAGGTTATTTCATCCCAGTTTTGGCGGCATAAGTTTATACACAACCGGGGTGAAAATCCTTGACAGCAGCGTGGAGCTGATCAGGCCGCCAATGATAACAATGGCCAACGGGGAAATCAGCGGATTGGTTGAAATGGCGATCGGCATCAACCCCCCGATTGCCGTGAGCGAAGTCAGAATAATCGGCAGGAACCGGATCTCGGAGGCACTGCGTATCGCCTCCTCCAGGGGTGTTCCCTCCTTCCGCATCTGGTTCGTGAAGTCAACCAGCAGGATGGTGTTTTTCACCTCAATCCCGGCAAGGGCGATCAGCCCTACAATGGCAACAAATGACACAGAGTTGCCCGTAAGCCAGAGTGCTGTCATGGCTCCTACAAGTCCGAGCGGAATCACAGAAAGTACGATCAGCATGTTTCTGAATGACTTGAAAAGCAGGATCAGCACTGCAATAAACAGGAATGTGGCAACAATGATAATACCCATGAATCCGCCGAACGATTCCTGCCTGCTTTCAAATTCACCTCCCATGGCATAGGAATACCCGGCAGGAAGGGGGAACTGGTCCATTTTGCGGATGACCTCCGTGTTCATATTGTCGCTGAGATATCCCTTTTGTACGAAAGCCGTGATGGAAACAGTCCTGTCTTTATTGTAATGGTTGATGGTCAATGGAGAGGCCTCCAGCTGCAGGCTTGCAATCTGAGCAAGCGGGACGGCTGTTCCTGCCACACTGTTCACATAAAGATTGTCAAAAACATTCAGTTCTGGCCTTCCGGAATGCGGAGTTCCTACCAGGATGTCAAAACTCGTTCCTGATTCGTTGGTGAACTTGCCGCTTTTTAAACCTGCCACGGCCATTCTCACTGTTCGCCCGATATTTACGGTTGGTACGCCGAGCTGCAGAGCTTTATCCTTATTTACGCTGACAACAATATCGGTTTTCAGGTTGCTTACCGGGTTATTAACATACATGGTGCCCTTTGTCTCCTTTAGCAAAAGTTCAACATCTCCGGCAAGATGGCGCAAGGTATCCAGGTTGTCTCCAAAAAGCCTGATTTCCACCGGCGCAAGAACCGGCGGACCCTGTTCAAAATTTTTGACCTCCACGCGGGCACCGGGATAAGGAGTCCATTTATTTCGGAGCTTTTCGATAAGTTCCAGTTTTTTCTTCGCCGTGGTGTGCTGGTCGAGTTGCACGAATATCTCTGCAAAATCATTGTGCAGGTTGGCCTGGATCACATTGTAGTAAACCTGTGGATTACCCTTGCCAATGTTTGCCGCAAAGTATTTCACTTCGGGTATCGCTTTCAGTTCTTTCTCAATATTCCTGGTTACAGAATCGGTGTATGGCAGACCGGATTGCAAAGGTGTAACAATACGGATAAGGAACTGCGGCTTTTCCGAGGCCGGGAAGAGGCTGAAACCAATAACTTTAAACAGGCCAAGCGATCCTGCAAACAGTATCCCGGCAATACCGACCGTAACCCACGGCCTTGCCAATGCCCTGTTCAGGGTTTTGGCATAGGCACCGCTGATCAGCAACCGTTTCATGCCCCTCATGAAAATATTGCCCTCGGAAGGCCCGCTGGATTCCTTTAATATCCAGCCGGATACCAGTGGAATAATCGTCAGAGAAACAACCATGGAGGCTAGCACACACATCATGACCGCCATCGGGAGCCCCCGGATGAAATCCCCGGATGCTTCAGGAAGAAATGCCAGCGGCAAAAATGCGATGACGAGGGTGACCGTGCATCCAACCACGGCAAGGCCAATCTGGTTGGTAGCCTTCAGGATGGCCTCTTTACGCGAAAACCCCTGCAACATCCATCGTTCTATATTCTCAATCACAACAATGCTGTCGTCAACCAGGAGTCCGAGGGCCACCACAAGGCCGACAATACTCAATTGGGTAAGGGTAAAGCCAGTAACGTTGAGCAGAATGATCCCAATTGCCAGGGAAAGCGGAATGGATATCATGACCACCAGGGAAGAGCGAAAACCAAGCGGCAACAGTGTGATAGAAACAAGGAGGATGGCTATCAGGAAATCGGTGCCCAAACCGGTAAGCCTTTTATTGACATTGTCGGCCTGGTCAAAATTCTGCACCAGGTCAATGGAAGGAGGCAAACTCTTTTTAAATTGCTCAATTACAGGCAAATATGCTTTCTGTGTTGCAGCGATGTTCTCCCCTGCTTTCTGGGCTGCAACGACAAAAACACACCGGTGTCCGTTAAGCCTTGTGATATAATCATCAGACGCCAGGTCCTGGTATACGTCGGCAATGTCACGCAGATATATGTTTCGTCCGTTGGATGAGTAAACAATGGTATTCCTGATCTCTTCCGCGTTCCGGAATTTTGCGCTTGTTTTAACATTATAAGATTTATTCCCTGCTTCTATGCTCCCGCCGGGAATGGCTGACAATTCACTTTGAATAGCCCCGAACACGGCGTTTAACGGCAGGTTCATGTGGGCCATTTTCTCCGGGTGAACGTCAACGCGAACCAACTGCTCATCAAGCCCGTGTATCTCGACATTCTTCAGGGAATGAACCTTTTCAAGGCGGTCCTGCAGGTCTTCCGCGGTTTTCCTGAGCTTTCCCGACTGTACGTTTTCCGACACCAGGGCAATCTGGATCACATTTACACTGGAGGGGGTGAATTTCTGCACGTCTATGCTGGCAATCTCCTGCGGGAGATCCTTGGCCATTCCATTCACCTCCCTGACCAGTTCCTGGTACTTGTCGTCAACCTTGCTGCCATAGTTGTATTCAACGTTTATTACTGCAATTCCGTCGCCGATACTGCTTTTTATGCGCTTGATATCTTCCAGTCCGTAAATCTTTTTCTCAAGCGGATCCACAACCAGTTCTTCCATATCCTTCGGACTTGTTCCGGGGTAAATGACCACGACAGGAAATTGCGGGAACTGTAATTCCGGATCTTCCGACCGGGGCATATTCATGATGGTGGTGATTCCCAATACTACAACCATGAGGAACATCACCAGCGTGAACTGGGGATTTTTAATGGCTAATTCAGAGATTTTCATATGTATGGCGGGTTCAGGGAATGATGTTGATTAAAGATTGATCAGAAAGATAGGCACTGCCGCTGATGATCAGCGTACTGCAGTTTTCCAGGCCGCTGTCGACCAGTACCCTGTCGCGGGTCAGCCCTGAAATGGAGACTTCCAATTTCTGTGCTTTATGCCCGTCGCAGGTCACGAACACGTATCCTTTGCTCCCGTTTCCGTCGAGAAGGGCGTCAAACGGGATGGCCCACATCTTTCGGCCATGAGACGGAGTAATAGTAGCCTTGCCAAACATGCCGGAAGCTACGGATCCTGTGAGGCCAGCAGAAGGCTTAATATCGATGGTGAATGTACCCGACACAGGGTCAACGCCCTCCGATTTTCGGGAAATGACCCCGCGGATGGCCTTTTTTCCGGGGAGGTCAGTGGTGATCATCGCGGAGTCACCAATGACAAGGCTGCTCCACTGACCGTCGCTGACAGCCACGCGCAGGATCCAGTTTCCATCCCCGGCTCCGTTGGTCTGGAAAACGGGTGTTCCCGGCCCGACAACCTGCCCCTCATTGACAAATTTCCGGAGGATGTACCCGTTTTCGCTGGCACGGATCTCTGAAAAAGTCCTGTTAAAGCGTGCTGCTGTTAACTGTTCACGGGCTATATCAAGGCCTGTTCCCGCATTTTGAAACTGTTCAAGCGTAACAACACTGTCACGGTAAAGATTGCTCAACCGCTTGTAATCCCGTTCCGCCTTTTCAAATGCCAGGGTTGCCTGGGTGACCTGCGCATTTATTTCAGTCAGGTCAAGTACGGCGAGTACCTGCCCCTTTTTAATTGCGTCGCCTTCCTTCACGAAGAGATGCTGGATTATCCCGCCGGTTTTAAAGGACCGCATGGTTTCATCTTCGGTTGTGAAGTTCCCCGAGGCATTTACCGGTTCATGAAACATCTGCTGCTGAAGCGTAATGACTTTTACCGGAACCGGCGCCTCGGTTTTCACCCGGGTCTCATCCGTCGCCTGGCCGCATCCGGCCATGATTAAAGGCACCAGTGCCAAATATAAATGATTGATTTTCATAATGCTTACTATTGAATGGTGGATGTTGCTGTTTGTCGTTTCAGGTCGGCATAAGCTGACAATACTTTATACCTGTTCAACTTAACCTGTATCTCTGAGGCTGTAAACTGGTTTCGGGCGTCCATAAATTCAATCAGGCTGTTGACACCTTCCGAATACCCCTTCTCAACAAGGTTAAAATATGCGCTGGCGCTCTGGTATTGCTTTTCCGAGGATGCCAGGTTGGCAATGGCTGTACTGAGATTGTGTTGTGCGACACCGGCTGCAACAGCAAACTGTTTGTTGGTATTTTCCCTGAGCAGGGTGAGGTTGTCAATTTCCAGTTTCGCGGATGAGATCTTCACCCTGTTCCGCAGTCCCTGGAATACAGGAACGGAAAGCTGAACCCCTGCAAGCAGGTACCTGCTTTTGCTGTCAAATTGCCAGTTAAATGCCTGTGATCCAAGATCAACGAAGGTGTTGATCTTTGGAATGGCATATCGCTGATTCATGCTGAGCACCGATTGACTGATGCTGATCGCTGTTCCGAGTTGTTTGAGTTCGCTCCTGTTTCCCGTTTCCGGGACTCCGGCAACAGCCAGGGCAATATCTGCAGGGAAGGGCAAGTGCTCATACACAATGGAATCAGCCAGGGAACGGTTAAGCAGGAAATTGAAGTAAGACCTTGCATTCCGCTGCTGGTTTTCAGCTTCATTCAGTCGTGAATTGATCACCTCCACTTCACTTTCGGCCCTCAGGACATTGGCCGGAAGCCCTTTGCCGTTTTTCACGAGCGATTGGTTCACCCTGAGGTTGTGTTGTACCAGGTTGCGGGCACTTTCAAATATCCGGGCAGCATCCACTGCGAGACAATAGTTGTAATAGGCTGTTTCGATATTGCGGATCAGTTCCTGCCGGTAAGTTTCAATTTCATATTCTGCGAGACGGATCTCCTGCTTTTTGATCTTGTAGTTGTAGTGAAGGTCGGTGTTCAGCAACGGGTATGCTACCCTGAAGCGGGCGTCATAAAAATTTCTTGGCATGAGCTGGACCTCGGTATTCTCCACCTGCGGAAAGTTATGGGTTCCGGTCAGCTGGTTGAGTGTTGAATAAACCGGGTTAAGCAGGTCGCCTATCGGGAGGTCGATGGTACGGCCTCCCTCAGCCCAGTTGTAGTCGCCTGTGAAATCAGCCGACGGATAAAACCAGCTCCTGGCCTCCTTCAATGCCAGCAAACTCTGCTGAAGGCTGATATTCTTCTGCTTCATCACCAGGTTCCCCTGAAGCCCAGTTTCAATATAACCCTGCAGATACACCTGCCCCATGAGTGGATGATGTGAAATAAAACCCAGCAGAAGCAAAGAAAGCAGCAATGGTTTCAGACTTTTACTATACATAACATATATTATTAACACTGTTTAGTAAACAGATAAAAAAACTAGAATGATTCAAGCACTTTAATAAACGCCTCAAAAGCGTCCCTGAAAATGAGCACAGGATCCTCACAGGAGATCCCTTTGCAACGGTCACGTATTTCAAGGGCGACCATGCCATGAACACAACTCCATATCACATAGGAAAGCGGCCCGGCTTCATGCCCGGCAAAACGGCCGGCTGCAATGCATTCGTCAACTGTGAGCATAAGAAAATCAAAAGCCCTCTTGCCTTCCTGCCATTCCGATTGCTGCAAGCCTTCAATATAGTTCATGGGGGCTTTGGCAATGAACATCAGGTCATACATTTCTGTGTTCTGAAGGCCAAAGTTTATGTAAACCCTGCCCAGCGCCTTTAGTCTTTCAAAAGGATCACTCACCTCAAGCAGCACGCGCATTTTATCACCCAGTTCCTGGAAACCCTGGTTGTGAAGGTCATGCAGTATCTCGTCCTTATCTTTGTAGTAAAGGTAAATAGTGGCAGGGCTGTATTCAATGGCTTCGGCAATATTCCGGATGGATGTTTCCGCAATCCCCCGTTCAAGAAAAAGTTTTCGTGCGGCAGCCAGGATCAGCGCTTTCAATTCCTGTTTTTCCTTAGTCTTTCGTTCTGAGATTCCCATACAAACTAATTAACGCTGCAAATATACTGAACAGTGTTTATATTTTCCAAATATTTTTTACTATTACATGCGATTTTTACGAATTTTAAATGCTTTTTAACTCAAAACAGCCTATAATCAGGTTAAACCGCGAGAAAAAAAACGACTTGATCATTCTTTAAATCCAACCTCGTAATGTGTTCCATCACAATACGGATTTGTTTTTGAAGAACCGCAGCGACAAAAGGCCGTGCCGGTCGTTTTCCTGGTTTCAATGCCATCGGCATCCTTTATTTTGATATTTCCATATATAATTAAAGGGCCGTTCCTCATAACCTGGACGATGGTTTCTTTAACCGGTTCACGGTCGGTTTCCTTCATTGTATCATCGCGATCATCTTCGGAATTAAAAAAGTAACTCAATGCGTTCGTCGGACATTTATTTACCTGGGCGATGATTTTCGCGGTGGTGGCGCCATTCATATTGATCCATGGCCTTGCCTTAGGGTCAAACACTTCGGGCAACCCGGTGGCTTTTTCAAAGCATATCCGTGAGTGGTTGCACTCCTTCGGCTGCCAGATAACGGTGATCTCGCCGTTGGTATAGGTCCTTTCTTCATCATCCATGAAGCGAAGGTAATAAAATCAGAGGAATGTTCACAGAGATGCAAAGGCAAAAAGGAGTGGTGTTTACTTAAAGTTTCTCGTATTCAAAAGAAGGATATCCCTTTGAACCGTTCTTATTGTAAAAGCCGATAAACCGGAGTTTGTAAAACAGGCCGGAAACAGTGTGAATGATGTAGCAGTTCTTCGGGCTTATGGTGTAGGCTCCAGTGTTGAAGTTGTAATATTTCCAGAAGTAGCCGATCTCATCAATATTTGCCGAATAGGTCAATCCATCGGCAATGCTGCGTGTAATAGAAGAGAATGCATGCAGGGTATCGAATGCAACCTCTACCCCATTGCGGTTTGACAACACACCTGTTACCAGGTAAGGATAAGGAATCCCCTGGTCGGTATACAGCAGTGTCGTGTATTGGGTAAATAACAGGTCATAACTGGCTGGCAGCGGCTCCACATCGATAGTCGCCTCAACAGAGAAACTGAACCAGGCATAATTGACCCCGGGGGCCTTGTGAACCGCCCCGGATTTTGCAGCACCACCCGACAACAAGGTATAACGGAAATAGTAAGTTCCTCTTTTCAAACTGTCAAAAATCACCTGGTAAACACCAAGTGGGTTGCCAAACTCATCCAGTCCCCGGCTTACCGCATAAACATGGTTGTTGGAAACTGTATCAGATCCGGAAACAGTGAACCAGTTTCCAACTGCAGTTGAATCGGGATTGCCGTCGGATTTGTCGAACCTGAGTGTTGTACCGGTGGTATCATGCTTCACCCCGAATGGTACAACCCCAAGGTCGGCAGCCTTCATGAAATTACTGGTATTCAGCAGCACATGCCACCCGGATGTGCTACATTCAAATCCAAGGTCGTAGGTGGTTTTCACAACTGTTTTGATAACTTCACCCGAATCAAGACTGAAAAACACCTGGTATAGGTAGGTATCGGTCATCCCGATGGTATCGGTTTTAACGTCACCCCTCGGATGGTACGGTATGGCTTTGTCTTCCTTGAAGCAGGACTGGATTGTAACCAGGATCAGCAGGCTCAGTATCAGTTGAAGGGATCTGGTCATTTGTATTTATTGAATTGTAAAGTGAGCCTGGCAAAAAATGTCCGCCCCCATGCCACATTCTGGCTGCCGTCGCCTCCCCCGCCGCTGTGGGCCTCTCCCCCAGCTGTTCCGGTAGTTGGAATTGTTGTCGTGTTGAATATGTTCTTGATTCCTGCGGTGAACCTGATCCTACCGTTCCAGAATCCTTTTCCGGCCGTAAAATCCATGGTGTTATAAGGAGAAACCATTGCCCACCCAATGGTATTTTCAGTTAGTCCAAGTTGTGGAGCACGGCCGGTATACTTATAAAACAAGGCCAGGGTAATATCCTGTTTTATAAATTTGTAGGACGGACTAACAGTCAATTCGGGCGACCACAGGTAGTCAACAAAAGGCACGGTATCACTCATGGAACCGGTTATACCCGTGACAGATATTCCGGCAGATAATTTAACAGACGGATAAAGCGCGACGGAACTTCCAAACTGAACCCCGGCACTTTTATACTTGCTGACATTTTTATAGGTATATTCCGGGCTGTTTGGAGTTACTTGCGCCAGTAAGATCACATTGTCGATCAGGTTATAAAACCCGGTCAGATCAAGACTGATTGCCAGCTTTTTCTTTTCAATGCTGTAGTTGAAATTAAGGTTGAAATTATTGGATCTCTCCGATTGCAGGTCAGGATTTCCCTTGACATCATGGTTAATGTCAACAAATGAAAGGTACAGTTCCTTCAGCGATGGTGACCGGAAACCTCTTGAATAGGAGAAACGAACGGCCATCTGCTCTGTCACCGACCACCTGGCACTCAACGCATAAACAACCGGGGCCTTATATTTTGTGTTGTAGATGAAACGAACCCCGGGCTGAATGGATAAAATCACACGGGCAGGGTCGCCCGGTTTTGTTCCGCTGTTTGAACGTAGCGGGTCAAATTTCAGGCTGATAAACGCTGCATAGTCGCCAATTTCCTGCCTGGTTCCTTCAATCTTCTCCCCAATTCCGGCTTCATGGTTCAGATCAAACCCAAGCTGGTAGTTGAACCAGATATCGGGATTGCTTTTTGAATAGGTTGCACGGGCGATCACTGAATAAATCGTGCTGGTATCGCGGGCCCACGATTGCTCAACAGGTGTTTTGGTCAGGGTGGTCAGGTCATTGTAATAAGTCTGCCTGACACGGTCCCAGGCTGAATAGGCACCGAGTACCCCGATAAACCGGTTGTGAGGTAATTTCACCGAAGCATCTGCCCTGATGGAATAACGCACGGTTGTAAAATCATTATCCCATGCAGTTTCATAGTATGGCGACTGCAAAGCACCCTTATCCAGGAGCAGTTCATTGAAATAATCGCCGGCGATCTTAATTTTGAATTTATTGTCAGTAAATGCGTAATATCCGTTAAAAAAATATTGTCTCCGCGGCTTGAAGGATTGGGAACGGCTTGTATCAACAGGGGAATAGCCCCCGAAGAAGTTCCTGCCGCCGTCGATGCCGAAACCGTGTTTCTTTTTATTGAATGTTACCGCACCGTCGAAATTATAAACACCTACTGATTCAGTATAGGCGTTGACAGTTGTGTTTAAAAGCGATGACTTATTCTCCTTGGTGATGATGTTGATGACTCCGGCAAGTGCATTGCTTCCGTAAATAACTGACATCGGACCTTCAATCACTTCAATATGATCAACATTATACAGGTTGATCTGGTTCAGGTCAAAGTTGCCATTCATACGCCCGATCATGGGAACACCGTCCATGAGGAATTTCACATTCTCGCCTGATAAGCCCTGCATTTTAAGACTTGCCCCATAAATGGAATTCTGATCAACGCGCATGGTGGGCTGGTCTTTCAGAAGGTCGGCCATATTGGTGGCAGCTTTCTGCTCAATCTGGCGTGCATTGATCACCTGTACTTTGTAAATGGACTTGTCGGCCCGTTCAGGAACGTATTGTGCCGTAACCACCACCTCATCCATGTTCAGGACCTTTGGCCATAGCTCAACCTTAAGGGTTTGTCCCGGTTGTATGGTATCGGTATAGGTGGCATACCCGATATAACTGATGGCAATTTTGGAGGTTTCTTTCACTTCATTGACGACCGTGCCATCAATGGAGGAAAGGCTGTATTTCGGTGAACCTGATTTGAGCCCTTCAAAGCAAACATGCGCAAAGGCGACAGGTTCATGTGTTTTTTCGTCAATAACTTGTATAAAAGCCTTTTGGCCGTAACCAAAGGTCACGGCCAAAAGACTTAAAAGTCCGGTCAAAAGGCTTAATGGGCTTTTAATCATGTGATAAGGATATAGTTACCCCGGACCCTGTTTCCTTTGCTGCGTTGGAAACGGTCACAAAATACGCGCCGGGTTGCACCCCGGTTATATCCATTAAATCAACATCTGCACCATCAGCGATTGGCTGCGGACGATCTGCACGGAGTTGTCGGCCTGTCAGATCAGCAAGAGTAAACATAGAATTTTCACCGGAAAGCCCGGTGGTATTAAACAAAAAAGTATTTGTATCTGGCATTACCTTGTTCGTCATGGTTGTTGAAATAACCCTATTTCTCAAGGTTGAATTTTGTGACACCGGTTGAACTTCCGGCAAAACCTGTAAAATAGAGTTTGCAGGTGCTGCCCTGAACAGGTTTTACAAAGTAGACCGTTGAGTCAACCACAGTATATTTAAAGGAATTGTTGTCAAAAATTTTCCAGTCCCAGCCGATGGAGGAACGTGTTGAATCCCAGGTTCCCGGACCTGAATCGCTGTAAGTCAGTACCACAGGATGGAACTTTTTGGTCTTCACACTGTCGTTGCTCAGAACACCCACCACAGGATAAGGGGTTCCGTCGGGCTGTACAGAATAATATTTTGTAAAAAGGATATCCCATGATTTCTTCAACGGCTGAAATACAACACGGGCGTTGTTTTGCAGGGAATAGCCGCTGAAATCAGTGGCTGTGAGTGAACTGATATCCTCACTTACTACCTGTTCACCTGTACCGTCGAGGTTGGCAAAACGGAATTTAAAGATATCCAGGGCAGAGTACTTCCTCACGACCCAGAGCTTTTTAAAACTTCCGTCGCGTAATTTAATGATGAAGAGAGAATCTCCGATCAGATCGTGTGTAATCGTGTTATATACCGACCAGCCATAATCGGGATGGCCTTTGGCATTCCGTGAAAAGGCACCGTTTTCCCAATCCTTCGGATCGTTGTACATCGGTTTCCATGATGACAATCCCGCTGTGTCAACTGTTGCCCAGCCAGTGGTATCTGACTTCGGGTATGTGTAAAGTACCACACCGGCACCATCATTGGTAAGGATGGATGAACTGCGTTTCATGGTGCGGAAGGCAATGTCCCAGGTTGCACGCGGTGACGTCTGAACAACGCCGTTGGCCATGCTGTAGTATACTTCATTGGCGTATCCTGCCGACATAACAATTGAATCACTTTTTTTTGTGACTTGCGGTGGAACCGGTGTTTCTGTATCTTTCTTGCATGAAGCAGCTGAAAGGATGATAATACTCAGGGATAACAGGAAGAAATTGTTTTTCATCGGATTATTATTTTGGATTCAGGTTAAATGTTTCAGGACTTAATGGTTACAATTATTCATGTACATGGATAACTGTTAAATGCCAGGATGGTGTTCGGGGATATCAAATACCGGCAGGGGTAGTTGAATACTGATCAAGTGAGGAAAAAAGCGTTAAAACAGCGGACTTTATTTATCCTGATTGGCGAACATGACTGTTCACGAAATAACAACTCCTCCTTTGACAGGTCTTTTCAGGAAATCGGGGGGCCGCGCAGGCCGCTGGAAGAGACACGGTTTTGAACCGCAAACCTTGGAGAAAGATCAAATATGACTGTAATACCTGTTCCTTTTGAATAGCCTTTATTCGCTATCTGGAATTCACAGTCGCTGCCGCTAAAGTAATTTTGAAGACTTTGGTGGCTATTGGTATGCTTTGATAAGGAAAGGGTTTTGGCATATTTTTCAATATCCCGCTTGTAACCGACAAAATTGGGAATTAATGGCTTTCCCCAAATCTTGTACTGATGGAAATTAATCAGCGAACCAAGGCAGATAATAGCCACAGCCATTGCCTGGAGGCAAAGGAACAGGACTAAACTACTTTTTCGGCGACCGACCATCAGTTGATAATTGTTTAACAAGTGGCAAAATTACATAAAATTTCAATACAGAAACTCCGGGGCTGATCTTTTTTCTTTTCTTTTTCAACAAAGTGTTAATAAAAAAAAAAACACTAAGGCACTAAGGACACCAAGAAGCACTAAGTCAAAATATTAACTATGGGATTTGTTTAAAAATCGATGGGATCAATTTTAGATTGGACGATTTTAGATTGCAGATTGAATTGATTGATTGACGATGTACGATTAGCAGCGCTTTCAATCGTCAATCTGAAATCGTACAATTCAATCAGCAATCTAAAATCGTCCAATCTAAAATCACCTTATCCCATGTAAGACTTTAACAGTTTACTTCTGGAAGAGTGTTTCAGCCTGCGCAATGCCTTCTCCTTAATCTGCCTCACCCGCTCACGGGTAAGATCAAACATGGAGCCGATCTCATCCAGGGTATAACTGTGAGGCACACCGATACCATAAAACATGTTGATGATCTCCCGTTCCTTTTCGGCGAGGGTCGACAGCGACCGTTGCACCTCCAGGGCAAGCGATTCCCTGATCAGGTTTTCATCCGTTCCGGGTGAATCGTTCACGAATACATCCACCAGCCGTACCTCCTCATCCTGGTCAATGGGGGCGTCCATGGATACAATGCGGGTCGACATCCTCATTGTTTCTGCTACCTTATGCTCAGGAATTTCGAGTTCAATGGAAAGTTCATTCAGGGACGGCGGCCGTTCAAAGCGTTGTTCAAGTTTAATATTGGCTTTTGACATTTTACTGAGCGACCCGACCTGGTTCAGGGGAAGCCTGACAATCCGTGACTGCTCGGCCAGCGCCTGCAGGATGGACTGACGAATCCACCACACCGCATAGGAGATGAATTTGAATCCGCGGGTCTCATCAAACCGCCGCGCAGCTTTGATCAGTCCGAGATTTCCTTCATTGATCAGGTCAGGCAGCGTAAGCCCCTGGTTCTGATATTGCTTGGCTACTGAAACCACAAACCTGAGGTTGGCCTTGCACAACTTTTCAAGTGCAGCCTGGTCGCCGAGTTTGATCCGCTGCGCCAGTTGAACCTCTTCATCAGCTGTGATCAGTTCCTCCTTCGCTATGTCGGAGAGATACCTGTCAAGTGACGCGGTTTCCCGGTTGGTGATTGACTTCGATATTTTAAGTTGTCTCATGATTTCTTCTTCTAAGTCTATAGTCCGATTCCGTAATACGCCCTGAGACCATTCGGATAAACCCCTTCAATAAGGACGCCACCCTGCCGGTTTGTCAGCGTTTCTTTCAAATCCTGGATACTGCGTGCCGGTTTTCGGTCAACGGTAAGCAGGATAAAACCCGCACTGATACCGGCATTTTTCAGTTTGCCGTTTGTGAGCGCGGTGATTTTAAAGCCATAATCAATATTGAGTGCGGCTTTTTCGTTGGCAGAAAGAGCTTCAAATGTTGCTCCCTGGATGGTTGCCTTGTTGCTTTTTTCGGCAACCTCTTTTGAATCCTCACTTTGCATGGTGAGGGCAAGTTCATACTCTTTACCGTTGCGGTTTACTATGACCGTAACTTTATCCCCCGGGTTCTTCTGGCCAATCATCTCCATCAACTCCGCCTTACCATTCACAGGGTTGTTGTCGATGCGGATGATCACATCACCCCCCTTCAAACCTGCAACCGCTGCCGGACCACCTTCCACAACATCATCCACATAGATCCCACGGAGATCGGAAAATCCTTTTTCCTTGGCAAACTGATCATCAATTTCACGGTAATAAACACCGATATAGGCCCGCTGGATCTTTCCGAACTTCATAAAATCGCCCACCACCTTCTTCACAATGTTAACAGGGATGGCAAAACTGTAACCGGTATAATAACCGGTTCCGGATGCAATCGCTGCATTGATGCCGATCAGTTCACCCCGGGTATTGACGAGGGCGCCGCCGCTGTTCCCCGGGTTGATGGCCGCGTCTGTCTGAATAAATGATTCAATGGCACCCCGGGAGCCAAGGATATTGATATTCCTGGCCTTTGCACTCACAATCCCCGCCGTTACGGTTGAGGTAAGGTTGAAAGGATTGCCTACGGCAAGCACCCACTCCCCTATCTTTACATCATCGGAATTGCCGTACGATAAAAAAGGCAGTTCCTGCTCATCTATCTTGATCAGCGCTAAGTCGGTACTGGGATCGGTGCCGATTACTTTCGCCTTGTATTCCCGTTTGTCATTCAAAGTGACATTTATATTGGTGGCTTCCTGCACCACATGGTTATTTGTAACGATATACCCGTCAGGCGATACGATCACCCCTGAACCCATGGCAGAATAGGGCTGGCTGTACTCACGCGGCTGGGGACGTCCGCCAAAATTGAAAAATTCAAAAAAATCATCATACACGAGGCTTTTCTTCTGAAATTCAGATTTAATATGAACAACAGCATGCAACGAAGATGCAGCCGCCGCTTCAAAATCGGGTTGATTAAATGCCGCACCGGGGTTATAACTGACCTGGCGAACAGGAATGCCACCAGGACGGGAATTCAAAATGTATTGCTTTTTTTCAAAGGCTTTGTAGAGTCCAACCGACACAACACCGCCAAACATTGCGATTAAAAAAATTCCTGCGATTCTTTTCATAGCGTTTATGTGTTTTGTTTTCGTTAAAAAACGATTTAACACATCTGATATTTTTTTCTTCGTTGTTAAACTCTGTTAAGCTTTTGTTAAAAAAACGTTAACGACTTTGCGTTTTCGCGTATTACCTTTTGGTGGTTTTGCTGATTAAAAGACAACATAATCCAATAAAGGTTGCACAAAAAATAAAATAAAATGAAAACAATACTCATTATCAACATCTTAATTATTGGAACCTGTTTTTTATATTCAGGTTTCCCGTATATTTCTCAAGATTTAAAATACAGCGAAAATCGTGCCAATTTAGATTCGGTAAAAATAAAAAGTCAACCTGTCAGGATTATTTTCTGGAACCTTGAGAATCTGTATGATCCTTATGACGATACGACAAAACTGGACGACGAATTTACCTCCTCCGGGGCGAAGCACTGGACCTGGTCAAAATTCAGCATCAAACTTAACCATGTGGCTAAAACGTTACTTGCAGCAGGTGAATGGACACCCCCGGCGATTGTCGGCCTGTGTGAGGTTGAAAACAGGTATGTGCTGAACAAACTGATCTATGAAACACCGTTAAAACCCTGGAAGTACAAATTCATCCACCATGAATCGCCCGACCTCAGGGGTGTTGATGTGGCATTGCTTTACAGGACCTCAGTCTTTTCGGTGGTTTCCAGTAAAAGTTTCAGCATCAGGTTCCCTTTTGATACATCGGCACAAACCAGGGAGATCCTGATGGTGAAAGGAATCCTTGCCGGAAAGGATACGATTGCGTTGTTTGTTAACCACTGGCCTTCCAGGCGAGGCGGGTATCTCATGTCGCAACCACGGAGGAACTATGTGGCTTCCGTGTTGCGAAAGGTCATTGATTCGGTTCAAAAAGTACAACCACGGGCAAATATCCTGGTGATGGGCGACTTCAACGATGAACCTGAAAATGAGAGCCTGTGCGGGGTGCTGCATGCCCGCAACGATGACGCTGAAATTCTTGACACAGCTTTGTACAACCTCATGGGGATCAGGAACAAAATTCGCCGGGAGGGAACCTTGAAATACCGTGATCAGTGGAGCACATTTGACCAGTTCCTGGTATCAGGTGCATTAAGGGCTGGCAAATCGGGACTGTCTGTAAATCCGGCAAATGCCGGAACAGTAAAGTTATCCTTTCTGATGGAGGAGGACAACACCTACTTCGGGGATAAATTGAACAGGACTTACCGGGGGCCGGCATACCACGGTGGGTTCTCTGACCATTTGCCGGTGTGGGTGGATGTTATCCAGAGTCGGGGAAAAAAGTTCTCGCAGATTTTCGCAGATTAAGGCGCAGATTTTGGCAGATTGAAGCAGAAAAAAACAAAAAATGCCATTTGAGAAAACAAAACTGTTTCAAATCAAAATTTTAATCTGCCAAAATCTGCGCTTTAATCCGCGAAAATCTGCGAGAACCTATTCCCAAATGCCGGCTATCCCCTCCCCACAGAATGAACACCTATCCCCATTCATGTGCCTTGCCCCAACCCTAAATCCCTCCCTTTCAACTATGATCTTCTTACAAGACGGACAAAAAGTATTCTCCGCATTTGTTCCCCGCACATTCCCAATGTAAACAAAACGGATTCCGGCATGCATGGCAATTTCCCTTGCATCATTCAACACTCCGACAGGCGTTAACGGAACATCCGGCATTTTGAACATCGGATGAAACCGGCTGAAATGCAACGGGGTATCGGCAAAGCCATTTTTTACAAGCCATTCACACATTTCCCTGATCATGGTCAGATCGTCAGTCACGCCTGGAATGACAAGGTTTGTAATTTCAACCCAGACTCCCTCATCCCTGAGTATTTTTAAGGTATTCAGCACCGGGTTCAACCTGCCGCCACTGAGTTCTGCATAAATTTTATTGCTGAATGCCTTTAAATCAATATTGGCTGCATCAAGGTATTTACAAAGTTCACGCAAAGGCGGCTGGTTGATAAATCCGTTTGAGATCATCAGGTTTTTAATTCCATGTGAGCGTGCAATCCTTGCCGTGTCGAGCATGTATTCATAGAATGCAACAGGTTCCGAATAGGTATAAGCAATTGATCTGCAACCGCTATGAATAGCAGCTTCCACAACATTTTCCGGAAAAAG
Source organism: uncultured Bacteroidales bacterium (assembly GCA_903959905.1). Taxonomy (GTDB): domain Bacteria; phylum Bacteroidota; class Bacteroidia; order Bacteroidales; family FEN-979; genus CAIVAT01. The sequence goes on from CAJBYO010000063.1 coordinate 56,649, forward strand.
TACAACGTTGTCTGTGTTCTCCGGGCCCTTTTGCGAAATTTCTGCATTCTGGCAGTTCAGGCAGGTAAAGTTGCACCCGGCGGTGGCGATCGAGAATGCTTTCGTGCCGGGGAGGAAATGGTACAGCGGTTTCTTCTCTATGGGGTCAGCATGAACGGCGCACGGGTTTCCATAGGCTGTGGTGAGCAGTTTGCCGTCCCTGGCAAGGTGGGTGAGGCATTTACCAACACTCCCTTCGGGAAGCAGGCAGTTATGGGGGCATATACGGCACTGGATGCCATTGGGGGTGGTAATTGCGTAGGGCGATTCCCGGGTGTATTCACCAGGTTTTCCAGATTGTGCGACTAGTTTTTTTTCCAAGTTGAATGCATTTTTCACCACATAGGCACATAGGGCACATAAGGGGAAATTAACTGTTTATCATATGTGTTCTATGTGCCTATGTGGTGAAAAAAACATAATATTACACACCACATTCACCACAACCCCACCCGATTTTTTCCCCTTTGTATTACCTTTACATTTAATTTATTCAAAGTTACTAAAACAATGCTGCGTTTTTTCAGCTGCCTGTTGCTTATGGGATTATTTTTCAATTTCACGCCGGGAGGCCGGGCACAGGATACACCCGGCAAAACGAACCGCAAACCGGCCGCAGCAGGGAAATTCTACCCTGCGGATGCCAAAGAGCTGAACACCATGCTTGCCGGACTCTTTTCGACAGCCAAACCACCCGTTGCGGGCTATGTAAACTGCATTGTAACCCCGCATGCCGGCTACGTATTCTCAGGACAAGTGGCGGCCAGCGGTTATAACCAGGTTGACCCTGAAAAACAGTTTGACAATGTGTTCATCATTGGTTCAAGCCACCAGGTTTCGTTCAGGGGGGCATCCATTTACACCCCCGGCGATTATGTTACACCCCTGGGCCATGTTCCGGTGAATACTGATATTGCAGGCAAACTGATCAATGGGAACCCTTTGTTCACCTACAATCCCGAAGCTGACAAGGCCGAACACACAATTGAAGTGCAGGTTCCCTTTCTACAATACCACCTGAAGAAGAAGTTCAAACTTGTGCCCATCATCCTTGGCACACAGTCGGAGGAAACCTGCGAAGAGATTGCCAAAGCGCTAAAACCCTGGTTCAATGACCGCAATCTTTTTGTTTTCAGCACCGATTTTTCACATTACCCATCCTATGCCGATGCGCAACTTACTGACAAGTCCACCTGTGATGCCATCGTTGCAGGGAATCCAGGGGCATTGTTAACATTGCTTCAGGAATATCACGGCAGGAAAATCCCCAACCTGGCAACGAACCTGTGCGGTTGGACCTCCATCATGGTCATGCTTAACCTGGCCAGACAGGAACAGGGATATCATATTTCACCTGTCCAATATATGAACTCAGGCGATTCAAAATACGGGGATAAAGACCAGGTGGTGGGTTACTGGTCAATGGCGGTAACCAGAAAGAATGAAGTCACTGGCGAAGCACCTGTATTCAGTTTCTCCCGGGAAGAAAAAAAAATACTCCTCAGCGTGGCCAGGAAAACCATTGAGCAATATATCCGCGAGAGAAGGATGCCTGACGACGATTCTGCAACCTACCCGGATAATTTAAAGATTCATGCCGGAGCTTTTGTTACGTTGAAAGAAAACGGCAGTCTCCGCGGGTGTATCGGGAGATTTACGGCAAATATCCCGCTGTACAGGCTGATCAGGGAGATGGCAGTTGCCGCCTCCACTGAAGACAGCCGCTTTGATCCGGTTCGCATGAACGAAATTCCGGGGCTTGAGATGGAGATATCTGTACTTTCCCCCCTGAAAAAGATCACTTCGGCGGATGAAATAATCCTTGGTAAACACGGCATTTACATAAAGAAAGGGTACAATTCAGGCACCTTTCTGCCACAGGTGGCTACTGAAACGGGTTGGTCCGTTGATGAATTCCTGGGCCATTGTTCCCGCGACAAGGCAGGCATCGGCTGGGATGGATGGAAGAAAGCAGAACTGTTCACCTATGAGGCATGTGTCTTTTCCGAAACCGACATTAACGCAGGCAAAGATTGATGTAAGGACAGCGCTCACAGATATCCAGGTCGCTCGTTTGGGAAAAGGGAACGGAGAGATCATAAACCTCAGATAAAATGCTCCTGAGGATCTCCTCAAACCTGGCCGAAGAACTGTCGCCGAGGATGGAGGTTAACTTTCCGGGTTCATCACCCGGCACTGAAACAGTTGTAAAGCCGGTGTTGAGTTTCTTCAGGGAGATGATCCCCGCGCTTGAACTGATGGGCTGTTGAAATCGCCGACTCAGCAGAAACGAATACATCAGGAGCTGGAAACCGATGTTCAGGTCGGCATTTTCAATGAGTTCTTCCCACTCTTTTACCTTTACATGTTTGGCTTCCGTAATGCCCGTTTTATAGTCAATGATCTTCCACCAGCCGTTGAGGCGGTCAACCCGGTCAATAAACCCTTTTAGTTTGATGTTCGTTTCATTTCCATCAACAATGATCGAAATATATGTTTCAACATATTGTTCAAGGAAAGCCACGGTGAGACCCTTGCCGGCTTTTGACAATTCATCAAGCTGAGCGGCTTCAAACTGCAAAAACCGTTTGATCATCATTTTGGCCACCTTCACCAGCAGGAGGTTTTTACCATAGGTAATGTCGGACCCCTTGAATTTCTTCTCAAAGGCACTGTCAACCGCTTCATCTGCAAGAGGTTCTATCGCCGAAAGATGTTCCTTCGTCAGCGGTTTGTCAAGGCAGGGCTGATAAAGGGTATTCAGGGCTGCGTGAACCGCGCTGCCTAAAACCGCAGGATCAATGGTATCATCCACATCTTCCGGCTCTCTGATACCGGCAATTTCAGCAAAATAAAATTTCAGGGGGCAATTCCGGTAAGAATTGAGCGAGCTGGCTGAAAATCCCTTTACTGCTTTGTCATTGAGTGCTTCAAGGGTTGTTCCGGTTTTAGGGATCATGATCACCGGCAAAGGTTCACCTTTTGGAAGCGGGGTGGTTAAAACGGATTCCCGGATAACTATCCCCGGGTTATAGGAAGGCAACTCTGACGTGATCTGCCGCAGAAAACGGCTTCTCTCGCCACCACCCAGCTGATCTGCTTCGGTATTGTACAAAATCCACACGTTTTCAGCCCTTTGCAGCAACCTGTAAAAATGGTAGGCATAGACTGAATCCTTATGCCTGTAGGTCGGCAGGTCAAAACTGCGTTTGATGTCAAACGGGATATAGGAGGAATTGATCTTTCCGCTTGGCAGGAGATCCTCATTGCATGAGAGAATGATGAGATTTTCAAAATCAAGGGTCCTTGTTTCCAGCATTCCCATTATCTGTAAACCCTTCAGGGGCTCTCCGAAAAACGGGAGACTGGTTCCGGCAACAACCTGTTTGTACAACTCATAAAAGGCCGCGATCTTCAATGGAGATGGGAATTCTGTCCGCAGGTTCCCCAACTGGTGTACAATCTGTGAAAAAGAAAAAAGGTATTCCAGTTCCATCGGTGTGATCTCGCTGCTGCGCAGGCTTTCTATCATGGCCTTGAAACAGGCCAGCACATCGGCCGGATCTGCCCAGTGGATAAAAACGGGCTCAAGGAATGACAGCGTTTCAGAAAAAAGTCCTGATTTAAGCGAAACAATCTCATCCATGCCGATGAAGATCTTGTGGCCAAGCCTGATCCGTTCGGTTGTTTCATCCAGCACAAAGCGGTTTCCATGGCTCAAGGACTGCACCATCCTGCGGATATAAGGATGCTGCAACAGTTTCAATACATCTTTGTAGTAATATTTGTTTATGTCTTTGGAAACAAGATAGGTAAACTGGGATGTATGAAGGTGAAGCTGGAACACCAGGTCAAAAAGGCCGGCCAGAGGGGTTTGATTCAGGGGCAAACCGGCGGTGATGTTCAAAGCGCTCACCTCTTCGGGCATTGAATTAAGCAAAGGGATAAGCAAACCTTCATCCAGCAGCACTACTGCAGTTTTTTCATCAGCCCTGCCCTGGCTGGCCAGTTCCTGCAACAGCTGACCGCAATACTTGACCTGCCCGACCGGGTCGGGGGACCCGACGATCTCGATCTGTTTGCCGGTTGTTGCAAAATCATCATCAATCCAGAGCGGCTCTTCAAGCGGCCATTTACGTATCCATTCGCGCAGGAAATCACCCGCCTCCTGCTGCCTGTTTTCAAGGTAATACCGGTCGGAATCCCATAACAGGGTTGCTTTTCCATTATTCCTCAACACGCCGATGATATGCTCCTCGGCCTTGGTGAGGGCATTGAAGCCGGCAAAAATGATGTGATGCCATGGCAACTGGTCCATTTTTGATTCCACATTTTCAGCGGCGGCCCTGAAACTGAGACCCTGGTATGCCTTATTCCTGTCTGAAAGCCGTTGCGTCAGTTTTTCATAATAGCCATGGAGGGACTGGTAAAACTGAAGATATTTCTTTTCGAATTCGGTGAGTGGCTGGCCGTCGACGTTCCAGAGGGCAATTGCCCTTGCCTCGGTCAGTGTTGAAAACAACTCTTTTGCATCGGCCAGGTAGCGGTCAATTTCATTGAAATCGGTGAGCAACTGCGGCGCCCACCGTAAAAACTCTTCAAAGGGTTCTGCATTTTTCCCTTGAATTTCAATGTGAACCCCATAAAGTTCAAAAAGCAGGTGCAGGTTCTCAACTTCCTGATATCCGCTCAGTTCCGCAATAAAGTCCTCAATGGAGAAAACAGTCGGTGCCCAGGTAACTTTCCCTACCTCTGCAGCCAGGTATTTCCTGAGGAACAGGCCGGCCCGGCGGTTCGGGAGCACGATGCACAGTTCGGACAGGTTGTCCTTATAGGTGGTGACAAGATATTGAGCGGTTTTTTGAAGGAAGGGGACCATTTGTCATCGTTGAGTTGATGACAAAAATAGGGAATTAAACAGCAGATTACTATTGTTTTATGATTTTCACCGTTACAACACGGTTTTCTGCAATCACACGGATGATATAAATCCCTGCTGGTTGTTCCGAAAGTGAAAACACCCTGGTAACATTGCCTGTGTTGCTTTGAGAAAGAACCAGCCTGCCAAGCATTGAGTATACCTCAACATGAACTGGTATATTGGCGAATTCCGTGGGAAGTTCAAGTGTAAAGTCACCCGTGGTTGGGTTTGGATATACTTTGACGAGCGATACTGCTAACTGTGGGTGGCTTTCAACTCCGGTTAAGTTGACAGGGGCAGAAGGAGGTCCGGATGAGCCACAATAAGAACCATTGGAAGTAATATAGGCGTGCAAATACCCCCCGGAGAACACATCTACTCCCTCCCGTAAGAAAATATTATGCCCAGCTATCATGTTGGCACTGCCTCCTGGCATAACCTCGAACAACGACGAAGGCCCTCCACCTGCAGAAATTGTCTGCGATGCATCAAAGCATTTATTTTGTCCGGTGCTGATCGTGGTAGCGGGCAAAATCCAAACAGGAGTCCGCGGGCTGGAAATATTATAGGCAAATTCACCTGAATTATCCTGAACTGCAAGGTAATGGACGTCAACAGCAGATTTACTTGTTGGAAAAATAAAATTTCCGCTATAGGCGCCGGATGGATTCAGGGTGCCGTTAAAGACCATCAAATCATCAACAAAAACATCAAAGAAACTGTTTGGGATCAATCCTGAAACAGAAAATGGGTACATGGATCCGGGAACAGGCAGTCCTGTTCCATACAATTGTAACGTTGCGTCGTTCATCCACCGGAAAGTATCAAAGGCAAAATACAAAACATCTGTTACGTCGCCGCCAAGTCCTGTTGTAGCAACGGCAGGCACTTCAGAAGCAACCAGGTTCAGTAATATCTTTGGAATTTTCACAGACAGGCTGGATTCTTTGGGCACACCCGGTTTGTTTATATCATAAAATTCCAGTTCTGTATGAAATTGAGGAGGAACTGAGATGGTTGAAAATAAATTTGTTACCGTATTCCTGACCGTAGCCAAACTGTTGATCACGCCAAAATTGCTGATAACCTGGACCGTGACGATCCTGTCAACACCCTGTAACCCTGCATACATGATCCCGGTTGCCGGAACATGGTCAATATCCAGGCCAAGATTATACATAACCTGATAGGAGCCGGTTGGTGGAATAACGCCGGCGATGAGAAAATTAATTTTAACAGTATCCAGGTTTAAAAATGAAGAAAGAAATACCTGGTCAAGATCAAAAAAGCTTGGGAAGGGGAACATATCCCTGATCGGGTCCGAGCCATTCCCGAACTGTTGGGTTAATTTGGTTGCAGGATAAAGAGAGTCAAATTGTTCGGCTGTCTTTCCGTGATCCTTCTTCCATTGTTCCATTTCAGCAATCTGGTCAGGAGTTAAATTGGTACCGCTCCGATAGTTGCTCGGAGCCATTAGGTTACCGGCACCACTTCCACCGGGAACATTGGGTGCATGACCGCCATCGCTTGCATTTGTTGTTGCATCAATTTTATGACCTGAACCGAGTGTCATAACATGTCCACATTCATGGGCAATGGTTTGTCCAGTAGAATCGGCTGGCCGCCCGGCTTTTACCATGATTGTCGGGTTCGTATGAACCGAAATACCCGGGTTGCCCGGATCAGCGCTTTCTATTATATTACCAAAACATATCTTGATCCCTTTTTCGTTCGCCAGTGAATCAAGCTCATCGCCACCATTCTTCCTGATGTCATCCCGTTCATCCCCCGTGAAATTGCCGTTACCATTGTCGCCTCCCTGACCGGCAGGTACATTTTTAACCTTCACCACGCGCAGTGTGGCCCCGGCTTGCTTCAGCGCCTTGTTGGCCTCAGCAACAGCAGCTTTGGCATCAGCAGCTGTCGTTGAATTATTATAAATATTGATGATGACCGGGATCTGGGTTCCTACGGCGGCAGGAGCCTGACCGCTAACCGTTGGTTTTATGAACAGGAATAGTACTGAGAGCATCAACAGGCAAAAAAATCCTGAATGCAGATTTACTGTATATTTTTTCATGACTTTTCGTTTTTGTGGTTGATTCCGAAATTTCCTGGCTGGCCAGCCTGGCCCGGTAACAGGCAGTTAACAAATTGACAGGTTCTGGTTAACCAGCATAAATATAAGGAAACACAACAGGCATTAGCTACTTAACCATGCGATATTTAGCTAGTTACAGAAAGGATATTTCCGTTTTGCAAAGGAAATATATCGCCAACCCATTGATAAATATCAACGGCTGACACCCCTGGCTTCTATAGGGCAAGTAAAAAAGTGCATTCCGAATTGACCTGATTTATGACTATCCAGAAGATATGGCAAAGGATTTCTATCCAAACCTTCCAGGTTTTAAAAACCTGGAAGGTTTTAGGTAAACTCAACGCTTCATTGTACCGGCATATGTTCCTGTGACTGGTCTTACTGTCACAGGCGATTTTGCCGATGAACAGGATCCGATGGTTGCATTAAACACATTGCCATCCAGCACTTGGAACCCGTCCTTTAGCACAACATTGTTGCCGGCCTTATAAGTTACGTTCGTGCCAACACCTCCGGTGACCGTGCGCGATGATTCTATGTCTGCATTGGCCTCATAATACTGAAATCCGGTGTAATTTGGATTCCCCGGATCGTTGACGGGTGTCAGAACATAGTTGGCCGGGCATGGAGAATATAATGCAGATGTCCACAATCCCCTGCCAAAAGTGGCCGCCCGGATAAGTCCGGCAGTTTTATTGATCTCCAGGTCAAACACAGGGACGGTCGGCAACCCGTTCTGGTATGGGATCCAGTCGGACATGTTGAGATTCTTATAAAAAACGCCGATATCAGTTCCGACATACAACGCGGCAGCAGGCTGGTTGTCATTGAATTCATAGGCAATGCAGTTTGCCGGGACATTCGGCAGTGACCCCGACATGTTGGTCCAGTGGACGCCACCGTCAGGAGAATAATAGACTTTCTGCCCACTGGTATAACCGCCTATCGTTATATATACCTCCAGTGAATAATTCGGATTTACGGCGATACGGGAGATATATTTTCGCGGCAGGCCGGCTGAGACTTTGGTCCAGTTGCTGCCGGCATCGTCAGATCTCCAGATGATGGTGTCGCCGGCTGCATATAGCCGGTCCGGAAATGCTGTCCCGATGGCCAGCGCATTCTGGCCCTTCGGACTGCCCGACAGGAGCATGGTCCAGGATGAACCGCTGTTGGTACTTTTCATGATCGTATCATACCCGGCATAAATGGTCGATGTTGTAACCGGATTCATAACCAATGGCGTAACCCAGGGCCCGCCGACGTTAGGGGGCCTGATGCCTGTACAGGTATTTCCCCCGTTATTGGATCTGACCAACCCTCCCTGCTGGCTTTCATAATACATTACGTTGGCATTGGTAGGATCAATCATGCAATCCATCCCATCACCACCCAGAATATTCTGCGTGGCTGGTGGTCCGGTCCATTTAAATGAGCCGTTATCCTGTGTGCCGCCGATAAGGAGAGAGGCATTCCCCTCAAATCCGGCAATCCTGAACCACTCAGTGACGGATAGATTTGAAGTAATATCAGTCCAGTTATCCCCGAAATCTGCAGATCTGTAAACACCCCCGTCGCTGCAGCAGTAGAGCCAGCCGTTCAGCGGATTAATTGCCAGGTCGTGAATGTCTGCATGGGTATAACCAATTCCCTGGGAGCCGGTATAATCATTCCATTGGGAGATAATGGAAAAGTTGATCCCTTTATCGGTCGATCTCCAGCAATTAATACCCCCGGTGACCAATGTGCTGTAATCGGTGCCCGAAACAGCCACAGCCAGATCGTAATCAGCCTGGTCATCAGCATCCTGGCCATCAGCCGCACGGCCAAGAATATTTGGCGTACTGGCTCTTAACAGGAAGGTGTTGCCGCTGTTCGTTGAATAGTAAACACCGGTGAATGATCCCACACCGGTTGCCGGGCCGGTCAGCAGGTAAACATAAAAGGGGTTGGCCGGAGTTACGCCAATCGCCAACCTGGACGTATTGGCAGGAACCGGTACAGAAATTTGATTCCAGGTGGCCCCTGTATCGGTTGACCTGAAGAACTTATTACTTGTTGTGGCATACATAATTGCTGGAACGCCGGGTTTAAATTCAATGTCAAAAAAAACAAAATCGAATTGCGGATGTGACCAAATTGCTGCGCCGTCGGTTGTTTTCCATATACCGTTTGAAGCGACAACAAACAGGATATTGCTGTTTGTCGGGTGCATGATCAGTTTATAAGCCCGCACATCGCTGCTTAACGTGAAGACCAGCCCGGTACTGTACCAGGTAACCCCGCCATTCACCGTTTTAAACACCCCCAGCGACCGGGTGTTATGACCATCTCCGTCGCCGCTGAGGATATACATTACATCCGGATTGGTATAATCAACGGCAATACCTGAGATACCGATGCATGGCATGCCGTCGGTGAGGGGTGTCCAGGTAGTGCCTCCATTGGCCGTCTTCCATAAACCACCGGCAGGAGTTCCCACCCAGAAGGTGTTTTCGTCGGTCGGGTGAAAGGCAATAACATTTACCCTTCCGATACCCGGGTTCCAGCCAGAACCGCCCGGTGAACCGCTTAAACCCAGCGAAGTCCAGTAGCCATTTGTTACCATAGGAGCGTCACCATTCACGGTCTTTTGTTCATCCTGGTATTTATAATATGCGTCCCAGTTCTGCGCCGCTACATTGGTTATTTTTCCATCGGTGGAGAGGTGGCCCTGCATGTACCATTCCCATCTTTTGAAAGGCTTGTAGCCAGATCCCTGGCCTTTGTTTTTACCGGTATAATGTTTTTCAACCTTGCTCCTGATCGCGTTAAAGTCATCCGTTCCCGGATTCTTCCATATATTCCGGGAATTTTCGACCTGCCCGATCAGGCTGCCTGAACTCAGCAGCAACAGGAAAAACAGCGTTTTTTGTATTGTATTTTTCATCATCGCCCGGATTATGTTATTTTGAAATAGCCTTTACCTGGTTTTTCAACAGGGTGTTTTCGCCTTCAAGATGTTCAAGTTTCTTGTTCAATTCAATCACGTAGAGTGATAATTCTTCAATTTTCTGCAGGAGTTTTGCATCCATGTTCCCAAGGCTGACGCCATTTTTCTCAACATCAGCAGCGTCGGGGATTTCAGGCAAATGTTTGTGCTCGGTAATATAGGTTTCAAGTATTTTCAGTGGCATAAGATTATAGGTATCGTTAAACACGAAATCGGACCAACCGGTATTGACCACGATCTCCTTGGCACGGATCGTTCCGTTCACTGCAAGAGGATAAGTAGGGTTTGTGGTGCCGATTCCAACGAAGCCATTGATTGTCAGCCTCTGGAGCGCGGGATCTTCATCAAATACCCCATAAATCAACGCTTTTGACCTTGAATCTGCCAGGTTACTGCGCGACCGGTTGTCGATATACAGCCTGTCACTGCCCGTTTCATAAAAGCCCGCGTATTTGCCAATGGCTATATTCGCAGTCCCGGCCTGGTTAGATCCCAATGATTGATAGCCACAAGCGGTATTAAAGTCACCCGAAGTATTGTTAAAAAGCGCAGAATACCCTGTTGCGCTGTTTCCATTGCCCGATGAGTTATGGAAAAGGGCCAATACCCCACAGGCATTATTTGCAGACCCTGTTGTGTTTGCATAAAGTGATTCCCGCCCCAAACCGGAATTGTTATCGCCCGTAGTATTGTTTTCCATGGCCCCGCGCCCGACAGCCGTGTTTAAGAACCCAGATGTGTTAGACTTTAAAGCATTGAATCCTGCGGCCGTATTGCTGTAGCCGACAGAATTGGCATAAAGGGACTTTGAGCCAATTGCCATATTGGCAACTCCGGAGGTGTTACTGTACAATGCCGAGTCGCCTACAGCAACTAGGTTTGAACCTGTGTAATTGCTGTACAATGCACTGATACCAACTGCCACATTGGAATAGCCGGAATTGTAATACATAGCATCTGTCCCGATGGCCGTATTACCAACTCCATTGTTGTTACGGAGTGACCTAACCCCTGTAGCTGTATTGTTTGATCCGGTTGCGTTGAAAATAAGCGCCTGGTAACCGGTGGCTGTGTTATTGCTTCCTGTATTATTGCTGTACAGAGCTGATGCACCTGAAGCGGTATTATATTGTCCCGAAACGTTGACATATAGTGCTGTGTTCCCAATCGCAGTGTTGAAATTTCCGGTAGTATTGTAATAAAGCGATTTAAACCCGTTCGCGGTATTGTTTGATCCCGTTGAGTTGGTAAACATGGCATATCCGCCGGTGGCGGTATTTTCATATCCCGTTGAGCTCCACATAAGTGAACTGTACCCGGTTGCGGTATTGCCTGCCCCCGTGGTGTTATTAAAGAGTGAATAGTATCCTGTGGCGGAGTTATAGTTACCGGTAGTGTTCGCAAACATTGCCTGATAACCGATACCTGTACTGTAATTTGCCGTGTTGCTGTTGCCTGCCTGGTATCCTAAAAACACCGGGCCATCAGAACCGACTTTTCCGGCTTTCTGGTTATTGACGCGAAGGTTTACGGGGTTGTTATCCGTAGTGCCGATAAAATTCAGGGCCGGGTTTGTTCCGCCGTTGCCCGTGATGCTCCAGCCATTGTTTGTAAGAAAGGTCCATACAGGTGCGACTGCCGTGCCGGCGTTGAAATAAAAACCCGGGGTGTTGTCGGTCTGAAACAGGATCAAACCCGCTGCCGGACTTGCTATGGCATTTCGCTGGGCCAGGGTCATACGAGGGATCAGCATGCCTTTGGAGGTTGATTTCACATCCAGCATGGCCGAATTGTCGGGGGCTGAGCCATCGGTGGTGACGGCAATTTGGGCGGAAAGTCGCAATGCTGCGCAGATTATTATCATGGTAATGAGGATCGACTTTTGTTTCATTTTGATGCTATTTTAAAGTTAGTAGTTTTTTACATTTCAGGTACAGAACGATTGAGGGATTACTTGCAATACTCCCAGAAATCTTTCCTGTTGCCGCCATTGCTGCCTGTTCCCACATATGCCTTGATGCCGTTTGAAACCCCAACAGCCTGGGTTCTCACACCACCTCCAAAATCAAGCCTCTGCGACCATGTATTGGAAACAGGATCAAAAACATAAAAATCTTGCGAACCACTGCCTGATCCCCCGGTACCAAGGTATCCTTTCGACCCGATGGAAAATCCAACACCATACTTCACTTCGCTGCCAGGATAATTTGCCTTCTGTATCCAGGTGTTCAGGGACGGGTCATATTCCCAGAAATCATTATATGGTTGAACATCAAAGAATCCTGCCCCGATATATCCTTTTATCCCGATTGAAAACCCAACAGCACCTGACCTGGAGTGTACAGGAAGATCCGCTTTCTGCGACCAGGTATTTGTGACCGGATCATATTCCCAGAAATCCCTGACTGGAAAATTGCTTGATAATACGCCGGTTCCTATATATCCTTTTGATCCGACAGAAAATCCAACCGCCGAGGATCTTGCGGATCCCCCAAAATTCGCTTTCTGCGTCCAGTTGTCGGTGGAAGGGTCATATTCCCAAAAATCATTTAAAACCGCCCCATTAACACCGGTACCGATGTAGCCTTTGGCACCGATCGCAAATCCAACTGCATGTATTCTTGCAACACCTCCGAAATCAGCCCTCTGTGTCCAGGTATCTGTAGAGGTGTCATACTCCCAGAAATCCTTTTTTGTGACACCGTCAGAGCCTGTGCCGATATATATTTTTGCACCAATGGCAAACCCTACTGCGCCATCCCTCGCCGTGCCCGGAAACTCCGCCCGCATGGTCCAGTTGTTGAAACATCCTGCCGTTTGCATTCCGTTGTAATAGATACCGTTGGCACAGAATGATGTCCACCCGGTTCCGTTGTACATTTCCAGGCAATTGCTGTCGGTGTTGTAAAGGAACAGCCCGGTAGCCGGCGATGGAATTGAATTCCGCTGGGCCGTTGTCATCCTTGAGATCAGCACCCCGGATGTGGATGAGTTTACATCAAGTGCGGCCTGCGGGGTGGCAGTACCGATTCCCACATTGCCATTGCCCGCAATTCTCATCCGCTCCGGTACAGTTACCGCCGCATTCGCAGTGGTATTTTCAACGTTGGTCGTATTGATGGTAATGGCCCCCGACGTTTGTTCAGTATTGATGAATGAGGGATAGCCGGAGGACGACATCGCTTTCACCGCTCCGTCAAAGTAGGCATTGAAAAAAATTCCCGGCCAGTCGGCGATGATTGAAACGCCCTTGGAATTGCTGCTTCCGGTGAATGCTGCCACCGTATTGCCTACTGTTCCTTCCACCTGCAATCTTCCCAGGACCGGGGATGTTGTACCAATGCCAACGTTACCGCTTTGTCTTGCAATAAACATGTGGGTTTTATTCAGTGCGGAGGAAAGCACATTGGCCCTGAAGCGCATACCGTCTGAAGGAATATCAAAATCAAATCCGGCATAAGGAACATCATTTAATACCGGGCCATGGAAAGAGAGCGCACCCTGGATGGATAATTTATCACCCGGGGCAATCGTTCCAATCCCAACATTACCGGATGGGGTTATTCTCATTCTCTGCAGACTGTTGGTACTAAAAATCATGTTCCCGTTCTCGCCGTTGTCAAAATAAAAGTCATTGACGCTCTGGTAAACGGCACCTCCGTCAAATACGGTAGTTCCGGTTGATGCATTGGTAAATTGAATAATGGATGCACCTGTAGTGTTGTGAAGATGCAACTGACTTCCCGGCGACGATATTCCAATGCCCACTTTCCCTCCGGTGTAAAATATGTCTGTGCCGGATGTTACCCACTGACTGCTCACCATCAACCAGTTGGGTACACCGGGAGTTCCCTTGTTGGAATAAAACTGGTTGTTGTCCGTACAAAAGACAAGCAAACCGGTAGCCGGTGAACTGATAAGATTTCGTTGGGCAACAGTCATCCGTGGCACCAGCATCCCCCGGGTGGTTGACTTTACATCCAGCATGGCCGAATTATCGGGCGCTGTGCCATCGGTGGTAACGGCTACCTGGGAATTGGCAGATAATCCAACTGCGAACATTAATAGGACGAACAGTGTTTTCATTGCATTTCCGATTTAAGGTTACTTTTTCTCCAGCGTTTCAATGCGACTGATAAGTTGTTCATTTTGTGCCTTTAACAGGAATATTACCTGTTGCTGCGCTTCAATCATCTTTTGCTGTTCCTGTGCTGATTTTACAAGCACCGGTATGATGGCGTCATATCGCATGCCAAGACGTTTGGTGGGAACGATGGTTGATGTTCCGTCTTCGTTATTCTGAAGCTCCCGATCAACAATAGCTTCGGGAACAACATCCTTCATCTCCTGGGCTATAAACCCTACGTGTTTTGCATCGTCCAGACCGGTATTCCATTTAAAAGTTACCGGTCGCATCTTCATCAGGGTTTCAAGACCATACTCAAGATCAGCAACTTCCTTCTTCTCCCGCGCATCAGAGGTCTGTATCGTTCCATCCACTGCCCAGACAGAAGTCCATCGCTGAGTTGAGTTACCAATCCTATAGGTATTGTCTGAAGATGGCATGAGCTCGGCATTGAATGACAGGTTGAAGTTGCCACCATCCGCAATCTGTTCTACGCTCCCAATACCCAACTTGGCGCCTGTGAATAAACCTACCTGCAATGTTGCATTTGTTGTATAAGTGTCTGTGCCAATTCCAAAATGCCCCGTGGAATCAATTATCATTCGATATAGTTGATCATCCGCAATGGAAAAGCCCTTCCTGGGTGTTCCCGTTCCAATTGCCCCTGCTCTCATGGTCCAACTCGTTCCGCCGGGGGCAGTGTTGGTCAATCTTATGGCAGCGTTGAGGCCATGCACTGTAGATTCAGCGCCATTTACTGACAATTCGGCTTCAGGATTGGAATTGTTAATTCCTACTTTACCGTCGCCTGTGATGCGGAAACGCTCCGGGATCGTGATCAGTGCATCCGGGGCTGTGTTGGGTATGTTCGTTGTGTTTATCGTAATTCCCCCGTTGTTCTGGTCGGTGTTGAAGAACGACGGGTACCCGGAGCCGGCCATCGTTTTTGTACCCCCGTTGCTGTAACAGTTGAAAAAGACACCCGGCCAGTCGGCGACCATTGAAATGCCCTGTGATGTGGCGCTGCCGCTGAAGATTGCCGTGGTATGGCCTACCATTCCTTCCACCTGCAGACGGGCTTTTGACGGTGTGAGTGTACCCACCCCAACATTACCATCCATCAGCGACAGGCTGGCGCCACTGCCGGTAAAATACGCTGTACTGTTTCCTGGGTAGTAGTTCACATCATTCCACCGGTGCTTCACTGCCCCTGCACCGAACAGTTCAAGGTAACTGATGTCCTGCTTCGTACGTAATTCAACACTCCATCCGGATGCGGTTTGCAGGTACATACCTGCCTGTGTTCCGGTAGTACTGGTCGGATTGTATAACTTCAATTGCTCCGATCCGGTTGACTGAACGATCAGTTTGGTGTCAGGGTTACTATTGCCAATGCCCGTATTTCCATTCTTTAACACCACCATTGCATCGGATCGAGCATTGGATGCCGCTCCGTTACCAATTGTGAAAAGGCGATCGCTGGCACTCCAGGCAGTTGTGGATACCGGTGTATAATCAGTATTCAGGCTTCCTATTACAATCTCCTCACTTGACTTTGCTACGGTTCCATAACCCAACGCAGTTGAAATATAGCCGCTGGCAATGGTACTGGCACCAAATGCCGATGATGCAGTACCACTGGCAGTGGTGTAGTTTCCCATAGATGTTGAGGATGATCCACTTGCATTTGAATGAACGCCAAACGCTGTGGAACCAGGACCGCTTGCGGTTGAGGATTCACCAAACGCAATAGCACCCTCACCACTTGCCGTTGTCTCCCATCCTAAAGATATTGAAGCATATCCACTGGCATTTGACGAAACACCCAGGGCAATGGCACCAGCACCACTTGATGTTGCCCCCCATCCCATGGCAACCGAATAACTGCCAACATTTGCTACATCCCATTGTGTTCCATTAACATACCCTGCCCTGAAAGCCGCATGATCGGGATACCACATCATTCTTCTTCCTGCCCCACTGATTGGGACATTCCCAGGAGTAACAGGAACGTCTCCGGTGGCAGAAAACAGTACATTTTTCTCAGCAACATGCAACAGGGCAAAAGGAGCTGTTGTACCAATACCAATATTACCTGTATTGTTATTGTAAACATTGTTACCGGAGGCCGTCCAAACCGAATTAATTGTAGATCCTGCAATTGAAATACCTGTACCGCTTGTATAAGAAGTTCCATTATCACTGCTCCATGCTAAAGTGCCGGTCCCGTTGGTTTTAAGCACTTGTCCGGTTATTCCGTCAACTGTCGGAAGTGTATAGGCTCCGATTTTCAAAGCGCCAGCAAATTGTCCGGTTCCGTTTACATCTAATTTAAACGTTGGGGACGATGTTCCAACACCAACATTTCCAAGACTATAATATATGTTCGTACCGGAGGTTAACCACTGACTGCTGACAGTGGAAAGCGGCACCCATGCAGTCGATGTGCGCAGGTACAGACTGTTCAGGTCGGTATCGTACACCACCAGGCCTGTTGCAGGTATTGCAATGTTCGTGCGCGCGAAGGTGGTCATACGGGGAGGCAAAAAACCTTTCGTGGCTGATTTGACATCCAGCATGGCTGAATTGTCGGGCGCTGAGCCATCGGTGGTGACGGCGATTTGTGCATCAAGTCCGATTGAACTGAGCAATAGAATCAAAGTAAATGCAAAAAAAAGTTGTATGGTTTTCATATGGGATCGTTTAAGCGGTATAAAAAACGAATGTAATAAAACATGAGTATAACAATAGAATTCAACCAACGGCATTCAACCTGATAAAACAGGAAAAATACCTTCTCTGCTTATGATAAATATGAGCATAATATTGATTTATCTCAACCATGCCCAGCTGTGCCAATGGGGCAAGTGTATTTAACCGGCAAAACAACCATGCAGTTTGCAAAGGAATTATCAAAAAATTACTTTTGTATACCCAAATCAACTGAAATGGCACGCGGTGACAAAGGATCTATTCTTGACGGGTTTCATGGCCGGCTGAACGATCATATCGTGATCAAACAGCGAAACGGTAAGCCTGTGATGTGCTTCTATCCAAAGGGGAAGAAGGTTAAATGGACAGAGAACCAGAAAAAACACCGCGAAGTCTTCAAACGTGCCACACATTATGCAGCCTGGGTCATGAGTGATCCGGAAAAGCTGGCATTCTACCAGCAACACGAACATGACGGCATCAATGCATACAACCTGGCGATTGCGGATTATGTGCATAAGCCCGTGATCGCTTCGATCGACCTGCGCAAAGCCAGGGGCACAGATTATTATTTGATTAGGGTGCACGCTACCGATGACTTTATCATCACCGGGGTGGACATCAGTACAATTGATCTTTCCGGCAAACGAGCGGTGTTCAAGGCTCCCCGGTTCAGAAAGACAGATGTATGGCTTTACCGGATAAGCAGCGAGAATCTAAGTACAATCCATACAATCAGGGCATTGGCATATGATTATACCGGAAATCATACCATGAAGGAATACGTGATAACACCTGATGAAGCGATGAAGAGGCTACCCCATAGTTAGTCCATAGCTACAAGTTAGCTACAGGTTAGACGGGCTTCACTAGGGAGACAACTGATTGAAAGATACAGTAAGGTTGGAGAAACCTGCGGAAAAGCATGGAAATCAGTTACCAAACTAATATAAATCAATTGATTAAATCAATTGAACTGAAAGCACAGGTTGTATTAATTATAAATCCCGGATGTGGTCGGGCTTTCCAGGTGTTAAGCCCGGGATTGGACGCAAGTGTTGCACGACCCTGGTATGCAATTCTAATTACTTAACTTTGTGTTTTATTGGCATGAAACGGAATAACACTTCACCCTTTCAATCACTCTTAATTATCTACCGATGAACCAACTACTCTTTTCAGAATGCCATATAAACAAACATTTAATAAAAAACAGGATCGTATTCCCCCCGGTGGTCTGTTTCAACTATTCAGATGAAACCGGCATTGCCAGTGTCAGAAATGTGATGCATTACCGGCAGATTGCAGCCGGTGGCCCTGGCATTGTCATCACAGAGGCCACCGCTGTATGGAAAGATGGCCGGCTTGCCCCGTTCCAGCTGGGAATATGGTCTGATGAGCATATCCCGGGTATGCGTAAAATTGCCAATGCGGTGAAGGCCGAAGGTGCGTTATCCATCCTGCAGATCCATCACGCCGGACTGTTAACCAGTGATAAAGTGTCGGATGTCGCAAAGGCACCGTCTGCCGATCCCGGCAATCCACGGTCTATGGCCCTGGGAATTGAGGAAATAGAGGAGATCAGGGAGGCATTTATCGCTGCGGCTGCCAGGGCTAAAATGGCCGGCTTTCACGGGGTTGAACTGCATGGGGCACATGGTTACCTGCTCAACCAGTTTGCATCCTCCCTGTTCAATAAGCGGGAAGACAAATACGGCCGCGGACTTAATGAAAAGCTGAAATTAGCTACAGATATCATTCACGGGATCAGAAAACAATGCGGAAATGATTTCATCATCGGTTACCGACTTGGTGCCAACTCACCCACCCTCGATGACGGCATTGAGATCGCTAAAAAACTTGAAAAAGCCGGCGTTGACCTCCTGCATGTATCCCACGGCGGAAGCCTGCAGAATCTTCCCCGAACCCCAAAGGGCTATGAATTCAACTGGATCGTGTTCAGCGGAACTGTGATAAAAACCCATGTTAAAATCCCGGTGATCGTGGTCAATGAAATCAAAACACCTGAGCGGGCCGAATGGCTGATTGAGAATAATCATGCTGATTTCGTAGCCTTGGGGCGTCCCCAGCTGGCCGATCCTGAATGGGTGAACCATGTGATGAACAACGAAGAGATTGTGCGTTGTATGAGCTGCAAGCCGAAATGCAGGTGGTATGAGGACAGTGGGTTGTGTCCGGCGAGGAAAAAACGTGACGGGTGACGCGTGACGGGTGACGCGTGACGCGTGACGGGTGACGGGTGACGGGTGACGCGTGACAGGTGAAGCGTGACAATGCTTCCTGCCCGACATTCGCATATTCGTTATTCGCATATTCGTCATTCGCATATTCGTCATTCACATATTCGTCATTCGCATATTCGTCATTCGCATATTCGTCATTCACATATTCGTCATTCACATATTCGTCATTCGCATATTCGTCATTCGCATATTCCTCATTCCCCCATCCTGCCCACGTCTCTCCATAAAAGGCCTTCTTCGGGATAACCACAAATGTTCTGCGTTTCTGCCAGCCTTAAATAGAGGTCTGTCAATGAAAATTTCCCCTCCTCTGTAATCAGACTGAACATTTGCGGGTCAATTATTTGTATTCCGCTAAATGCCAATGCATTGACAGTATCAGAAGGGCGCGCCATCCTGCGTTCCCCGGTTTTGAGGTTTTCCCACCCGCAAAGCTTCATCGTTTCGTCAAAAAGGAAGTACCTGGAGGTTTCCCGGTTTCTCACGGCAAGGGTGGCCAGGCATTTTGAAGCAATGTGATATTCAGTCATCCTGCGGAGGTCAATATCCGAGAGGATATCAACATTTCTGACCAGGGCAGCGTCACAACCGGTAAAGAACCAGGAGGCTTTTTTTAAGCCGCCACCGGTCTCAAGCAGCTCCCCTGTCTCATCAGAGATCGAAATGTTTAATCCGAAGTTATTGTTTAAATGTAAATATTCAATTATTTGATCTGCAAAATGATGAATATTTATCAAAACATCCTTAATTCCGTTTTTGGAAACATGGAGAAGTGCATGTTCGAGCAGCGTTTTTCCCTCCACATGGTAGAGTGCCTTGGGATGTTCGTCAGTAAACGGTTTGAGGCGAGTGCCGAGTCCGGCGGCCAGGATCATGGCTTTCATGAGGCTCATATTATGATGTGATAATGTGATAATGGGTTGATTTGATGTTTTGATGTTTTGATGTTTTGAAGTTTTGATGTTTTGGTGGGGTTGGTTTATGGATGGGTTATTTCCTGTTCGATGTGACGGAGGTTGACATGAACCTTTTCGCTGGAGGCCAGGTGTTTGGCCATGGTTTCTGCGCAATATACGGATCGGTGCTGACCGCCGGTGCATCCGAATGACACCATAAGGTTCTGAAAATCACGCGCAACATATGTTTTTACGCTTTGATCAACGAGAGAGAAAACATTTGCCAGGAATTCATTTACCTCAGGGTAGTTCTTCAGATAATCTATGACGGGTTGGTCCTTGCCATTCAGGTGCTTGTACTCCTCAAGCCGTCCCGGGTTCGGGAGGGCACGACAGTCGAAGACAAACCCGCCGCCGTTGCCGCTGGCGTCAGCCGGAATGGAGCGCTTAAAGGAAAAACTGTGAATGGTAACAGTGAGTTTATGGTCATCCGATTTTAGGCTATTACTAACAGGTAACTCTTTGTTAATAATATCATTAACATTACTTACCTTAACTGATTCTTGATTATACAATTTCTCATTGGCGACCATCGTGTCGATCACTTCCATCAACGTGTTCAGGCCAAATCCAACCAGGTTTTTTGCACGCAGATGCTTCAGGTTTTTGAGGGCGAAGGGGATACTCTGCAGGAAATGTGACTTCTGCTCATAATACCCCCTGAAACCGTAGGCCCCCAGTGCCTGTAGAATCCTGATCAGCACAAAGCCATAGTAAACATTCAGAAACTTTTCACGGTTAACCGGGTAAATCTCCTCCAGCTTATCAAGATAAAAATCAAGCAGTTCCATCCTTACCGGCTCCGAAAGGTCGGCTTTCCCGTCGTACAGGAGCGAGGCAACATCATATTGCAGGGCTCCTTTTCTGCCTCCCTGGTAATCAATGAACCATGGTTCGCCATGAACAACCATGATATTACGCGATTGGAAATCACGGAACAGGAAAAAACCTGCATCTGCTGCCAGCAGGAGATCACACAGACCGGCAAAGTCATCTTCAAGCGCCTGTTCATCAAACGGGATCTTTGCAAGCTTCAGAAAATAGTATTTGAAATAGTTCAGGTCCCACATCATCGACTGGCGGTCAAAAGCCGCACGAGGATAACATAGCGTGTAGTCAATCAAAGCGCCTGCCTTCACCTGGATAACAGAAAGCCAGGCAATGGCCTTTTTATAAACATCCATCACCTCCGAAGGCAAAGGCGACACACCTGACCCAACAAGGGAAGATCGTTGACCAGAAAGCCCCTCAGCACGTTTTTCAGTCAGGAACTGGTACAAGGTCACATCACCAAGGTCTGACAGAAGGTAAATCCTGTTTACCGGATCACTGGCAAGCACCTCCGGAACCGGCACACCTGCATGGCGAAACCCGGTTGTAAAAGCAATAAATGCTTCATTTTCACGGATATCTTCATTATGCGCCCCGATAACAACGCCATGCTTGCCGTTAATCCTGTAATAACTCCTGTAGGAGCCGGAACCGGGTAATTTTGACATTGCCAGAGGCGCTTCACCACACCATGATTCAAAAAGGGCTGCCAGGTTATTTTCAATATTGGTCATACATTTATCGTTCGTTTGTTCCGCACCTACGGCGCGGAAATTCTACTTTATATCATGCGGGCTACCGGGGTGGAACTCCTACGGAGTTCAGGAATTCCATAATTTAAAACTGTCCACCAGTCCACCCGTCCGCCAGTCCACCAGTCCACCCGTCCGCCCGTCCGCCTGTCCACCAGTCCACCCGTCCACCCGTCCGCCCGTCCACCAGTCCACCAGTCCACCCGTCCACCAGTCCGCCCGTCCACCCGTCCACCCGTCCACCCGTCCACCAGTCCACCAGTCCACCCGTCCGCCCGTCCACCAGTCCACCCGTCCGCCCGTCCACCAGTCCGCCTGTCCACCAGTCCACCAGTCCACCCGTCCACCAGTCCACCAGTCCACCCGTCCGCCCGTCCACCCGTCCGCCTGTCCGCCTGTCCGCCCGTCCACCAGTCCACCCGTCCACCAGTCCACCCGTCCACCAGTCCACCAGTCCACCCGTCCACCCGTCCGCTTGTCCACCCCCTCACACCTCCACCACCCCTACCTCTGGCTCCAGGTACACCAGCAGCCTCACGATCCGTCCATACCCCATCTCCCCGATGTACCCTGCATATTTTATCAACTGCTCCGCATGCTTTGCATTGGGTTTTCCACTTTTAAAATCTATAACGGTCACACAGTCATGGTCAAAAACGATCCGGTCGGGTCGGTAAAAGGAACCTTCCGGCAACAGGATCTCAGCTTCATTCTTCACTTTAACCTCGTTGCTGAAGTACCTTTCAAGGAGCGGATGGGCAATGACCGACTGCAGGATTTTTTCTATCCCGTTACGCTCGCCAAGTTCGATAAGTCCCGACAGACAAGCTTTATCAAGCACGCGCTCCAGGTCATTGCCGGTATTGATCCACGATAACAAGGTATGAATCCTGTTTCCCCATTGCGATTTTTTCCCGGGGTCTTCCATATCCCACCTCTGCGGAGCCTTCATCCTGATGGTTATTTTCTTCCGCCAGTCGTTGCTGATGACATCGTGCCCGGTAATGGTTTCAGAATCAGACTTTTTCAACCCCGGCTGGTGGTCTGCCTGTACACCAAATTCATATTTTACCTGCCCATCCGTCCAGGCCCCTTCCTTCTGGAGGAACAATTGAAAGAAACCGGGAAGTGAACTGACCTCATCCTGGTTTTTCGGCGGCAATTTGGTCAGAATGTAAAGCCTTTCCTCCGGCCGTGTCATAGACACATAAAGCAGGTTCAGAAGATCCAGCATCGATTTCTGGCGTTCTTCTTCGTAAAGGGACTTATACACCGTTCCTTCCATGTCCTTGTCACTGCGAAGAATGGCCGAAGGCAGTCCGGAAGCAACTTCAGGTTCGAGGTCAACCCAGAGGTATGACTTTGTATTTTTCCGTGCTTCCCCGGCAAATGGAAGAATGACTATAGGAAATTCCAAACCCTTGGCTTTGTGGATCGTCATGACCCTTACTGCATCTAATTCTTCAGGTACAACAATAGATTGCTTTCCCTTGTTGCTTTCCCACCATTCAAGAAATTCCGGCGCCCCGGTGGATGTTTTCACAGTAAATTTCAGCACGGCATCCAGGAAAAACCGGAGGTACGTATCTGCCACGGCATTCAACTGGTAAGACCTGATGAGCGCTTCACACATTTCATATACCGGAAGTACGGTAAGTTCGTCACGAACCCCCTCCAGGGACTTCACATCCTCCTGTTTGCCCGATTGTTCCAGGAACCGGTTAACCTCTGCAACAACAATATCATTCTGAGGTTCAAAGAAGAATTTCAGGCAGGCTATGAGAAACCGTACTTTGGGCGAATTTGTAATGAGCAACGATTCTGCGGATACAACCTCAATACCCTGTTCCAGCAGGTAACGTGCTATAACACTGGCATTTTTGTTGCTTCTGCACAAAATGGCGATGTCACTGAGGCTGAATTTCTGCGTCCGTGCATCCTTAATGATTTCAAGAACCCTGGCCATGGTTCTTTCAGCTTCGGTAAGCCCTTCCCGGCCCTGACCGGGGAATTCAAGGCTGATATAGCCCCCGGATTTTGCAGGATCAAACTGCTGTTCAAGTCCTTCAAATACTTTTTCTTTGCCATTGACTAACACTGCGTCGGCCACGGTCCTGAAAAAGCGGTTGTTGAAGGTCACAATTTCTGACCTGCTGCGGAAATTCCGTTCAAGATTGACCCGGTTATAGTGCCGCGTAAGTGATTGCTCCCGCTGTTGAAGCGTATGGTTCCGGCCACTGCCGGCAATCGCGGGCAACGCGTTGAACTGCTCCACTTCTCCCCCACGCCAGCGGTAAATCGCCTGCTTGCCATCACCGACAACAAGATTGAAATATCCACCGGCCAGGGCATTTTCCACAAGCGGGATAAAATTCATCCACTGGAGGGCAGAGGTGTCCTGGAACTCATCAATCAGTATATGTCTGTATTTCTCTCCCAGTCTTTCATAGATGAACGGAACAGGCTCATTCATCACAATTCCTGCAATCCTGGCGTTAAACTCCGAAATATGCACGAGATTGTTCTGGCGTTTGAAATCATGGAGCACCTTCTCAATTTCATTCAGTACGGCAAGCGGGTAGATTGTTTTTGCCAGCAGTTTTCGCAACGAATAATCAGGTTTATGCTGTTCAGACTCCTGCCGCAACCTGGTATATATTTCAAGCAGTGCAGGTTTCATGGCAGCAATCGCATCCTTTGCCTGGGCAGTGGCTTTGCCGGAGAACCATTTGTCTTCTTCAATCGTAGCCCTGACGTAAGAGTTGGGCTCAAGTTTATCAATATTTCCCGTTGATAGGTTTGCAAAGTACTTCCATATGCCACGCTCACCCTGGAAAAAATCGGCGGCAGTAAAACCACCCGATAACAGTAACTTTTGTCCTTCTCCCGCTATTTCCCTGATCTGCTTTTCAAATGCCCTGATCCTGACATAAAGATGCTCAGAGATCCCCCTGAATTGCTCCAGCGAGATGTCTTTCAACGGAACCAGCCTGGACTGGCCTTCCTCATCAAGCAATATCCTGGCAAATTTTGAAAGCATGGAATCAATATTCCATCCCTGGTCCTCCTCCATGCGCGTCTCCAGGAAGTTAACCAGCAGGCTTGTAAGTGCTTCATCGTTGCCTACCCTGTCGAGCAAAAGGTCTACAGCGGTCGACAAAAGTTCATCTGCATCAAGCTCAACGTTAAAATTGACCGGCAAACCAAAATCATGTGCAAATGTGCGGATGAGCCGGTGCGAGAAACTGTCAATGGTTCCGATGGCAAAATCGGCATAATTGTGCAGGATCATTTCAAGTGCGCTGGATGAACGCAGCATGATCTCTGGAGCCGACAAACCTGTTTCACTGACCAGAATTGGCAACAGGGTGCCTTGAATCATCCTGTCAGATGACTGGTCGCCCCTGGCAAGTTCACGCAGTGCCCTGAGGACCCGCTCCTTCATCTCATTGGCAGCCTTGTTGGTAAAGGTAATGGCAAGCACATGTCTGAAATCGCCGGGCTCGGTCACGATGATTTTTACATACTCTTTTACGAGGATGAAGGTTTTTCCGGAACCGGCAGACGAGCGATAGACGGTGAAGGACATGGGGTGAGGTGTGAAATCTGAAATGTGAAATATAAAATGTGAGTCGGGTAGTTAGCGGACTATTTGTAATCTTGCTTTATATACCTGGTTTTTCGTGTGGATCAAAATCAGATATATGCCGTCGGGCAGGGAAGAGAGATTTGCCTGGTATTCCCCTGCAACCTGGCTGGCAGTTGTAGTCAGGACAGTTTGCCCCAGGCAGGAGATTACTTCCATAGGCAGATAATCAGCAGTCAATGGCAGGGTGAAGTGAATTTTTTCCCCGGCGGGATTGGGATAAACTTTCAAAGGAACAGAAGCTGTTTCTTCAATCCCCGGCGGATATAAGATGGAAACGATTTTCTGTGCCATCCCGAAATTCTGAAGGGCATCAATCACCAGGATGCTGTAGGTTTGAATATCCTGAACGTTCACCGTGAGCGTATGGCCGGTATCAAGGGTATTCCAAAGTATCTGGTAAGGCGGTGTTCCTCCGGAAACCGTTGCGTGAATGGTTAACACGGTGCCTTTGGGCACAGCAGTATCGGCACCCAGTGATGCAGTCAGGGGCTGGGCCGACATGCGGTAAATATCCCTGTATGTGGCTGTGACCATATTGCCTTCCGCACTGATCTGCAGGACAGGAATCCCCTTCCCTTTTGCAAGCCACTTATATTCAATGATATTCCTCACGAACGGAAAACCGGTACCCAGCGAATCAATATACAGGCTGTCGTGCATGATCAGGGTCGATTTAACGCGCAAGGTTTGAAACGTACCGTAAGGTGTTGTAAGATTGCCCCAACCGTCAACAATATTTGAACGAATGCGTTGGGTACTGTAATAGGCAAGATCCGGCACATCAACTGAAAATGAAGAAGTTGAAGCCCATGTCAACCCGGGAGTCATCGGAAACTGGTACAGTTTATCAGGTATATCATATTTAGCCGGCAAGGGGAACTGCTGGACAGTGTAAGCCGAACCCAGGTCGCTGTAAGAGGTTGAACTGTTCTTATAAAAGGTAAAACCCTGGGTTACCGGCAATCCGGGAATAGGGCTGTTGCCTCTCGGTGAAGCAAGGTTGGCCCCTCCCATCAGCACAAAAAACAACTGGTATGCCGAAGGCGTAGCCGTTACCGACATGAATGTATCAACACGCTGGCTCAAAGCCTCCAGTGCCGAATAATTCCATGATGTATCCATGGCTGACTTAGCAAACCCTGCAGGTACCACGTTGGTCAAACTGACACGAAGCGTATCCCCGACCAACGGCATATCTGACTGGTTAACTGATATTTGAGAAAATAACGAAGACATACTGGCCAGAAGGCCAATTATAAATATAATGATCTGTTTCATTTCAATGCTATTTGTTTTTTCCAAATTTGAACAACTCCCCGAAATTGGAGAAGTCGCGCTGATACTTGATACCAACGCCCTGGGTATAAGGTGCATTGTTGTTCAGGATGTTCAACGTATTGGTACGGTTAAATGCGCGCACCCTCCATCTCCGGTTCTTCGTAAGAATATACTCGACATTAAGGTCACCCACAATGGTGCTGCTTTGCTGCACTGTTGAATTTGAGTATGAATTCATCCCGAAGGTCCCGTCAATCAACAGTCTGTCATCAAAAAGCTGGGTGGAAATCCCAACATCGAATTCCTGTTGCGTGGTGCTGGTCCCGGGCTTGTAGTTCATGTTTACATTGACGTTGGAGGTGATCTGCGACAGCACACTGTTGATCTGGTTCGTCACGATGGACATAGAGGTGGCCCCAACATCCACCGTTGAATTAGCACTTGCGACAACCGGCTTGAACTGGTTCATTACCATGAGGTAAATCGCTTGCTCTGTCACTGATACACTATTGCTCGTATCAATGGCTGAGTAAACTTCATTCTTAATGCTTTCCTCCACATTCGGCAGGTCGATGGCAAATGACAGGTCAGGGTTCATCAGTTTCCCGGTCAGCCTGATGACGCACTCCACGGGGATTCTCAGGCCTTCCTGTTCGGGGTTGGTGGTTATTCCCTTCAGCGGAGCTTTGGTTTTATAGATCGCGCTGATAGAGATGTTCGCGTCTGCTGCATCGCCTGTCCAGCTGATGGTGCTCCCCTCCCTGATTGACATGGGCAGCCTCAGCAGGTTTTTAAACTGGAACAGGAAGAATCCCTTTGACAATGTATAGGTCCCCGACAGGGTAAACGGGGTTGACGGAGTCATACTCAACAGCAGGTTGCCGGTGCCGGAAGCCTTCAGGTTGCCCAGCTGGTCGGGGAAATAGACCTCCACTTCTGCATCCTGGTTCACGCGTAAACCAAGATCAAGGGACAAACCTGTTGCTTTCACCTGGTACTTATCCTGAAGTTTCTCCAGGGAATCAGACGCCGGGTCAACAAAGATGATATAATCGGCCTGCCCTACCGACCGCGTCAGGTCAATCGGTATAACAACATGGGTTTTGCCGCCATTGGTTGCCTTGACCGTTATTTTGATGTTCTCCGGAGGCCCGGTAATGCTGGCTGTACCCGATGCCCGTGCTTTGCCGTAAAACACACTGTTCTGTGCCATGGAATTGTTGAAGGCTGCAAAATCATCCATATCCACATGAAGGTCAAGCATCAGGTCGCTGAAATGGTTGTGCGTGATCTTTCCGTTTAATATGGCTTTGTGGCCAAGTGAATCGTAAATGGTTATCTTGTCAAACCTGAACGAGTTGCTGTCGATGGTTACCATATCCGCAAACGAATAAGGAACATTCAGATAATTGATCTTCAACTCTGTGCGCATCAGTTTAATCTGTCCGCTGATATCGGGATGCTGCAGCGATCCTTTGATTTTCACGTCTCCGGTGGCCAGCCCGCTCACACCCGACATGAAATCAGACACAAATGGTCCCACCATCTTCAGGTTCAGATTTTTCAGGGAAAGGTCAAAATTAAAATGGGGGTTCTTTTTATCCATGTAATAGCTGCCATTCAGGGAGAAAGGGATGCTGGAACCGGCATTCCCTGTATAAATGATCTGCGATAAAACATCAACCTGAGAGGCTTCCGCATCATATTTCACCTTGAATGCAGCATCACCAAGTAACTCCTTATTGAATTTAAACCTGGAAATGCGGAGATCCGACAAAAGAACCAGGTTTGTATATGGCCTGGCCACTTTAAAGCTCCCGCTAAGAACACCATCAATATCAATCTGGCTGCTGCCTATCAACTGGTCAAGCCTGGAGATATCTACTTTATTAAAGGCTACATTCAGCGTATCCTGTTCGGAAGCAGAGAGTTTTCCCTTAATTTTCAGGTATTGTTCCCCTGATGTAAATGTAAGATTGGTCAGTTCAACGGCTGAAGAATCAATGGTTGCAAAATTCTCCGGATCAATGGCCCAGTATTTTTCATTTAAAAACACGTTAAAACGCTGGAATTTCAATTCTATGACCGGGCTTTTCCTGAAGCTGGCATAGCCGTCAAATTCAGATAAATTTGTCCCGGCAATCCAGGATACCTTGTATTTAATGCTGTCGTGCCTGACATTTGATTCAAGCTGAAAAGAGTCAACTTTTACTTCAAGAGAGTCTTTTTTGCTTGCCTTTTTCAGGTACAGATGTGCAGAACCGGTTTTTACCGACAGGTCATCAGATTTCCCCTGCGCATCAAAATACCAGTCGGTAAGTTCAATGTTGTTAATGAATATCGTGGGCGAAGAGCCCTTCATTGCGAGGATCCCCTTGTCCTCATTGTAATAGCCGTTTGCTTCTGAACCTTCCGCAACCTTCAGAAACGGCAGGAATACATTCGTCAGCTCATCCGACTTCTTGAACCGCAGTTCGTAATTCATTGTCTGGCTGGTTTGCTTCAGGCTCAGGGCCGTGAGCGAGTCATTGAGGTTGAAAGAAGCCAGGTAATTCTGAACAAAGGCGCTCAGGGAGGGAATCAGGGCATTGAAGGAAAAATTACCGGTAACATCGGCATCAACAAAATCAGACTGTAAATGGTAACTTTTCCCCACGGTTGTATCCTGCCTTGTAAGCAGCGTCAGGTTATCCATGGTAATAAGCCTGTTCCCTTCAGAATAAACAGTACTGTCAAGTGTGATGGCGCCGTCAATGTTATCAAGGTTTGTCCCCTTCAAATTAACCTGTAAACAAGTAGCCAGGCTGGTTATTGAATCGCGTTTCAAAAGATTTAACCTAAACAGCTGGGCATGTGAAATCTGTGCGGTAAAATCAAAGTCGGGCAGGCTGTCACGTAAATCAATCAATCCGCTGAAATTGAGTTTAAGGTTCGGATCATCAACATCCAGCATGCCTGAGAACTTCTTCTCTGCGAGCGACCCTATGAGAATGATATTCTTATAGTTGTAATTATTAAGAGACGCAGAGTCAATACGAAGATTTGTTGTCAGATCTGCATTGTTCACGTTAAACCCCCTCCCGTTCAGGTCGGCACGCATCGTAACTTTTCCCAGGTATTTCCGGTTGCCCGTCAGCGCGCCCAGGTCAAACGAACCTACACTAAATTGTCCTTTATACCCAATCAGGCTGCTGCCTTTCTGCCTGGTGAGCGACAAATCAGTGGCCAGGGTTCCGATTCCTGTTTTAATTTTTGCGGCAGCAACAAAGTCGTTGTAAAAGCCGGTAAAATTTCCTGACATGCTAACAAGGCCCAGATTACTGAGCAACGCAGGCAAGGTGAGATGCCTGATATCGCCGGGGATGAGCAGGGATTCAACATCCTCCCTGGTGGTTTGCAAAGTCTTCACATTCAG
Organism: uncultured Bacteroidales bacterium; assembly: GCA_903959905.1. Taxonomy (GTDB): domain Bacteria; phylum Bacteroidota; class Bacteroidia; order Bacteroidales; family FEN-979; genus CAIVAT01. Next base: position 86,685 of record CAJBYO010000063.1, read on the forward strand.
GTCTATGAAAGTCTCCTCAACATCAGGAAGCCCGAATGCGCTTATGTTTCCGTGAAACACTGTGTTTTTCCCAAAGGCGAATTTCATATCACGCGCCTTGAAATTACTGACAGTTCCTTTGATATTCCCGGACAACTTTATCCTGTCTTTCATTACTGCGATTTCAGGGGCAAAGTACCCGATATCCTGGATATCAAGAAACGAAGGCTCTATTCTGGCATGGATGGAAACTTTGTCAATGAAATCGTTGTAAGCCCCCCATCGGTCATATAAAAAATCAAATGTCAGGGAAAGGTCGGAATGATCGGTGAGTATCTTCAGGTTATGTGCTTTTAAGAACCTGGGTCCCACCCTGAAATCGCCACTCAGGTTATGCAACACGATCCCGCTTCTTTCCTTCGCTGCGAGATGGACTATTTTGCCTATGATACTGTCACCCTCAAAAGCCACATCATTAATTGTCAGGTTGATACCAGAGGCGTCAATATTGCTGTAATCCATACCGGCAGGAGCCGGGGGTTCATTCTTATCCTGGAAGTGAAAACGGGTATCGGCAAGAACGATGGATGAAATGGAAATGTGCCAGGGAGCAGCAGGCGTCGTATCTGTATTCTTCACGGTATCCTTTGACGCAAAATAATCAATGATGAATGCCATACTCAGGGCACTGTCGCCCTTATGGGTAATCAGCTGCGCATTGCCCTTTTCAATGAAAACCCTGCTGATGTTGAGTTTTCGCTCCTTAAAAAGCATAAACCCGGGTTTCACTCCCAGTTTGTGAGCTGAGAAAATAATCTCTTTATGACGGTCCTTCACCAGGATATCCTCCACCATCAGACCGTTCCTGAAAGAAAGGTTGAAACCACTGATCCTGATCTCAGTTTTCAGGGCTTTTGAAAAATAATCGGCTGCCAGCCTTACCATGACAGTCTGAACGGAATCACTCCTGAAGACAATGTAAAGGGTAAAAAGCAGTGACAGTATCACTGTGGTGGTGTAGAGCAGTATTTTTGAAACAGTTTTTATGGCGATTGTTCTTTATTCAGAGAATATCATTTTCGAGCCCCTTTGCACACTCAAACTGAGTGGCAAGAGTATAACCGACAAATATAGTTAAAAATCAACTTTCAACCCTTGAGCGGATTATTCTGAATCCCAGGGTTGTAATAAAAACAGCAAAAAAAAAGAGTGCAATAACGTGAAACTTCCTCCGGCGATAATGCAATACAGTGGCATTTGTATAAGGAGGGGATGGCGTGGCTGAATGCCTGACGGAATTTATTTGGCACCCAGTATTTCAAACCTGTCTTCGTTTGCAGGGACAAGGTTTTTACGGCTGCGGTTGTAATGGTAATAATCATCCATCCTGACACCTTCAGGGAGATTCCTGGCGATATACTGGTTTAAAAAGAAATCGTACACATACCCGGCATGCTTTGTCCCCAGGTAGGTGGCCATTTCATAAATATCCTTGGTTTTAAGGGTATCAATGTTGTATTTGTAGCGAACCGTGCCCGAGAAAGGATCATTGAAAAAGCGGCCGTCAAAAGTATCGTATGCCGTATTTGTAGCATAAAGGGTTGTTTTCTTTCCGCTTGCTGAGCCTGCTTTTCCGAGGTTTAACCAGCAGCTGAAATCAACGGCATTCAGCTTGAATTTTTTAATATAGATCGTATCCAGGAAGGAGTCTTCATCCTCCAGTGGATAGAGGTATTCGTCAAGTTGAACCTGCGATACATCCAGTACGTACGACTGGGGCTTTTCTGTGCTGAAGGAATCAATGGCAGTATTGAGGTAAACATTAAAACCATTGAGCCTGAGTCCCTCTATAAAGTTATTCATATAGTTCTCAAGCAATACACTGTCGTTCATGTACTGCATGTACCTGCTGTTTGTCCACAGAAGTGAATCCTGAATTATCGGCTTCAGCGAGTCAAAATCCTCAATGGCTTCCCCTTTGTGATTGAATTTAAAAACCATGGCAGGCGGGTTAACCAGCAGGTTGATCATGTGGGGGGAATCAATGAAGGTTTTGGCAACTTTATGCTCCGGAAGGCAGGATTGCAGCATCACCATACCGGCCATAAAGATTACTGCATGAATAAACGAATATCGGTTTTGATTTGCCAAACGACACTGAACTTAGAAAAATAATAACTGCAAAAATGCAAATTTATTGTAGTCCCATGCTTTGAACAGGCTTCATATCTGCAAGCATCTGCCGTGCGAACTTCCTGCCGTATTCAACACATTTCTCCTCCACTTCATGGTGGGGTGTGAATTTGACCATCAGGCCCTCATCAACCACCCGGAGTTTCAGGTTACTCATGGCGGAGGTCATGATCCTGGCACCCTCTCCGCTCCAACCGTATGATCCGAAGGCAGCAGCAGGCTTATTGCGGTCGCGGATCGGGTTGATCAGCGCAAATACCTGGTAAATGGGCATCAGGATATTCTGGCTGAACGTAGGGCATCCAAGGATAATCGCCGAAGCCTGGCTGATCTTATTTTCAATCACGCCCATATCCATCTTCTCAATATCGCAAAGGTCAACCTCCAGGTCGCCGGTTTCCTCAATACCCCGGGCAATCATGCCGGCAATGATCCCGGTATTCTGGTATGCTGAAACATAACCCAGGAAAACCCTGTTCGGTTTTTGGCCGCCAAGTGCTTCCCTGGCGTATTTTTCAGAGGCATCAACATATTTTTTCCAGTTTTTCCTCAGAACGGCCCCGTGGCCCGGGAGAATGGCTGAAATTTCAAGTGGCCTGATCCGTTCAATGGCCTGCAGCATGAATTTGCTGTAAGGCTTCATGATCACATCATAGTAATACCTGAATGCTTCATCAAAATCACCCACCGCATCATCAAAAACGCCGGCATTGCAATAGTGTTCCCCAAAAATATCGCAGGTAAACAGCAATTTGTCTTCCCGGAGGTAGGACATGATTGAATCCGGCCAGTGCAGGTTGGCTGCTGCAACAAACTGAAGGGTTTTGTTTCCCAGATCAAGTGTCTGGCCGTCTTTAACGATCAGGTGAGGAATTTCAACCCCAAGGAGGTCGCGGAGATAACGGATGGCATTTCCGCTGCCGACCACTTTTGCCCGGGGGGCAATTTCAAGCAGCCTGGACAGGCATCCGGAATGGTCGGGCTCAGTGTGGTTCAGTACGATGTATTCTATCTCTGCAGGATCAACAACCTGTTTCAGCTTATCAAGGTAGGTTTCCCAGAATTTTTCTTTGACCGTTTCAACAACCGTTTTTTTTGTGGCATCAATAAAATAGGAGTTGTAGGAGGTACCGTATTTGGTTTCCATCACTACATCAAAGGTTACAATATCACGGTCAAGAACCCCTATCCAGCTTACATCACTGTTTACTTTCAGAACTTTATTGTCAATCATTTTTTCATGGTTTTTGCTCATTTCAGCAAACGGAACTGTCGAAAACCGCACCGCCCGGAAAAAGCGAAAAATTGTAACCGGAATTGATTTATGCTTTCATCTTCGGTGGCACATTCAGTTGCAGCCAGTAGAGCCCGGTTGTACTGATGGTGTGGATGAAAGAGTCAAAATCAACGGGTTTCACGATGTAACTGTTGGCTCCCAGTGCATACGCCTCTTTGATGTCAGTATCTTCCTTGGAGGAGGTGACAACCACAACGGGCAACGTTTTCGTAGAGGGGTTGGCCTTAATTTCCCTGAGTACCTCCATCCCGCTGACTTTAGGCAATTTCAGGTCCAGAAATATGATCTTCAGGTCTTTGGAGATATCACGTACTGCAAATTCACCGCGGCTGAAAATAAAATCAAGCGCTTCTTCTCCGTTTTCAGCAACAAAATAGTGGTTGGCCAGGTTGTTTTTCTTTAAAGCTCTGATGGTTAGTTCTGCATCACTCGGATTATCCTCCACAATCAGGATATCTACAGGATCAAAAGATTTCATAGTATTATCAATTATTTATTGCCCGGGAAATCACACGGTGTTTCCGACCCTCAAAGGTAAAGAAAAAAAGAATGACGCACCCTTGCCAACCTCACCATTTGCCCAAACCTGCCCTCCATGCCTGTGAATGATCCGCTGAACAATGGCAAGCCCGATGCCTGTCCCGTCAAACTCTTTGACACTGTGAAGCCGTTGAAAGGCGCCAAAAAGTTTATCGGCATATTTCATATCAAAACCGGCACCGTTATCAGCTATGCAATATTCCACGGTTTCTGATTTTACTTCAGAGGTCATGGTGATGACCGGTGCCCTGGTCTGAGATGAAAACTTTACCGCATTTCCCAGCAGGTTGACAAGTACCTGCCTGATAAGCACAGGGTCGCCAAGGGCAGAATGAACATTTGCAGCGCTGAAACTAATCCGATGTTTGCTTTCCTGATCCGCAACTTCGGAGAACACCACCCGTGCGATGTTCTGGATATTGATAGGTGTAAAGTTCATATCGGCGCGGTTCAGCCGCGAAAGTGACAGGAGGTCATCAATCAGCTGGCCCATCTTGATTGCATTTTCCTGGATTACAGTACAAACCCTTTTTCCTTCATCATCAAGGAAAGGCTGGTAATCTTCAAACAGTATCCTTGTAAATCCGTCGATAGCCCTTAACGGCGCCCGTAAATCGTGTGAAACTGAATACGAAAAAGCCTCCAGTTCCTTGTTTGCTGCTTCAAGCTGGGCGGTACGGTCGAGCACCCGCTGTTCAAGGTCATCATTCAGGTTTTTTATCACCTCTTCCGCTGCTTTGCGGTCGGAGATGTCGCGGATATAACCGCCCACTCCCACCCTGCCGTTTCTTAATTTAACGGGAAATTTGCGCGATTCATATATTTTACCGTCAACAATCTCTTCGCTCACAGCCACCCCGGTTCCATTCAGGGCAAGTATATCATTCTCCCGGCAGGTTTGTGCGTAATTCAGCTCCATCAGATTAAAATCTTCAAGTCCTACAACTTCAGATGGTTTCTTTCCAAAAAAAGCGGCATTTGCATAGTTTATAAAGAGATATTTAAAATTGTCATCTTTCAGAAAAGCAAAGTCATTCATTGAATTGATGAAGGTCTCGTAACGCTGTTCGCTTTCACGGAGTGATTCAACAGCTTTTTTTCGGTCGGTCACATCTTCAATGTACCCTTCCACATAAAGTATTTCACCCTTTTCGCCATATTCTCCCCTGCACCGCTCCCATACCCATTTGATCTCCCCTTTTGCAGTCCTGATGGGGTATTCTCCCTCAAACATATATCCCATGGAAAGAACTTTCTGCCATCGGCTTAAAACCGGTTCACGGTATTCTTCAAGAATAATATCATTGAACAATATTGACTTTTTATCAATAAACTCCTCCCGGCTGTAGCCGGTTATTCCAAGGCAGCCGTCGCTCACAAACAGCATCTCCCCGTCAAAGCCGTCCAGGCTGCGGTAAACCATTCCGGGCAGGTTGCTCACCAGTGTTGACATCTGACGCTCGCGCTGGGCAAGTTGCCTGGCAATTTCAAGTTTGGTGGTATTATCCTGGGCACTTCCTACTGTCCCGATCAGGGTACCATTCATATCATACAGTGGTGATTTTCTGACATCCAGATACAGGAATTTCCCTCTTACATTTCCATGTTCATCGAACTGCCCGGGCATTCCGGAGTCCATGACAACCTTGTCGGAATCAATACAAATTTCACCGAAAGTATGCCATTCAGGATGATCAGGATACAGTTCGCGCTGCCGGGTGGCAAAAAACAGATCTCCTTTGCCCACAGGTTCGTCTGTGTTTTCAGCAATCAGCAAATTTTCACAACATGATTTGTTTGCAAAAATGAACTTTTTATCCAAATCCTTTGCCCATAACATGTCGGTCATATTGTCGCTGATGGACCGAAACATCAGCGACAGGTCTTTAAACCGCTTCTCGCTTTCCTGGAGAGTTTTCTCTGAACGTTTACGCTGTTCAACTTCAGCCCGCAGGTCTTCCATCAGGTTGAGGGTGGCAAGTTTGGTTGTTTCAAGCTCAGAATAAGACTTTTTCAGTTTCTGTTCCGCCCGCTTCAACTCCTCAAGTTGCTCCTGCAACAGCCGGGTTCGTTCTGCCACTGTTTGCTCAAGCAGGTTTTTCTCCTGGAGTATCATGTCTTCCGAATGTTTTACCCGGATCATGGCAGAAACAACTGCGATTAACTCAGCCTCCATGACCGGCTTTGAAAGGAAGGTGTCGGCTCCTGTTTCCAATGCCTTGATCCTGCTTGGCGCATTGGTGCGTTCGGCTGTTAAAATGATGACGGGGATTCGCTGCAGCAAGGGATTTTCCTTTATCCGCCTGCATGTTTCAAAACCATCCATGCCGGGCATAACCAGGTCAAGGAAGATCAGGTCGGGAGGATCACCTGCTGCCATGTCAATTCCCTCCCGCCCTGACAGGGCTGCATAATATTGAACATCAGGAAACGACGTTTTAAGCAAAGCCTGGAGTACCACAAGGTTGTCATGGTTATCGTCAATTGCCAGAATCTTGGTCATGGTTGGTAAGTTTGTGTTGAAATATGGTGCAGTTGGTTATCCGAATCATCTTTTTTGCGCGTTTTACATCAGCCATTCCTTAAGGGTATCAGAAAACTGCTCAGGGTCAATTGGCTTGGAAATATAATCGTTGAACCCATAGGCAAGAATTTTCTCCCTGTCGCCTTTCATGGCTTTTGCCGTAACCGCAATAACCGGAATTCCGCGCAGTTCATGGTGTCTGCGGATCTCATCAAAAACAGTAAAGCCATCATGAACAGGCAGTGAAATGTCAAGGAAAATAATATCCGGTCGAAAGCTGTTTATCTTTGCAATGATACCGATGCCATCCTTTTCAACAACCACGTCATGGCAGTCTCCCAGGAGTACTTTCAATGTCAACCCGTTATCTTCGTTGTCATCAACAACAAGTATCCTGGCAGGGCTTGCGATTTTCAACCGGGGCTTCCGGCCTGTTGCTTCAGCCTGCACTTGTATCTTCTCACGGAACAGCATCTGCCGCACTATTTCAAGCAGCTCAAGCCTGTTGATATCTCCCTTTTGAACAAACTGGTGAATATGGTTCTGTGTTAATCGCTTAAGGTCTGAGGCTGTAAGGTACATCGCAGTAAGGATGAGAACCGGCACGGCGGAGCTTTCCTCGGTTCCCCTTATGCGTTCCAGCACATCAAATCCATCCATCCCCGGCATCATCAGGTCAAGGATGATGGCATCCGGAATTTTCACTTTTACCTTTTCCAGCGCTTCATTGCCCGAACGGGCAATTTCAACCTGGTATCCCTCTTCCCTTAGCATCCACGAAAGCTGCACAATCGCCGGCTCGCTGTCCTCCACAACCAGGATGGTCTTTTCAGAGGCTGCCTGCTCCCACCGCCCTGCCTGCATAACAGTTGAATCAACACGTGCCCTTATCCCCGGAGATGGAACATCTGTAACATCCGGTGATTTCAGTTCAAACGGGAAATAAACGGTAAACACGGATCCTTCCCCGGGTACACTTTCCACCTCAACACGGGCGTCCAGTTTCACAGCAAATTTGTCAACAATGGCCAGTCCTAGCCCAGTCCCGCCATATCTCCTTGCTGTTGACCCGTCAACCTGCCTGAATTCGTCAAAGATATGAGGAATCTGATCGGCCGGAATCCCGATCCCGGTATCCCTTACCGAAAGGGCAATTTCCACGCCTGTTTGCCTGGCAGAAATCTCAACGCCGCCAGTATCGGTAAATTTCACAGCATTGGAAATCAGGTTTTGAAGGATCTGGTGGCATTTTGTGCTGTCCGACATAATGCAGGGGATGTCAGGACCGATAAGGTTCCTGACATCCAGTTGCTTTTCCCTGATCTGAATTTGCATGGAGGATATAATCTGTTGCGTAATATCAAACAAGGAAACACTTTCAAGGTGTATATCCATCTTTCCTGCTTCAATACGTGAAAGGTCAAGAATGTCGTTGATCAGCATTAACAGGTTCTTACCGTTCCTTTCAATGATCCCGAGGTACCCGTGCTCCTCTTCCGGTATCCGGTCTTTCTGGCGCCTGTTCAGTACACCCGAAAGAGCGATCACCGAGTTCAATGGGGTCCGGAGTTCATGGCTCATGCTGGATAAAAACTGGCTCTTTAACCGGTTTGCCTCGTCAATCTGCTGCTTCTGGGTTTCAAGTTCGGAATTCTGTTGCGACAGTTCAACCGTCTGTGCCTGCAATTCCTTGCCCTGGATGCTCAGTTTTTCATTCTGCCGGTCGAGGGAGTCGGCAAAATCCCTGACCTGTTTAAATGCCAGGATGGCGTTGAAACTCATGTTCACGTTTCTCTCCGATTGCCTTATTATTTCAAGAGACAACTCACTGTATGCCTGTATGGATGCGAGTGTGACCATGGCAATCACCGAATTCTGCCTGACAACCGGGATCAGGATGATCTCCTTTGGCCTGATATCGCCGGCAACGGTAGAATAAACAAATATTGAATCATCAGGGATTTGCGTAACCGTAACCATTTTCTTAAACGCAAGCATTCGTCCGAATTCTCCTTCATTGGATTCTGATGAAAACGAATGCAGGTTTGCATGGTTGAATCCACAGGAGAAGTATGGTTCAAAAAGGGTTTTGTTGTCATTGAGCAGGAATACCGCAACCAAATTTGAATTCGTCTGAACCATCATGGCCCCTGCAACCGAGCTGCAAAAATCAGCGAGGTTATCATGAACAAGCATGGCATCTGTAATTTGCATGACCCCGCTCTTTACCATCATTTCAAAATGAACCGTATCAGCCATTTTATTCATGGAAGACGAAAGAATGCCCAGTTCATTGGTCCCCTTGTAATCGGTTCGGATGAGATAGTTCCCGGTGCCATATTTTTCAGCAAAATTCACCAGGCTCCTTAACGGAATGGTTATACCGCGCATCACAAATACTGTGATAATAACTGACATCCCGACAATAAAGAAAAGCAACAACCAGAGCTGGATGTACAGTATGTCCCTTCCGGTCCTGGCAGAAAGGTAGAAGGAATCTGCCCGGGCCATTGCAAAATCCTTAAGCACCCGCATCTTGCCCAAGATATCTGCAACATGATGTTCCCCGCTGGCCCTGATATGTCGTACTGCTTCGGGCGACTGTCCTGCCATGTCCAGCCTGACCGCCTCATCACGAACCGGTTTCCACTCCCGGAAAGCAGCAACGGCACTGTCCACAGTTCTTTTCTTGCCAAGATATCTGGCATAAATTGTATCAAAATGTCTGTACACGTCGGCTTCGTCCTGGTTTATGCTGGCAATGATCCTGTCGAGTTGTTCACGGTCTTCCGTCAAGGCAATACTCTTCATGCTCCGCTGTATGGCCATGATGTTGGTTTCAATATCCCGCACTGCCATATTCACCCTGAAAGGATGCCTGTAGAGGTAATCAGTATTATCCCAGATCGTTGCAGAATGCCAGAAAGAAACACCACCCAATACCAGTACCATGGATAATATGGCCCCAAACCCCACCAGCAGCCTTGTTTTTATTTTCAGGTTATTTGTTCGCATACATGCTCTTTAAAATGATTCAACTGTTTGTTACCGGTGGTATATCACATCAATTTTCTAATCCACCAGGTATTTGATAAAACCTGTTTTTATGTATAATCGTTCAATACCAACCATGTCAGATCCTGGTGAAAATATTTCCAAAAGAAGAAACAGCACGAAACCCGCCAGCGCCTTCAATGATACTCCGCTCCGATTGATCTACAACAAGGTATCCGTTCTGAACCATCGAACGGCCCAGCTTCTCAACAATCCGCTTCTGAACTTCAGGATTATAGTATATCAGCAGGTTACAGCAACTAACGATATCAAAATCAGCAAAAATACTCCCGGGAGGTGAAGTAAACTGTCTGTCGGAGATGTCACCCACCGAAAAATCAACAGCGCCCTTCCATTCAGGAGCAAGTGTGTACTGTCTTCCCCTGGATACAAAGTACCGCTCAAGCCATGACAGTTTAGTATTTACCATCACGTCGCGATCATAAACAGCCTGATGCGCTTTCTCAATGGCTGCAGGGGAAATATCGGTTCCAAAAACCAGGACGGGGATTGTAGCGGCTCTTTTACTGGCAACAAGGTCGTGGAGTATGGCGAGTGAATAGGCCTCGGCGCCGGATGCACATCCGGCCGACCATACCCGGATGGAAGGGGAATTGAGATGCTCTTTTGACTGGATCAGACCCGGAAAGATAAACTCCTCTAAAAGAGCAACATCCAGTGGACTTCTGAAAAATAATGTATAGTTGATCCACATGGAACAGAGCAGTTGTTCGATCTCCTGTTGATCCTCATGCAGAAAATCCACATAATTGCCAAAGCTACTCACATCGTTTGATTTCATCCGCTCATTGATACAACGACGCAGAAACGAAGGCGAATAAACAGATATATCCCTCCCGAACGATGCTTGAACTGCTTCAACAACCTGCTGGATCTTCATATTGCAAATTATTCATGTATCTGGTATTTTTCAGTCTGGCCGGCATCTTTAAGCAGGTCATTGACCTCCTTTTTTAACTGCATCATTTTAAGCTCCCTTCCGATCATCAGGTTATTAAAACGTTCAAGTTCCGTGGCTTTCTCCTGAAGTATCTTCTCCAAATGTTTCCTGTCGGTGATATCCCTTGTTACCCCATGAATGCCAAGCCACTTGTTTTCCGGCCCCAGGTAAGGAGTCATCAGCAGTTCACCCCATTTGGTTCTGCCATCCTTACACCTGTATTCCATATGTTGTATTGAACTGTACCCCTGCAAGGCATCAGGTTGTGCAGCAAACCGGGATATCTCGCTGTAGAAAAGTGATTTTCCCCGCTGGGCGGATGAGGGCGTAAAACGATCGTCGATTGTTTGCTGAAGGTACTCCTCCACCGAAAAGCCTGTAAACTGTTCAATGGAATTGGAAACAAAAATGCTTTTGCCGGTGAGATCCATGAGCCATACAACATCGGTCATCTTATCGGCAATCAGTTTATACAGTTCACGGCTTTCCCTGAGATTCTTTTCCGCCCTGATGCGGTTGGTGATATCATGGCATATTGACTGGTATGAGCCATCAGGCATCATTTTAGTATGCATTTCAACAGGAACCGCCGTCCCGTCAGGGCGAATAATATCCCGGCGGCTTACAACCATCTCCCCCTTCTCCAGAAGATCATACTTCAATGGAACCTTTTTGAGTTGATCTTGGGTGAATAATGCATCAATGGGAATCCCGATCAAACCCTCGGCATTCCTCCCTGTAAGCTGGAGCATATAGGAATTGGCGTCAGTTATCTTACCCGCCTTAGATCCCATTACAATGCCATCAACTGCAAACTCAATAACATCCCTGAACTTTAATTCGCTGACATGAAGGGCATCAAGGGTTTGAACCAGTTTTTCCTGGCTCAACCTGCGTTCAGTAATTTCATTCTCGAGTTTATGGCTGTATTTTCGCTGGAGTATGATCTTGAATACACCAACCACAATGAGTATCAGTGCAACCAGCCTGAGAACTTTAAAAAGAAGGGTCTCAAAATACATGGGTTTTATGGTGATGGCGCCGGATTTCACAACCTCCGACCAGTTGCCCATATCATTCCTGGCCTGAACAATAAAGTGGTATGTCCCAGGATGAAGATTTGTATATTTAACTTTGTCAAGACTTGACTGGGCAAGGTATTGCCAGTTTTTGTCCATCCCCTCCAGTTTGTAGCGGTACCTCATTAAATCCTCGTTTATAAATGACACGCCTCTGAAATGGAAGAATATTGTATTATCGTTATTCTGAAAGCTCACCTCTTCATCCAGTGACTGAATTTCACCTTCTTTAATTTCAATTCCGAGCAGTTTAACTTTTGGCGAAGGAGATTTTTTATCTGAAAATCCGGGCAAAAAACATGAGCTGCCCATATCGAGGCCAATCCAGACCCGGCCCTTAGAATCGACAATGCCTGCTGATCGGTTGGATTCCCTTCCTGCCAGGCCGTTGTGTATGTTGTAGGATGCGATGCTTTTATTTCCATCCCAGCGAAAAACACCGGTGTTTGACCCGAGCCAGAACTGCCGCGCTTTGTCCTGAAGAATAAAATAGATGGGGAAATCAATTGAAAAACCATCCTTCCGGAATTTTTGAATCTTGCCATGTTCCATGATGCCAAGTCCTTCCAGGGAGGCTACATAAGTTTCTCCTTCCGCCGACTGAAAGAAAGAATAAAAACTTTCTGTTTTTATCTCGTTTGCTGCCGGAACTGGAAATATCTTGTTCCCGGAGATCAGGTATGATCCAATTATCCCGGCACATAATATTCCGCCATGTCCGTCGGAAAACATCTTCCTTACAAGGCTGATCGTCCCGAGGCCGTTTGCAACGTCAACCAGTTTGTCATTTTGTATATAGTACACCGTCCTGTTTGTGGCCAGCCAGATTCTCCCGGTGTCATCCTGGTAAACGGAGGTGGCACTTAAGGTAGATTCGGCATTGTACCATCTGATTTTTCCGCTGGGAGATAATCTTCCAAAACCGTTGCTGCTGGAGGCAAACCACACACTTCCATCTTTTGCCGTCATGATGTCAAGCACCCTCGAAATATTATCTTTTTTCCCGGGAAAAGGCAACCTGGTGAAGGTGTGATTTTGATACAGGGTCAACCCGTTGTTATGCCCGAATACAATGTCGCCGTTTTTCAGTTCGGCGATGGCAGTAACCTCGTTCTCCAGCAGACCGTCATTCTCAAAATAATTAAGAATCAGAAGATTGCCAACCTTGTCAATGCCCCTGGTATCGGTAAACCACACATTTTGTTCACGGTCAATGAACATGGAAGTTGCCCCGTCGGCTGAAAATCCGTTGGCAACCTTCAGCGGCCGCACCTGCCCGTGATTACTTCCAATAAAGAATTTCCCCCAGCTGTTCCCGACAAAAATATTCCCCTGCAGGTCAAAGTCAATATATGCATTCCTGGCAACTTCCGGTTCAGTCAGTTTGAATCCGTCAGCATAAAGCACTGTTTTACCATTTTGCCTGTAACTGAGATGGTCATTGAAAAGAAGCCAGAGTTTTTCTTCCGGTGTCCCGGGGTGTTCAAACCTGATGGAACTGATTGCCTGCACCGGCCTGAGATATTCAGCAAGATTCCATCCCCTGCCACCCGTGCTAAAGGTATACAACGCCTCCCGGGTTAATATGTAAAACCTGCCATTGTTTGATTCAATGCACAGGATCTGGTTTTTCGATTGCTCTTTTGACACATCCTGGTGGACCCACTTGCTGTCCTGGTAAAGATAAATACCGGAAGTGGTGCCAAGGCAGATAACCGGGCTGTCACCATTATACATAATTTCAGCTGCAAATACATCACAACGCTGTTTTGACCGGGCAGGGATAAGCCGTTTCCATGTTTTTCCATCCAGGTAAACAATACTGTCAGACGCATCATAAGGAATGCCCCATACAATACCTTTTTGATCACAGAATACCTTGCGGTAATGCTGATGAGGAATTCCGTTTTCCCCGTCATAGTTCGTAAAACGAAAACCGTCAAAGGATGAAATGCCGCTATAGGTGGCAAACCACATGTAACCGTTGGTATCCTGGCAGGCATCATTGACAATCCTGGTTGGCAACCCGTTCTCAACAAAATAGGACTTGATCACATAATGCTGTGAAAAAGTATTTTGAGTGATGATGACACAAATTAATGCACAGATAAAGACTCTTACATTATTCATTGGCATTTTGTTCTGCAGTACTTTCATGAATGATATACTTTTCTCCCTTCCCTTCATTGACAAGTATACCGTTGACTTCCTTTTTCAGTTCAATCATGCGAATTTCCCTGTCAATCATGACTCTGTTTAACAACTCCAACTGGTCGATTTTGTTTTTCAGGTCCATTTCGGATTTTTTCTGGTCGGTGATATCCCTGGAAATGGCCACAACTTCGTCCGGCCCGCTTGGAACCATCCTGGCCTCAAAATATCTTGGTTCAGTACCCGGAACGGGCAACTGATATTCAAAAACGACCATCTTCCCGGTTGCCAGCGTCAGCTTGATTTTCTCTTCTACAAGCTCGGCAAAATCAGGTGGAGTAAGATCCCTGTTGTTTTTCCCGATAATGGATGACTCCCTGTAATATAACTGGTCGGGTTGCGCTTTATAATCCAGGTACACCCCATCACGGTTTAAACGAAAAATAAGGTCAGGAATGGCGTCAAGCAAGGCTCTTGCGTACTGGTCGCTTAGGGCAAGGGATTCTTCGTATCGCTTGCTGAGAATATACTCCCATGCAAGATTTGCCACGGAAGAGATAATCTCAATATCATCCTCTGTATAGTCGGCCAGTTTATTTCCCACCCCGATTACCGCAACAATCTTTCCTCCACGCATGATGGGCACGGTGAGTTCCCTCACAATGGGCGTATGCCCTGCAGGAAGCCCTCTTTTATGCAGCAGGCTCTCATAATCGTTGTGGATAACCGGACGCCGTTCGTGGATGCAATCCACCCAAACACCAGCCATGGCAACCGGGTAATGCTGTGCGTTATTTTCAGCCTGACAATGGTGCTTCAATGTATTTGTAGACCACGTTTGAAGTGAGACGCAAACCTCATTGTCATCCAGGAAGTGAAAGAAACCAATGGTGCTGTCAGTCAGCAATTCAACTTTGTCAATGGTCAATGCGAGCAATTCTTTGAGCGGATGGGTAAGTGCAAATTCGCCAAGAGCAAGGTTCTCAATCATGAGTTGCTCCTTTTTCCTTCGCATGCTGATGTCCCTCGAAACATGTACACTCCCTGTCCTTCTGCCCTGCTCATCAAAAAGCGGCGTGCGGGTTACGTCGCAAATACCGCCAAACAGTATCTGCTCCATCTCTGACTGTTCTTCTTTCCCGGTATCAATGGACCTTGCGTGCGGACAGAATTCAGGTGCTGCATGCAAGCCATGGATCACTTTAAAGCAATCGCAGTTTGTCAGGTTCTGGGTTAAACAACCGAGTTTTTCAGCCATGGCTTTGTTCACCTTCACAATGCGGTGATCATTGTCAATAACCGCTATAAGGTCGGGAATGGCATTGAAGGTACTTTCCCAGTCGTTCCTGGCTTTAACAAGTGCATCGTGGGTTCTGCGCCTGTCGGTAACATCTGTAACTGTCATTATTACCGGACCATTCTCTTTGTCGTTGGCGGGAACCACAACAATTTCCCCCCTGGCTGAACTACCATCTGCCCGTATGAATTCAGCCTCAAAAACCGGGGTCTCACACCTGTTGAGAAATACGTCAGAAAGATGTTTCGTTAAAGTTTCGGAGTAGGCCTTGTTAACAAATTCAAAAACGGACTTACCCGGGAGTTCTTCCGGAGATGTCAAATTCAAAAAACGGGCAGTTGCCGGATTGGCCTCCGTGATTATTTCCTGCTCGGAAATTGTCAAAAATCCGACAGGTGCGAGGTGAAACAGGCTTGAATACCTGTCATCTGAAACAGATGTACCTGGGAATAAAGTAGCTTTGTGTGGGGTCATAAAGGGAAGTTTTTACAGAGAAAAGCATCATAGGCAAGAGAATATAGGCCATCCCTTATCGGACAACAGGTAAAAATAATGAAAAAAATGAATTTGGGAGGAATATAATACGGGAATCAGTAAAATATTTCTGATCTTGCTATTGTCATCCCGGTCTGAAAGAACCTGGAACCCTCCCTTAAAGGGGCAATTCCATTTGAAATGCGTTACCGGGATCATCGGTTTCCCTGCGTGATTCGGCTGGTGGCTCCGGCTTTTTCCGCCGTACAGCTCTTTTCTGTACTACCTCTGGGGTTGGTAACGGTTCAGATGGCGCAGGCTCATCATCCAGCAGGATCAGGTGTGGCCGTGACTCTTCCGCGACATCTGGCTCTTCGCTCTGAGCCTCAACAGGTGATTCTACTGCATCCACTCTGAATTTCACCATGGCACCGATTTCATTTTCCGGAAGGGCCTCATGTTCCGGTTCCGGAAGGGGTTCATATTCCTCCTCAGCAACGGCCTGTTCCTGTAATACTAAAGGCTCCAGCCAACTGATCTTCCTGATGGAATGAACAGACAATCTTTTACCCTTGGCTTTATGGCCTTTCACGCCGATAAACTCATGAACCACGACCTCCTCCTGCTCGGGGCCTTTGGTTTTTTGCTTCATATCAAAGTGCAATTCAAGCCGCGGGCCTGCATCGGCAGAAAACAGGACCATTTTATCCGGATCCTCAACAACCTCAATTTTTTTATCACTCAGCTCAACCTTAAAACGCTTGATATAATACTGTTTGGTATCCGCTTCCTGGTATACCACCGTGAATATCTTCTCAGGGTCGTATTTTTCAATCAGGATCATATCCTCATCAAAATGGGTTGAAAGATCAAACCCCGAAAGCCTGAAATGACCCGACTGCATGAAAGTCAATATGCGGTCGGCCCCGGAAAAAGCGCCAAGCAATACACCCCGGTCGTCGGTATTCAGCCGCTGCACGGTTTCATCATACCAGATGTTCAGTGAACCCAGTGTTGATACACCTTCCTGTCGCTGTTCTATTTTTCTGACAGCAAATTTGGTGAGGGTATTTCCGATGGAACTTCGTCCCTTTATGGCAATCTCGGCAAAGTTAAAATCAAAGGAAGGCTTCTTCAACCTTGGTTTAGGCTTGAGATCAACGCGAACAACTTCCGCCTCCCCGTTGGGGTTCGCCGTGAAATAAAGCACCTTCGAACCAGGCGTTCCCTTGGTAGCAGTGTATTCCTTATCACGGGTGATGCCAAGCACACTGAAACGTTTCACCATGATCTTACCGTTCTTTCCGTCGCGGTAAATCATATTGTACACTGTACGGCTATCGTTTTTATTGAACACCGCAATATGAAGCACATTCTGGCCAACAAACGTCTTGCTCGTCACCTTCACTACGATAAACGTCCCGTCATCCCGAAAAACGATGATATCATCAATATCGGAGCAGTCGCAAACATATTCATCCTTTTTCAGCCCGGTGCCTGCAAAACCCTCTTCCCTGTTAACATAGAGCTTTTCATTGGCAGCAGCCACCTTGGCGGCCTCAATATTGTCAAAACTCCTGATTTCTGTGCGGCGGTCGCGGTTTTTGCCGTATTTCTTCCTGATCTGCCTGAAGTATTCGATGGCATAATCGATCAGGTGGGCAAGGTGGTTGTCCACCTCTTCCATTTCCAGGTTGACGGCTGACATGGCTTCATCCGCCTTTGCTGAGTTATACCTTGAAATCCGTTCAATGGGTATCTTGCGCAGCCTGTGAACATCCTCTTCCGATACCGGTCTGATGATCTGTTTGGCGAATGGTTTTAATCCGCTGAAGATGGCTGCATCAATTTCATCCGTTGTTTTGCATTTTTTAATGCCTTCGTAAACCTCGTTTTCAATGAAAATCTTCTCCAGTGAAATGTAATGCAACTGATCAAGAAGTTCCTGGCGCCTGATATCCAGTTCAAGTTTAAGGAGGTCAACAGTGCGCTGGGTGTTGACCCTCAGAATTTCTGAAACCCCCATAAACCGGGGCTTTCCTCCCTCGATCACACAGGCGTTGGGGGAAATGGAGACCTCGCATTCAGTAAAGGCATACAATGCGTCCATGGTTGTGTCCGGCGACACACCCGGTGAAAGGTGGATCAGAATTTCAACATCAGCTGAGGTATTGTCATCGATCTTCCGGATCTTGATCTTGCCCTTGTCGTTGGCGGTAAGAATGGAATCAATGATGGAACTGGTTGTGGTTCCGTATGGAATCTCGCGGATGACCAGTGTTTTCTTATCCTCAAGCATGATCTTCGCGCGCAGGCGGATCTTTCCGCCACGCAGGCCGTCGTTGTAGCGCGACACATCCACCATTCCGCCGGTGAGAAAATCGGGGAAAAGTTCGAACTCCTTGTCCTGCAATATTTTTATGGATGCATCCAGCAGCTCATTGAAGTTATGGGGCAGGATCTTGGATGCCAGGCCAACAGCAATCCCCTCCACGCCCTGGGCAAGGAGGAGCGGGAATTTCGCCGGCAATGAAACAGGTTCTTTATTCCGTCCGTCGTAGGAAGCCTGCCATGTGGTCGTTTTATGGTTAAACAGCACCTCATGGGCAAATTTGGAAGGCCGTGCCTCAATGTACCGGGGTGCTGCCGCACTGTCGCCGGTAAGGATGTTTCCCCAGTTTCCCTGGCAGTCGATCAGCAGGTCTTTCTGGCCAAGCTGAACAAGCGCATCACCGATGGATGCATCCCCGTGCGGATGGTATTTCATCGTATGGCCGATGATGTTGGCCACCTTGTTGTAACGGCCGTCGTCAAGCTCCTTCATGGCATGAAGAATCCTCCGCTGAACCGGTTTCAGTCCGTCGGTAATCTCCGGCACCGCCCTTTCCAGGATCACATAAGACGCATAATCCAGGAACCAGCTCTGGTACATCTGTGAGAGATGAACCGTCTCTTTCAGCGTTCCTGATTCAAGTTCCGGACTTTCTCCGTTCGTCGTTTCTTCAGTTGACATTTAACCCTGTTGTTTTTAACACATGCAATGAGGATGTTCAAAAGTTTTTTTTCACCGCAGAGGCGCAGAGTCGCAGAGGATTTTGTTATTGATTATGTTATAGTTGAATCTTCTCTGCGTCTCTGCGTCTCTGCGCTTAAAATATATAAATGTCTTTTGAGACAAGTTTATTAGTTCATTTCACCAGCCTTGATATCGCCTTAAACGTCTCCCCTCCCGAGTACCTTAGAAGCTCAAACAAAATGGCTTCGTATGTCGTTATGGTTACTCCTTCCTTCCGCATCCGTTCAATGGCAATCTTTTTATCGTTGGGTTTTCTTGATGATATACAGTCTTCCACCACCACCGGGTGATACCCGTTCTGCTGAAGGTCGATCACCGTCTGCAACACACATACATGGCTTTCAATCCCCGTGATGATCACCTGGTCCTTCCCCGACGAGGCAAGTTCCATCATAAAACCCGGTTCGTCGCAACAGCTGAATGAAGCTTTTTCAATGCGCGCAATGCCTTCAAGTTTCTCAGCTATCTCAGCAATGGTCGGCCCAAGACCTTTTACGTACTGTTCAGTAACAATGACCGGCACCCCAAGTGCCTTCATCCCTTCAATCAGCAGCGGCACATTCCTCTTCAGCATTTCATGTTCATTAATCGCCGGAAATATCCTTTCCTGGAAGTCAATCACCACGAGCACCGCTTTATCCTGGAGAATTCTCATCTTGTAATGGAATGAAAACAATGTAACAATGAATATAATGCAAGCAATGCAAACAATGAATGGAATGCAAAGAATGCAAGGAATACAGGAAAACCTTCACTATTCACCGTCCGCTCGTCCGCTTGTCCGCTTGTCCGCCCGTCCGCTTGTCCGCCCGTCCGCTTGTCCGCCTGTCCGCTTGTCCGCCCGTCCGCTTGTCCGCCCGTCCGCTTGTCCGCCTGTCCGCTTGTCCACCCGTCCGCCCGTCCGCTTGTCCGCTTGTCCGCCCGTTCCCCCGCATACCCGCTCACCCCACAAAATTAATCTTTCCCCCAATTCCCTTTACAGTTGTTCAAAACTTAAAATTTGTTAATTTTGCACGCTGAAAATGGTTCCGTAGCTCAGTTGGATAGAGCAACAGCCTTCTAAGCTGTGGGTCGCGCGTTCGAATCGCGCCGGAATCACAAAATTTTGTTTTACATATTGCCGGTAATCCGGTTAAGCAGGAACATATTAATGCCATCCACCGGGATGAGCCTGATTACAAAATCCAAAATGTTCCTTCTCCTCTAAGTCTTTTCTAAGATCCCGATGAAATTCCCCTAAGTTTCCTCTAAGTTTCTATGTGAATTATACGTGTTTTATTGTACAAACATGTTAAATGCATGTTGTTTTGATGATAAACAATGATTGATTGAACAGACTTCAAAATTCAAAATTCATTATCAATATTCCCTGGATTTGCGCTCAGAAAAATAATTTCGCACCTACGGAGCGAATTGTTCGCGGACGTGCATATGCTACCAATATCTCGCTCCTACGGAGCGGATTTAGCAAGGTATTTATCACCACACAGGTTATTTTTATTTAATCTCAACAAGCTTTCAATCAAAATATATCGTACCTTTGTATCAATATTCACAAATACTGATTTTCGATGGCTTCACTCAACAATCAAAGTGAAACATCAAACACCTCCTGGATAAAAATAGTAACGAAATACAACCGCCCCGATGCCGTTAAAAGCTGGTGGCAACTCTCCGGTAACCTTTTCCTTTATTCTTTAGCCTGGTTTTTGATGTATGAAAGTCTTTCCATATCCTGGTGGATCACCTTTGGACTTTCCTTTCCTGCAGCAGGCATTCTTGTACGGCTGTTCATCATCTACCATGACTGCGGACATGGAGCATTTTTTAAAACGTCCCGGATGAATGATGCAGTGGGTTTTTTTATCGGCATCCTGACCTTCACCCCCTACTTCAGCTGGTCGCACGAGCATTATATCCATCATGAAACGGCCGGAAACCTCGACAAGCGGGATGTGGGTGATGTATGGACCCTGACTGTTGAAGAGTACCGCGACAGTTCAAAATGGACCAGGATCAAATACCGGTTTTACCGTCACCCCATCACCATGTTCGGAATCGGGGCCTTCCTGGTATTTGTGATCGTGAACCGGTTCACCCGGAAAACCATGAGCACAAAGGCAAAAATGGGAGTTTATGCAACCAATGCTGGTCTCGTCATTTTTGCTGCATTAATGAGCTTTCTGATCGGGTTCAAGGCATTTGTTCTCATACAGCTTCCCATCATTTCGGTTGCCGGCATCATTGGGTTCTGGCTGTTTTATGTGCAACACCAGTTCAACCCGATCTTCTGGGCCAGAACAGATGCATGGGATTATAAAAGGATGGCCATGGAAGGAAGTTCATATTATAAACTGCCGCGGATTCTGCAGTTTTTCTCAGGAAACATCGGGTTTCATCACATTCATCACCTCAGCCCCATGATTCCCAATTATAAACTTTCAAAGTGTCATCGTGAAAATGCACTTTTCAGCAGTATTAAACCCCTCACCTTCCGGGCCAGTTTCAAAACACTAACCTATCGTTTGTGGGATGAGCAGGCTAGTAAAATGGTCAGTTTCAAGAGCATGAAACAGAATCAGGTTGCGTTCAAAGGCAACTGAAATATTTTTGTATAGAAATTTTTAGGTTTATTTAAACCATTTCTTAATAATTGCATTATATTTGCAATTGTGATCTCCCGGCATTTTCCTTTGCCAAAACTATCCAACACTGCACCCTGCTGTTTTCCGCATCGTAATGTCGTTGAATCCGCTAAATACGGATCAACGGTCAGTCAAACATAAATACGATCGTTATGACATTGAAAACAAAGAACATCATCATATGGATAATTGCGGTGGTCGTGGCAGCAATCTTCATTTATGTGGGGATTGCAAAGCTTGCCGGTTCCGAATCAATGGTCAGAAAACTTGAAGGTTGGGGATTTCCGCTTTGGACACGTTTCCCAATCGGGATCGCTGAAATAGGACTCGGCATTCCTCTCCTCATCCCCAAAGCCAGAAAAGTAACCGTTTACCTTATTTTAATCTGGGGAATCCTGGCCGTCATCACCTACTTTCAGGCTGGCCAGTTCATACAGGCATTGTTGCCGGTCCTGCTTGCATTGCTGGCAGGGGTTATCCTTCCGTTATCAAAGCAAAAACAGGCTGCCACATGAAATACAAAGCACTATTCATCATTTTCGCACTGTTTTTTTTCATTTCGGCTGCCTATCACCTCGTTGCTGTATTTGTCAGTGTCAATGAATCTCCGGTATGGCGCAACCTGCTTTTCGTTGGAATCAATGCCTTTACGGGTTATTTCCTGCTTAAGCGTCCGCGCTGGTTCATCTGGTTTTTTATCCTGCTGATGTTCCAGCAACTGTACAGTCATGGAAGTGATCTGATCAATGCCTGGAATTCACAGCACCGGATCGACTGGATGAGCCTCATGGTAATCCTCGTCATGCCGGCAATTTACATTTTCCTGCTTATTGACCGAACAGCAAAACAAAATTGAATTGGCGCTCTAATACTTACAAACATGAATACAAAACCAGTCTCCGCTATAACCTCATTCAAATTCGTATTGATCCTGGTGATCTCCTTTTCGCTGCAAAGCTGTTACCATTATCGTGTTTTAAATACGGTCAATGATCCGGCTTCCGTGCAATATCATAAAAAAGTTCTCTGGTCGTACTGGTGGGGAGCAGTGAACGCACCGCAGCAATTTACTGTTCCTGATTGCACCGCCGGAGGTATTGATGAGGTGCGTGTTTCGACCACATTTGCGAACAGTTTGCTTACCGTAGGTACCCTGGGGATCGTTTGTCCGGTTACGGTAGAGTGGAAATGCCACAAGCCCTGCCAGGTTGTTGGGGGAATGTGAGCGTGACGGGTGACGGGTGACGGGTGACGCGTGACGGGTGACGGGTGACGGGTGACGATGAGGAGGACAGGACTAAAGACAGATGATTTAAATTCGTATGCAGTAAGTGGAAAAATGTAAATTCTTAAAAAACAGCGAATATGGCGACTCAGCCACAAGTGATTTCAACCGGAGATAAATCCTGGATAAACAGGCATGAAACGTTTACCCAACCGGTAGCGGATATTTTCACCATTCTGAACGGTGACTCCGGAAACATACTACAGGATTACAATGCAACCGTGGGGGCCCTTCAAACCCTGATTGGAAAGGCGATCAACGAAGGAAAAACACTTCGGGCGCTCGGAGGATGCTGGTCGTTTTCCGACATTGCAGCCACCGATGGCTGGCTTGTGAATACAATGGGGATGAATATATTGTTTACCATTTCCTCCACAAGCATATCAACCCGGTATTCCGGCAATCGGGAACAGCTGCTGTTTGCCCAATGCGGAAATTCGGTTCAGGAACTAAACCGTTACCTGGAAGTTCATGGCAGATCTCTTAAAACCTCCGGGGCAAGCAACGGTCAAACAATTGCCGGGGCCATCGCGACAGGAACACATGGAGCAGCTTTCAATTTTGGCGCCACCCAGGATTTCGTTGCCGGACTGCATATCATCATCAGTCCCCAGCGGCATGTCTGGCTTGAACGAGCATCCCGGCCGGTTGTTTCTGATACCTTCATAGCAAATCTGAATACAGAAATAATCCGCGACGACAAACTGTTCAATGCAGCACTGGTAGGTATTGGCAGCTTTGGGTTTGTTCACGGGGTTATGATAGAAACGGAAGAAAAATACTTGCTGGAAGGATACAGGCAACTCGTTCCATTTAACGACTCCCTGAAACATGTTATGGAGACACTTGATTTTACAAATGCACCCCTCCCCCATGGCAGTGAAATTCCGTTCCATTTCCAGGTGCTTATCAATCAATATGATCTAAAAGCGGGTGCCTTTGTAACCACCATGTATAAACGAAAATATGCGGAGCCCTATTTCCCCCCGGGAAATACACCCAACCAGGCCGGTCCGGGTGATGATGCCCCTGCCTATATTGGCTTGCTGACCGACTTTGTTCCGGCTGCCATACCCATCTTAGTGAACACGCTGATCAAAGGACAATTAAAGCCATCATCCTGGACCGGCACATCAGGGGAGATCTTTACGAATACCGATACACGGGGGAAGGTGTTAAGCACAGCCATGGGAATCCAGCTCAAAGACGTGATTACAGTGAATGATATCCTTCTACAGTTGAACGATAACGCCCATTTTCCCGGTGTTTTTGCCTACCGGTTTGTCAAACAGTCAGATGCAACACTGGCTTTTACCAGGTTCGCACCCACCTGTGTGGTCGAACTTGACGGCGTTCAGTCCGACCAGACCTGGAATTTTTACCGCGCTGTATGGGACGAATTGGATGCAAGAGGAATTCCGTATACCTTCCACTGGGGCAAGATCAACAACCTCAATGAACAAAAAGTGAAGGATAAGTACGGGGAACAGCGTGATCATTGGATCAGCGCAAGAAACAGATTGCTCCCGGCAGAGTCAATGAACGTTTTTTCAAGTCCTCCGTTGAAAAACCTCGGACTTGATATAATTGTTTAACAATTAATATGTTTTCAACCGGATAGTCCTATGAGAAGGATCACAATTTTACTCTTTATCGCCATCATCACGTTTATCATCATCCTTTATGTGAAGCGTCCTGACCTGGTTAACCACACCTGGCTATGGGTTGTTGGCCTGGCCGCACCTGTAATTGGCGTGGTAAAACGGCTGTCAGCAATCATCGAACAGTGGTTCCGGGAAAAAATCCAGCATAACCCAACGAAACCGGCACCCGGATCAACAGTTGTAAAAAATCATTGATCCCTGTCATATACCATGAAACTTGATTTATTTATTCACCTTAGAATACAGCGCTTATGAACGAAAATGAGAAGGACGGCAAAACCGAAAATAAGGATACCATCCAAAAATACTTTTTCGTGATCACCCTGACCATTGAAATCATCTTTGGCCTGTTGCTCGTCGCATTGCTGGTTTGTTTTTTCGCAGGCAAACCGCAACTGGATATCTTCACAGTAGTGGGCATCGGACTTGTCATCATCTGGATCGCCATCATGGTGGTTTACTACTCCTGGGCAATCTATTTCTATAATGTAAACCTTGGATTGACCGACCGTGACTGGCAAAAAATTGAAAATTCAGGCAACACCGACCCTTCTGTGGCAACCCAGGTTTCCAATCCTGAAAAGGGCGAATCACTCGGACTACCTTCGGGAACTGTAAGGGCAACGATTGCCCTGTCGATCCTGGTCGGAGGTCTTGCCCTGTTCATTGCTTCACTCGGGAGAAATAATGTTTTGAAAGACAACCAGGTTTTTGTTGACTATTTTGATTTTTTTAAAAGTGCTTTCCTGATGATGATCGCATTCTATTTTGGAGGGAAATCGCTTGAAACCCTGGTTTCTCCAAAAGCCAAAAAGGAGGCTGCCCCTGCATTACCTCAGGAACAGGCGAGTGCTCTGCCCGATCAGGACAATCAGTCATCAACAGGTACTATTTAACCATTCACTCCGAACCCATTCCTCATGATGAGAAAGGTAAATATCCTGCTTCTGCTTCTTGGCTGTGTTATCCTGCTTTCGTGCAAGGACAAAAGATATTTTACCGTTGCAAAGATCAAAGATGCCGCAAAACTTGCCACCACAGAGACCGTGATTGAAAAAATCGTCATCGGGAACAAAAAAAAGATGGTCCTGAAATTCTTCACACTTGACCAGGCGCGTATTGTATGTTATTCAGAGGCAAGAATCAAAGCCGGGATTGACCTGAAAAAACTGAGCAAGGAGGATGTTAAAATAAGCGGAAAGCAGATTGACATCATGCTTCCAGCTGTGGAGGTGATCAATTTTTCATATCCGTTTTCAAGGTTCCGGATTGATTCAACACTACTAGACAATGGTCTTTTTGCAAGGATCAGCATCAGCGACATGGAAGAATTTTACAGGATGGCTGAGCTGGAGATCAGGGCCCAGCTACCATATATGGGGATTACAGAATCTACTGAATCAAAAACACGCCAGATGATGGAATCATTGCTCAGGAGCCTGGGGTATGCCGAGATATACATCCATTTTCGGAAAGGTCCGTTGATCGCAAAAGTTAATTTAACCGACCCCAAATGATAAAATGGCTCTCTTCCGGCACTTCCTTTATCATCCAGGTTCTCCTGGTTGTGGCGGCTGTAATTGTTTTTGCCTATTTCGATCCTTTTGGCATACTGGTCAGCAATAAACTCACATTAAAGGACACACCCGCGCATGTAAAAAAAATCAGGGATATCGGAGAACTGATCACAGCTGACTTTTACGGGGAGGTCATCTCTTCATATCAAACACTCGTTGAGGTAACACAGGATGATGAGATAAACCGGATGAAACAGGAGATCCGTACCCTGGATTCATCATTTAAGTTGCGGGTGTATGATCTTCTGGCTTTAGAAAAACAGGGTGATCAGCGTAAACAATTCAACGCGATCATGGATGAGTATTCCGGAAATTCATATTTCAGCTTATACAAAGACAAACTCGGAAACAAGCTGAAAGTAAATTTTTTCAAACCCCTGTTCCGGCGCCTCGTCATTGAATCAGGAATAGAAGCGCTGGGCGATGAAACTGATTATCTTTCGGATATCTATAAAGAGGCCGAATCGCAGATCAGGAAGGACTACAAAAAGGCTAAAGTCAGGAAACCACAACTGATCCTGCTTGGCCGGGGGAAGGTAAGTGCAGGTTTTCGCTTTGACAAGCTGGATGGAAGGAATATCCGGGTTGATACGCTCAGAAACCGGATCGTTTTTGTTGGTATGACGCCGGAGATTCTTTCGTGCGACATCAACCCATGGCTGATCCCTGAACTGGGCATCAAGGGATTTGAAATTGTGGATGTGAACCACAGAGCCGATAACCCTGCCATCCTTCAGATGGTGAAAAAAGCTTGCCTGGATTCCCTCATGGCCCAAGCGCTTTCAAGCGATATACTTGCCATAGCGAAAAAAAATGCAGAACAGAACCTGAAGCAGTTCTTTTCCATCATCCTGGATAATCCCGACATTGAGGTTAAAATGGTCGCAGACGAACTTGACTACTATTCAAATTATGTACTTAGTGACTCTGTGATTGATCCATCACAGCTGGCCGCATTGGAAAACCTGGTTAATCTCCGCTATGCCGGCGGGGAGCTGGATTCGGCTAAAACGAATGAATTGATTGATTCCATCAGTAAATGTAAAGTAAGGATCGGGGTTGACCGGTTTAAAATTACTCCATTTACACTGCCGGCATATAAATGGCTGCAACACAATATGCAAAAAGTATCATCTGAACAGATTCAAACTAAAAGAGCTGCTGATTCACTGAAGATTGTAATTCAGAAAACCAGCAGCTATTTCAGTACATTGCTCGGGAAACGACAGTTGAGAATTGATAGCCTCACCAGTTACGATACTTTAAAATGCCTGAACACACAGTTGAAAGAAATTTCAACTGTTTTTAACGTAAAAAAGTAAGATCCCTGTTGTTTGCTGTTTATGTGCATCAAGTGTTGAATATCCGGTTAAAACCGGATTAGTATATTTTATCGTTCGTAATGATGTGCACTAATTTAAATCAAGAATCAGCGAGACGAGCAGAGAAGAGAACGAGACCATCCAGGGGTTTTTGTATTAAAGTATAATTCAGATTTGAAAATTTACAACAAACGGAATAGCCGAGAATCCGATAAAAAGTAGGCATAAAAATCAAATACATTCAAAATGAAAAAAAAACTCTTTTTATTATTTGCTTCGATCTGTTTTGGAGCAATCACACACGCACAGTCCAACGATGACTTGGTTAAAGCATGCAAATCTGGTAATCTTGCTGAAGTAAAATCTTTAATTGACAAAGGAGCTGATGTAAATTATGGGGATGGTGCCGTTATTTCTGCTTCTATTTTTTATGTCGATGTAGTAAATTACCTTATTGAAAAAGGTGCCAAAGTAAATGCAGGGGCCTATCCTCCGCTTGTGAATGCATGCCTTTATGGCTCGCCGGAAGTAATCAAAGCATTGCTTGACGCAGGCGCCGACCCCAACAAGCCTGCAGTTACAGAAGTTTCTGCTCAGTTTCAAAAAATGGTTGATGACGAAAAAGCAAAAGGCAAGAGTGGAAACAAAGACCTCATAAAAACATGGGAGGGTATCGTTAAATCCATGAAGTCATCCCCTCCAGTCGTTAATTATGCAATGACGAATTTAGTAACCGGCACCAATTGTCTGGACTGTATGAAAATGCTTGTAGAAAAAGGGGGGAAGACTGATATGATAAATAGCATTTCCGGCTCAAATCTTTTAGGTGATTTTGCAACTTCAGGCAGAAGCAAAAAAGCTCGTGCTATATCAAATAAAGTTAATGCTGACGCTTTGGATAAATACGGAATGCCTGTTCCAGACTGGTATAAAAATTCAGATGAAAGCAAGATGGCTTCACCTGAAGAAATCGTAAAATATTTAGTAAGCAAAGGAGTTGACATCAATTTAAAAAATAAGTTAAAAAACTCACCTCTTATGGAGTCACTTGTTGTGATTCCTGCTATTGTACAATCCGAAGTAATTGTTGCTATGATTAATAACGGAGCCGACATTAAGATAGAATCTATTCTCTACGGTAAACCGATGTTGATTGCTGCCGGCAACGGTCAGATTGATGTGATGGAAGCACTTCTTTCCAAAGGTGCGAACATCAACGATGAATTTTCTGTGGATGACATAACCACAGGGCAAAATTTAAAAGGGATAACCACTCTGATGTGGGCGGCATCAAACAATCATCTCGAAGCTGTGAAATTTCTTATAGAAAAAGGAGTGAACCTCAACGAATTTGCACACGGAACATCTCTTAACAGAAAGACAATGTGCATAACAAATGTGGAAGGAAAAAACGCCATGTATTATGCCATAGAAAGCGGTAATATAGAAATTGTGCAGGCACTGCTAAACACAAGTCATGGCTGGGGCAGAGCATTCGTTATTAAACAGCGGAAAGAGAAAACCGATAATGGTATATATACAACTACATATTGCTTTTCCATTGGAGCATTCATTCCATCAGCCTATGCCAAAGAGATGGGTTTTCCAGAGATTCAAGCACTGTTAAAGTCAAAATTAATTTAATCTATTCGTTTCTGTGCTACCTGAATATTTGATAGAATTTAGCACGAATACTTAACAGCACATCTGCAAAACTATAATTGATCCTGCTTACTTGATAACAACCAGTTTCTTTACTAGTATGCTACTTTGTGTTTTTACAATTACATGGTATGTACCCTGCGAGGCAGCAGACAGGTCAACCTGGTATTCCTTCTGGCCTTTGAATTCACGTTGAAGAATGACTTTGCCACTCAGGTCCTGAACGGTAACCTCCATTGCAAGGCCATCAACCTGCTCGGGTATTATCTTGAAGGTTCCATAGGTGGGGTTCGGATAGATCCGGATGCCATTCCCGGCTGTTTCATCAATTCCAATACTTGATTTGGCTTGTGTAACAGTGACAGTCTGCACCGGAAGCCCGGAAACACTAACATCAATATTGGCCACGCGCGGCTGATCAGCAGTGTTTTGGGTAAAATCGGCCACGATGGTGCCATTCCCTGAGCCTGATTGCATAAAGGTGCACCACGATGCATTTCCAGTAACACTCCAGCTGGTGTTGGACGTGACCGTAAAAGCAGTTGTGCCAGACATGGAGGATACACTCTGGTTAGGCGGCGTTACGGATAAAATGAGCGGAACACCCGACTGTATCACTGTAACTGTTACTGAAGGCAGCCCGGGGGCTGTCACTGAAATATTGCAGGTTCTTGGGGTGATTGATGTATTCTCATCATAATTCACCGCAATGGTCCCATTGTTAGTGCCTGCTGCCGTCACTGTGCACCATGTAACATCGTCAAGAACATTCCAGGTCGTATTTGATAATACTTCGAACTGGGTCAGGCCTGAAGGAGTGCCAACATTCTGATTTGGAGGACTGACTGACAGCAAAGGTGCAGCACCTTCCTGGGTTACAGTAACTACCTGGCTGCCAACGCCGGCACCTGTTACGGTGATATGGGCAACCCTGCCTGAGACTTCAACATTTTCAGTATAGACAGCATTGATGGTATCATTATTGACCCCTGATGTTGTAACTGTACACCAGGCGGCATCACTTTCAACCACCCAGGTGGTGTTGGAAGAAACGATGAAGTCAGTATTTCCGTCAGCGGCCGGGGCATTCTGGTTAGGTGGCGTTACAGCCATGAATGGTGCAACGAGGGTTGTAAATTTAATTTTCAAACCTGACACGGTTCCGCCGGTACTTTCGCCAACAATTTTATAGAAATAGTTGGTATCGCTCAACAGACCGGTAACATCCGCACTGACATTCACATTGGCTGAACCTGCCCCTGCTGAAACAGCCGGAGTTGAAAAGGTCATCGTTCCGGGCGTGTTGCCGTACTCAAAATGATAGTTTGTTGGAATACCGTTGGGATTTATAGTTCCGTTGAGTGTAGCGGTTGAAACAGCTACGGAGGTTGCAGGCAAGGTTGTTACGACCGGAGCAAAATTATACTTGAAAGATGCGATCCTGGTTTTACGGCTGCCACCGCTTCCGATATATTCCGTGGTGAACCAGAATGTTTTGTCATCTGCCGGATCAACGGAGAGTTGTGCATAATCTCCCCAACGGTTGGCTCCTGTTTGTGAGTTTGAACCTAAATAAATGGTATCCTCCGCAATATCAAGGATCCCATTGGCACTGGCATATGCTCCTGCTGACTGTCCGCAGAAGAAAATACTGGGATTCATGGTTGTACTGGAAACAGAATAGCCCAGTCCAATCTCGTTTGAGCCATTAAGCATGATGCTTCCCATCCAACGGCTGTGGATATCCGGGGCATAGGTACCCTGTTGCCTTACAGACCAGGTTCCTGTTGTCTTCCTCAGTTCATACCAGCGGATCCCTGCGTGGCGCACACCGTCAACATTGACTGTCTGACAGCACACAATAGTCTGGTAATCGCCAAAATTCCGGTATTGCGGCACATTCATGATCACCTGCGGGATACCGTCTACACGCTGGCTCGTTCCTTTCTGTTCAATATTGTTCCAGTTATTTCCAAAATTGCTGTTGAATGGTTCAACATCCAGTTGCTGGCTACGCACAAATGCGGAATTGGTTGGGGTAGTCCAGTCCACCGTGAGTTCATAAAGCCATAACTGGTCGGTTCCTCCACCCAGTGCATCGTCGTTGAAGGCAATAAACATGCCCGGGGTTCCTGCCGGGGCCAGCGGGCCATCATTATCAATCGGCGGTACGCACATGAAACCGTCGATGGATGTGGGCCGCCATGCATTGTTAAACCCGATGGCCTGTGCAGTGCCTCCTGTCAGCATTTGTTCACGCTGAAAAACATAGATATCATTGCCACCGGAGTTGTTGTCGCCCATATAATAGCCGTCACGCCATACACTGAACTTGGGATAGTCGGGCATCGAAGCAACCGGGAATGAATACTGGTGCCATGTTCCGGTAGGATCGTTGGTGGTTGAAACAGCCATCAGCATATAATTCGTCCCGGTATACGGAATTGAAAATTCGGTGGCAACCCAGCGGTCGGCCACATCATCATACAAAATAATGGGATCGCCGTCATTGCGGTTGGCACCCGGTACATTGCCGAACAGGAGGTTCATGTTTGTGGGTCCTGCCACAATGGCTCCGGATTTATCATAAATAGCGTAAACGCAGTTGATAGTCTGCATGAAATGATTCGGCCCGCTCGTACCGTTGCAATCGGGGGGGAAATATGGGGAAGTCTGACCGTCAAAATTCACAACAGGTGTTTTGTTCCCTAAAGTGGAACCCATGAAATTCTGCCATGCAGGATCAGCCCCTTTGGGCAAGGCTGTTTCCGAAAACGGGAAAAAACGATTTTTCAGATCCTTGTTCAGGGTGCGCTTGAGCCCTTTCAACTCCAACTGGTGAAATTCTTCAGCTGTCATGGCCGGAAGGTCACGCAATGGTTTACTTAACCCAAGGTAGGTGCCGGTGATGACTTCGGTCGGGCGAATCGGCATATTTTGTGCCCTCACGGCAAGCAACAATAAGCTGAAAATAGCCGTTACAAGTAGTTTTCGTATCATTAGTTATGGTTTTGGGATTTTTTGACAAATATAACAAATATTTTTCATGTTAGGGAAATGAAAAACAAAGGCATGACATACCCGTTCGTCCGGTAAGAGACGAGATAGCTTTGTAATCATTAGACTTCTGCCAACATATTTTACCTGCGGGACAGGCGTATAACCAGGGATACAACCAAATTTTGAATTTTAACAGGCTCTGAATTCCAAACCAGGCAGATCATAATCGTATTCCATGGAAATAAAAATTACACACTTGCACCCAACCAGGAGGAAAAAACATTTTTATATATTTGTTTGGTTTATTTTATATATTTGTCAAAATAAATTGTCAATTTCATTTGCCTGAAATATCAAAATGGCAACAATGCTGACCCCATCTCCTCAACCCCAAGTTGTACGAAATTCCAAGTATTCTTCATCTAACCGGAGGCATTGACTATGAGCAGTACCATCACCAGTGTTTGTGCGGATATTCCAGCGATTCACGAAAACATTCCCATCATGCTGATCACCTGGGATGTCCAGGAACAAAAATACACCCTGAACCGATACTGTGAGACCGTCCTTGGCTGGACTGCCCAGGATGCTTCCAGGGGTGGTTTAATGTCGTTCCTGGTGCCGGGTAATTCCCCCGGGAAAGATGCAATATCCTACGCGCAAACCATTGGGCCGGCATGGAGGCAATGGACCGTTTCGGCAAAGAACGGTACTACAATTCCTACGCTGGGGTCTGCTTCCGTGGTAAGGGATAGCACCGGGTCTGCTATTCAATGTATCTGGTCATTTCTCAATATGGACGACTGCCGGATGGCCATGAATAGCCTTCACAAAAGTGATGAATCTCGTAACACGGAGGAACCTAACCAGGCCGTGAAACCCAATTCAAAGGAACGGCAGTTGTGCGACATGCATGCACGGTTTACCAACGGGCATATCGCCCAGCTGGCTGCAGCAACCCGGGAAATTGAATCATTTACCTACGCTGTTTCACACGACCTCCGCGCCCCGCTGAGAGGAATCCACGGGTTCATCAATATCCTCCTGGCAGATCATGCAGAAAAACTTGACGAAGAAGGCCGGCGGTTGTGTTCCATAATCCATGAGAATTCGCTGAAAATGGGCGACCTGATCGAATACCTGCTTGAATTCGCCCAGCTAAGTCAAAAGGAATTATTCTGCATGTCACTGGACATGAAAGACATGGTAAATTCAATCTGCTATGCCATGACCGTTGAGATACCCGATGACAAACTATCCATACACGTTGAAGATATCTGCAACGTACCAGCCGACCCGTTTATGATTCGCCAGGTATGGACCAACCTGGTTTCCAATGCAATCAAATTCTGTTCAAAAAAGGAAAAAGCAGTTATCACCATCTCTTCTGAAACAGTCGGGGATAAATGCATCTATTGTATCAGGGATAACGGGATCGGCTTT
Organism: uncultured Bacteroidales bacterium; assembly: GCA_903959905.1. Lineage (GTDB taxonomy): Bacteria > Bacteroidota > Bacteroidia > Bacteroidales > FEN-979 > CAIVAT01. The sequence goes on from CAJBYO010000063.1 coordinate 119,908, forward strand.
GACATGGCCTATCTGGATAAGCTTTTTGTCATATTTCAGCGTCTCCACAGCCCCATGGAATACGAAGGTGCAGGGATCGGCCTCGCAGTGGTTCGGCGCATTATTCACCGCCATGGCGGTGAGGTATGGGCGGAAGGCGAAGAAAACAAAGGAGCAGCCTTCTACTTCTCTCTCCCCCTGCATAGCAGCATATAGTTCAAAAAGAACGCTCATCCACTGCTCCATTCCGTTCTACCCATGTACGGCCAATCCTCCCATCCACCCACTTGTCCGCTTGTCCGCTTGTCCGCTTGTCCACTCGTCCACTCGTCCGCTTGTCCGCTTGTCCGCTTGTCCGCTTGTCCACTTGTCCACTCGTCCACTCGTCCGCCTGTCCGCTTGTCCGCCCGTCCACCTGTCCACCCGTCCTACCCCAACATTTGCATGTCTGCCCTTTAATTTTTACTTTTGCACGCTTAAAAATCCACAAAAATGAAAATAGTCCAGGAATTTAAAGAATTTGCGATGCGTGGCAACGTGATTGACCTCGCTGTCGGTGTAATTATCGGAGCTGCCTTCGGTAAAGTTGTCGGCTCGCTTGTGAATGATATCATCATGCCGCCAATTGGTGTACTTGTAGGTGGAATGGATTTCAAAAGCCTTGCATTTACATTGCGGGAAGCTGTGATGGACCCTGCAACCGGAAAAGTTGCCAAAGAAGCTGTTACGCTGAAATATGGTATTTTTATCCAGACCCTGGTTGATTTTACCATTGTTGCATTTGCCATTTTCATGATGGTGAAGGCTGTGATGAAGTTAAACAGGAAGAAGACAGAAGAAGTTACCTCAGAACCTCCTGCACCTACAAAGGACCAGGAACTGCTTACCGAGATAAGGGATCTGCTCAAAAAATAATTCAACTCATAAAACATAAGAGAAATGAAAAAAACTACAATTGCGCTGTTTTTCCTCCTGTTCGCCGTGTTTGTTTCAGCCCAGGACCGAGAGAAGATTTCAAAAGTAAAACATGAAGTAATGTCTGAAGTACCGTCAGACTCAGCTAACAAACACTGGCTTATCCAGGGAACAGGATCTCTCCAGTTTACGCAAGCTGCCTTTTCAAACTGGGCTTCCGGCGGTGAAAATTCACTCGGCCTCGTTGCATGGGTCAATTTTAAAGCCAACTACAAAAATGGCAGGCATGTCTGGGGAAACAACATTGACCTCGGCTATGGCTTTAACATCCAGGGGAAAGGCAGTGATGCCAAGTACAACAAAACCAATGATAAAATAGAACTCACCACTGCTTATGGATATGAACTGCATAAAAAGTGGTACGTCACTGCCCTGGCAACCTTTCGCACCCAGTTCTCCGAAGGATTCAACCCGCCCGACGACAGTACGGTTATCTCAACGTTCATGGCTCCCGGTTACCTGGTGGCGGGTTTGGGAATTACTTATGCCCCGGTTGACTGGTTCTATGTTTACCTCTCCCCCGGTTCGGCCAGGTTCACTTTTGTGAACGACCAGGCGCTGTCTGATTCAGGTTCTTTTGGTGTGGAACCTGGCAAAAAAATGCGCGGCGAATTAGGTCCGTACTTGCGTGCCTATTTAAACAAGGACCTTGCCAAAAACATCAACATCACCTCCTCGCTTGAACTGTTTACCGACTATCTGCATAAGTTCGGCAACATTGATGTAAACTGGAGTGTTAATCTCAGCCTGAAAGTAAACAAGTGGCTTGCAGCTTCCGTCCAGACCCAGTTGATCTACGACGACGATGTCATGATCAAAACTGCCCCGGATGAAGCCGCCGGACCGCGGACCCAGTTTAAGGAGATGCTGGGCGTAGGGCTAACGTATAAGTTCAAGTAGATAAAGCAAAGGATTTACGATTGAGGGATTGAGGGAATGAGGGATTGCAGATTGAATTTAAAGATTTCAGATTTACGATTAGCAGCACTCAATCGTACATCGTCAATCAAACAATTCAATCTGCAATCCCTCAGTCCCTTAATCGTAAATCCATTTATCTGAATCATTTTTTTATTGATTAATTGAGTATTTTTGTGAAAAACATATCTTATGTCACATCACGGAGAAACACACGAACACCTTACCCATGAAGAGCTGAAATTCAGGGAACATACAGAACGGGGTGCCAATTTCATAAAGATTGATCTTTTCAGGTCGGCCAGGGAGGAATTCAAAGCCGCCCTGCAGTATAAGTCGGGCGACCCGGAATGTGTGAGGCAGATTGATGTCATGAATGAATATATTGCACGTGACAGGAAACTGGTTCTGCTCATCACGCCGCTGGTGATTATACTTATTGTAGCCGTAGCGTTATTGGTTTGATTTTTTTACCACTAAGGCACGGAGAGCACTGAGGAACACTAAGGTATTTCGGATCTTTGAGATGAAGTAGTTCTTAGTGTTTCTGAGTGCCCTCCGTGCCTTAGTGGTTTTATTTTAAAGTATGAAAGAAAAGAAGGTAAAACCACTCGGACTTATCAGGAATGATCCCTGGCTTGAACCGGTTGCGGATGAAATAAACGCACGGTACGCGAGGTATAAACAAACGTTGTTTGAAATAGAGGAGAACTGGAAAAGCCTCAGCGAATTTGCCAATGCCTACCAGTTCTATGGATTTCACTACGACCGCGCCCGTAAAGGATGGATTTACCGCGAATGGGCCCCGAAAGCCCAGGACCTCTATTTATTTGGCGATTTCAACAACTGGCAGCGGTATTCTCACCGGCTCACCCCGAATAAATACGGACAGTGGGAAATTTTCCTCCCGGACGAAGAGTATAAAGATCGATTTGTGCATCAAAGCAGGGTCAAGGTGATGGTTCATTCCGATGCCGGCTGGCATGAGAAAATCCCTGCCTTCATCCATCGTGTAATCCAGGATCCCGCCACACTGGGATTCTCGGGCCAGCACTGGGCTCCGCCCCACCCCTTTGACTGGTCGGACGACCGTTTCGATATCGGCGACCTGAAAGAACTGCTTATCTATGAGTGCCATGTAGGAATGGCCCAGGAGCAGGAATCTGTTGGCACATTTGCTGAATTTGCCGATTACCTGATCCCCTACATCAAAAACTCAGGATACAATGCCATTCAACTGATGGCCATTGCAGAACATCCCTATTACGGTTCATTCGGCTATCATGTAACCAACTTTTTCGCTGTTTCTTCACGGTTTGGGACCCCGGAAGAGCTGAAATACCTGATTAAAAAAGCCCATGAACAGGGTATTGCCGTATTGATGGACCTGGTGCATTCGCACTCAGCCAAAAACACCATGGAAGGCCTCAACCAGTTTGACGGATCTGACGACCAGTACTTTCATCCGGGCGACCGCGGAAATCACCCGCACTGGGACTCCAAATGTTTCAATTATGGCAGGCGCGAAGTAATGCAATTCCTGCTGTCGAACATCAAGTACTGGCTGAAAGAGTTTCATTTTGACGGCTTCCGGTTTGACGGCGTTACCTCCATGATGTATTTTGACCATGGATACCGTGAAGTATGGGATCGCGATGGCTACTTCAAAGACGGAGTAGAATGGGATGCCCTGATTTACATGCAGCTGGCGAACACCCTCACGCATAAGATAAAACCTCACGCCATTACCATTGCCGAAGATGTTAGCGGTATGCCCGGGCTTTGCAGGCCGGTCAATGAAGGGGGAATCGGCTTTGACTACAGGCTGGCGATGGCAATTCCCGATTACTGGATCAAAGTTCTGAAGGAAAAGAAAGACGAAGACTGGGATATCCATGAACTGTGGTCGGTGATGACCGATCGGCTCCCCGATGTAAACACCGTTGCCTATTGCGAATCCCACGACCAGGCACTGGTCGGCGATCAGACCATTGCATTCCGGCTGATGCAGAGCGAGATCTATTTTAAGATGAGCCGGAAGGATGAAAGCCATGTTATCGACCGGGGCATTGCACTGCACAAAATGATCAGGCTGATCACGATCGGAATAGGTGGCCAGGCATACCTTAATTTCATTGGCAATGAATTCGGCCACCCCGATTGGGTTGATTTCCCAAGGGAAGGCAACAACTGGAGTTTCCAGTATGCCCGCCGTCAGTGGTCGCTGCTGCAGAACCCCGACCTGAAGTATAAATTCCTCGGAGCATTTGACCATGCCATGATTGCCATGGTGAAGGATTACAACCTTTTTAATACAGGTTTTGGCGAACAGATGAACATGGACGGTGAAAACCAGACCATTGTATTCAGGCGCAGCGGGCTCGTTTTTATTTTTAATTTCCACGTGAGCAAGTCTGTTCCCGATTACAGGTTTGCAGTTCCTGAACCTGGTGATTACCGTATCATCCTCAATACCGACAGAACCGAATTCGGAGGGCACAACCGGGTAAACGACGAACTGGTGTATACAACGGTTTTTGATCCTGCAACGGAAACACACCACCTGATGGTTTATAATACGAACCGCACCGCGCTGGTCTTTGAACGAGTAAACCAGCCTTGATAATTTTCGTATCTTTGCAGGCAATCCTGAGCAAAATTCCAACACTATGAATTTCTTCTTTCGTTCTGCCATCATCCGGTATTTCAAGCTGGTGACGCTTGTAATTCCCATCATATGCATGCTGTTCTTTACAACAGGCGGCAAAGCTGCACATCCTGATACAACCTGGTCGGTCTCCTTCAACGTGAATATGACCAAAGCCATCAACCAGCACGTCTTCAATGCTGACTCTGATTATGTTTACATCGTTATGGACCATGGAATTGAACCCATGAGGCTTGTGCCCGGACCTGGCAACATCTATTCAGGCCTGCTCTTTGACATCCTTGATTCAGGTGTCACCTATCATTACAAATTCCGCATCAATAATGCCCTGAATGAATCGGTAAACCGCCAGCTTACGGCAAAACCCGGCACAGTTACCGTGAACGCATGGTGGAACAATGAACCCCTTAACCTTGTCACTTACGTTGTAAATATGGAGTTTGAAGCCCAGAAAGGGGCTTTCAACCCAGTCGCCGATTCCGTTTTCCTTATTGATACCCTTACCAGTCCGGCAACACACGCCCTGATGAGCAGGAATGGGACTTCATTCAATTATTCATGGATTGATACCCTGGTGATGCCCGGTACTGTCAGGCATTACAAATACAGGGTCAATTCAAACCCCGGAACGACTGAACTGGCCAACAAGCCCGAGCGCCTGGTGCGGATTCCCGACACCATTCTGACCGTTTCGAGTGACTTTGACAATTACAATCCCGGAAAACGACAGATGACATTTCAATGCGACATGGGATATTATGTCAAGGCACAACATTTCAGCCCTTCCTCCGATTATCTTATTGTTTCCGGAAATTTCAATGGATCTGGCGGTAACGACGTTTTGTTTGACACAGATGGCGACACAGTGTATAACCTGGATATTTTTATTGATACTGCCTGGATCCACCAGGGCCCCCTAAGCTTTAAGTTCCTCATAAAAGGCGCCGCCGGCATAACTGAATTACCCGGAAAGCCAAGCAGAAGTTATGCATTCCATGATACTACCAACCAAAATCCCAACATTTTCAGTTGTTTCTTTAACGACCTCAACCCATCTGTTCCAACACCACCATGGGTATATAACGTCAACATACAGGGACTTTTGATTTACAAAAAAGTTCTGAGCGGGATTTATTCCTACGAAAACGTAAACGGAATCGCGGAAGGCATTTCAACATACCGGTGGCTGCGCAGCAACAATTCATCTGGCACCAATGCTGCAGCCATTGATTCAGCCACCAGGATCACCTATGTTGTGGATACGCTCGACATCGGAAAATGGCTTGTTTTTGAAGTTACCCCGCACGGTGTAAAAGGCGATTCAGCTGTTGGTGAACCGGTCAGGGTGGTGACATCAAACAGCATCTCAGCCTGGGATGTCGGTATGGGAGAAAATTCACTGATCAGCCGTGTTTATCCCAACCCGGCAAGCAATTACATCACAGTTGAAGCCAGGGATGACATGGACCGGATTGAACTGATCAATTTCCTGAATCAGACCGTTCTGATCAAAGCCAATATAGGCTCCGGATCGGAGACGATCAACGTAAGCAATTTGCCACGGGGGATTTATTTCCTGAAGGCCACCACGAAATCACAACATTGGGGCATCGTGCGGATTGTCAGAATGTAACCTTACACCAACAGGAAATCAAGATTTTCATTTGCCTGGTATTCCTGGGCTTCCATTCCAAACCGGAAAACACGCAATGACCTGTTTCCGACCAGGTTCATCGTATCCCCTGCCACTTTCAGAAGGCACCCTTCACGCAACCCGACAACCGTAGCGTCGCGGTTCACCGTTAAAAATTCAAGGATACGTTGCTCCCTGGTTTCACCGGCATGGCCCTCAGGGTTTGCGTCGAGGTAATGCGGATTGATCTGGAACGGCACAAATTTCAGGCAATGAAACGAGGGAGGTTCACAAATGGGCATGTCGTTGGTGGTCTTCATGGTCGGGCATGCGACATTGGCACCGGCACTCCAGCCAACGAAGGGAATACCCCGAAAAACCTTCCTGCGGATAGCTTCCATCACCCCGAATTCCTGCATCATCAGCGCCAGGTGGAACGTGTTGCCACCTCCTATCACAATTGACTCTGCCTCGTTCACAGCAACTACAGGGTTGGGTTCACGATGAATTGAATGCAGGGAAAACCCCATCTCTTTAAATATCCTCTTCACCCGGTCCTCGTAGAGGTCAAAAGACTTTTCAATACCAGATGAAGTAAGGTTGACACCTGCATAAGGAATAAAAAGCACTTTCCTTACGCCGAATCCTGCCAGGAAGTCCTTGATATGGGTGCGTGGCCAGGCAAGATATTCTTCACCGGCGTTGGTAGAGTTGCTGATTAATAAAAGATTTCGGATCATATGCCATATTTGGGCCATAAAAGTAATAGAAAGTTCTTACTTTTGAGCCATTGAATGGTAAAATTCTCTAAAACGATGAAGGAAAAGCCCACACTAGGCTTCTGGCAGGTTTGGAACATGAGTTTCGGATTCCTGGGGATTCAATTCGGTTTTGCGTTGCAAAACGGCAATGCATCCCGGATATTACTGACTTTTGGCGCTGATGTTCACCACCTTAGCTGGTTCTGGCTGGTCGCACCGATTACGGGCATGATCGTTCAGCCCATCGTCGGTTACCTGAGCGACAAAACCTGGTGCAGGCTCGGCAGGAGGAGACCCTATTTCCTGGCAGGTGCTTTCCTGACAAGCATCGCGCTGATCCTCATGCCCAATGCCCCGCACCTTGCTTCTTTTATCGCCCCTATGTTTATAGGCGGCGGACTGCTCATGATCATGGATGCCTCCATCAACATATCCATGGAACCTTTCAGGGCGCTGGTAGCCGACAAACTGCCGGAGTCGCAGCACACCCTCGGCTTTTCCATGCAGACACTGCTTATCGGGATCGGGGCTATCATCGGATCCTGGCTCCCTTACATCCTGGGGAACTGGATGGGTGTTTCAAAAACTGCCGGGGCCGACGGACTAGTTCCGGATAATGTCACCTACTCCTTCTATGTGGGAGCGTTTGTGCTGTTTGCCGCCATTCTGTGGACTGTTTTTTCCACAACGGAATATCCTCCCGAGCAACTTGAAGAAAACAGCCCAAAAGAGAAGGACGGGAAATTTGTCATCCCACCCATCATGATCAGGCTCATCCTGGTCCAGTTTTTCTCATGGTTTGCCCTCTTTTCCATGTGGGTTTACACCACCCCGGCAGTGGCTCTCAAATTTTACGGCACCTCAGATCCCAATTCTGCTGTTTTCCAGGGTGCGGGCGACTGGGTTGGAATCCTCTTCGGCATATACAACGGTGTTTCTGCTATTGTGGCGCTGATGCTGCCGGTGGTAGCAAAACGGTTTTCAAAGAAAACGACACATGCCATGGCCCTCGCGGCCGGGGGATTGTCATTGCTGTCGTTCCTGGTATTCAATGACCCGCACATGCTCATCATTCCCATGATCGGCATCGGCATCGCCTGGGGAAGTATCCTCGCCATGCCTTATGCCATGCTGGCAAGTTCAATTCCGCCTAAACGGATGGGGATGTATATGGGTTTGTTCAACATGTCAATCACCATCCCGCAAATTGTAAGCGGGATCCTGAGCGGATTCATCCTGAAATATTTCTTTGCCGACAATCCCATCCTCTGCATCGTGATGGCCGGGGTGAGTATGTTGCTTGCGGCAGCAAGTGCGCTATTTATCCGCGAAAAAGCTTAGAATGCAATACAAACAAGCGCTTAATTAAACTAGAACGAAATGCTTAACGAACGATCAAGCGGAATTTTACTCCACCCAACCTCTCTCCCGGGGAAATATGGCATCGGCACACTCGGGAAATCTGCCTTTGATTTTATTGACTTCCTTGTCAAGGCAAAACAGCAATACTGGCAAATTCTGCCCCTGGGGCCCACTGGATATGCTGATTCACCGTATCAGTGCTTCTCAGCACATGCCGGAAATCCAAACCTGATCGACCTGGACCTCCTGGTTAAAGCGCGTTTGCTGCATGCCGACGATCTTGCCGAACTTCCTCATTTTTCAAATGAGAAGATAGCGTTTGAAGCCGTTCAGCAGGCCCGTCTGCCCTTGTTGCAAAAAGCCTTCCACGCTTTTACCCGCTATGCCGACAACATGGATAAAATGGCTTACAGGAATTTCCTGAAGGATCAGTCGGGATGGATCAACGACTACGGGCTTTTCAGGGCAATAAAAGCAAACCGCGATCAAAAACCCTGGTACCTCTGGGAACAACCCCTGAAAGTACGGGAACCTGAAGCCATGAGCGCGAACCAGGCCCTGCTTCACGACGAGATTGACTTTCATAAGTTCATGCAGTTCCTGTTTTTCAGGCAGTGGAATGCCGTTAAAGAATATGCACACACACACAATGTTAAAATTATCGGAGACATTCCTTTATATGTTGCTCTGGACAGTGCAGACGCCTGGGCTAATCCTGAAATCTTTGAATTTGACCAGGATCTGAACCCGATCCGTGTTGGGGGCGTTCCGCCCGATTATTTCAGCGAGACAGGACAGCTGTGGGGAAACCCGCTGTTCAGGTGGGATGTTTTAAAAGCTACCGGATACAAATGGTGGATTGAACGCATCCGTACCAGTCTGTTCCTGTATGACATTATCCGCATTGACCATTTCAGGGGATTTGCCGGGTATTGGGCCGTACCCTACAGTGAAAAAACAGCCGTCAACGGAGAATGGGTACCATGTCCGGGAAAAGATTTCTTTGATGCACTCTGCAATGAATTCGGCAACTTGCCCATCATTGCTGAAGACCTTGGCGTGATAACACCGGAAGTTGAAGAATTGCGCGATGGCTTCGGCCTCCCAGGGATGAAAATCCTGCAGTTTGCTTTTGATTCATCCGAGGGCAATGACTTTATCCCGCACAACTATATAAAGAATTGTATTGTTTATACAGGTACACACGACAACGACACCGTTGTCGGATGGTTTAACAGTGCTTCGCCCGACGACCGCAAATATGTGCTGGATTACATGAACACCCATGATCATGACATCCACTGGGCTTTTATCCGGCTGGCATGGTCGTCGGTTGCCTATACTGCAATCATACCGATGCAGGATTTACTGGGACTTGATACCAGCGCCCGGATGAACCTTCCCGGAACGACACAGAACAACTGGCAGTGGCGGGCCAATGCCGCACATTTCACACCGGAACTGGCCGGAAAGCTTGCTCATCTGACCATGTTGTATGGCAGAACAAAGCGATCAAAAACCAACAACTAATTTCACGCAGGATGCATCGCTTTTTACTCTTATTTCTGTTTCTTTTTCCGGGTCAGTTTTTCGCCCAGGAAGCTTCCGTTGAACGCGTTGAACCTCCTTTCTGGTGGATCGGGTTCCAGCACACCGATCTGCAACTCCTTGTTTACGGGAAAAACATTTCATCAGCAGCTGTCAGTATTAACTATCCGGGTGTCAGCCTTGTAAAGGCACATAAGGTGGAAAGTCCCAACTACCTGTTCCTTGACCTCGTCATCAGTAAAAATGCAAGTCCGGGCACGGCAGTGATCAACTTTAAAATCAAAGGCAAAACCATCGCCACCTGGTCCTATGAACTGAAGGCGCGAAAGGCCGGATCGGCCCAGCGCAACGGTTTTTCTTCGCATGATGTGGTGTACCTTCTGATGCCCGACCGTTTTTCAAACGGAGACACCGCCAACGACACCATACCCGGGATGGCAGAGCAGCTCAACCGAAGCAACCAGGATGGCCGGCATGGAGGAGACCTCGCTGGTATTATAAACCATGTTGATTACCTGAAAGATTTAGGCATCACCGCTCTTTGGGTCAACCCTATCCTGGAAAACAACCAGGCAATATACTCCTATCACGGCTACTCCACCACTGATTATTACCGTGTTGATCCGAGATTCGGGAACAATGAAACCTACCTGAAGCTCAGTGATGCGCTGCATCAGAAAGGGATCAAACTTATCCAGGATATGATTTTCAACCATTGCGGAGGCGGCCACTGGTGGATGAAAGACCTTCCGTCGAAGGACTGGGTCAATCAATGGCCTGAATTTACCCGCACCAACTATCGGGCAGGAACATTCACTGACCCATACGCATCGCAGTCAGACAGCAACCTGTTTGTCCGCGGCTGGTTTGACAAGACCATGCCCGACCTGAACCAAACCAACCCTTTCCTCAAGAATTATCTCATACAGAACAGCATATGGTGGATTGAATATGCAGATCTTGACGGCATCCGGCAGGACACTTATCCCTATCCTTTTAAGGAAATGATGGCCGAATGGGGAAACCGGGTAACCCGGGAATATCCTCAATTCAACATTGTAGGTGAATGCTGGCTGAATTATCCGGCATCTGTGGCATACTGGCAAAAAGGGTCAAAAAACAAGGATGGGTATGTATCCTCATTGCCAGCGGTTTTTGATTTCCCTCTATTTGATGCGCTCCAAAAGGCTTTCAATGAATCAGACGGATGGAGCACCGGGATCACCAGGATATACGAGATTCTTGCACAGGATTTTTCATATCCAAATCCAGACAACATCATGGTCTTTGCCGACAATCACGATGTAAACCGTTACCTCGACGTCGTGAACAACGACATCCGCAAGCTGAAGATGGCCCTGGCCTGCGTTCTCACAACCCGGGGAATTCCTGAAATCTACTATGGAACAGAGATACTCATGACTACCGGTGCCGACAAAGGAGATGGAAGCAAACGCAAGGATTTTCCGGGAGGCTGGCCCGGCGATGAAAGAGATGCATTTACCGCAGAAGGCAGGACTACCGCAGAGTCAGACATGTATTTGTATACCCGGAAACTCATTCACTGGAGAGACACAAACGAAGTGATCCACACCGGAAAATTCAGGCATTTCATCCCTGCCGACGGCATCTATGTCTATTTCCGCTACAGCCCGAAGGCAACCGTCATGGTAGTAATGAACAACAACGAAAGCACCAAAACCATTGAAACAAAGCGGTACAATGAGTTTTTAAGTAAATTCACCTCGGGATTTGAAGTCATCTCCGGAATACCGGTAAACAACCTGGCAACACTTACGATCCCCGGAAAGTCGGCAATTATTATAAACCTGAAGTAGCACTAACATTCGCATATTCGTCATTCGCATATTCGTCATTCGCATATTCGTCATTTGTAAATTGTAATTTCTTTCCCATGCTTTCAATCCAAAAACGCCTCAGCAACATTTTCTACATCATCCTGGGTTTGCCCAGCACCGCCATGGGGTTTGCCCTGTCTATCCAGATCGCGGTGCTGAGCTGGATCCTGCGCACGAAGTACAACCTGGAGATCGACCAGATCGGGATCGTATGGGCAGCAGGGCCGATTGCAGGTATCCTTGGACAGCCGATCATCGGGCTCATCAGTGACAAGGCATGGTTCTGGGGCGGGCGGCGCAAACCGTTTATCATCATCGGCGGCATCCTGGCGGCGCTGATGATCTTCGCTTTGCCCAACATTGACAGGATCAGCAACTTTTTCGGCATAGCAAGCATCATGGCTGTTGCCGTCACCGTGGCCCTCACGCTCGACCTCGCCATCAACATCAGCTTCAACCCCACACGGTCAATTATTGCCGACGTGACTCCCGACGGTCAGCCCCGGACCAAGGGATACACCTGGATGCAATCCATTTCGAATCTTTGCGGCAGCGGCGCCTACCTGATGGGTGCCCTCATCGGAAACTATTTCCTGATCTATGCCGGGGTGGTAATCGTACTTGTTTTCTCCATCGGCCCTTTATTTTTTATTGAGGAACCCCGTGTTTTGTCTGCAGGAAGCGACGACAAGGACGTGAAAGGCAAAACAGATAAAGCAGCCGCCTCTCCTACCCAATGGGTTGAACTGTTCAAACTCTATTTCGCACACGGATTTTCGTGGCTGGGTATCCAGACCATGTTTGTTTATATGTTTGCATTCCTTGAACAGAAACTGCCTGCCATGAATGACATGTCGGTGACCGACCGCAATGCCCGGCTCGGTCAGATGATCGGGTGGTCGTTCTTTATTCTCAATGCCGTGGGGGCCATCTGGCCCGCCTTCATGCTGGAACCGATGAGCAAGAAACTCGGCCGGGTCCGCACACATGCCATGATGGTGGCGATCATGGCCCTTGGATATTTCGGGATCGTTATGTTTGCCTCCAGTGCGATCATGCTTTATGCTATGATGTGCGTTCTTACTCTCGGCTGGGCTGCGGTGGTCAGTCTTCCTTTCGCCATCATGTCGGAAAAGGTGGACAAAAGCAGGATGGGATTTTTCATGGGCATCTTCAACCTCTCCGTTGTATTGCCCCAGCTCATTGCCAGTTCTGTGGTCGGAACCGTCATTAAAAATTCTGCCGACAAAGGGATCATCTTTATCATCAGCGGGGTTTCACTGGCCATATCTGCCGGATTGTGGCTTTTCGTATCAGAAAAGAAAAAAATATAATGTACAGGACGCTATCGTTACAACGGCTTACCCTCCTTTGCCTGTTTTTCATCGCAGGATCTCAGCTGAATGCACAAACATTTGAGCAGTTCATCACCCGGATGAATTCACTGCCCCAGAACCAACGACAGGCTGTTGCCGACAGTTTCATGAATGCAGGGCATGCTTTCCCCTACATCGAATATGACACCCTGGTGCATTTCGTATATAATGCAACAGCACAGTCTGTTTCACTGGCCGGTGATGCAACAGGCTGGAATCCAAACCAACCCTTCACCAATACCCCCGGAACCACTTTCTGGCACCTGACCACCCACTATGAACAAGATGCCCGGCTTGACTATAAATATGTCATCAACGGCTCCAACTGGATACTTGACCCGAGAAACCCCCGCACCTGCACCGGTGGTTTCGGCCCAAATTCCGAATTGCGCATGCCCGGGTATATGCTCCCGCCTGAGATCAGTTATTATGGCATCATTCCGCACGGTACAATCAAGGACACTACATTTCAAAGCAGTGTCCTTGGAAACAGCAGACAAGTCAGGGTTTACCTTCCACCCGGATATCCGGATGAGCGTGAAACATACCCGGTGATCCTCTTTCACGATGGCCTTGATTACATCAACCTGGGCAATGCAGGCAACATCCTTGATTATCTGATTTCTGAGCACCTGATGACCCCTGTAATCGGTATTTTTGTTCCGGCCGTTGACCGCTCCGCTGAATATGCCGGCAGCAAAATTGACAAATTCACCACGTTCATTACCAGCGAGCTCATGCCTGTGATGGATGCAAAGTACAAAACCAGCAAAGACCCTGCCCGACGTGCCATGGCCGGTGCTTCCGATGGCGGCAACATCTCCCTGTATATCGGGATGAAACATCCTGAACAGTTCGGGAAAATTGCGGCACAGTCAAGCAATGTGATCACCTCCATCAGCCAGACTTTTTCAAACGGACCAAAACTGAACCTTGAATTATACCTTGATATCGGCACATACGATATTGCCATGCTGATTCCAATGGTGCACAACCTGTGCGGAATTTTACATACGAAGGGATACAATTATCAATGCCACGACTGGCACGAAGGCCACAGCTGGGGCAACTGGAAAGGGCACCTGAAACTGCCACTGATGCAGTTTTTCCCCTGGTCCAGCGGCTTGAATGAGAATCCTGTCGGCCCGGGGATCAAACTGGAACAGAACAGGCCAAACCCGTTCTACGGTTTTACGGTGATTCCTTTTTATGCAAAGCGAGGTGCAACAGTAAAGTTAACTGTAGAAGATTTATCCGGGAAGGTGATTGAAACCCTCTTTTCCGGGGTTGTTTCCAAATCTGAGAATTCCGTCGAGTATCGTCACAAATACCCGGCAGGTCAGTATATTCTGACATTGAAAGATAATGAGATGAATAGTGAGAGTTTAATAATCAGTGCATTATGATTTTCCACCACATAGCCACATAGATCACAATAGAGTACTTCCCTTATGTGCCCTATGTGCCTATGTGGTGAAAAAAGCATCCACAACTCCTAACCCAAATTAAATCAATAAAAATGAAGATCAAATTACTACCTATCCTTGCCACAGGCCTTGCGCTGACACTCTGGAGTTGCTCCTCCAATGATGACCTCCCTGTGGCAAAAGAACCCCAGATGCTCAAACTGGCTGCACCCATCCTTGTTGGTGCAGATTCAACAGTTATTCAACTGGCAGATTACCTTGTAAAACCCACAGGGATCGACTCTTTGCAGCTGGATCAAAGTCTCAGCGCTGCGATATCAGCCGATTCCACCCACATGGTAATCAAACCCTCAGGCAGGGAATTCCCAAAACTCTCCGTCATGAAAATCTGGTATAAAGGGTTCTCGTATTCCCTGCTGCTGGAAAAATCAACCAAGTTGCGGTACAGGTTCTCTTTTGATCCAAAAAACAAAAAATACAAACGCGTCCAGATCAAAGGCCAGATGAATGAATGGAATGCATCGGCCGGCTACCTTTTTGAGAAAGATGGCAGGTGGCATATTGATTTCCAGCTTTTTCCCGGAAAATACCAGTACAAACTGATCCTTGACGGTAAAGAAAAATCAGATCCGAACAACCGCGACTCCGTGAGCAACAACAACGGAGGATACAATTCCCTCCTGACCCTCGGGAACCTGAACCCGTCGGGACTGCCAACCTTATTTTCCTCTTCCGCCAACGGAAGAAAAATTGTTGTCGGGATGAAAAACAAAGCCGATTCGGTGTTTGTTTTCTGGCAAAATTACCTGCTTGACCGGAAATTCTGGAAAACAGACAGCACGGGTATTACCATCGAAGTGCCAAAAAAGGCCAAGGAATATGACCGCAGTTTCATCCGGGTGTATGCATACAATTCTGCAGGAATATCAAACGAAATTCTCATTCCGGTTGCCGATGGCAAAGTGCTCACCGATGCGTCAAAACTTACCAGGAGTGACAAAGAGGCGATTGTCATGTATTTCCTGATGGTCGACCGCTTTAAAAACGGAAATACAGGCAACGATGCGCCCATAAAAGACAAGGACATTGATCCGAAGGTAAACTATATGGGCGGCGACCTTGCCGGGATTACCCGCCAGGTTGAAGACGGTTATTTCACCGCACTTGGCATCAATACGATCTGGATCTCACCGATCACGCAGAATCCGACAGTCGGATACAATGAATACCCGGCACCCCACCGCAAATTCTCCGGTTATCACGGCTACTGGCCCATTACGCTAACCACCGTTGACACTCGTTTCGGGAATGCCGACGAACTCAATAAACTGGTGAATGAGGCCCACAGCAAGAACATCAACGTGATCCTCGATTTTGTTTCGCATCATGCACACCAGGATTATCCTGCATTCAAGGCCCATCCCGACTGGATGACCCAGGTTGACCTCCCCGGGAAAAGAAAGAATATCCGGTTGTGGGACGAACAGCGGCTCACCACCTGGTTTGACATTTTCCTCCCCACCTTTGATCTTACAAAACCGGAAGTGGCCAGCATGGTGTCGGATTCAGCCGCATTCTGGATCAAAGAATACAAAATTGACGGATTCAGGCACGATGCAGCGAAACACGTTCCCGAGAATTACTGGAGGCTGCTCAACCAGAAGCTCACGCAACAGGTTGTCATTCCTGAAAACAGAAACATATACCAGATTGGCGAAACCTTTGGCAGCCGCGAACTTATTGCCAGTTACATCAACCCGGGAATGCTCGACGCCCAGTTTGATTTCAACCTCTATTGGGATGCCAAGGCCGCTTTTGCCATGGACAATGCATCCTTCCGCGAATTAAACTATTCACTGCAACAGAGTTTCAGTTATTATGGAGAACATAACCTGATGGGAAATATAACCGGAAACCAGGACATGTCGCGGTTTATCTCCTATGCCAGCGGAGCCCTCAGTTTCAATGAGGATGACCGTGAAGCCGGATGGAAGCGCGATATCCAGGTGAAGGATACTGTCGGGTACAGGAAACTTGCTTCCTTGGAGGCCTTCAATATGACGATTCCCGGTATCCCTGTGATTTACTACGGGGATGAATATGGCATGGCCGGTGCCGCCGACCCCGATAACAGGCGCATGATGAAATTTGACAGCCTGAATAAAAACGAACAATACCTGAAAACAGTTACAGCGAAACTTGCGCAGCTCAGGAAATCCAACCTGGCGTTGGTTTACGGTGATTTCACCACGATAAAAGTCAACGAAAAGGTTTTTGTTTACCTGAGATCCTATTTTGATAAAGCTGTTGTGGTCATTTTCAACAAAGATAAATCTGCAAGAAAAGTGGAATTCGAACTTCCGGCGAGGTTTGCTGACGGCAAATTTACCGCACAGTTCGGAAACAGTTTCGTGTTTGATAAAGGCAAATCCAGTATTGAATTACAGGGCAATTCATTTGAAATATTGTCAAATTAAAACGCAATAATAATCTCCGTGTACCTCTGTGTCTTCTCCGTGTACCTCTGTGTAACAATATTTCACAGAGGTACACGGAGAAGACACAGAGAACCACGGAGAAAACAAACACTGTTAAACCTACCTTCTATGAAACAGCTATCGTTCCTTCTGGCCGCATTGTTTTTTGCATTAACCGGATGCAAAGGCACTTCATCCAATGAGAATACCGACCCGGCCGCCCATGTTGAATGGAGCCGGAATGCCACAATCTATGAGGTCAATATCCGGCAATACACCCCGGAGGGCACCTTCAAGGCATTTGAAGCTGAACTGCCCCGCCTGCAGAAGATGGGCGTAAAGATCCTTTGGCTGATGCCGATCAACCCCCTCGGGGTAAAAAACCGGAAAGGCAGCCTGGGAAGTTATTACTCCGTGAGCGACTTCCTTGAAGTCAACCCGGAATACGGCAACAAGCAGGATTTCACCAACCTCGTAAAAAAGGCCCACGATCTGGGCATGAAGGTGATCATTGACTGGGTAGCCAACCACACATCCTGGGATAACCAACTGATAACCAAACATCCGGAATGGTATAAAAAAGACTCTGCCGGCAACATCAAACCGCCGGTTGCCGACTGGACCGATGTTGCCGCCCTGGACTATTCGCAGCCAGGCCTGCACGAATACATGACCGACGCCATGATTTACTGGGTGAAGGAGACAGACATTGACGGCTTTCGCTGCGATGTGGCCGGCATGGTTCCCGTTGCTTTCTGGAACAGTGCCATCCCAGCCCTGAAAAAAGTCAAACCGCTCTTCATGCTTGCAGAAGAGGAATCCCCGAAAATCCATGACTCCGGTTACTTCGATGCATCTTACTCATGGCAACTGTTCCACATTATGAACGGGATCGCCCAGGGAAAGAAAACGGCGACAGCCATTGATTCATCCTATGCCAGTGACCTCAAAAAATACCCGAAGGATGCATTTCGCATGCGGTTCACCTCAAACCATGATGAAAACTCATGGAATGGCACTGAATTTGAACGCCTTGGAGAAGGTGCAAGAACTTTTGCCGTGCTCAGTTTCACATTCCCCGGCATACCATTAATATATACAGGACAGGAATCGGCCCTGAACAAGCGGTTGAAATTCTTTGACAAGGATACCATCACCTGGGGGAATTACCCGCTGGATTCGTTTTATGCAACACTGACGGGGCTTAAAACAAAAAATAACCTGCTTGATGCCGGTGATAAAGGCGGAACGTTCATCAAAGTGCCAACAACCTCCGATCAGTTTGTTTATATATTTATGCGCAAAACAGATAAGGATCAGATGCTCGTTTTACTTAACCTTTCGGCCCGCGACCAGAATTTCACACTGAAAGGATCCGGTGTTGCCGGATCGTATGGCGAAGCGTTTACGAACACCACCCGGACATTCAAAGACGGAGAAAAATGCTCGCTCAAGGCATGGGAGTACCAGGTTTATACCAGGAAATAATTTCTTCATTTGTAAGGAAAAGCTTAAATGTTATAGCCTCAGCATAATCATTGTTAATTTTTTATTAATTTTGCACAAAAATTGAGATATTACAGGTATCGAACAATGTAAAACACCATATAACTACCTGATTTTATACCAATTGACCTTCAACCCCAGGAAGGAATCACGCTCTTTGACCTAGATTTTTATTTTCACTGGAAATTTAACAGACTTTGTATTTAACTTTATATGTTCAAATTTTATCGGGTATGAAAAGAAAATTACACTTTAAGTTTAAAAATCTGATCCTGGTATGCCTGTTTTTGGGTGCGGCGCTAAGCCTTTCCGCCCAGACCTTTGAGGTAACCGGTACGATCACAGAAGCAGGCACGGGCGACCCGATGATCGGGGCCACAGTGCTTGAAAAAGGCACGACCAACGGAACCGTTGCGGATATTTCAGGTAATTATAAAATCAAGGTAGCAAAAGGAGCTGTGCTTAAATTCTCCCTGATTGGTTATTTAACCAAAGAGGTGACTGTTGAAAAAGCCGGTGCCATTGACGTTTCCATGGTTGTGCAGGTTACCACCCTGAATGATGTGATCGTTATCGGTTACGGAACGCAGAAGAAAACAGATAAGACGGGCGCGGTAAGTACCGTAAAATCAGATGATCTTAACGGCGGGGTTGTGACCAACCCTATTCAGGCTATGCAGGGCAAAGCTGCCGGCGTATTGATCTCCAAAGCCGGTGGTGACCCGAGTGCCGATTATAAAGTCAGAATCCGTGGCGCATCAGGGTTTGAATCAAATACCCAGCCCCTTTATGTTGTTGACGGAATTCCCGGTGCCGACCCCAATATTGTCTCCTCCGACGACATTGAATCATACAACATCCTGAAGGATGCCGCATCAACAGCTATTTACGGATCAAGGGGATCAAACGGGGTTATCATCATCACCACAAAAAAAGGTAAAGGGGTGTCTAAAGACGGATCAAAGGACGATGGTGCATACAGCAATATTGAATTTTCCTCGCAGATATCCATGGAGCGCGTGGCGAAAAAGCTTAACCTCATGACCGCTGCTCAGATCCGGAGTTATGCCGAGCAACTTCTGGCCGAAAAACGGGTTACGAATGATACGCTTACCATGAAGGATGTCTTCATTGATGGTGGTTCTTCAACTGACTGGCAGAATGAAGTATTCAGAACCGGTATTGCATATACAAACTCGCTGAGTTTCTCAGGTGGGAACAAACACAGTTCATACGTTGCCGCAGTAACCAATGCCGACTGGCAGGGAACCATGAAGGGAACCGGGAAAAACCAGACCACTGCACACATCAGTGTTAACCACAAAGCCATCAATGACAAGTTGACACTGGCTGCAAACCTGATGGGTTCATTTGAAAAGAATGACTATGAAAATTATGGCGGCTGGGGCCAGGAAGACATCATCTACCAGGCTATCTCCAGGAATCCGACTGACCCTGTTTATAACCCGACCGGAGGTTATTACCAGTCATCCCGTAAATTCAATTATGAAAACCCGATGGCCGTCATCAATGGAATCACCAACAACAGGGATGCCAAGAAATTCCTCGGAAGTCTGAAAGGCGATTTTGAGATCATCTCTGGACTTGTTGCCAGTGTAAATCTCGGTTATACGAATGAGGACAACACCTTCAACTATTTCAGGCCTGCCAATCTTTATGCATCAGCCGATAACGGAGCCGGTAGAAAAACCTACAATTCATATACCCAGAAAGTGATGGAGATCACTGGAAACTACACCAAGACCATCAGCAAAAACCATAATCTCAATGCCCTGCTCGGTTACTCCTGGCAGGAATCAACCAGCAGTGGCTTTTGGGCTGGTGGTCGTGATGCGCAATCAAACTATGCCGGTCCCTTTAACCTCCAGGTATTGAATGACATGAAAAGATGGGGAGATGTCGGATCTTACAAAAATCAATCAACACTCGTCGGCTTTTTCGGCCGTGTCCAGTACAACTACAAAAGCAAATATTTCCTTTCCGGATCACTTCGTCGTGACGGTTCTTCCAAATTCGGAGCCAACAACAAATGGGGATGGTTCCCCACTGCGGCCATCGGCTGGAGCCTTGACCAGGAAAAATTCCTTTCCGATACCAAATGGCTCAGCCAGTTGAAACTGCGGGCCAGCTACGGTATTTCCGGCAACCAGGAGATTGGCGAATATCACAGCCTTCTGCTTTATCAGCCAAGCGGATGGGGAACGAATGCAGAAACAGGGAAGGAAGTTATTACTTTCAGTGCAGCATGGAACGCCAACCCCGACCTGAAATGGGAACAAACATCAGAATATAACTTTGGTGTCGATTTCGGATTCTTCAACAGCAGGTTGAGCGGAAGCCTTGAAGTATATTTCAAGGAAACAAACGACCTCCTGGGAAGTTACCAGGTCCCTGTACCACCCAACCTTGCCTCCACCACTTTTGCCAACGCAGGCTCCATGTCAAACAAAGGTATTGAGCTCTTCCTGATGGCATACCCGGTATCTACCAAAAATTTTACCTGGAAAACAAGCCTCACCGCTTCACATAATAAAACAGAAGTGCTTGATCTCGGATCATACTTCAATCAGCTGGATGGCGTAAGAAAAGAGGGTTACCTGTCAGGCCCCGGCATGGTTGGCGATGCCAACTATGTAACCGGTATCATGGTCGGCCAGGAAATCGGCGCATTCTACCTCCCTACCTATGTGGCACTGCAGAATGGCAAATTCATCTACGAATCTGAATCAGGTGGTTTTACGCCGGATCTGAGCCATGCCAAACGGTCAATTGTTGCAACTGCGGCACCCAAGGTTGAACTTGGATGGTCCAACACGCTTACTTACGGCAAACACCTTTCACTTGATTTCTCCTTCCGCGCCTGGATCGGTAACCATGTGTACAATGCCACAAAGATGTTCTTTGACTTTCCTGACTCCCACCTTCCCGACCTGAATGCATTCCCTGAAGCCGTTGACTGGCACAACCAGGGCCGTACAAGTTCAGCCCAGATCGCCGATACCTATGTGGAGAATGCCTCATTCCTGAAACTGGATTACGTTTCACTGGCCTATGACTTCAACGTTTCTAAAATCTCCTGGTTAAAGAAACTTTCAGTGTATGTATCTGCCAACAATGTATTCACCATTACAGGCTATACCGGCGTGGATCCCGAAACCACCGTCAATGGTTTGTCATTCGGAATTGATCAGTATAATGTTTATCCAAAAACCCGTGCTTACACTGCCGGTTTTAAGGTAACCTTCTAACTTTATATAGCTATGAAAATAAAATATTTAATTCTTTCAGCCCTGTTCATTTCACTCCTTTCCTGTACGAAACTGGATGAAACGGTTTATGATAAAATTCCCGGAACCGAATACCCGGAAACCCCTGACCAGATTGCCAACCTGAGTGTTGATTGCTACGGAAAGCTAAGGCCGTTTGCAGACGACGAAGGATGGTGGTTTCTTGCCCAGGAGATATCCTCAGACGAGATCTGCGGTCCTACCCGCGGAAGCGACTGGGACGACGGTGGAAAATGGCGCAACATGTACCAGCACGCCTGGACCAACAATGATGAAGGTGTAAACAGGATGTGGAGCAGCATGTGGACAGGTATCACCACCTGTAACCAGACACTCGACATGATGAACCAGTTACCCCAGAATCCCACCTTGATGGCTAAAAAGCAGGAAGTAATGGTACTCAGGTCGTTTTATTATTACCTGCTCATTGACAACTACGGTGATGCACCATACCTTACAACTACCATCAATGTACCTGAACAGCCCTTTAAGATCAAGCGGGCTGCCATCTTTGACAGTATTGTTAATACCATCAAAACGGCCATGCCAAGTTTGAAAACAGGTGACAAAAAATCAATGGTAACCCAAAACACTGCCTTTGCACTCCTGGCTAAACTTTACCTGAACGCTCAGGTGTATACCGGAACCGCTAAGTGGCAGGAAGCCCTTTCTTACTGCGACAGTGTGCTGGCAGGACCCTATGCGCTTGAATCCAATTTACTTGCACCGTTTGTCACAGAAAATCAAAATTCCCGTGAGATCATTTTTTCAATCCCATACGATGAAAACTCTTTCACCGGTTTCCGGTTGCATATGAGAACGCTTCATTACCAGATGAACCTCAAATACGATATGACTGTCGGGCCATGGAACGGGTTTGCTGTAGTGCCTACCTTTTTTGACACATACGAAACAACGGATTTAAGAAAGGAAGGCTACCATATTTTCGGCCCTCAGTATGACAAGGACGGCGTTATTATCAAAGACGGTTTAACACTGGAGGATCTTGTCCTCACCCCGCATCTTCCGTTTCTCAACATGAACGCCTCCAACACCACCCCACAGGAATTAAGATGTTCTGGCGCCCGTGTAGGGAAATATGAGATCAAAATGGGAGCCATGGATAATTTAAGCAACGATTTGCCGTTATTCAGAATCACAGATTTTTACCTGATGAAAGCTGAGTTACTGATCAGAATGGGACAAAACGGAGATGATTGGGTCAACCCGATCCGGACAAGGGCAGGCGTTTCAACCTGGACAGGAACAACACTCGACCAACTCCTTGCCGAGCGTGGCAGAGAGCTTTACTGTGAAGGACACCGCAGGCAGGACCTTATCAGGTACGGAAAATTTGGCCAGTCAAAATGGGAGAAACCAGTCGATGCTGAAGACCGGTCAATCTTCCCCATTCCAAAATGGGCCACCGATGCAAATCCAAATCTTTTAATCAATCTATAACAAACCAAGTATTTACCTTAACCTTTTATCCTTAATTTAAATTTAATTTCTATGAAAAACCTGATTAAATTGTCGACAATGCTGGTGATGGTTGCATCGCTGGCGCTTGTCTTTGGCGTAAGTTCCTGTAAGAAGGACGACAAACCAACCACTCCGCCGGTTATCGTTCTTGACGGTTTTTACGTTAAAGGAGGCTCAACAGCCCTTACTGATTATGATTCCAGAGGGATTCTGAAATCAACCAAAAACGAAGTAACCCAAACCGACCGTGCCAGCCTGATGGAACTCTATATCGCCATCAAAGCCGGTGCTCCAGGTTTCACCATTTCACAGGTTGCCGGCAGTGTTAAAACTGACTTCGGCCCTGGTGCTGATTTCAAGGTTGTTCCTGCTGCTGAGCGTATCACAGATGAACCTAAAGTAGATTTCTGGAGAGGAAGCTACGTTGCCAGTTCAACTGCTTTCACCGTTCCTGCTGACGGTTTGTACCATGTTGTAATTGACACTGATTTGAAAAAAATCGTCGTTTGTCCGGTTGTTTGGGGACTTATCGGCGCTGCCACACCTGGTGGCTGGGGTGCCAGCACTGCATTGCCTGCCCAGGCCTTTGACCTTAGCACCATGACTTTTCAGCTTACAGACGTCGTAATGACGAAAGCTGATTACAAATTCCGCTACTCAGATGGCTGGAAAATCGTTCTTGATACCGTTGTTGATCTCGGCGGCGGAGCAAAAGGCGTTCGCGTAAACACCAACTTTGGCGGTGCTGTTGATGCCCTCGTTCCGGGTGGTGCCAATATTACCAACGCTGTTCAGGGTAAATATACTGCCAAAATGGTATGGTCACTTGCTTCAGGTACCAAAGCCACCATGACCAAAACCGGCGACCTCCAGGTAATTGATTATACCAATACCGAACTCGGACTCGTTGGAAACGGTCTCTCAGTGGGTGGTGTTACCCAGACCTGGGACCTGACCATCATGCTCAGCAAACCAGTTGTTGAAAATGTTACAACCTATACATGGACATACAATGCAGTTGATGTTCTTGCCGCAGGATCTTTCAAAATCAGGGAAGGTCAGGACTGGAATAAGAAGAGCATCGGCTACAACGATGTGACCATGGCTGGCCTTGCAGCTGACAAATTCGGCACCAACGGTGACGGTAATTTTGTACCGACTGTTGATGGCACTTATGATATGGTTCTCAAAATTGATGCTGTAACTGAGAAATACACCCTTACGGTTAATCCTGCCGGTGCTGCTCCTGAAATGTACATCCTCGGCGACGGCTGTGCTGCCGGCTGGGATAACACCAAGGCTCTTCCGATGGTTGGATCAAATGGAATCTATTCCATTACCACTACCCTTACAGCTGCTAAATCAATCAAGTTCATCAAGACCCTCGGCCAGTGGGCACCGATGTACGGAACTGACGGAACAGGGACAAACACAGGCGGACCACTGGTTTACCGTGCTACTGAATCAGATCCTGATCCGTCAAACGTTCCGACTCCTGCAACTGACGGTAAATATTGTGTTACCATCAACACCAACACCCTCACCTACACCATCACCGCTCCCCTCTATATGCTCGGCGACGGTTGTACTGCAGGCTGGGATAACACTGCTGCTCTTCCGTTGAGCGGTGGCAAAGACGGTATCTATACCATTAAGACCACCCTGGTTGGTGCAAAATCAATTAAATTCATCACCACCCTGGGCGCATGGGCTCCGATGTACGGAACCAATCCAACCGGAACAAGCACAGGCGGACCGCTGGTAGCCCGTCCGACCGAAGCTGATCCTGATCCTACAAACATTCCGACCCCGACAGCCGGTGGCGTGTTTACTGTAACTGCAAACATTACTGCTCTTACCTATACGATCTCTGCAAAATAATTTTGCTGAGTTCATTGTAAAAAAGGCTGAACCTGACGGTTCGGCCTTTTTTTTTGTTCGTCACAATCATACATGCATGGACATGCCATGGCATGTCCCTACACCATGGCATGTCCCTACACCATGGCATGTCCCTACACCATGGCATGTCCCTACGACGTTCATTTTTCGTATCTTTGTAACTTACGTTAACATACTACCATGAAACGCACTGCGATCCTACTGTTGTCCTTTTCCCTCGCACTCCTCAGAACAGGGTTTGCCCAGGTTATTGTTACAACCCCTTCTTTCCCCACCGACAATGATTCCTGCAGCATTATCTACGACGCTGCTCTTGGGAATGCAGAGTTGAAAAATGTAGCACCTCCGATTTATGCGCATACCGGGGTCATTACCAATCTGAGCACCTCCTCTTCCGACTGGAAGCATGTTGTGGCCGGCTGGACGGAGAATCTGCCAAAAGCACAAATGACGGTATTGGGCAACAACAAATACCAGCTTAAATTCAAACCTACTGTCAGAGGCTATTATGCTGTACCTGCTTCTGAGGAGATAAAAAAGATGGCATTCGTTTTCCGTAATTCCGATGGCAGCAAAGTAGGCAGAAATTCAGACGGTTCAGATATTTTTGTTGACATTTACCCGAACCAGTTCAGCGTTAATATTGTCCTGCCGGCCAATAAATCCCTCTTCCCGAAGCTGAACGATCCAATCCCTGTTTCAGCCATCAGCCCATTGGCCGATTCAATGAAGATCCTGGTGAACGGAACTGTTGTCAAATCCAGGGCAGGTAAGTCGATCACCGATACCCTCACGGCAAATAATTTCGGATCAGACTGGACAACGCAATGGGTAAAAGTTGTCGCTGTAAACAGTACCGGGATGGCTGCAGATTCGTTTTCGTATGCGGTGGTCCCTTCCCCTGCGATAGCGCCGTTGCCCCAGGGCGTGCAGGATGGGATTAATTACATCAACGGCCAGACAGTCATCTTGTCACTTTATGCACCTGGTAAAAACAATGTATTTGTGCTTGGCGACTTCAATGGCTGGAATCTTGATTCAAGCAGCTACATGAAAAAAACACCGGACGGGCTCAGGTTCTGGGTGCAGATCAACAGCCTCGTTGCAAAACAGGAGTATATTTTCCAATACCTTGTAGACGGAACCATTCAGATCGGTGATCCTTATGCCGATAAGGTAAGCGATCCCGATGACCAGTATATTACACCGTCAACATATCCCGGGTTAAAGCCTTATCCCGCCGGCAAGGCCAAGGGTGTTGCCACGTACCTGCAGCCCGGACAGGATGCCTATCCATGGAATACTTTGCCTTACACCCCACCAGCCGTAACCGACCTGGTTGTATATGAACTGCTGATCCGTGATTTCACCGCCAAACATGACTTCAGATCACTCATTGACACGATAGAATACCTGAAAAGCGTTGGCATCAATGCCATTGAACTGATGCCGGTGATGGAGTTCGAGGGAAACATCAGCTGGGGCTATAATCCCGATTTTTCATTTGCCGTGGATAAATATTACGGCCCGAAGAATGACCTCAAACGGTTTATTGAAACGGCCCACAGCAAAGGCATTGCAGTAATCCTTGATATTGTGTGCAATCACCATTTCGGCCAGTCGCCACTGGTGAAGCTATACTGGGATGCAGCAAACCAGCGACCTGCAGCAAACAGTCCGTGGTTTAATGCGATACCTAAGCACCCGTACAATGTAGGGTACGATTTCAACCACCAGAGCCAGGATACCAAAACCTACATGGAGCGCCTGATCCGTTACTGGCTGACCGAATATCATATTGACGGCTACCGTTTTGACCTTTCCAAGGGTTTTACACAAAAAAACTCTTATCCCGACAATGTCAGTCTCTGGGGACAGTATGATGCCACCAGGGTTGGCACCCTTAAGGGCTACACCAATCTGATTCATTCGGTAAATCCCAGGGCCTACGCCGTTATGGAGCATTTCGCCGACAATTCTGAAGAGACAGAACTCGCTGCCAACGGCATGCTGATGTGGGGGAATATGACCGGTGCGTACGAGGAGGGAGCCATGGGGTACAATTCACCCGGCAAATCAGACCTATCCTGGGGCTCTTATCAAAGCCGCGGCTGGACGCAGCCTGCTTTAGTCGCCTATATGGAAAGCCATGACGAAGAACGCATGATGTATAAAAACGTCACCTGGGGCAGTGTTGTGCAACAGCCTTACTACAATACGAAAGACACAGGTACCGCACTCCACCGGATGGAACTCGCGGCAACCTTCTTTTTCACCATCCCGGGGCCGAAAATGATCTGGGAGTTTGAAGAACTTGGCTATGATTATTCAATCAACTACCCCAGCGGAACCGCCGCATCACGCCTGGCGCCAAAACCCATCAGGTGGGACTACACGAATGACTGGCGCCGCAAATACACGAAGAACACATTTGCCGCCCTGATCAACTTAAAAAAGACACAACCCGTTTTTGCCACAACAGATTATTCCCTTGATGTGGGTAATGCAGTCAAGCGCATCTGGCTCAGACATGCTACCATGGATGCCACTGTTCTTGGGAATTTTGATGTTGTAGCACAAAGCGTGATCCCCAATTTTACAAAAACCGGGAAGTGGTACGAATTCTTCACCGGGGATTCTCTGAACGTTACCGACATTGCCGCACCGCTTTCATTCAATGCAGGTGAATACAGAATTTACACTTCGGTCAGGCTGCAAAAGCCTTATTTCACCGGTATTGATGAGAAAGACCTTCCGGAAGTCCTGAAAGAGAACAATGTTATTGTATATCCGAATCCTTCGGCAGGATTGTTCAACTTTATCGTCAACCTGCCGCAAAGTTCAACGGTAGACATTAAAGTTTACAATATCTATGGAAAATTGATCAGCACCATGTCCACAGTCCGCCTGAAACAGGGCATCAACACCTTCCCGCTTGATCTCATGGGTGTAAACAGTGGCCAGCTTCCGGCAGGAATGTACTTCTACCGTCTGGATGCTGTAAACCTGCATGAAACCGGCAAACTCCAGCTGAAATAGGTAACCTGGCGTCCTGACGACCATGGGCTTCGCCCATGGATATTGTAATGTATAGCCCCACCGGGGCTGTTGGCGTGAGTTCTCCTGTACAACCAATAGCTTCACCCATTCGTCATTCGCATATCCGTCATTCGCATATTCAATTTAAACCCAATCTATCTTCGATATGTTTCCGCCTGCCATTCGCAAAAATTTCTTTATTTTGCATCGGAAACAAACCGGCTGAACATTGGAAATTTATATTGGCATTGACGACACCGACAACCTGAATACCAGGGGTACCGGCCATCACGCCCGGATGCTCGGCCATTCGCTCGTGGAGGCAGGGCTCTTTGAGTTGCGGTCGGTTACACGTCATCAATTGTTTGTAAGCCCCTCCATACCTTACACTTCCCACAACAGCTCTGCCAGTCTTTCAGGGTATTGTACAGGCAATATCTCAGACCTTATTCTCCATGCAAAAGAATTTCTCCTCAAGGTCAGTGCCTTTGACTCTGATGCAGGGTTGTGTGTAGCTGTGAAAGAGGAAGTTACTCCTTCAATCATGGCGTACGGATGGAAGGCAAAGCGTGAAATCCTCACCATCGAAGATGCCTTCGGAATGATTAAAAATACATCGATCTACCTCGAAGGATTTCTCAACACCCGTATCGGCGTAATTGGTTCCCTTGCAGCAGTCGGACTCCGTGCCGGTGGCAACGACGGCCGGCTGCTCTGGACGCGGAACCTGCGTGAAACCACCGGGGAATTCGTGATCAGCGATCTCCTTGAAATCATAGACATTGAAAGGGTTACAGAGAAAGATCATACATCTGTCAACCCTAATGCCAACATCCTCATTGATGAATGGTGCCGCCCTGTCATGGTGGGAGGAAAAATAACCCTGATTGCCGAAAAAACTGAAAACAATGAACCATATGCATACCAGTCCGCTTCAAAAGAGTATATCAAAAGTATTTCCGAATGATGCGGCAGCGGCGGCTGCTGAAATCATCCTGCTGCTTGGGGTTGGCATGATTGCCATATTACTACATGCAAAACTTCGCATACCCATGCACCTGCCCGGAAAGCAGGGAGTTTTGTTCATGGCGCTCATACTTACAGGTAAAGGGCTCTCCCGGTTTCCTTATGCAGCAAGCCTTTCGGGCATAGGCGCTGCATCATTGCTCCTTATTCCGGGACTCGGTTTTCACGATCCGTTTATGGCACTGAACTACCTTTTCCTGGGCTGTATCATTGATCTGGCAGCAGGATTTACATCAAAATTCAAATCCTCAACCTGGATTGTTGCCATTGCCTGCGGCGCGTGCTGGATCTTCATCCCACTGTTCAGACTGGCAATGTCGCTGATTGTTGCAATGCCGCAGGGCGCCTTTCGCAGCGGCATCCTGTACCCCTTGTTTACGCATCTTGTTTTCGGAATTGCAGGCGGATTGGTTGCTGCCGGTATTCTGTCCCTGACAATTAAAAAATCCTGATATTTCTATTTTATGAGCAACGGGAAAAATAATCATGGCGATATGCAGCTTACACCCTATCGGTTGATTTGTTCAGTGGCCTTCGCCTTACTCCTGCTCCTGTTTTCATCGTCATTTTTTCTATCATGCAGCAAAGATCCCCAGGCAGTGCCACCTGGTATTTCATTGATACAGGGCGAAGGTTATATCTCGCATGATACCGCGATGGCGCCCGGAACGAAAGTCAGGGTTGGAATCCATGCACTGGCTGGCAATGCCAGTCTGACCTACTTTTCTGTCAGGTTCAATGACGGTACCTCAAAAATACTGCTTGACACCGGGATGAATTCACCATCACTGTTGTACAACCTTGATGTCATTAAAACCAACGCACAGGTTGAAAAATGGACATTTTTCGTCATGGACCGAAACCGCAGGGAAGACAGCGTAATGATCAGCTTCGGAAAATCTGAAATTTCACAATGGGGTAGGATCAGGACAGTGAATGATGTGGTACTGGGTGCGCAGGAAAATTCTGCAGCAGGGAGTTTCTATTCCCTTGACAACGAACTTGTGATGAACCTGGAGGAAGCGTATGTCAACCAGTCACTGGTGGATATGGTATATTACTACGGGCAATACGAAGGAACACTGGCATCTCCCAATGAAGCGGAAGCGCCCGGTTTTTTCACAGGCCCGCATGGAATTGTAAACTGGACCGTCAAAAATGAAATGCGCTATGACACGACAATGATCCTCCCTGCAGTATTTGATGCTTCCACCAATGACAGCCTCATACTTACTGCTTACGAGCCTACAGCCGGGAAAAAGAAAGGGAAATTCATCCAGCAGGGATTGGTTTTTTCCTTTAGAAGTCCCGACGGAAAACTCGGACTGATCAAAATTATTGAAACCTCGCCACTGCCATCAGGATATGTAAAACTGTCCGTTAAAATTCAGGAATAGCAAAATGAGAATCAGCGTTGACAAGGGCTTTTTGATCATAATTCTACTCTCTTTACTTGCCGGTAGTTTTAAAACTGTGGCTGGTAATGCAGCTGATTCCGCAGCATTTGATACGATCAGGAGAGCCTGGACAACTGACCTTCCTGAATTTTTCGTCACTGCTACCCGAACGGAGCATAAAGCAGAAGATATACCGGCACGGCTTGCAACCATCGCAACCAGTGAGATTGATGTGATGCCAGTCGTAAATGCCGATGCACTCCTTGAAATGGTGCCGGGAGCCAATATAGACCGGTCCAACGGCATCTTTTCAAAAAATGCCAGCATTACCATGCGCGGCCTGAACGGAACACCGCGCACACTCGTCCTGCTTGACGGGATACCACTCAATAAAGCAGATGGCGGTGGGCTCAACTGGAACCGCATCATCCCTGAATTTATCAACCGTATTGAAGTCTCCAAGGGGCCAACATCATCGGTATATGGCAGCAACGCAATGGGGGGTGTGATCAATATTATTACCGACCGGCCTTCAGCGCGGTTCCAGGGCCAGGTGAAGGCATTCTACGGTTCATGCAACACGTTTGGCGGGTTATTCAGTGCCGGCGGAAGGACCGGGACACCAGAAAAAGGATTTTACTATACCTTCAACGGGTTTTACAGGCAGGGTGACGGATATATCATGGTTCCTGAAAGTTCCCGCGACAGCATGGATGTGAAAAACACATTAAAAGAAGGACTGGTTGCGGCCAAAATCGGGTATCAATACGGTAAACGCAGCTATACGGAAGTTGAATACAGTTATTTTAATGATAAACGCTACGATGGTTTTGAGGTGTACGAACCCGGTGGCGGATATAACGAATACCCTACACATGCCGTCAGGGTTACGAGCAATAATTCGTTCAGCAAAGCAGAATTGCTTGTAAGTGCCTATTATCAGCATGAATTCTACCACCGTCTCAGTGAATCCATGGCGGCTAAGAAAGGGAATAAATACACACTTTACCTGACTGACTCACGGCGGATTGACCAGGGGATATGGTCAAACCTGACGCTCCATGGCAGGCATCGAATGACCTACACCATCGGCATGGACATTCGCTCCGGGAGTGTCAATGCCTCAGATACCTATTATACCTCCACCGATATTTTGACAAACCGCGGGAAGATGGATTTTTTCGCCCTGTTTGGCGAATACGAATGGCATATTGTGGCAGAGAAGCTGATCCTGCTGGCCGGGTTGCGTTATGACATAGCGCGGTTTCATGATGGTTCCTTTGTCATCAGTAATCCTACAACCCTTACCGAATTCATGGCCAACCACCCAACCACGTTCAGCAATGAAACCTGGCAGGCGGTGAGCCCGAAAATCGGGCTTAAATACAGTTTTTCAAAGTCGCTGAACAGCTACCTCTCCTACTCCCGCGGATTCAGGCCAGCCATGCTGGATGATATGTGTAAAAACGGGAATGTCACCAAAGGGTTCAAACTGGCCAACCCCCAGCTGGATCCGGAAACCATTGACAATTATGAAGCAGGTGTTGACTGGAGCCCGTTTCCTGCCATGAGTTTACAGCCGTCGGTTTATATTTCCATAGGACATGACTTTCAGTACTTCGTGAGTACCGGCGACAGTATCAATACCGGCGGCGATAAAGACAAACCCATTATCCGGCGTGAAAATGTAAGCGGAGTCCGGATCATCGGGGCTGAAATTGCCGGCCGGTGGCAGATCAGCAGGAATTTCAGGCTGGTTGCCAACTACTCCTTCAACGACTCCAGGATCACTTCTTTCTATTCGCCGGTTGACAGCAAGGACCTTACGGGAAAATACATTGTGGAAGTACCTAGAAACCAGGTTTTTGCCGGGATTTGGTGGAATAACCCCATCGTACAGGTTACGCTGACATTCAACTTTAAGGATTTTCAATGGAATGATGATGAAAACACACTGAAAACCCGTTCTTCAAACACGTTCGATTTGAGACTCGGGCACATTTTTGCAGAAAAACTGACTGTAAGTGCTACCATGCAGGATGTTTTCAATACAAGGTATTACGATTCAAAAGGAAATTTGTCGCCGGGAAGGTTCATAATGTTGAATGTTGCGTATGCATTTAACGTGCAGTAACCCCTCCCATGACCCCTCCCCAAAAAGGGAGGGGAAAGGTTGCCAGAAAATACAGGATGATAAACAACCAAATATTTAAACTACAACGCCGCCCCCCCTCCCTTTTTGGGGAGGGGTCGGGGGTGGGGTTTTAAACCTTCAGCTATGAAAAGAAAAATTACAATTTTAATAGCAGGCATTTTTTGCTTTCTATCGACCATGCAATCGCAGACCCTCCTCGCCAAATGGACATTCCCAACGGGTGCCGCCACCGACAGCCTTGCAGATGGGGGCATTCCTGTTAACCTTAACAAGGCCATCCATACGGAAGGTGGAACCAGTGCCATTGATTTTTCAAAAAACGGACTGACCACCAAGGCTGCCCAGGCAAGCAACTGGGACAACGGTGCTTTGACAAAATGCTGGGTCGTAGAGCTTAATACAACCGGGTATGAAACACTCGAACTCTCATCAAAACAGCAATCAGGCGGCAACAATCCCGGACCCGGCGATTACCGTGTGCAATATAGAATTGCCTCTGCCAGCATGTGGACAGATGCGCCCAACACCACCCTGGTAACGGCAAACAACTGGACCAGCGCAGTGCTTGACAGCGTCCTGCTGCCTGAAGCCTGTAAAAACCAGCCATCTTTATTCCTGCGCTGGGTCATGACCACCAACAACAACTCCAATGGCGGAACGGTGGCTGCCAGCGGGATTAACAAAATCGACGACATCTACATCACCGGGAAACTGATCTCAACAGCAGTGAATGAACAGGGTGAGCGGGTCGCATTCAGCATCTCACCAAATCCTTCGGATGGGCCGGTCAGAATAATATCACCTGAGTTGATCAGTAAGGTCGAATTCATTAACTATTCCGGTAGCGTGATCCTTTCGATGGAAAAAGTCAACAGTTACAAGTTGTTTGTTGAATCATCCCTGGTAAAAAAAGGAGTTTACTTTATCCGCTTAACGACACACTCCGGTAAGAAGGGGATAAATCAGTTGATTGTCCTGTAAACAACAGGTTATTTCAACCAACTCCCTCATTTCCCCTTCAGCAGATTGCTCCATTCGAGTTTATATGCTCGCCTGAAAGCATCAAACCATTTATTCGGACCAACAGATTTGTCAGCATCCTGAAGGGCTGTTGTCTGCCGGTTTTGCTTATAATCCTCCTGTGCGAATTTCTTTGCAATCTGCTCCTGGATGTTGGATGTGGAGCCGGCAGGCAGCCCCTGTTCGTAACAAAGTAACAGGAACCTGCAGGCTTCGCGATAGTTCTCCAAGGCCATATAATGAACTGTAACACTTTGAGTGAAATAGGGGTTATTACTTGCATTGGAGAAATTATAAATATCGTCCCGTATCAATCCGAACCGATCAAGGCGCTGAGTATCGTAATCCTGCTGATTGATAAAAAAAACATGCACTGCGCTGTCATAACTTCCGATAACAATGAGTGAACGGATTATTTTCAGTTTTTGCTGGTATGAAGCGGGTGATTTATACTTCGCCAGCGAATCTGCAATCGGCGCACCAGGAACGTTACATTCAGGCAAGGATTGCAAAAGAGCTGCTGCCTCTTTCAAGTAATCCATTGTTCTGATGAAATTTTTGTTGGCAATGCCACGGTCAGCCCTGATCATCCTGAGGTTAACAGAATCTTCGAGGTTCCTGCAGCGCTGCTCCGTGATCTTTTGCCTGTAGTTCGCGAGGGCTGCAGAAAACTCCGGATCATTCAGAACTCCGTATTTAAAACCTGCTGCTTCTGTTTTTTGAACGGCATTTTGGGCCGAATCAAAGTCATTGGCCCAGATCTTCTTCTGAGAGGCACTCAACTGTATAATCAGCAGATTCTTCATGGCACGGCGGTAAACCGAATCAAACTCCCTGCCCCGGTCAATCCTGTAATCCTCAGCAAGAGATCTGGCATCATCAAACAAACTGACTGACAGGGTAAACTGCCTTTTATCCAATGCCAGTGACCCTTCCCTGTAGATTTGATCAAATTTGATGCTGGCCATAACAGGTGCCAGGGAATCGGGTTCTTTTTGTTCAGCCTGACTGACTGCTGCCGCGTGCCTGAGTTCCATGGCCTGTTCATAATAATAGAGCGCCGTGTCGGCGTTTTTATGTTTCAGCGCATCTGCGGAAAGCAGCTCTGATTCACGGCTCAATTCAAGCCTGGCAACTGACATCTTTTCTGCCAGCCGGTCGCTGACCAGTGCCAGGTCGCGGGGAGCATACGATTTTTCAAACTGACCGTAGCAGTCAAGTGCTTCGCGATATTTTTCCGACTCAAGCAGGTGATCGCAATCCGTATTCCTTAAAAAGAAAAGTTCGCTGAAAACAGTCCGGTAAGCCGAATCTGAAATCCTGTAATCTGCATGTTGCTCCAGGTAATCACCGGCCTTTGCGAGATAGGAGGCTGCCATATCGTACTTGTGCAGACCGATACAGGAGGAAGCAATACCTACGTAGGAATTACATATCCCGCGGGCGGCCTGAGATTGCAATTGCGCATCAGGTGAAATGCCCCTTAAGAAAGGATTGGCAGTAACAAACCGGCGCCCGTTTTCCATCATAGAAAATGCTTCTGCATGCCTGCTATGTTCCATCAGTTGCATTGCCTCTTTCCGATATGAGGCATAAATCCTTTTTGAAATAAAGGCGGCGATGGTATCCTGCCTTGAATCAGGAAACATTTTACTGAGCATCAGGTCAACTACATGTTCATCGGCAGGGAAATCACTTTTTTCAAACAGGTTGTCGAGGCAATCATTATAAATAAGGCCCTGCTGCTGATCCATCAGGAACGACCGGTTTACATAAGAATAAACCCGGGAAGTAAAAAAGGCGGCAAGCCGGTTGGCATCTCCATCCCATGGGATTGCCCCTGTTTTTCTTAATGCATCAATGAAGTTATAAATCAGGCTGCGCGAGTACCTGAATACATCGTTGTATTTCCTCACCAGGCCTGAAGGGTCATACCCATTGTTAAGCAATCTTTCCGGGAAGTTCCGTGCGTCAATCCGCCTGATCACGCGGTTCACCTCTTCAATCTTCAGATAATTATACGGTAAAAGCGCAGCATCATCAAGATGTATTGCCTCAGAGAATGAAGCGAGGGAATCAAGGATGGCAACCGCAGCAAAGTAATCATGGATCAGGGAGATCCTGTCAGTGAACTTCTGCAGGGAAAGCGAATCATAAAAAAACTCAATCTCTCTCGCCATCAGCGTATCAACCAAAGAGCTATACCCGGCGATCGGCCGGCGGCAGATCATGGATCCGGTTTCCGGAAGCGGCATCAAAGAAAGTGTTTCCTCAGTGTACCCGGTGGTATCAGCCCGGTTTGCCCACTTCAGCTTCATGGTTATATGCGACGGTCTCAGTACACCGGTCACCGGAAATTTTCTGTAAAGGGTATCCCCGGAAATAAAAAAACTGTTGAAAGAAATAAGCAGGTCCTGCTCCCCACCCACATTTGAAACCGCAAGGCTGAGTTTACCGAGGACCCGGATGTTGACATGCCAGGGCTCCTTTAGCACATCTTTTGCCATCTCCCGGAGAATTGCGTTACCGGGCAGGTTTTTGCTGCCTCCATCCTTCAGGTAAGGGATTCTGCAATTAAAGCGCTGAAAGGTACTTGAGACGGGGATCTGTGAAAGCAAATAACCTGGCAGGAGAATCATCAGGGTCAGTAAAAACGCTTTTCTGCAGGCAATCATGTATGGCGGTTAGGAACACGCAAAAATAGGGAATTTCGGGGTGAGACACCGGCATCAGCGGATTAATGCCAATTATATGTAAATTGCATCCAATTACTGACATTCCCGTATTTGCTGATAAAATCGTCCTGCCACATGAAAAACCTTCCAGATCAGGGTAAAAAAAAGAACATTCTGTCGTTTAAAATAGCCAATGAATCACTGTTTGTGCTCGTTTTTTGCACGATTTTTCTTGTCCCTGTTTTAACAACAGGTGCACACAGGTTTGCATACAGTTTCCTTTTTACCGCCATCATTTTAACGGGAACCCAGCTGATATCAAAGAACAGAACAATGCTGTTTACCTACGCCGTGATTGCTATTGCAATGGTCTGGCTGGGCGATGTCCTTGACCTGCATGCAATCAGGGAAATCTCAAGGGTATTCAATGTAATCCTGTTTATGTTTATTGTGATAGACCTTGTGAAACAGGTGAGCGGCGCAAGTATGGTCACCCCGAAAGTTATCCTTGAAGCGATAAACGGATACCTTTTGATCGGGCTGGTTTTTTCCATCGCTGTGGGGATGCTCTCAGGGCTAAGCCCCGGGTCATTCAGTTTTAACAACTTAACCGGTGGTGCGACTCAGCCCAATCCACCCTACATGCAGAATATTTATTATGCCTTCACCACCCTCACTACGGTCGGATATGGTGATCTTGTCCCACTGACATCGGTGGCACGATCACTTTCAGTCCTGATCAGTGTCACCGGGCAGCTTTATATTGCTGTTGTCATCGCGATGCTCGTGGGAAAATACATCAGCCAGGCATACAGGACCGAAAACCCTGAAGAAAACTGAGAAAGTGAATTCATGCAATGAGTTCCAGCCAGGGCTCGGTCACCGGGAAATTAATTAAGGATGTTACTATTTTCACAGGCAAGTTTATTTAGTATATTTGTTCAGAATTATCAACCTGTTCCATTCAAAAAACCTCTACCATGAGCAAAATTTCCACAAAAACATTGTACCTGACCTTCATCGTGTTAAGCACAATCGGTTTTTTACTGACATCCTGCAAAGCCAAAAAACAGGAAGAGGCAGCTCCGCCCCCGTTTAAAGTCATGGAGATAAAAGCAACAAAGGTTCCGCTGTATATCCAGTCGGTCGGGCAGGCCGTCGGCATCCCCACGGTTGAAATCAGGGCGCGTGTTGCGGGGTATCTGAGAACATGGGATTTTTTGGAAGGGTCCATCGTAAAGAAAGGACAAACCCTCTTTACCATTGAACCGGATGAATATAAAAACAACCTTGCATCGGCAAATGCCGACCTTGATAACAAGACAGCCGCCTGGGAAAAGGCAAAACTCGACGTTGCAAGGTTAAAACCGTTGCTCACCACCAATGCGATCAGTCAGAATGACTTTGACAAGGCAGTCACCACCGAACAGCAGGATCGTGCCGCCGTTGCAAATGCCAGGGCAAATCTTGACCAGGCCAAACTGAACCTGTCGTATACCACGATGGCTTCGCCAATCAGCGGGGCAGTGGGTGCCTGTAATATCAACCCGGGAAACCTTGTTGGCAAGGGCGATGCCACACTGCTGACTACGGTATCGGCAGTTGACCCGATGTACATCAATTTCCAGATGAATGAAACAGATTACCTCAGGATCATGCGTTACTTGGAATCCCATCCTGACCTCAGTGGCAGCCTGAATTCGCTTACGGTATACCTTACCCTGTCTGACAAACAGGATTATGATCATCCCGGTAAAATTGACTTCGTTGACAGGCAGGTGAATACCACTACAGGAACTATCGCCATGAGGGCGATTGTTCCAAACCCGCAAGGCCTAATCAAACCAGGTAATTTCACAACAGTCAACATCATTCTGATGGAACTTGACAACGGGATCGTCATCCCGCAAAGCGCAACAACGCAAGTCCAGGGGAAGGCATTTGTATTTATGGTTGACAATGAAAATAAGGTGAACCGGGTTCCTGTGATACTTGGAAGGAGCATTGGCCAGAACTTTATTATTATCAACGGGTTAAAACCCGGAGACAAGATCATGCTTGAAGGCTTCCAGAAATTCAAGGAAGGAATGGTGATCAAGCCGGAAATGGTAGCGGATACGATCACTGTGCCGGCGAGGCCGTAGTGAAAAAGTAGCGAAGTAGCGAAGTAGCGAAATAGCGAAATTCAATAACACCCCGTCAACTGGTTTTATTCGTCATTTGTCAATTGTCACTCGTAATTCATAAAAGATGTTACAACAATTTATAACCCGCCCGATCCTCGCCTCCGTCATTGCCATCCTTATAGCGTTGGTTGGGGTCCTGAGTCTTTTTACCTTGCCCATCTCGCAATATCCGGATGTTGTGCCTCCTACTATTGCAGTCACTGCCTATTATCCCGGCGCAAGTGCCGAGGATGTTCAGAAGACAGTTGCAGTGCCGCTCGAGGAACAGATCAACGGTGTTGACAATATGACTTACATGACATCGCAATGTGCCAACGATGGATCATGTACCATTACGGTCTATTTTTCGGTAGGGACCGACCCCGATATGGCCACGGTGAACGTTCAGAACCGAACCCAGCGTGCCATGAACGTATTGCCCCAGGAGGTAATTCAGAGCGGGGTCACCGTTATGAAAAAGAATCCCAGTATCCTCATGCTTTATTCACTGGTGTCAAATGATACCGCATACGATACCAAATTCCTGGCAAACTACCTCAACATTAACATTATCAATGTATTGAAAAGAATCAAGGGCGTGGGTGATGTAACTTTGTTTGGCGGTGATGACTATGCAATGCGTATCTGGTTGAATCCGGCAAAAATGGCCGGACTTGGAGTCAGTGTCCAGGATATCCAGAGTGCCATCAAGGACCAGAACGTACAGGCTGCTGCCGGCCAGATCGGGAAAAACCCTGCCGCAAAAGGACAGGAAATGTCGCTCGTGATCCGTGTCCAGGGGCGGTTACAGGATGAAAAGGAGTTCGGGCAGATCATCATCAAAGCCAACCCCGACGGCTCCCTGATACGAATGAATGATGTGGCAAGGATCGAAATGGGGCTTAAGACCTATGATGCCTATGGCAGGTACAACGGAAAGCCTGCACCCGCAATCGCAATCTACCAGTCACCGGGTTCAAACGCCGTACAACTCCAGAAGACCCTGGATGCCACCATGGAAGAGTTGGCCAGGGAATTCCCGCTCGGAATTACCTACACAAAGGGGCTTGATACAGTTGAATTTGTAAATGCCTCTGTCGAAGAGGTCCTTCACACCCTTGCGGAAGCATTCGTCCTGGTGTTTATTGTGGTGTTTATCTTCCTGCAGGACTGGCGGGCCACCCTTATTCCGGCTATTACCGTGCCCATCTCACTGGTAGGCGCACTTGCTGCTTTTTCGCTGCTGGGTTTCACCATCAACATGCTTACGCTTTTTGCGCTTGTGCTGGCCATCGGAATTGTGGTGGATGACGCAATCGTTGTGCTGGAGGCGATCCAGGAGAAGATAGATGCAGAAGGGATTTCGCCGCTTGAAGCGGCCAAGCATACCATGAAAGAAATCACACCTGCCATTGTCACCATCACGATGGTACTTTGTGCCGTTTTCATCCCGGTATCCTTCCTTGGCGGGACCACCGGGGTCATGTACAAACAATTCGCGCTCACACTGATTTCATCAATCCTGATATCTGCGTTGCTGGCGCTAACGCTGTCTCCTCCCCTTTGCGTCATGCTTCTGAAGCCTAAAACAGATAAAAAGGGCTTGCTTGGAAAGTTCTTTAAAGCTTTTGACCGCGGATTTGAGAAAACCACAAACGGGTACCTGAAGATCTCTGACGGATTTACCCATCACCTCTCCCGTCCTATTTTGTTCCTTGCGATCGTATGCGTAATGGCCGTTGTTGTCATGAAGTTTTTACCGTCGGGCTTCCTTCCTGCCGAAGACCAGGGTTATTTCTTCATTAATGTATCCACTCCAAAGGGTTACGCACTGCAAAAAACAGATGCAGTCATGGTGGAAGTGGAAAAAATCCTTGCCAAAACAGATGGGGTTGATTCGTATACAACAGTGCCGGGTTTCAGTATCCTTGATAATTCAGTGAGTACCACCAATGGCATGGCATTCGTGAAGCTGAAAGACTGGAAAACAAGAGGAACGGCAAGGAATGTAGGCGTTATCATCAGGGAAGTGCAGGCAAAATTCAATAAGATCCCGGGCGGGGTTTGTATGGCATTCAACGCACCGGCCATTTCGGGATTGGGAAAGACCGGAGGACTTGAATTCCAGCTTGAAGATAAAACAGGCGCCGGCATTGAAAAACTCGCCGAAGTTGCCATGACCTTCCAGTCTGATGCCATGAAAAGAAAGGAATTTTCGAGTGTTTATACGCCTTTCAGGAATGACGTGCCCCAACTTCGCCTTCTTGTTGACAAGGAAAAGGCAAAGGTTATGGGTGTTCCGGTCAATACGATCTACTCCACACTCCAATCTCTTTTTGGAAGTTTCTATGTCAACGACTTCAATAAATTTGGAAAATCTTACCGGGTTATTGTACAGGCTGAGGACATTTATCGCGCAAACAAGGAAGACATCCTGAATGTTTATGTCAAAAGCAATTCAGGGAAGATGATCCCGCTTGGGACACTCGTGGAGATTCTGCCCATCCAGGGGCCCGACATTGTCAAAAGATTTAACCTTTTCAGTTCTGCCGACTTTACCA
Organism: uncultured Bacteroidales bacterium; assembly: GCA_903959905.1. Taxonomy (GTDB): domain Bacteria; phylum Bacteroidota; class Bacteroidia; order Bacteroidales; family FEN-979; genus CAIVAT01. The sequence continues at coordinate 161,127 of CAJBYO010000063.1, forward strand.
TTGCCATCCCTCCCGGGTACTCTACGGGCCAGGCCATTGAGGCAGTAAAAGAGGTGACTGACAAGGCTCTCCCCTATGGTTTTGGTTATGAATATTCTGGCATGACCCGTGAAGAGCTGATCTCCGGGGGACAGGCACCCTTTATCTTTGCCCTCTGTTTCATATTCGTTTATTTCCTCCTTGCGGCAAAATATGAAAGCTGGCTGCTCCCGATCCCGGTTTTACTTGCCATCCCCTTCGGTGTGTTCGGAGCATTCGGTTTGCAGTGGGCCAGCGGGCTGCAGAACAACATTTACGCACAGATCGGGCTTATCATGCTCATCGGGCTTGTGGCCAAAAACGCCATTCTGATTGTTGAGTTTGCCAAACTGAAACACGACCAGGGCATGGACCTGATGGAGGCAGCCAGGGAAGGCGCGAAACTCAGGTTCCGCCCGATCCTGATGACCTCGTTTGCTTTCATCCTGGGTGTTGTACCCCTGGTTATTGCATCAGGAGCAGGCGCTGCAAGCCGGCATGCCCTGGGAACCTCCGTTTTCGGCGGAATGCTGGTGGCCACCATTTGCGGGGTGCTGGTTGTGCCTTCTCTGTATGTGGCGTTCCAGAGACTTGAGAACAGGTTTAAGAAAAAAAGCAGCGAAGTAGTGAAATAGTGAAGTAGCGAAGTAGCGAAATTATCGTGCGTAGAGAAATTCAATCGTAAATCGTCCAATTGTAAATCAACATGGCCAGAAAATATTTTAGAATCCAATCCCTGCTTCTGTTTTTCAGCGTTTTAATTACGGTTACCAGTTGTAAAGTAGGTCCTAAGTACGAAAGGCCTGCGGTTAAAATGGACAGCCTCTTCAGGTTTGCCCAAAGCAGGGATACCATCAGTTTCGCTGATGTTGAATGGATCAAATTGTTTAAGGATACCGTTTTGCACCGGCTGGTACAAACCGGGCTGAAGAACAATTACGACATCCGGATCGCCTATGCCCGCATTGATGAAGCCCAGGCTGCATTTAAACAGTCACGCGGCCAGCAATGGCCCCAGATCTCTGCGGTGGTTGCAGGGGGCTGGCAACAGCAGGCCCTTCCGAATGGAACAACCAGTGCATACAGCACCCTGGCTGCCACAGGCCAGATCAGCTGGGAAATAGACCTCTGGGGAAAACTCAGGCGCGCAAAAGAGGCTGCCCGGGCGAATCTTTTTGCACAGGTGGCTTATCAGCAGGCAGTGAGGATCACCCTTCTCAATTCAATTGTTGCCAACTATTTCAACCTGCTTGAATTTGACAACGAATTGCGCATCACCCAGGAAAACATCGTGATCCGTCAGAAATCACTGGAACTCGTTCGTAATAAGATGATCGCCGGAACAGCATCCGGACTTGTTGTTGCCCAGGCAGAAGCTGAACTTGCCCAGGCCATGACCAAAGTACCCTCCCTGGAGATGGGGGTTGGTGAATGTGAAAACCTGCTGAGTATCCTCCTTGGTGAAGCACCCCACACCATTAACCGTGGAATGCCGATGCTGGATCAGCTGAACATGCCCGAAATCACAACACCCGGGGTATCCGGCCGGCTGATCCTGCGCAGGCCCGACATCATCCAGTCAGAGCAGACGCTGGTGGCTGCCAATGCCAACATCGGAGTTGCACGTGCCATGATGCTCCCGTCACTGGGCATTTCAGGCAGCATTGGTGCCGCATTCAACCCGACGAACCTGGTATACAGCGCCCTCGGCAACCTGGTAGCCCCGATTTTCAACGGGGGCCAGTTACGCCAGGGTGTAAAAAAGGCCCAGGCTCAGAAAGAACAGATGCTGTTTTCATACCAGTATACGATCATCAATGCGCTCAAAGAAGTCTCCAACGCTATTCTTCAGTATCAGAAGCTGAACGAGATCGTCGTCAGCCAGCAAACAACCGTAAACGCTGCACAGACTGCATTTGACCTTTCAAACCAGCTTTATAACGCAGGATATGCAAGCTACCTGGATGTCATCAATGCACAGCAATTGCTGTTCTCCGCCCAAATTGCACTATCACAGGCGCAAAGCGATGAACTCACTGCTGCTGTAAGCCTCTACAGTGCGCTTGGTGGTGGATGGAAGTAAAATCACTGTAGTCAATTTGTAATTCTGACTTTATGAACCGGATTGTTTTATCAGTCCTGATCGCTTTATCAGCATTAGCATGGCATGGCCCTTTGAGAGCACAGGAAAACACCGACAGTCTCACCGATGCGATCAAAACCAAAATCTTCAACAATTTCAAACACTTCAGTTTCGGGTTCTATGCCGATGCCTACCTCATCATGGAGCTTGACCATAAAAATGACACGGCAAAGATCATCCCGTTTTCTGCCAACTGCCCGATGACCAACCTGATCAGGCTCAATGTTGCAGCCTTTGAGATCTATTACAATGCCGAACGGGTCAGGGGTAAGTTTCAGCTTCAGTTCGGGGATGCACCCAACCTGCTGGCCGCCCCTGAAAAACAATGGGTTAAGAATATCCGGCAGGCAGCATTCGGCTTCAGGGTCGCAAAAGATCTGTGGATCGATGCAGGATACATGTTCACCCCAATCGGATGTGAATCAGCATGGCCTGTCATCAACACCATCAGTACGGTGACCATGTGCGGTTATTTTGAGCCGGGTGCTTTACTGGGGATTAAAGTTTCCTATAAATTTTCCGACAAGGTGGATGGCGGCTTTATGGTTGGTAACCCTTATTCAATTGCCTACCAGCAAACAAACCACCTCGCCGGACTCTTTTTCATCAACTATGCGCCCCTCAAAAATCTCACCCTCTCCTACAACAGCATTTTCGGAAACCAGGCATTGCGGAATGCTGAACTAAACAACAACCTGCTTTATAATGATGTCATTGTCGCTTACAATCCGCATAAAAACATCAACCTCGTCGGCCAGTTTGATTTTGCCTTTCAGACAAACTCAAAGCTGGCTCCCGACACATCCAGAATTGCTTCCATGTGTTCAGGATTCCTGCAGGCAAAGTTCACTTTCCTGAAGAATTTTTCAGTTGCCGGACGATACGAATATTATTATGACCCTGATGGTTTTCTCTCCGGAACATATAATTATGACAGTAAAACAACGGGGTTGACTATAAGCGGCATGACCGTCAGTCTTGAATATAAACCTGTGAAAATAGGCTATGTCCGAATGGAATACAAAATTATGCAGGCAAATCAGGGGAATAAGATTTACTACAACAAAACAAGTGACCACATGCAGGCGATCGCATTTACGACCGGTGTTCGGTTTTAAATGGTAACTTTGTGTTGCATGTTTAAACCTATTCCATGACGCGCAAAGAAATTGACCTCCGGTATCATAAGGTGTGTGATATGATCTGCTCACAACGCCTGAAATCTGCCCTCGAAGAACTTGAGAAATTCTCCAGGTTTGCGACCAAAACAGATTATTACTATCAGCTCGAGACTCTTTCAGATAATTATAAAACACTGCTCAGGTATTCGTTTGACGGATACCATGATCCCCAGCAGCAAACTATCCTTTACCGCCTCTGTACGGCCATGCTCAACATGGCCGACGACCTGAGGCAAACCCTCCTGGAAAAGGAGCTGCCGGGTAAAGGTTCAGACAGGATTAAACTGCTCCATGTGTTCGGGGAAGATCCGCTATCTGTCACGAGCAGGATAGAAGAGATGTTTTTCCACCGTGAAGTTGAAAAGCTTATTGAAGAAAGTGAACTTGACAATGAGGCAAAGTCCGGCCCGGGGTTGATTCCCGTCAAGCAGATAGACCTTATTTTCAAATCCATCTGGCTCACAGGTAACCTCACCAGCGAACATATCGCCCTTATCAGGCAGATAAACATTTCCGAACAGATCGAATGGCATGAAAAATGCCTGGTTGTAAGCGCTTTGACATTAAGCCTGATCAGCTATTTTGATCTGAACAAATTCCTCCTGCTCATTGAATTTACCGAAACGGGCGAGAATCAGGTTTACCAGCGTTCACTTACCGGCCTGATCATTTGCCTGATCGTTTATGATAAGCGGCTGTTGTTTTATCCGGAAATCATGGAAAAGCTGAAGCAGCTGACCACCATTGACACCATCCTTCCTGAGGTGGAGCTCATCCTGATGCAACTGCTCATGGCAAGGGAAACCGACAAGATCACCCGCGAATTTGAAGAAGAGGTGCTCCCCGAGATGAAGAAAATGATGCCCAAAATAGAGGATAAACTTCAGCTTGACGATATGACCGAAGATGAGAACCTGGAAGGCAAAAACCCCGGCTGGAAAGACATGATTGAGGAGGTGCCCGGACTGTACGAGAAAATTGAAAAATTCTCAAGGATGCAAATGGAGGGAGGTGACGTATTCATGAGCACCTTCCAGCAACTGAAAAGGTTCGACTTCTTTAATGTGATGAGCAACTGGTTTGTCCCTTTTCACCGCGACCATCCTGAAATATCTGACGGTTTTTCAGAAAAAGACGACATCAACAGCCGCCTGCTGGAAAGCCTTGAAAAAGCTTTCTATATCTGCAATTCCGACAAGTATTCCTTTGCCATCAACTTCAGGGCGATACCTGATATGCAACGCACGATGATCGTGACCAACTTTGAGGCAGAATTTGCCCAGATGAAGGAAATGGCTTCGGAAGAACAGATGCTTGACCAGTCCCTGCTTACCAATTCGGTGTTCATCCAATACATCCAGGATGTTTACCGCTTTTATAAACTCTATTTGTACAGGAGTGAATTTGATGACATTTTCCGGCTGAAGATAAGGACCGGTGAGCTCTTTTTCTACCGTACCTTCTTCGAACGTCCAGGATTCGCTGAGAAAATCGCAGCATTCCATTTTGACAATGATCATTACTACGATGCTATTGATGTTTACGAAAGCATCATGGAACGGGATGGGCCGGGTCATGAATATTTTGAGAAGATAGGATATTGCTACCAGAAAACCGGGCGTTTCAAGAAAGCGGTGGAGTATTATAAAAAGGCGGAACTGTTTGATGCCGACCGGCAATGGATCCTGAAAAAACTGGGATGGTGCTGTCTGAAGCTCAAAGATTACGCACAGGCGCTGATATATTTCAAAGATGCTTCGGCATTGCAGCCTGATGAAATCTCACTGCAGATGCAGGTCGGTCAATGCCACCTCCATCTGAAGGATTATGAACAGGCCCTTCATCAGTATGCCAAACTCCGGTTTTTCGCGCCTGATAACCTGAAAGTATTACGTCCGATCGCCTATTGCCAGTTTGTGCTTGGCAAATGCGAACTGGCCGACGAAGTTTATGCACAGATACTCAGCCTTACCTCTACCCCGTCGGCCTTTGACCTGATGAATGCCGGCCATGTGCGGCTTTGCCTTGGGCAAAGGGAGGAGGCCCTGCATCTGTATAAACAGTCGCTGTTGCAAGGTTCCACAAGCCGCACGGAACTCATGGATGCATTTGAGGAAGATTCGCAATTTCTTATTAAAAACGGTATCCCGGTGAAGGATATCCCGCTGATCAGGGATTACCTGATGTTTCAAACCGAGATATAAACTAAATGAAGTTGGGAAACTTGATTTTTTTCAACCACTTAGGCACGGAGGACACTAAGGAACACTAAGTATATGATGTAGTCAAAATATTTTGAATAGATTCTTAGTGTTTCTTAGTGCCCTCCGTACCTTAGTGGTTTGTTTTTTAAAATGTAATCCTATGAAAAATCCCCCCAAATGGCAACGTGCAGAACTGTTGATTTTCTCCATTCTGACGGTTCTCAACATGCTGCCCTTTATTGCCACCAGGTTCTTCCCAAGCATGGACGGGGCTTCGCACCTGAGCAACGTTAACATCATCAACCAGCTTGTTTTTCACAACAACAGCCTGTTTCACCAGTTTTTCCAGATAAATCCTGAACCGGTTCCGAACTGGACCTCCAACCTGCTCATATCCTTGCTTACATTGATCATGCCGGCCTTCCTCGCAGAAAAAATCCTGGTCATCATCCTCCTGACAGGGGTGCCTTTTGCATTCCGGATCCTGATGACCTCTGTTGCACCGGGTAGGACCATTTACAGTTTCCTGATTTTCCCCTTCACACACACCATGTTCCTTTTCTTTGGCTTCTTTAATTTCTGCATGGCCGTATTGCTGTTCCTGGTCACCCTGAATTACTGGCTGCAAAACGAAAACAAGCCATGGAACCTCAAGCGAGGCTTAACGCTGGCATTGCTCGTGGCATCGACCTATTTCTCGCACGTTGTAATCTTCGGAACACTGCTCATCATCATTGCTGCGCATATCATAACGCGCACTGTCATTGCCGCCTTTGATAATCCTGCTGAAGGAAAAGCTATTATCAGGAAATTCCTGGTAAAAACAATGGCCATCTCGCTATCAGCGGTTATTCCGCTTATGCTGTTCATCTATTTCTTTTATTCACGACCGGGCACAAGGGAAATAAACTTTATCAACCGGCACGAACTGATCAAATTCCTGGTCACTGTGCGCCCACTGATTTCCTTTAACCCTGACGTGGAAGGCAAACATACGACCATTCTCTTTTACCTTTTGGCTGGCCTTATCGCGACAGGATCCGTTTTTTTCATCTACCGGCTGGCACTTAAACTCCTGCACAAGAATCCAACCGGCACAAATCAAGAACAGAAACTGGCGCCGGGCGTGGCTTTCTGGTGGCTGCTATCATCCATGGCGATGTTGCTCATCCTGTATTTCAAACTTCCTGATGCCTATGGAACTGCGAGCTATACCAGCCTTCGTATCGCATTTATTTTTTTTCTGCTCGTCATTCTCTGGATATCAACGTTCCGCATTCCATGGTATTTCGGATTGCTCGCAGCTATAACAGGGCTGTATGTCAATACAATGCTGGTCAGGTATTATTCCTCCAGCATCAGGGACCTTGGAAAACTGGCGGTGGCATGCAATAAGGCAGCCGATTTTGTCGCCCCGAACAGTCTTATACTGCCGGTTTATTGTATGGACAACTGGTTTACAGGGCACTTCGTGGATTATATTGCCGTGGATAAACCGGTGGTGATGGTGTATAATTATGAATGCCAGTCGGGGTATTTCCCTGTCATATGGAACGAAAAAACAAAGCCAAATTATTACCTGGGAAACCCGGCAATACCCGACCGGTACATCAATTTTGAACTGGTGAAGGGAAGGCCTTCGCTCATGCTTGACTATGTATTCGTAGTTGGGCAGTTCAACCCGGAGAAAGACTGGTTTTTCAGTACGCTGCACAAAATCCTGACTGAGGATTTCACGAAGGTTTACGTAGCACCAAGTTGCACGCTATACCGGAATAAATTGGCTGTTACCAGGTAAGAGTTTTTTTTCACCACATAGTCACATAGTGCACATAAGCACATCACCACATTATCAAATTATCACATCATCACATCATCACACCAATATGTGCCCTATGTGCCTACTATGTGGTGAAAAATGCTAAAATTACTATCTTGCACCACAATTAACCGAAACACATCAACCTATGGAATTCATTGCCGCTCAGATCGCAGGAATGCTTGGAGGAACCATTGAAGGCAACCCGGAAGCAACCATCAGCAAATTATCAAAGATTGAAGAGGGGCAGCCCGGCTCCCTCTCCTTCCTGGCTAACCCCCTTTATACACAATATATATATACAACAAAGGCGTCTGTAGTCATTGTCAACAACACTTTTGTGCCGGAGCACCCTGTTTCAGCCACACTCATCAGGGTGGAATCAGCTGATCTGGCCTTTGCAAAATTGCTTGAAGTCTACAACAAGATTAAAAATGACAAAAAAGGAATTTCGCCACTCAGTTGCGTTGCCTCCTCTGCACACATGGGAAATAACTGCTATATAGGTGAATTTGCAGTGATCGGCGAAAATGTCACCCTGGGTAACAATGTTAAAATTTATGCTCATGTGTCGATCGGCGACAATACCACGATCAGCGATAACTGCATCCTGTTTGCGGGTGTTAAAATATACTCCGACAATACCATCGGAAAAAACTGCATCCTGCATGCCGGAACGGTGATCGGCAGCGATGGCTTCCGGTTCAACCAGCAGGACGGCAAGAATGTAAAGGTGCCCCAGATTGGCAATGTAGTGATTGAAGACGACGTTGAAATGGGGGCCAACTGCACTGTTGACCGTGCAACGTTCGGGTCAACCATCATCCGCTCAGGTGTAAAACTCGACAACCTGGTTCATGTGGCCCATAATGTCGAGATAGGTGAAAACACAGTCATCGCAGCAGGAACCGGCATCGCAGGATCAACAAAAGTTGGTAAAAACTGTATGATCTCCGGACATGTATCCATGACTGGGCACATCACCATTGCCGACGGCACCATCCTTGGCGGGGCGACCGGCGTGTCAAAAAGCCTCACAAAACCCGGCCAGGCATACCTTGGCGTACCTGCGCTTGAAGTTTCAAAATTCAGAAGGTCCACCGTGCTTTTCCGCAACCTTCCCGACCTGGAAGCCAGGATCACCAAACTTGAAAAGGACCGGAAAAGCCAGGGATCATAGCAAACACCGGTTTTCAGAACTTTTTTCATTTCCTTGACGGCAAACTTGACATTGCCTGGTTTCTGATGTATATTTGTGCATAATTGGTCTAAATTAACACATGTCAGATATCCTGTTTAAATACAGGCAGTTATTGTATATAATATAATCAGAACCTAAAGAAACCCCATGAAAAAAATCTATATAGCATCCCGGTTATCAGTCCTTGCATGCTTCATGCTGCTGGCCACAAGTTCATTTGCAGTAAAACGTATTGTCAGTGTGAGCAATTTCCTGTTCAGCCCGTCAACCTTCAATGTTAATGTTGGAGATACAATGCGCTGGGTATGGGTAGCCGGCTTTCATACCACCACCTCCGGTACAATTCCGGCTGGCGCTGCTGCATGGAATGCCCCGATTCAAGGTGCAGGACAGTTTTTTGAATATAAAATTACCACCCCCGGCACCTACAACTATTTTTGCGCCATTCACAGTTTAAGCATGCTGGCTACATTCACGGCCTCTGCTCCCCTTCCCACCATTTCGGTAACCCCGCCCAACCAGAATGCAGGTGCGGCAGCAGGAAGCACATCATTTACTGTCACGTCCAATACAGCCTGGACAACAAGCAGCAATGCATCCTGGTGTACAGCAACACCGGGCGGTACCGGGAACGGCATTATTACCGCCAACTTCTCTGCAAATCCTGACCTGACGCCACGTATTGCCACTATCACCAGTACGGTTCCTGCAATTCCGGCACAGGTGGTCACAGTGACGCAATCAGGTGCACCCCTGCTTTCTGCAAATGCCAGTGCAGCACCGGCATCTGTGGTTTCGGGTCAAAATACACAGCTGGATGTTGTGCCGTCAGGTGGTACAGGCACTTACGGTTATTCATGGTCCTCAGTGCCTGCAGGTTTTGTTTCAAGCCTGAAAAACCCGGTCGTTTCGCCTCTGCTTACAACAGTGTATACCTGTACCGTGACAAGCGGGTCACAGTCATCTTCCCCGGCAGTCACGGTGACTGTACTCCCGCCAGCCCAGGTGACTTTGCAAAACATGAACATCCCGGGTGGACAGACACAATGCTACGATGCGTCACAAACCATCAGTGTTGCCGGCCAGGGCACCTCCTTTATCGTTGAAAACGGGGCAATTGTGATGATGGTTTCCGGCCAGAATATTTTATATTTTCCGGGTACAATTGTGAATTCAGGTGGTAACATGCACGGTTATATTGTTACTGACAACCAGTATTGCAGCACAATTATGGCTCCGACCATTTCAGGGTTTGGCAACCAGGACGGTATTCAGTCAAATTCAACAGAAACCTGGCTGAAGGTCTTCCCAAATCCGACCACCGGACTTTTTACACTACAGATTAACGGGGAATTGCCGGCAAACGGTGCCTGTCTTGAAATTTCTGCCATCCAGGGAGGAAAAATCCTGCATGAAATAATTTCAGGGGAACCAACCATGCAGTTTTCACTTTCCGGTTATCCGGCTGGCGTTTACATTCTCAGGCTGGTCAGCGGCAGGCAGACGGAAACAATTAAAGTCGTGAAACAGTAGCCCGACAGGAAAGATTATTGTATTGCCCTCCTGGCTTTCAAAATATACTTTGCTGTATCAAGCGGGCTGATGCCCCTGAACGGACGGATAACACCCTGCTCGTCGGTGCATTCCCTGTATCCGCAAAAATGTGTCGTTATCCTTGCCTTACCGCCTGAACGGGAACTCAGTTTCACGGGAAAGTCAATGGAAGTTGACAATGGCACAGTGCCTTCCAGCACAAACCTGCCATTGTCCATGGAGGGGCTCTCAAAACTGCCTCGCATGCGGGTGATGTCGCTGGTGATTACGCCAAGCAACTCTTCCCCTGCATTAATCTGAAACCGGACCATTGGTTCAAGCAGGGTTGTGCCGGTATTGACCAGTCCGTTCATGATACCCATCGGCGTTGCTACAGCAAAATCGCCGGCCCTGGAATGGACCGGGTGATCTTCCCCTTCCATCATGGTTATTTTCAGGTCGGTGACTTCCCAGCCCTTGATACCTTGCTTCAATGCCCCTGTGATGCTTCTCTCCACCTCTTTCTGGTATTTCAACTGAACATCATTTACCGGAACTTCACTATGGTATACCACCCCGCTGCCTCGCGGTCCCGGTTCCAGTCTGAACCTTATGATCGCCCAGCATGGCTTTGGCATCCAGTATTGCACAAATCCTTCACCGGTAGCATTGGGTGTCTCCTTATATATTACGGTAGGGTTTTCAAATCTGGCTTCAATGTTGAACCGGTCGGCCAGGATGCGCTCCAGCACCTCCATCTGGATCCATCCCATGATCCTGACATGCAACTCTGCCTCATCGCGCAACCATTCCAGCTCAAGCGAAGGGTCTTCCTCATTCAGTTCTGCCATCGCTTCTGCAAGGGCAGCATAATCCTTCTTGTTAACTGCCTTTACCTGAACCGTCAGCAAAGGTGTACGCAATTTTATTTCCTGCCTGATGTGCCCGTTATCACTTCCAAGTATATCTCCAACCTGCACACTGCTTAGCCCGCTGATGCCAGCGATGTCGCCTGCCATCACCTGCCCGATGTCTTCATGCCGCCCCGGAAAGACTCGACGGACCTGGGTGACCTTCTCCTCTACCTGCCTGGTTAAGTTCAATACGACATCGCGGTTGCTTATACGGCCGCTGTAAAGTCTTACGTGGGCGATCTTTCCCATCATGCTATCATGGCTTGTCGCGTAAACAAGGGCTGAAAGTGGCTTTTCCGTTTCAGACACAGGCAATGGGAAATAATTTACAACAGCATCAAGCAATTCAGGAATGCCTAAACCCATTTTGGCAGAACCAAAAAGCAGGGGATATACCTCGTTTGATCTGACCAGCTTTGCCAGTTGCAAATCAAGGTCTTCAAAAGGCGTGATACCCCCATCCAGGAATTTACCAAGCATCGTTTCCTCTGATGCAACTATTAACTCAACATGTTGTTCCTCTGAATATTCCGGAGACCATAAAGACTCCAGTGAAACATCGGAACCTCCCTCACCATTCGTTCTCTGAAGGCACATTGGACAGACATTCATCTCCTTTGTAATAGCCCGGATAGCAGATTCGGTGTCGGCTCCCACCCTGTCAATTTTATTTACAAAGATAATTACCGGGATCCGGGAGGCCCGCAGGGCGGTCCATAATGCCTGGGTATGCGCCTGAACACCCTCCACCGCGGAAACCACAAGAATGACCCCGTCGGGAACACGCATGATCCGTTCCACATCGGCTGAGAAATCAACATGGCCGGGTGTGTCGGTCAGGTTGATACGGGTGTTTTTCCAGCTAAAGGATGTTTGTGCCGACTGAACAGATATTCCCCGTTCACGCTCAACAGGCAGGAAGTCAGTCTGTGCTGTACCCTGGTCAACATTCCCCGGCTTGCGGGTTTCTCCTCCCTGAAACAGGAACTGGGCAGTAATGGTTGTTTTTCCTGCATCGGCGTGGGCCATGATGGCGATGTTGCGTATATCTTTTCGCATTCAAGTGACTTTCAGACCGCGAACTTAATCATTTTTTCTCATGGCAAACAGCAGGCAGTTCCCGGCCGGAAGTCATTTATCGCGTAGAATTACGCATATAAAAACCCGTAAAATCCGTAACAAGATCAGGTAATTCATCTCTTTCTCACCATGCTCGGCGGGTGTAATTTTGTATCGTTAAATCAATTATAAACATTATAAATAAACACAATGAAAACCCAGACACAAAAATCAAACACAATTAATATGGTAAGCACCGCACTTGTAATCTTTTGCCTTCAGTTCAATCTCATTTTCGCAGCAAACACTGCCGACAACAATAAGTTCAACAACCACTCAGTATGTAAAAATTGTGAGAGCAACGACTTTGCCCTCCTGCTCGCCCCTTCCACGCCCATGGTTGCCACATTTTCAGACGAAGTAGCCACAACCTATATCAACCTTGCTCCTGCAATGCCGGTTGAAGCAACATTTGAAGATGTAACTGAAAGTAACAGAAACGTAACATTCAATCAACTTGCCCCTTCAACGCCGACTGAAGCATCCTTTGAAGATCTTCCCGGTTCAGCAAACTGGTTAATAAATGAACGCTATGCCCCGGTGTCGCAAGCTTTTTCTGATTACAACAAATAAAATCAAAGTTTCAACCACCCAGAATAACAAAACCCGGCCCTGTTCCCGCCGGGTTTTTTATTTTGTCGCCATAAACACACCTTTAGCATACGTCGGTATTACGAAGACCTACATAAGTTCCTTTCATTGACAAATGACCTGATAATCAAAACCATGGTTAAATTCCCCAAATTTTCCCTCCATTTTCCACTTACCAACATTTTGGTTTATTTTTCAACAGGACACCGATACTGAAAAATTTTTATTTTATTGATATATAATACGATAAGTCAATAATCAATTAAATAAAGCTGTCTTTTTTCAATGTTAATAACATAACAAATTGACAACCCTTCTAAAATGTTGTATATTGTGCCCGTTTTTAGCAATGTTGTACCTCATTATGCTTAATTCTTATTCCAGGCAGATATGACGATGACTCTTTTTTTTGGCATTTTATTTTTAAAAACAATCAAAAAGTAAACTAAACCTCATAACTATGAAAAATTTTATACGCTCAATATTTATTTTTGGCCTGATCATCACATCAACCCAAATCACCAACGCACAGGTTTCTATCAACACAGATGGAACTGCGCCGCATGCTTCAGCCATGCTTGAAGTAAAATCAACGGCCAGGGGGTTTCTGCTTCCGAGGCTGACAACCGCACAACGGGTCGCATTGGGTGGCATCGCAACCGCCGGCCTTGTTGTCTATGACACCGACCTGAAGAAATTGTATTCCCATAACGGAGTAAGCTGGGATGAAGGCGGAGTTGGCAACTACTGGCTCAAAAGCGGGACCGATGTGTACCTTAGCCCTACCACTGATTTTGTAGGAATCGGAACAACAAATCCTTCCAAACCGCTGGAGGTAAGGGGATCATGGCAAACTGTCCGTTTCAGCTCTGCCAATCTCGGCGCAGGTCTTGAACTGGTAGGGTCATCCACAACAAACTGGTCAATCAATACCTGGCTTGACAATTTATACCTCCTCTCCAGCGCTGACCAATTCGCGACCAAAACAGATGAATACAAATTCTCCAGCGCCGATTTCAGTTCCTACTCCAACAACGACAAATCACTTGGGGTCTCCACAAAGAGGTGGAGCAATCTCTATTCGGTGAACGGGAACCTATCAGGCACATTGCTTGGGGTCGATGCCAATTTCACAGGAAACGTGGGTATCGGAACCACAGCCCCCCTCTCCATCCTTGAGGCACACGATCCTGTAAATCACAATGCAAAAGTGTACATTACTCCGCAGGCTGCTTTGATTGAGGACAGTTCAACCCTCTTCTTTGGAGAAGGCGGCGGCGGTTATGCCGGAATGTACTGGATGTACGACGGGGTTAGCAATGAAATGGAACTCTGGGGCAAATTTTCAACATCCATATACGGACCCCATTTGTTGATTAGTCGCTCAAACGGTAATGTTGCTATCGGAAACACCTATGCCACCGGATACAAATTGTCTGTAAGCGGAAAAGTCATCTGCACGGAACTGAGAGTGAATGCGATCGCCGACTGGCCCGATTATGTTTTCAAAAAGGATTACAAACTGATGCCCCTGTCACAATTAGGGTCATTCATTGATGAACACGGCCACCTGCCCAACATTCCAAAAGCTTCAGAGGTCGCAAAATCTGGTATTGAAGTAGGTGAAATGCAACGGAGGATGATGGAGAAGATTGAAGAACTGTCGCTTTATATCATCGGTCAGCAGTCACAGATTGATGAATTGAAGGAAAAGCTTGAAAACGCAAAGCGATAACCATCAATCCAAAAATCTTCTGACTATGAAAAACAAGATATATATCATTCTGACCTTGCTCTTGTTGTGGACATTACCAGGCGTTTCATTTAGCCAGCAATTGTCCGACCTCAGAGCAAAGATGGAGGGAAAGGAAACCCTCGATCAGATTATGACGACGGTGGAAGAACACCTGAAAACCCTTCCGGAAGGAAATGAAAGGGACCGGCTGGAGAAACATTTTGCCAGGTGGGCGTATTACAGGGCTATTCACCTTGGACCAAACGGCGAATTTGTGAACGTTGCCGAAAAGACCATGGAGGCATTCGACAATCAGTCTGATGCACCCCTGACGACTGCCAACGGCTCATGGTCATTTGTGGGCCCCAACAACGCAATCCTTGACGGCACAAATGCCGACCTGCTTGGAAACGGCCGTGTTGACCGCATCGCTTTTCATCCAACCGATCCGAACATTATTTATGTTGGCACTCCTTCGGGTGGTTTGTGGAGATCGGTAAATGGCGGATTTAACTGGTCTGCCATTTCAAGCTATATTCCATCACTGGGAATTTCAGGAATTGTCGTCAGCCACGCCGATCCAAACGACCTTTATGTTCTGACCGGCGACGGGGATGCGAACCTCTCAGGCGGACTGGTGAACCTGGCCGGGTACCTGCAGTTGTCGGTAGGTGTACTGGTGTCGCATGATGCCGGGGCAACCTGGGAAAAGACCGGCTCTTTTCCGATCATCGGAGATTATGTAGGATACCGTCTTGCACAGGATCCCACAAATGCCAGTTTACTTATCGCAGTTACCTCTGCCGGCATCATTCGTACCACAAACGGAGGAACCACCTGGACCCTTGAACGGACAGGAAAGTACTTCGATGTTGAGTTCAAGCCGGGCTCCTTTACCACTGTCTATGCCAGTGGCGAAGGCAACTTCGTTTATTCAAACAATTCAGGAAATACCTGGAATACAGGTGCTACCTTCAACATCGCATTGTGTGCCGGCGGGCGTGTTGAGATAGCTGTAACCCCTGATGCACCGAATAAAGTGTATCTTTTTGCAGGCCCGACCACCAATGCGGAAACCAGGATCTGCGGATTTTACACATCACTCAACAGTGGAGTTTCCTTCACCCGTTTAACAAATGCTCCGAATGTACTTGGTGATGAATCAGGATCCAGCGGGGATCAGTCCATTTATGATATGGGTGTCACCGTGAAGGCAACCGATAACCAGAAGGTTGTGGTTTGTGGTCTTGTAACATGGAAATCAAGCAACGGGGGCACTTCATTTACCAACGCAACAACCTACCGGGAATCGGGTGGCAATTACATTCACCCGGATGTGCATGATGTGGCATACAGTCCGTTGAACGGTTATCTCTATGCTGCCACCGATGGCGGATTTTACCGGAGCATCGATGACGGCGTCAACTGGACCAATATGATGGCCGGCATCAATACCGCTCAATTTTACCACATGGCCGATTACGATGCCAACGCGAATTGCCTTCTTGCCGGTGCCCAGGATAACGGTGTGAAATACCGAACGGCCAATACCAGTACATTTTCGCAGGTTTACTGTTGCGACGGTTCTGAAGGTGTAATTGACTATACCGACCAGACACAGGGATATGCCGTGGTGAATAAAGGAATCAAGCGGTTTGACAATTTCACAGCCAGTGCGCCTTTTAATGTGGCAAGTGTTGCCTTCTTCCCGATGCTTGAATTGAATTCTGCTGACCCTGATGTTCTCTATTACAGTTATTCCGATGTAAAGAAATATGTGAGGTCAACAAATACATCAACAACATTCGGAGCAGCACCCTTCTATGGTGCCTGGGCATTAAGAACATGTCCGAGCAACTCCGCCAGGGTATACGCAGCCGGCGGGACAAGTTATTATGCTTCAACCGGCGACCTGCATATAACCTCCAACGGAGGCACCAACTGGACAACTATCTCCAACAATCCCGGGTTCCCTGCAACGTTTCCGCGTATTACCGATATCGGGGTAAGACCGATCAATTCACCCCAGGTTTATGTTACCTTCAGCGGATATACGGCTGGCGTGAAAGTCCTCTATTCCGGCGATGCCGGCCTGAACTGGACCAACGTGAGTTACGACCTGCCTAACGTTCCGGTCTGGAGCGTAGAGGTTGACGATAACAACAACGCCTACATTGGCACTGACCGCGGTGTTTATTACAAGGCTTCAGGTGCAAACGAGTGGGAACCGTTTTACAACTTCCTTCCCAATGTTCCTGTTTCCGACCTGGAGATCAACCAGGGCGCAGATCAGTTGCTTGCAGCCACCTTTGGCCGCGGGATATGGAAATCGTCATTACGTACGACATGCCCCATTGATCTGGTACTTGGGTTGAATGTGAACGGACAGTATTTCCGGTCGGCTTCCAATTCGATTACCATGAGCGGTAAGGTGAACGGGGGTGAAGGAACATCGGCAGTACTTCGGTCGGGGAACTATGTTGACCTGACAGCCGGTTTCCAGGCAAACTCTGATCCGGGCGGCAAATTCCTGGCCTACAACGGGCCATGCGATTCGGGTCTTCCTCCCGTTTTCGCACCTGCTTCCATGGCGTTTCCTGCTGAACTTGGAACGTATGAGATGGAGATGAACCGGAACAAGGGGACCCTTGAAGTGACCACTTCTAACGGTGGTCAGCGGGATGTCAATGTGCGCCTGTTCACTGAAGGGAATGCAAGGGTATTGCTCGCTGCGCCTGATGGAACATTTCTCGGGGATGTTGCGAATTTCAGCAATGGCGCCGGGAAATACACCTATCCCATCAATACTGCCGACCTTATCAACGGCACCTACTTCCTGTACCTGATTGTGAATAACAAAGTTGTTCACCTGCAGGAAGTGGAGATTTAATAACGGATACCAATTGAAGACTTTTGCATTCCTCAAACCTTCCAGGTTTTTTAAACCTGGAAGGTTTTTGCTTTTATTCCGGGCTATGAAATAATTCGGCTGTCGGATAAATCTTTACAGGCTTGGAATCCTCCCTCGCAACTTTCACCCTGGCAGAAGTGGTTTTTTCAATATCATTCCGTGGGGTCACCCGAATTGATTTCTGATGCCTGTGCATCGGCTGGGGCGGAATGGCTGTCATTATTTCAAGCAAAAATGCTAACCCGAAAATCATTATCTTTTCCATGGCTTCTTGTTTTATCATTCAACATTTCAGTGAACTGTGATTCAAAAGTACATTTGAAAAAACCGCGGAACAACTAATTTAGACATGTTCCCCGAATTGTCTTCTGTTCATGCAAAAATCTCGTGTGAACGATATTGGCGGATGAAAAAGGGAATTCAGCGATAAATTCGGATTATTACTGCCTTATTCAATTTCAAAGCAGTAACTTTGTTGGACAAATCAGGAAATGAAGAAAAATCTAAATGTTCTGGTAATAGAAGACAGCGCAACAGATGCGGAACTCAACGTGCGGATGCTCATGTCGGCCGGGTATGAAATATTCTATAAACAGGTGGAAACTGCCGGACAGATGGAAGCGCAGTTTGAAAGGACTTTCTGGGACCTCGTGCTTTCTGATTATTCCATGCCGCAGTTCACGGTGGAAGAAGCCCTTGAAATTTATAAAAGGCAAGATATTGACATTCCCTTTATTATCATTTCCGGAACGATTGGTGAAGAAAAAGCAGTTCAGCTCATCAAGGAAGGGGTTCATAACTGCCTGCTGAAGGACAACATGACACGCTTCATCCCGATCGTGAAACGTGAACTGCTTGAGGCACAAAACCGCCGTGAACTCGTTAACCTGAACGTTTCCCTGGCCATAAGTGAAAACAAGTACCGCAGCTATATTGATCATGCACCTGACTGTGTTTTTTTAACAGATGAAACAGGAAGGTACATGGAGGTGAATGATGCCACCTGCAGGTCAACCGGGTATTCAGAGGAGGAGCTTCTCGGCATGTCGTTTTTTGACATTCTTCCTGTAGAATCTATCAAAGATGCAAAAACCCAATACAGCAAGCTTACCAAAGCAGGTTCCCTGCATACTGACCTGTCGTTCCGCCATAAAAACGGCACAATCCACTGGTGGGACCTCGAAGCTGTCCAACTGTCAAATGATAAATTTCTTGGCTTTGCCAAAGAGATAACCCGCCGGAAACATGCAGAAGCACTCCTGGAACAGACCCGCCAGAATTACGATTCCTTTTTCAACACCATTGATGACTTCCTTTTTGTGCTTGATGTACATGGAAATATTGTCCATGCGAATTCAACAGTATTCAACCGTTTGGGCTACACCAGGGAGAATCTCATTGGTAAATCCATTCTGAGTGTGCATCCTGCCGACCGCAGGGAAGAAGCCGGAATCATTGTGTTTGAAATGCTAACTGGTAAACTTTTGTCATGCCTGGTGCCGCTCGTCACCAAATCGGGCGTGATCATTGAAGTTGAAACAAAGGTATCGCACGGTTTCTGGAATGGGAAGCCTGCCATTTTCGGGGTTACAAAAGACATTACGAAACTGCGGCTTTCAGAAGAGAAATTCTCGAAATTGTTCCACATCAACCCAAGTGCCTGCGGGCTGAGCTCCCTCACTGATGACTCCTACCTGGAGGTAAATGAGGCTTTCTACTCACTATTAGGGTTCTCAAAGAATGAAGTGATCGGTAAAACAGCATCAGAACTGGGAATTCTATCGCCTGAGATGAGGAGATCCATCCTCTCCTTGACAGACAAGGACGGGAGCATTTCCAACGCAGAGGCCGACCTGGTGGCAAAAAATGGCGATGTAAAGCATGTCCTGCTTTCGGCACAGAACATTCTCATGCAAAGCGAAAAGTACAGGTATACTGTTGTTCATGACATTACAAAAAGGAAACTTGCCGAGGAAAAATTGCAGGAGAGCGAAGAAAGGTTCAGAGTCGTTGCTCAATCAGCCAACGATGCAATTATCAGTATAAACAGCAGTGGCGATATCATCTCCTGGAACAGAGGAGCAGAAAATATTTTTGGTTATTCCGAATCAGAGATCATAGGGCAGCAATTAACGGCGATCATGCCTGCTCAATATGCGCAAAAACACCAGTTCAGTATTGAAAGAGTATTAAACGGCGGAACTGCACACATACTCGGCAAAACTGTTGAATTATCAGCTTCACATAAAAGTGGCCTTGAGTTCCCTGTTGAAATTTCCCTGGCATCATGGGAAACATCATCAGGCACCTTTTACACAGGTATCATCCGTGACATCACAGGACGAAAGCAAGCCGAAGAGCAGATGCGAAGAGCATACAGTTTCCTGAATTCCATCATAGAGAACATCCCCGATATGATCGTGATCAAGGATGCTGAAACACTCAATTTCGTGAGTTTCAACAAGGCCGGTGAGAACCTGCTGGGCATCCCGAAAGGAGAACTGGTTGGCCGCAACGATTATGACATTTTTCCAACTGAATTTGCCGAAAGTTATATGCAGACCGACAGGGAGGCGTTGCGAAGCAGGAAAATGATGGATATTCCCGAAGAATTCGTGGAAACAAAACTGAATGGCCTGAGGCTTCTCCATACCTACAAGATCCCGATTTTTGATTCAATCGGCGAACCGGAATACCTCCTTTGTATCTCCGAGGACATTACAGAACTCAAAATCGCTGAAGAGGCCAGGAAAATCAGTGAAGAAAAATATAAAACCATGCTGGATGCCTCCCCCGACGGTATTTTATTGACCAACCTGCAGGGAATCATCACCGAAGCATCCGAAATCGGGCTGGAACTTTTCGGGGCCGACTCCAGGGACGATTTAGTGGGTAAGAACTTTTACAGGTTCATCCCTTCCACGGAAAAGAAAAAAGTAAAGGAGATTATTGAGCGGACACTGAATGAGGGACTCGCTCAGAACATTGAGTTAACGATCAGGAAGAAAAACCAGGCTTTTTTCTCCAGTGAAACCAGTACGACCCTGTTGCAGGATGCAGCCGGGGCCCCCCTTTCCTTTATGATCATTGTTCGCGATATCTCCCAGCGAAAAAAGACCGAGACCAAACAGATGCACGCAGACAGGATGGCCAATCTCGGAGAAATGGCATCGGGTATAGCCCACGAAATCAACCAGCCGCTGAATATAATTTCATTGGTCCTGGATAAAATCCTGTCGGATGCCAGCCGTCTGAAAAAGATTGACATTGCCTTCCTGACCGCAAAATCGGATAAGATATTCGAGAACATCACCCGGATCAGGAACATCATTGACCATGTAAGGGCATTCTCCCGAAGCAACAACGATTATATCCTTACTGCCTTTGATGTAAACAAAAGCATCGGGAACGCGGTGTCTATGATCTCCGAGCAGTTCAAACATCTTGGAATTAACCTGAACCTCCAACTGGATCAATCAATCCCCCAGATCACAGGCAACACCTATAAATTTGAACAGGTCATTATCAACCTGCTTGTCAATTCAAAGGATGCCGTGATTGACCGAAAAAACCAGCTGCAGGAAGGAGAGGAACTCCATATCGGAATCAGAACCTATTCTGAAAACAACATGCTGATGGTTGAACTGAAAGACAACGGCATCGGCATCAGCAAAGACGACATCAACAACATCTGGCTCCCGTTCTACACCACCAAGGATGAAGCAAAAGGCACAGGCCTCGGCCTCTCCATCTGTTACCAGATCATAAAATCCATGGGCGGAACCATCGAAATTTCAAGTGTGCGGATGCAGGGGACGAGTATTAAGATTGCTTTGAAATATTAAACCCAATGCAAAGCCCCACCAGCATGCACTTTCTAAAATGTCCTGATGGCATGCAGCCGGATAGTTGCTCATTCCGATCTCCATACCTATGGATTCCTGATACAACGGATTGAAAATCCATAAGACTTGCTATCTATGACCATGCCACTGAATGTGGTGTTCAGGTAAAGGTATGAACTTGCAGAGACGCCTGACTGGGTACCTGACCAGTACCCGCTTACAGCACCGCGACTGGTAAGCACTCCGGTATTATACATGAGGTACCCGCCCAGATGGAGCTTTAACGCTGAATTGTACGCAGCAAATGAAGTTGTCCAGCCACCGGATGCATCTACATTCGTCCATTCCGATTCGGTGGGTATACGCCAGCCGGTGCCCAGTTCTGAATTACAGGGGTCGTTGGTAGCAGTCCAATCCGTGTTTTCACTGATACTGCTTATCCAAACTGTGTTTGGTGTCCTGGCAGCCCCATCATGTTTATACCCCTGCTTGTTGTTAAATTGCCAGTACCAGCCTGCTGAAAGCTCAGTGGCATCTCCTGTTGAAGTAGCCTGCTGACTGGCACCCAGGTTTCTGGAGATCCAGCATTTTGTCGCTTCCCCCGGGATATTGGTCACTGTGCCATAGGTTACAGTTTTATCCACCGGTGCAACACCTGCTGTTGCAACATGGTTGACGGTAATTGTATTCGTACAAACCCAACATGCGACGGTTGATTGTGTTAAAACCAGCGGATTGGAATAACCACAACCATTGTATGCCCATACATACCGGGTATAAGCCGTTCCGCAGGTCAAACCGGTTTCATTTTTGGTTACAGTGTTTCCCATATCAATTGCTGTTTCAAAATCATCCACTGTATTCCACCGGTATCCGGTGGCATTGGGAACCGAAATCCAGTTCCACACAATGGCAGTTGGCGAAGCAACATGTGTTCCGGCAGTTGTTGCCACTGGCGCGGCCGGTGGTATATGCTGACTCAGGGCAGTCGCAGCCGATTCACCACACGTGCTGTATGCCCAAACATATCTCGAATAGTTGAAATTGCAGACCGTGCCGGTCTCGGTTTTTAAGAGCGCGGTTCCCATATCGATGGCCGTTTCGTAATCGGGGGTGGTGTTCCACCGGTAGCCGGAAGCGCCGGGAACTGCCTGCCATTTCCAGGTCACCTGGTTTGGAGCCATCAGGTGAATGCCCTCCACCGGCTGACTGACGAAACACGGAGCAAAAGTGAACCAAGAACCGGCGGTAAAGATGCTCAGCGAGCCATTCGTTCCGCAGTTGGTGCAGTACACCATCAATCCGTTGCCGGGATCCGCAATGGCGTTTCGCTCTGCCCGGGTCATACGTGGGACAAACATCCCTTTAGTAGTTGATTGCACATCGAGCATGGCCGATGCAGCCGGTGGCGTGTTGTCAGTGTTGATGGCCACCTGGGCACCGGCCGAGGCAAATAATAACAGAAAGATAATACAGATAAGGCTTTTCATAATTTGTTTGTTTGTGTTCATTTGTTTTCTAAATTTTCTAACCGCATCATTAATTGTTCATTTGTTGCTTTCAGTCTTTCAATTTCCAGCTTCAGTGCCTCTATGGCATCTGAATATGATCCGTTTACCTCATTCAATTCCTGCACCGCCTTTACCAGCGGCACCACAAACTCCGCATATCGTAAACCGTACAAACTATTTTCATTCTGAGGTTTATCCACCCCGCTGAAGTCAAAACCCAGATCATCGGCAGCCTTCTCCACATCCTGGGCAATGAACCCGGTGTAGGTGATCTTTTCCTTTGCCTTCACGCCCTGTTCAATGATCGCCTTTTGTTCAGGTGTCTTTTCCCGGAATCCTTCCTCCCCTTCTTCCCCGGTAACCTCTTCCCCCAGGAAATTCCGGAGGCCGGTAACATCAAGATGATATGTAACAGGTTTGAGCTGATTGATAAACGCCAGGCCGGGAACGTTTTCCTGCACATCCCTTTTGTAACGGCCATCGCTGAGGTTGGTCCATCCGGCGTAGCCGCCAATGCTGCCTATGATAGTATTGCCTATCCGAACCTGATTGGTGGCAGTAATGCGGCTGCCGTAGCCGAGTGCAGTGGAATTGGTGTAATCTGTGCCGGTGGCCTGGTCGGCATCAAATCCCAGGAACGTGCACCCATTATCCGTATCGCTTTCACTTCCGGCACTGTTGCCGCAGGCGGTATTTTGAACACCCTGCAGGTTGGTTTTCAAAGCATCGTAGCCAAAAGCTGCATTTGAGTATCCTGTTGTATTTGACAAAAGCGCATTAACTCCGTTAGCGGTATTGTCGAATCCAGTGGTATTTGTACCAAGAGCCGCAACACCGGTTGCGGTATTTCTGACACCAGTGTAGTTGCCTTCAAGGGCATAGGCGCCAATTGCTGTATTATTATACCCCAGGGTGTTGTAGGTCAAGGTCCACCTGCCTACCGCTGTGTTTTCATATCCGGATGTGTTGTTTGCAAGGGCATAGCTTCCTATTCCGGTATTGTAATTTCCGGTGGTTGATGATGCAATGGAAGAATAACCAACCGCAGTGTTAGCCATTCCGGAAGTGTTTGCAGAAAGCGATCCTGTTCCGACCGCAGTATTGAACGAGCCTAAATTATTGGAAGCAAGCGCTTCACTTCCGCAAGCTGTATTACTATATCCACTAGTATTAAAATACAGGGAGTAATAACCCAAAGATGTATTGCTAAAATTTTTATCAATTTTACCCGCCACCTCATTATTTACCTTAAAAACCAACGGCACATTATCCGTCGTCCCGATAAAATTTGTAGCGGCTGATGTGCCGCTGTTGCCAGTCAACCCCCAGCCTGAACCGGTCCCGGTCATCACCCATACCGGGCTCGCGGCGGTACCGGAATTATAATAAAACCCCGGTGTGTTGTCGGTCTGGTAGATCATCAGACCGTTTGCAGGGTTGGCGATGGCATTTCGCTGGGCCATGGTCATCCTTGGCAATAAAACCCCTTTATCGGTTGACTTGACATCCAGCATCGCCGAATTGTCGGGCACAGTGCCATCGGTGTTGATGCCTACCTGAGCATGGGTTGATATAACTGTCAGCAGGAATAAAGCACTGATAAGATTTTTCATTTTCATTTGTTTCCAGGGTTTTCAACGTTACTTAATTTTCCAACAAGCGCTTTGAGTTCAGCAATTTCCAGTTTCAGCTCCCCTATGGCAGCGGAATGTGCAGCATTTGAATCTTTTATAGCGGCCGATTGAGCTTCATTTACTGCATTCAACTCCTGCACCGCCTTCACCAAAGGCACCACAAACTCGGCGTACCTTAAACCGTACAGGCTTTGCTCATTTTGTGGTTTATCCACCCCGCTGAAGTCAAAGCCAAGTTCACTGGCCGCTTTCTCTACATCCTGTGCAATGAAGCCGGTGTAGGTGACCTTTTCCTTTGCCTTCACGCCTTCCTGAATGATCGCTTTTTGTTCAGGCGCCTGTTCCCGGAATTCTTTTTGTCCTTCTTCCCCGGTAACCTCTTCCCCCAGGAATTTCCTGACGCCGGTAACATCAAGATGATATGTAACAGGCCTGAGCTGATTGATAAACGACAGGCCGGGAACGTTCTCCTGCACATCCTTTTTATACCGGCCATCGCTGAGGTTGGTCCACCCTGCGTAGCCACCAATGCTGTTTACTGTACTGTTTCCGATGCGTACCTGGTTATCGCCTGTAATACGGCTTGTGAAACCGATAGCGGTCGAGTTGGTGTAATCTGTTCCTGTCAACTGGTCGGCATCAAACCCGAAAAAGGAGCAGTTGTTATTGATATTGTTGACACTTCCTGCCCCGTATCCGCAGGCGGTATTCTGAACGCCCTGGACATTGGCTGCCATCGCGTCGGATCCGATGGCCGTATTATAATATCCGGTAGTATTCACTGTCAGGGCATTGGTTCCGATGGCCGTATTGTCGAAACCAGTAGTATTGTTATGAAGTGAATTGGACCCGCTGGCGGTGTTCTGGACACCAGTCGTATTGAGTTTCAGTGAAAAGGATCCCGTTGCAGTGTTGTTATAGCCAGTTGTGTTCAGGAGCAGCGCAAAGGCTCCGGTGGCCGTGTTGTCGTTACCCGTATTGTAATAAAGGGCTGAAGAACCAATGGCCGTATTTTCCAACCCTGTGGTGTTGAGATAAAGTGCGTTCGCTCCGGAGGCGGTATTGTCGTATCCTGTCGTATTGGCTTTCATCGCATATGCACCAGTGGCAGAATTGTTGTACCCGGTTGAATTGGAATTCAGGCTATAGTAACCACTGGCGGTATTCCTGGCCCCGGTGGTATTCTGGAACAGCGACATCGAACCATGGGCCGTATTTTCATATCCCGTGGTGTTTAAAAAAAGCGCCTTTACTCCGGTTGCCGTATTGTCGTTTCCGGTTGTGTTGGTTGTAAGAGCCTTGAAACCACAGGCGGTATTCCTGACCCCGGTGGTGTTGAGTTCCAGTGCGGAGGATCCTGTTGCAGTATTGTCATATCCCAGGGTATTCTCTTTCAACGCATAAGCTCCATTGGCGGTATTGTCATATCCAAGGTTTTCATACAGGGCAGCGCGACCACAGGCCGTATTCCTGACCCCTTCCGTATTGCTGTAAAGTGCATGGTCACCCAGGGCTGTGTTTTCGGATCCGCCGGTATTTGCGTTCATCGAAAAAGCTCCATTGGCGGTATTGGAAGATCCTACGGAGTTGGCATAAAGAGCGTGATAGCCACTGGCGGTGTTCATGGCCCCGGTGATATTTTGGTTCAGCGACATGGACCCATTGGCTGTATTTTCAGATCCTGTGATGTTATAAAAAAGTGCATTAGACCCGGTAGCCGTGTTGTTAAACCCTGTTATATTGGAAAAAAGGGCATTAAAACCAATTGCGGTACACTGTTGCCCGGCACTGTTTGATGTCAATGCCTGGTATCCAAGGGATGTATTACCCGACGGATTTTCAATCCTGCCAGCCTGCTGGTTATTTACCTTAAAAACAAGGGGCTCACCATCCGTTGTCCCGATAAAATTTGTGGCGGCCGAGGTGCCGCTGTTGCCGGCAAGCCCCCAGCCGGAACCGGTCCCGGTCATCACCCACACCGGGCCGGCGGCGGTACCGGAGTTGTAATAAAATCCGGGGGTGAAGTCTGTTTGAAAAATCATCAAACCGGTCTCCGGACTGACAATGGCATTTCGCTGTACCCTTGTCATCCGTGGTAAAAGAACGCCCTTTGCCGTAGACTTAACATCCAGCATGGCCGAATTATCGGGTGCAGCGCCGTCTGTATTGATGCTTACCTGGGCAAAGGCGGCGAGCCCTGAAACAAGCAACAATCCAAATAATATGAGGACTTTTTTCATGGATCATCTTTTTAACGTACCGAAATTATTCTCTGTAGTAATCTGGAATCCTGACTTGCTATACTGACAACCAGTCCCTCTGTGGTCCTCTGTGTCTTCTCTGTGTACCTCTGTGTAACCATTTAATTACACAGAGGTACACAGAGAAGACACAGAGATACACAGAGAAAAAGAGCATCAGTGTTTCACGACCCACTTGGTACTTGCCATTACCCGGCCATCCGAAACAACCTCCACCAGATACATCCCGGTTGCAAAATTGAGCGCATTTAGACTGGCCCAGCCAGTGTTGGATTCTATATGGTTTGATTCAAGCAGTACACCACCCATATTGTAAACCAGCATTGCCAATTCACCATGTTCATTCACTACCGGCAGTTTCACCAACGCCTCAGTTGCAGTCGGATTTGGAAGAATGGCAAGCCTTTCAGGTGACTTAGCCGCATCAGCAATGGAGGTGAGCAACCCGGTATATTTATATATGGAATTGGTATCCGCTCCATTTCCGCCGATCCAGCCGGTGGAGGCATCTTTGAAGCGCAATGCCCATGGGTCGGCTTCAAGACTGGTTGCTATAACCACAGTTGTGGCAAAGAAATCAGGGGTAAACAGCAGATCAACGGAGAATTTGGCGGTATCAGCAATGGCAATAACATAGCCGCCGTCAAAGCCTTTCACCGAAGTCATCCCGACGATGAATTTGTCGGTGTTTGAGAGCGAATCTGCTGCCCATGTTGCCCCGCCATCTGAGGTCAGGTAGAATTGCCGCCGGGGTAGCGGGAAGTAAGGATCCCAGAAAACGCCCTTCTGTGCCGTGGAAAAATCCACTCCGCCCCAGCCAAGATTGCCTGCAATAACAGGTGAAACTGTCCAGTGTATGCCGCGGTCGGATGATTTGAAACACCGGGCATTGTAAAAACCAGTCCCGTCATCAATCAGCGACGGGAACCAGATGTTGTCGCCCACCACGCTGAATGCGTTGGCAGCACCCCATTCACCCGGGTAGATCGCCGGAATCATCGCAGAATCAACCCTGGTCCAGGTATTGCCTCCATCGGTGGTTCGCTGGATTTCAAAATACCCCAGGGTCGGATCGCCAACGGCCACACCGGTGTTGGCATCAAACGCCGCATAAAAATCAGCATAGGCGCCCGGTTCGGTGAACTGGGTGGTTGTTTTGTTTGTCCATGATGATCCGCCGTCAGTCGTCTTCCACACCGATCCTCCTGCATAATTGTCGGTAAACACATAAAAACAGGTGTTGGCATCCAGCGCGCATACACTGCTCATCATGGCCTCGCCGGGCACCGGGATGGAGTCGAACTCCCAGCTGGCACCGCCGTTGTTTGTTTTGACTGCATAACGATAGGGAACCAGGCCGATATCATCCATGGCCAGGGTGGCGAGCCATACGGTTGATCCGTCAACGATCGAGATGAAGCGCGGGTAATGACCGTAGGGTGGATGATTGTATGGAAGGTCAAATGGAACAAACTGGGCCCGGGCAATGATCACCACGGTTAATGAGATCATCAGAAAGTAAATTTTCAATTTCATAGGAGATGTTTTTATATGTGACAGGTTTGTTGATTAACTCCAATTAATGTTTGACCACCCATTTGGTGGTTGCGATGATCCGGTCGCCCGAAACAACCTGCACCGTATAAACCCCGTTGCCGTAACCCGAAGCACTCAGTTTTGTCCATCCCGTCGTGCTGTCGATCTTCCGGTTTTCATGCAGTTTGCCGGTTATATCATATATCATTACGGTGAGATCGCCATGCTCATTATTGCCCGGAAGTTTCAGAAGGGCTTCTGTGGAGGTTGGATTTGGAATGATGGCCAGTTTTTCGGGCGATTTGGCCGCGGTTTTAACAGACGTGAGGGTTCCGGTGAATTTCAATATCCCGTTGGTATCTATTCCATTCCCGCTGAGCCAGCCGGTTTCTGCATCTTTGAACCGTATTCCCCATGCGTCAGCAGAAAGATTGGAGTCGATGGCTACCCTGGTGGAGAAAAAATCAGGCGTGAACCATGCCGTTAATAAATAATCGGTGGTATCCGTGGTTAAAACAATAAAACCACCGTCAATACCTTCTACGGAGCTCATACCTGCAATAAATTCACCGTTTACCGCCATTGAATCCTGCGACCATGTATTCCCACCATCAGAAGTAACATAGAAGTATTTTTTATAGCTTGGTACGGATGCATCCCACAGGACTCCTTTTTGCAGTGTCGAAAAATCCATATTGGCCCAGCCAATATTATCGGCAAAGACCGGAGAAGCCGTCCAGTGTGCGCCACGGTCGGCCGATTTAAAACACCTGCATGAATAGGTTCCGGCTCCGTCGTTAATCATGGTCGGGAACCAGATATGGTCACCGATGGCCCGGTAAGCATTGGTCCCCCCCATTTCACCCGGGATGATCGTTGGCATCAAACTGGATTCAACCCTGCTCCATGTATCCCCTCCATTGGTTGTCCTTTGAATTTCAAAATATCCAAGGGTCGGATCTCCCACGGCTACACCTTCATTTGCATCAAAACCACAATAAAAATCGGCATAGGCGCCAGGGGCTGAAAACTGTGTTGTTGTTTTGTTTGTCCAGGTGGTTCCTGCGTCGGAGGTTTTCCAGATCGATCCACCTGACCCGTTATCGGTAAATACATAAAAGCAGGTGTTCGCGTCAACTGCAAACAGGCTGCTCATCATAGGCTGTCCGGGAGCAGGTATGGAGTCAAATTGCCAGGTGTTACCGCCATCAGCGGTTCTGACAGCATAGGTGTAGGGAATCTGGCCGCTTGATCCGTAAGATATAGTTCCGAGCCAGACATGTGATGCATCAACTATGGAGATCCAATCCGGCCAATAGTAGTTATCCGGATTCTGATAATTCAGGGGCATCGGGGTAAACTGGCCATAACCGGCCATGGAAAAGAATGCTAAAATGAAGAAAGTGTAAAGTTTTGCTTTCATAGACGTGGTTTTATAGATTAGAAATATTTAAAGGCCAAAAGTATCCGTGTATTTGAGTATAGCAATGCGCAAATTTCCTATCGGCACAATTTCAATGATAAATGGTAATATTTGGAAGATGTATGGTTTTTCATGTTTGAATTGTTATATTTGGCCAATAATTTATTATAATTCAACCTGTTAACCAGTTAACAATAAGGGGTTATAACCAGATGAAAAGAATTCTTTACATATTGATACTATTCTTTCACCATCAGCATCTCTCCTTTTCCCAGGTCCAGCCTAAAGTTGACTCGCTCCTTGCCTGCATAAAAAATGCCAAGCATGATACCACCAAAGTGTTAATATTAGCTGAACTCTCTTTAATTTATTCGGTCAACAACCCGGATAAGTCTATGGATTATGCCAACCAATGCCTGGCATTGTCAAAGAAATGTGGTTATAAAAAAGGAATCGGGAAGTATTATCTCCGTATAGCAGCTTGTTATGGAATCAAGGGAGAGGTGTTGAAGGAATTGGAATTTACCAGAATAGCATTATCAATATTCGAAGAAATAGGTGATTCATTTGACGTTGCCGCTTGTTATCATAATTTAGGTTGCAGTTATGATTTACAGGGTAATTATCCCGAAGCAATTAAAAATCATTATGCAGCCCTGAAAATCAGGGAAAAAATCGGGGACAAACATGGTATTGCTTTGTCGAATATGGGCATCGGAGTAATTAAAAACTCCCAGAAGAACTTTTCTGAAGCATTGAACTTTCTTTTCGTAGCTATAAACATTTGCAAAGAGATCGGAGATAAACAGGGGATTGCTTATGCCTACCTCAACATTGGAGATACTTACAGGGGATTAAATAATTACCCGGAAACAATGAAATATTATTCTTCTGCACTTGCACTTTTTACTGAGGCTGGATATATTGATGGTATAGCAACTTCTTCCCTCTACATCGGTGAAATTTATTATATACTGGGCAATTACCCTGAAGCGCTGAAAAGCCAGTTCACGGCTTTAAAAATCTTTCAGAAATTCGGCGATATTCAAGGAATTTCAGCTACTTTCATTAATATTGGTGAGATGTATTTGAAGCAGAAAAAACACAATAGCGCTTTTGAGTATTTGAACAAAGCATTGCCTCTTGCCATAGAGTGCGGTTCATTGCCGGAAATAAAATCAAGTTATCGGGTTCTGGCTGCAGTAGATAGTGCGACCGGAAATTTCAAACAGGCATTGATTCATTATAAACTGTTTATTGCAGCACGTGATAGTTTGATGAACACAGAGAACAACAACAAAATCACCCAGCAACAGATGCAATACGAGTTTGACAAAAAAGAATCTCAAACCCGGGCCGAACAGGAAAAGAAGAATGCAGTCGCAGAAAAGGAGATTCAGAAGCAAAAGCTTGTCCGCAACGGGTTTATCGGTGGATTTATCATCGTACTGATGTTTGCAGGGGTATTTTTCAAACAGCGAAACAAGATCAAAAAAGGCAATGCCGCCCTGCAGGTTGCCAAAGATCGCGCCGAAAAGAGTGAACAGTTCAAGCAGCAGTTCCTGGCCAACATGAGTCATGAGATTCGCACACCTATGAATGCCGTGATGGGCATGACCAGCCTGGTGCTGAATACGCCCCTGAAGGAGAAGCAGAAATTTTACCTGGAAGGCATCCGGAAATCAAGCGACACCCTGCTGCACATCATCAACGACATCCTGGATCTGTCGAAAATTGAAGCAGGGAAGATGGAACTGGAGAAAATTGATTTCTCTTTACGCGATACCCTGAAGCAGGTGAAACAGACGTTGAACCACCGGGCGGAGGAAAAAGGCCTGGAACTCATTTTAGATATTGCAACTGGCATTGACGATGTGGTGATCGGTGACCCGGTGCGGCTGAACCAGGTGCTGATCAACCTGGCCGGAAATGCCATTAAATTTACCGAGAAAGGCAGTATACGCATTGAAATCGTACCTGGCGGATCTGCGACCGCCCACGATTCTGAAACCACGCTTCAGTTCAGCGTTTCCGACACAGGCATCGGCATTCCGCAGGAAAAACTGCAGACCGTCTTTGAAAACTTCTCCCAGGCCAACGCCTCCGACAACCGCAAATACGGCGGTACCGGACTTGGACTGAGCATCAGCCGGCAACTGGTGGAGCTGATGGGCGGAAAGATCTCCATCGCCAGTGTCGAAGGCTCGGGAACAACCTTTTCATTCAGCGTTAATTTTGAAAAGGGCTCCCCTGAAAGGCTGGATCAGCGGCTTGCCTCCGAAGAGCAGGTTGACGGCAATATACTGGATGGACTCTCCATCCTGGTGGTGGATGACAATGAATATAACCGGATTGTGGCCAAGGATACGCTGGAGTCAAAAGCAAAAGTGGAAGTCATCGCCGTGGAGAGCGGCATGGAGGCCATTGAGTTGCTAAAGGAGAGGGATTTTGATGTGGTGCTGATGGACGTGCAGATGCCGGGGATGAATGGGTTTGAGGCGACACAGGAAATACGAAGGACAAAGGACAAATTACAAAGTACAAATCGGAGCGAAACGGAGTTCGGCGGTGCCAAATCTGAAATGCAAAATGTGAACCGGAGCGAAGCGGAGCTCGGCGGAGCCAAACCTGAAATGCGAAATGTGAACAGTGAAGTTAAGAACCCAAGCATTCCGGTTATTGCATTGACGGCGAGTGTGCTTCGCACCGACCTTGACAAGTGCACGGCAGCCGGCATGGATGGCTATATTCCAAAACCATTCCGGGCATCGCAGCTGATCATTGGCATTGCGCAGGTGCTGAACATTCCGATCAGGGCGGAGAAGAAAAGTGAACCCAAAAGTATTCATGTTCCAGTCATTTCATCCGGGGTTACCAACCTGGACTATCTAACAAAGTTCTGTGAAGGCGACCGGGCCCGGATGAAGAAGTACATTGATATGTTCCTGGCCTCCACACCCACCCTGATTGAAAAGATCAAAATTGCCATGCAGAACAATGATCATGCTGAAGTTGCCGGCCAGATGCATGGGTATAAAACAAAGTTCATGATGATGGGGATGACAGCGGCGCAGGAACTGGCATCGGAGATTGAAATAAGATGCCTTCATGGAAGCAGCACAGATTCCATAAGTTCCATGCTGCAGAATCTAATTCAACAGGTTGAAACTGCTGTAACCGAATTAGCAAATGTGTAAAATGGGGTTCCGTTCAATGACATATCGCTGCATCTGGCATCTGGCGGAACTACCCCTCCTTATCCTGCTGATCTCATTGACGAAACCCACATTTTCCCAGAACCAGCATGTCGTTGACTCGCTTCTTGTCTGTTTGAAAACGGCAAAACCGGACACTTCCAAAGTCAACATTTTATATCAACTTGCAAAAATATACTGCAACAACGACCTTGTCAGGGCAGCTGAATATGCCAGCCACTGCCGTGTGCTATCCGAAAAATGCGGGTATAAAAAGGGAGTCGGTAAATATTATGAACTGATGTCACTGATTAATTCGAATAAGGGAGATTATACGCAGTCTCTGGCATTTGGAAGAAAACTCCTGTCCATAAGCGAAGAAATTGCCGACTCGTCCGGGATGTCACATGCTTACGGCAATATGGCCGCCGACTACAGTGATATGGGATACTATCCCGAAGCATTAAAGAATCATCTTGCCGCGCTGAAAATAAGAGAGAAAATCGGCGATAAACCCGGTATTGCGGCCAATTATGTGGGAATCGGCATTGTTTACCACAGGCAAAGCAATGTTTCTGATGCTATCAAGAATTTTCGCCATGCAATGGATTTATGCGAAGAGATTGGCGATACGAGAATCATTGCATATACTTTCAACCTTCTGGGAGATGTATATAAGGACCTGCACAACTACCAGGAGGCAATGCACTATTATTCTGCAGGTTTAAAAGTGTCTGAAGAAACAGGAAATAAAAGTGTGATGTCCAACTCATTTAACGGATTAGGCGTAATTCACTATTTAGAAGGCAATTATCCCGAAGCGTTGAGATATCATTTAACTGCTTTAAAAATAAGAGAAGAGTTCGGGGAGTACCAGGCTATCGCTGAAAGTTATACCAATATCGGCGATACTTACTATAAACAGAAGAAGTATAATGACGCTTATAAATTTCTGAATAAAGGGCTGACATTATCAAAAGAGGTCGGCGCGTTGTTTGAGATTAAGTCAAGCTACCAGGTTTTGTCTGCTGTTGACAGTTCCCTTGGAAACTTTAAGCAGGCGCTGGAGCATTACAAACTGTTCATCATTTTCCGCGACAGTTTGATGAACGATGAAAACAGCAAAAGAATCACCCAACAGCAGATGCAATACGAG
>CAJBYO010000064.1 GCA_903959905.1 uncultured Bacteroidales bacterium
CTCCCGTTGGGTTCATTCAGATTGGAAAATCAATCTGACCCGAACCTTTGTTCCAGAATTTTCATTCCGGTATTGTTTAGGGCAGAAATTTTTCTTAACCGGCGAGCCAGATGCCAAAATAAGTCCCTGGGGCACAGGGCAAAAATCATGTCAAAGTTATCATCAGTTCTCAAGCCGACAAACGGTAAATCACAGCCAGGACAGATCATGGTTGTCAGGCCAAGTTTCTCTTCATTTCAGACTGAACCAGCCGAAGAAGCTGCAGTTGATGAAATTCCCGAGCCGGTAGCAGAAGTTATCCCGGAACCGATTGTCGAAGTGAAACCCGAGCCGGTCGCAGAAGTGAAGCCGGAACCGGTTAAAGCTGTAAAGCCGGAATTATCCCTCATGGAGAAGATACTCAAAGTTGAAAACCTCCAGCTCATCATCGAAAAAAGGGCCAAGTTGGTGCAAACCCGCTCTGAACTGGAGCGGTTCCAGATTTCATCCAACGATTTCAACTGCTCCATGCGGCTGAATGACTCCGATGGAAACGTCTTCACCACCAGTTTCACACCTGGAGTTAAAAAGGTGATTGATTTTCTCAAGTCATCATTTGATGCAAGCATTTCAGAAGCTGAAGACAAGATCAACTTCTGAATCTTCGGGAGTTCCGCTGGCGCGGAACTCCCTTTTTAACGATCGTAAAGGCAAAAAAAATAATATTCGAGGTAAATGAAAAATCACTAAAAGACTACAATCCAAGGTATATTTGAAACTTACAATCAACTCGCTTTTACTTCCCATTATTTATCCGATATTTGCTGTTAATATGAAGTCGTTATTATATTTAATATCGGTCCCGAATAGAATTTGAAAAATTTGCAAGATGAACAATTGGGTTGAAACAGCCATTCAACTGCTGCGTAAAAGTCTTTATCCAGTTCCTCAGGAATTTAATGAACTGGATTGGAAAAGTAATTTATCGTCTAAGAGCGAACGACTTGCCCAGCATATCTCGGCTTTTAGCAATACAATCGGAGGTGGCTTCATGGTATTTGGGATAGGCAATGATGGTCAACCTCTGCCGCTATCAAAGTTGGAGATGGATGAAATTATCCAAAAGTTGGGGAATATCGCTCGGAATAATTTAGCACAACCAGTTGGCATCGACCATTCGGTTATCGATTTTATGGGTAATTCGATTTTACTTGTGCATGTTCCTGAACAGGAAAATAAACCTGTACACCTCAGAGGTCAGGATCTTTTTGCCAGCTATAAACGCAGTGCAGGTCAAACAGTTAAGCTCTCACATCACGAAATAAAACAATTGATTGCTATTTCCACTGGATTTGAGTTTGAGTCACAGACTGCTTTGGATAATGTTAGCAGCGATGATGTTTTAAAACTTATTGATTACGATAGCTATTTTACATTACAGGAAAGACGTCTTCCGGATACAAAGACTGGTATTTTGGATATCCTGGCAAGTGATGATTTAATAAAGCAGACTCAAGGTGGATGGGAAATTTTAAATCTGGGTGCCATCCTTTTCGCAAAGGATCTGAAGAATTTTAAAGCACTGAAAAGAAAAGCAATAAGAGTAATTGTCTATAATGAATCCAGTAGAATTAATGCATTAAAGGAACAAGAAGGAGGCAAAGGCTACGGTTCTGGTTTTGAAGACTTGATCAGCTATATCATGGACCAACTTCAATCCAATGAAGTAATTGAAAACGCTTTACGTAAAAAGGTCAAGGTGTATCCGGAAAAAGCCATTCGCGAATTTGTGGCAAATTCATTAATTCATCAGGATTTTTCGGTGACAGGTTCTGGGGTTATGATTGAAATATTCTCTGACAGGATTGAGATTACAAATCCTGGTGTCCCATTGGTTGACGTTAATCGTTTTATAGATTCACCCCCAAAATCCAGGAATGAAAGTTTAGCATCATTAATGAGAAGATTGAACATTTGCGAAGAAAGGGGCAGCGGAATTGATCGGGCAATTGAAGCGATTGAAATTTTTCAACTACCAGCTCCAAAATTTATCAGAGGAGATGATTTTACACGGATAATATTGTTTGCTCCAATTCCTTTGTCTCGTATGAACAACGAAGACAGAATAAGGGCTTGTTATCAGCACACTTGTCTCCATTATGTTAATAATCAGCCCGTAAACAATCAATCAGTTCGTAAACGATTCAATATTTCAAAGAATAATGTTTCCTATGCTTCGAAAATCATAGCCGACACTATTGATGCCGGGTTGATTAAACCTTCTGATCCGACAAGTGCTTCAAAGAAATTTGCCACATATATACCCTACTGGGCCTGAAATCTTATTTGTTTTTAAAATCCCCACAAGCATGTCTATTGACATATTGCATTAACATACAACACATTACTTATTTCATTGAAAAATCCCTTCTTGAAAAAATGATTCATTAATGAATCTTTTGCTTCCGTTCACCAAAACGCCTCAACGCTTTTAATCTTCGTCAAGTCCATTCGTCAGAAACTATCACTTTCTTAAGCAACGATAATAAGAAATCTGCCCGGTTTTCCGAAATTTTACTACGGTCATGACAATAAATCCCAGATAAGCAGCAGCTAATATGGCGATGACAACGTTTTACTCGGAATCTCTCCTTAATGTGTTTCTTAAGCAGAAATCATTTTCCTGCTAATTTTCATGCCCCCCTTTATTGTATGATTACACTTCTAAATTTACAATTACTTGTAGTCGTGAATCCATAGGAAAATAAGTGTCCTTTATTGTTCCTCCCCGCCATTGTACTATTGCTCCCATGAAGTCAACTTTTATACGGTTGTGGGATGTCCTTGAGAACATGGACTCATTTGATGGCCAGGGAAAGCCCGTCAGATTCCAGTTAAAATTTGTCACGGCAAACAGGTCTGAGAAAACCGGCGGAGAGATCATTGAGCTGAAGGATGCCTGCAAATGCTCAATAAGAACGAAAAAGGGAAAGGAAATCTTTGCAGCAAAGAAGAACATCCCTGTCGTTGAGCGGATTACAAAAGATCCTAACCACTGGGTCAATTCTACCAGGAACATCCTTCTGCCCAACGGACAGAAGAGAAAACTCCATATCCGGCTGATCATCGAATTCAATAACAAGAAAGTTTGTTACTGATGAAACAAAAGATCGTTTACGAAAACGGGATCACATTCTTGCCGGGAGCCAAAGCCGTTGCAACATCCTATAAAAAAATAGAGGATGCGGCCACTGAAAAGGTCGTGATCCCAAAGGATTACAGCTCGTATCCATGGTCGCCCTGGGGTGACGATAACCTGTTTCCGCAGAACGTTCTGAAGGATCTTGAGCAGAATTCGATTGCCCTGAGGGCCCTTGAAAAACGCAAGACAGTCCATTATGGCCGGGGCATCCTGGCTTATCGCGATAAAGGCAAAGATAACCTGGGAGCGCCCATCCGGGAAATCGTCACTGATCCGGATGTAGTTGAATTCCTTCGCATCAACCGGTTGAATTTTCAATGGATTGACTTAATCGGCAGCCTGGAAATATTTGCAAACGGCTGGGTGGAATTCATCCTGAACAAAGGGAAGGATAAAATCAATAAGGTTTTTGTGAAAGACCCGGCCTATTGCCGGAATGCCAAAATGGACATTGACCATCCTTCCCGAATTCCTTACCTATTCTTTTCAGCCCAGTGGGATCTATCCCCGAACGAGGCTGACGGGTCATTGGTCAAGATTCCGATGTATGATCCGTTTAAATATGATGGTAAACGTTACCAGGACCCGCAATTCGCTTATCCGGTATTTTACCGGTCATTCAATAAATCCTATTACCACCTCTCAGTCTGGAACGGAATCCGTCAAAGTGGATGGCTCAGCATTGCCAACAAGGTCCCGCAGCTCAAGCTGGCTATCATGAAAAACCAGATGACCATCAAGTATCACATTGAGATACCTGATGATTATTTCATGAACCGGTATCCTTCTCCGGATTATACCCGCGAGCAGCGTGAGTCGGCAAGGACGAAAGTGCTTTCGGAAATGAACGATTTCCTGTCGGATGTTGAGAACACCGGAAAAGCCTTTCTCACCTTCACCTTTTTTAACAAGTTCAAAGGTGAATACCTGGCCGGTTGGAAGATCAATGTGATTGATAACAAGCTAAAGGATGATGCTTACCTGCCGGATTCGCAGGCAGCAAATTCGGAAATCCTCTTCGCCATCGGCGTTGATCCGTGCCTGGTGGGTTCAGGACTTCCCGGAGGGAACCTGGGAGCAGGAAGTGGATCAGACAAACGTGAAGCTTTCTGGCAGCTTAATGCCGAGATGGGCATTTACCGTCAAATCAGCTTGGAACCACTTTATTTCATCCGAGATTTCAACAAATGGTCACCGGATATTGAGTTTGATTACGTGACCGTTGACACTTCTCAAACTATGCAGGACCATCCAACGAAGATTGATAAACGCATCGACAAGAACATCGCATGACAAGACTGATAGACAATCTTTCACAGGTTTTAACGGCTGCTTCTATAAATGTCAGCAACTCCATTGAAAACTGGTTTCCCTATATCGATGAAGCCCAGGGAACCTTCATCAAACCTGTGCTGGGCGATGTTCTTTATGATCAACTGCAAGATATTATGGCCCTTGATCCGGTTCCTCCGGATGATGGAACTACTGCGGAAAATCTGGCTGATCTACTGGCAATGATTCGCAAGCCACTGGCACTTTATGCCTTGTGGCTTGGTGCCGATGAATTCGGCGTGAGCATTTCCTCCCAGGGTATCCAGGTCATAGAAACACCGACCCACAAAACGGCACCGCAATACCGCGTGCAGAACCTCAAAGAGAATTGGATCCGCAGGGCAAACACATTGCTGGACCTTGTTCTCAAATTCCTGGATGAACACAAGGAAGAATACCCCGGATTCGATCCCCAGGATGCAGACCTGTTTATCCGGGGCACCCTTGAGTTCAACAGTGAGGTGGATATACGCGAGAGCAGACGGGTTTTCGTAAGCCTCAAACCGATCATCCGCTCTGTGGAAAAGAAGTATATACGACCTACACTTTCTGCGGAATTGTTCGACGAGCTTAAAAATGCCTGGAAATCCGATGATGAATTGACTACGGCACAATTGGTTCTGCTGGACTTGATCCGTCCTGCATTGGCACATCTTACCATGGCCAGGGCACTGCTGGAAATCTCCATTGACATTCTCGACTGGGGCATTTTCGATACTGCCGGCAATACCTTCGCCAACGTATCTTCCAAACAGGCTTCAAATAAAGAGCGTATCGGCATCATGGCTGAAGCCAATCAACGGGATGGAGAATCCGAGTTGAAA
>CAJBYO010000065.1 GCA_903959905.1 uncultured Bacteroidales bacterium
CTGGCTATCCCGAACAACGTTTTGGTATACAGCCCATTTGGGGCGGAAAATGGTCCATGGTGCTATTTTTAGCGATCAGCATTAATTTTTTCGTTTTATCATAAACCCCCTTTTCGGAGGGGACTCATACTTAAAACTTAAAACTTTTTCTTTGTTCCGCTTCGCACACATATACTATTTTTACTTTCTGGCCATAATTCCGGTTCTGGCGGGATTGCTGGTGCTTTTTCTTCTCTGGAAGAAGAGGACACTTGCCAGGTACGGTGACTGGAATGTGATCAAACAGCTGATTCCTGATTATTCGGTGGGCAAGCCGATTATAAAGTTTCTGATCATGAGCATGGTTCTTGCCAGCCTGGTTGTTGCCATGGCCGATCCGCAAACCGGATCGCGGCTTGAAAAGGTAAAGCGCAAAGGGATTGACCTGATGATCTGCCTTGACGTGTCTAATTCCATGCTGGCCCAGGATATTAAACCAAACCGCCTCGAAAGGGCCAAACAGTCAATCATACGCCTTGTAGATAACCTTGAGGGCGACCGGCTCGGCATCATCGTTTTTGCCGGAAAGGCATATACGCAATTACCTATTACCACAGACTATGCAGCCGCCAAGATGTTTACAGGGTCGATAAATACCGGGATCGTTGCCACCCAGGGCACAGCCATAGGCGAAGCCATTGAACTGGCTGCCAATAGTTTTGGGGAATCAAAGCACAATAAGGCGATTGTTGTCATCACCGACGGTGAAGACCATGAGGGCAGCGTGCTTGAACAGGCTGATGCGGCTGTGAAAAAAAATATCACCCTGTATACGATCGGGATGGGATTGCCCGAAGGAACACCCATTCCTGTTTTCAGCGGTGATGTTCAAACTGGGTATAGAAAGGACCGCGACGGTCAAACCGTCATGAGCAAGCTGGACGAAACACTGCTGCAGCAGGTTGCCAGTGTGGGCAAAGGAATGTACGTGCGGGCCACTACCTCGGAGACAGGACTTTCCAAGATATTTGATGACATAAGTAAAATTGAAAAGTCAGAAATTGAGGAAAAACAGTTCAGCGATTATGAAGACCGTTTTCAGTATTTTGTAGCACTTGCACTGATCCTCCTGATCGCCGATCTTTTCGTTTTTGAGCGTAAAACCCGGTGGATGAGGCGATTTAAACCTTTTGAATTTGATTCGCAATGAGATACGTCTTGATTTTTATCTTCCTTATACTGGCAGGTAGTGCTTCTTTTTCCCAGAAGGAGAATGCCCTGTTGCGCCAGGGAAACAGGAAGTATGAAGGCGGTAACTATAAGGAGGCCGAAAAGGATTACCGCAAGGCACTTGAATTGAACAAAGAATCGGTTAAGGGACAGTTTAACCTTGGTACTGCGGTGTACAAAAACAATAACTTTGAGGAGGCAACCAAGATTTACGGCAACCTCTCCGAAAAAAGTACCGACCGTGATGTAAAGTCGAAAGTTTTTCATAACCTTGGAAACTCATACCTACAGTCAAAGGAGTATGAAAAGAGCATCTCGGCCTATAAAAATGCCCTGATGAACGATCCGAAGAATGTGGATACAAAATACAACCTTGAATATGCCAAAATGATGTTGAAAAAGCAACAGCAGCAGCAACAGCAGAATAAAGACAACAAGGATAAAAAGGATGATAAAAAGGATCAGCAGGACAAAAAAGATGACAAGCAGGATCAGAACAAGAAGAACGATCAGCAGAAGCAGCCGCAGGACCAGAAAAAAATAAGCAAGGATGATGCCGACAGGATGCTGGAGGCACTGAAGAATGACGAAAAGAAGACCATGCAGAAGGTGAAGAAACAAAAGGCTAAAGTTCAGGTGATCGGAATAGAAAAGGATTGGTAATGAATTCAGAGGTATGCTAAAAAGACTCATTTTTTCTTTCATCGCTTTGTTGATCCTGTCGGCAACGGCCGGGTTTTCGCAGGATGTCCGTTTGACCGGGCAATGCAAACAGGCAGTGGCGACAGGAGAAACGTTCACACTTGTATATACCCTGAATGCACAGGGGAGCGGTTTCCGCGGGCCGAACATCCAGGGCATTGACGTGCTTAGCGGGCCCAACACCAGCCAGAGTTCAAGTGTGCGGTTTATCAACGGAAGCACAACCATGTCGATTACCTACACCTTTACCTACCTT
This sequence comes from uncultured Bacteroidales bacterium, assembly GCA_903959905.1. GTDB lineage: Bacteria > Bacteroidota > Bacteroidia > Bacteroidales > FEN-979 > CAIVAT01. Next base: position 2,168 of record CAJBYO010000065.1, read on the forward strand.
TTGCAGGCTAACAGGGAAGGTGCATTTGACATCCCGGCTGCATCGGTTACCGCCAACGGCAAGCAAATCACGTCAAATACACTCTCTGTTAAAGTTGTTAAAGGTTCGGGCCAGGGCGGAGCCCAGTACCAGGGTTCAGGGAACCAGGGCAGGGGAGGTGGCGCACAGGGCGGCGCTGTGACCGGAAGCAGCAATGATGTATATGTAAAGGCTTTTGCCTCCAATGCAAACCCGTTGCAGGGAGAAGGCATTGTCATAACCTATAAGATATTTACAAAGGTTCCGATTGCACAGATTAATATCAGTAAACTTTCGTCCTTTTCAGGATTCTGGTCACAGAACCTGATGAAGGAGAATGACAAGTTGCAGCAGTCTACCCAGGTAATCGACGGCGAACAGTATATTGTCGCCGATATCCGAAAAATCGCCCTTTTTCCGCTCAAGAGCGGGCGCCTGGTGATTGAACCGCTTGAATTAGCCTGCGTTGCGCAGGTCAGAAGACAGACAAAAACAAAGACTGGCGATCCGTTTTTTGATGACTTCTTCAATGATTCATTCTTTAATTCCGGGGTTGCCAATGTGGAGAAAAATCTGAAGTCAAACCCGCTTATTGTTACGGTCAGGCCATTGCCCGAGGATGGCAAACCGGCCGATTTCAGCGGGGCGGTTGGCAGTTTTACCTTCCATTCAGAAATAGACAATACAAGGTTAAAAACCAATGAAGCAGTAACGCTCAAGTGCACTGTCAGCGGCAGGGGAAATATCCAGCTTATTGATAAACTGAATGTTACCTTTCCTCCCGATTTTGAGAGCTATGATCCCAAAGTAACCAGCGACGTACAGACAGCGGCCGCAGGGATCTTAGGCAACCAGGTATTTGAGTACCTGCTGATACCCCGTAAACCAGGGAAATTCAGTATTAAGCCGATCACTTTCAGTTACTATGACCTCGACAAGAAGAAATATGTGTCGTTGAACAGTCCGGAATTTTCGCTGGATGTTGCCAAGGGAACCAGCGAACAAACAACCTCAACAACTTATTCAGGCGCCAGCAAGGAGGATATCAAGTATATCGGAAGCGATATCAGGCACATACGGGATAATGCGTTCAACCTTGCCCCTGCCGGGACCCTCTTTTTCAACTCACTTTCTTTCTGGATGCTGATATTTATCCCTTTCATCCTGTTTGTGGTGTTTTTGGTGCTGTGGAGAAAACTTGCCGCCAGGCGCAGCGATATTGTTCTGATGAAGAACCTGAAGGCCACAAAAATTGCCCGCAAACGGTTACAAAAGGCGGAGGAGTTTCAGAAGGCCGGTCAGCAGGACAAGTTCTATGTTGCCATTTCGCAATCATTGTGGGGTTACCTGAGTGATAAATTCAGTATCCCGATGGCTGAGCTCAGTGTGGATTCAGTACATGAGGCGCTGGTCAGGAAAAACGTTGACGAAGCCATTATTTCACAGTTCATTGAAACTTTAAATAATACGGAGTTTGCCCGCTTTGCGCCTGGGGAGAAAACAGTCAACATGGAGCGGATCTACAATGAGGCGCTTGAAATTATTTCAAAAATGGAGCGGGAATTGAAATGAGTCCTATGAAACCAATCACATTCATATTTATTTTTCTCCTGGCGGCGGCCCCGGTATATTCCTCGGAGGAGCAGTTGACAGTGATCAAGGCTAACAAGGCCTATTCTGCAGGTTCATACACTGTTGCTGCTGAACTTTATCAGAAAGTGGCTGATGCCGGTTATTCCTCCCCGGAGCTTTTTTACAATATGGGGAATACCTATTTTAAGCTGAACGATTTTGCTCATGCCATATTATGGTATGAACGGGCCAGGCGGATTGACCCGGGCAACGAAGACGTCAATTTCAACCTGAATGTTGCCAATACCAAGATATCTGATAAAATTGAACCGCTGCCTGAACTGTTTTACAAAAGATGGTTCAATGCCCTGGTCCAGGTTTTTTCGGTTGACGCCTGGGCCACAATCGGGGTATGTGTGTTCATCGCCGGATTGTTAGGGTTGGTACTCTACCTGTCATCAAGGGTGCTGATCCTTCGGAAATTTGGTTTCTGGGCAGCAGTATGCCTGTTTTTCCTCTCATTGGTAACCATTTCCCTCGCCTGGACGGGGTATCATTTTACCCTATCGACCAGCGAAGCGGTTGTTTTTGCCCCCACCATAACAGTCAAGAGCTCGCCTGATGAAAAAAGTACGGATCTTTTCGTGTTGCACGAAGGAACGAAAGTGAGGCTCATGGATAACATCAGTGGCTGGTATGAAATCCGGATTGCCAATGGCAGCGTGGGCTGGCTGCCGCAAAGTGCGCTTGAGAAGATCTGATGCATCCCCCGTTTCAGCGGTAAAATCACACCTTTTACAGAAGAAAACATCCTGCAGGCAAAATAATTTTGCAGGATACTTTTTTTACTTTATATTTGTTCGATTAAAAGAATAGCCGGATTGCTTTATCCTATCCATTGATTATCGCGGTTTTAGAAAATATAAATTCAAGAAAAATATAAGTCAATTTAAAAAGAGTGATATGAAAAAAAGATTTTTACCCCTTAGCCTGATCACAGCTTTCTTAGGACTTTCCTTGTTGTTATTTTCCGTGGTTTCAGTGGCCGGTCAGCCCGGCAACCCTGAACAGAGAAAATCTGAGGGATCCTGGCTCGAAAGCATTCGTGCCAATCAACATACCGGCATAGTTAATCCCCAGGATGTGATCAATGCCCGTCACCAGGCAGATGCGCTTCGGGTTAAATCTACATCAGGCGGCATGAACCTTAACTGGCTTCCGCTGGGTCCCGACAATTTCCCCGGGATGGTATGGAGTTCAATTTTTGACAACACCGATCCTTCCGGGCTCACGATCATCTCAGGTGCTTCCAATGGAGGAATATGGAAGTCTGTTGACCTGGGCCTCACATGGAATCCAATGGCCGTTGAGAACGACGCCGCCCTTAAAGTTTCATCCATTGTACAAACATCAGACGGTACCATTTACGCTGCCACCGGGGTAACAACTTGCAAAACTGTCGCCTATGCCGGAACCGGGATTTACAGGTCAACCGGCAATGGTGCATTCAGCCTTATTCCTGCAACAGCAGGAAATGCTGATTTTAAAGGTATTTCAAAGCTGGCAATCAACAAAACAAGCGGACGTTTGTTTGCTGCAACTGTTGGCGGTATCTATGTTTCCGATAATGGTAACGAATGGGTAAAGGCTGTATCAGGATATGCAATGGACGTTGTGGTGGGAAATGACGGAACCGTGCTCATGGCAGTAGGTGATTCCGCCTACATGGCCCCTTCATCCGACCTCAATGTAAAGGTCACTCTCACCACGGGAAGCACCAATGCACTTCCAAAAAGCGGCATTGGCTGGATGGTATTCGCCATTGCTCCTTCCGATCCCAATGTTATGTATGCCTGTCTGGCCGGTACTAACCAGAAGTTACTCAGCGTTTACAGTTCAATAAATCATGGCATCAGCTGGTCTGTTATTTTTCCGAACAATCCCACCTTTGAACCTTTCGGAGGCGGTTATGCATGTTATTCAAGCACACTGGCCGTGTTCCCGAACGATCCTTATAAAATTTTCCTTGGAGGCATCAACATGTGGTTCGGTGAGCGTATTCAAACAACCGGGTATTACAACTGGGAACAGATCAGTTTCGGCTCGTTCGGGATCCTGAGCCCGTTTTTTGCCCCTCAGTATCATCACAGCTATATGTTCCGCCCGAATGATCCAAACCAGGTTGTCATGTCAACCGACGGCGGGGTTGCACTGGCAACAATCGGGGCTACTGAAGTTACATTTCAGACCAGTAACAAAAATATGCAGTCAAGCCAGTTCAACGCTGTGGCTTTCTCTGCACAGAGAGGCTATGCAATGGGTGGCGGCGACCGGATCGGAACGCAGGTACTCGGTTATTTCTGCCCGTCACAGGTAAGCTTTACGACCAACGGTTACCAGGCATGGCGCCAGGATGCCAGCGCACTCGGCCCCAATTCACAGCCTCAGCCCTATAACTATGGCGGAAACGGTGGCAGTTGTGTATGGTCGAGTGTTGACTCCCGCGTTGCTTTATATACCAAAAGAAAAGAAACAAAGGTTCGTCGCCAGGATTTTACTGATATCAACTATTACAACTTATTTGCCCAGGGTGTAAGAACCGATTCTGTTGGCAATGTTCCGATGGCCCTATGGGAGACTTTCAACCAGGCACAGGTGTTTGGTGTTTCTTATGATACCGCCAAATTCTTTGCCGAACAGAAAGCTGTGCCTGCTGATACAACCATCATGATCAGGAGTAATTCAAACGGTGTATTGTTCCCTTATACAACAATCCAGGCTATTGCAAAGGGTGACAGCATCACTGTCCCCGACCCGTTTGCCAGCAGGTTTTTCGTTTACGGAGATTCCCTGTTTCTTCTTCCTACAGGTAATGTTAAAGGAATTTTCATGACCAAGGATATGGTCAAATTCAAGAATGAGCCTGAATATTTCATGATCTTCAGAAACCTCGTTACCGATGACCCCGTTTCTGCTCTGACCGTTTCGGCAGACCTGAACACCCTTTGGGCAGGAACCAAAAAAGGAAGGCTTATCAGGATCACAGGACTGCTGAATGCCCATGATGCCGCTACTGCCAGCATCCTGAGTGCAACTTGTGTGCTTACAGATACTGTTTTTGCCACTACCCCGTTCGTCGGCCGCACTGTAACTGCCATTTCCATCAGCCCCAGCAATTCAAACCAGGTCCTGGTTACGCTGGGTAATTACGGAAATCAGAATTATGTGTATTATTCACAGAACGGGAACGCTGCAGCACCTGTTTTTGCTTCTGTTCAGGGGAACCTCCCGCAGACACCTGCTTTTACAGGTCTGATTGAGATGACAGGCAGCAACAATGCGCTTGTTGGCACCGATCTTGGTGTGTTTTCCACCACCAACCTGGGTTCAGGTTCACCTACCTGGGGAGCTGACATGCAGCATATCGGTGATGTTCCTGTAACCGATATTCGCCAGCAGATCAATAAAAATTACCGTGTACTTAACCGCGGGATTATTTACATCAGCACCTATGGCCGCGGATTATGGGTGGATACCACTTATTATTCCCCCGTGGGCATCAATCCGGTTCACGGTCAGCCTTTGGCCTATGGTACATTGAATGTTAATCCTAATCCTGTGGAGGATATGCTCAATATCAGCTATGCCAACGAAACCGCCGGTAACCTTATCCTTGCTGTCTATGACATGAATGGCCGCCTTATCCTCAGCAATCCGCTCGGAAACCAGCCAAAAGGAACAATCACCACGTCGGTCAGTTTAAGCGGCCTGGCACATGGCACTTATGTAGTCAGGGTTGGTTCAGCCTATGCTAAAGTTGTGAAGCTCTAGCGGTGATATTAACCCACCTGCAAAAAAAAAGAGGGTTGCTCATCAGGCAATCCTCTTTTTTATTTTAGCTGAGCTGCAGAATCCTTACGGTGCGGGAATAACAATCTAACTCAGTGATTTCTTAAAGTCCTGGAGTATTTTAATGTCATCCTGTGCAATATAACCTATTTCAAGCGCTTTCTGGATCAGGTGGTCATAATCCGTCAGGGTGATCAGTGCACAGTCTGCTTCCTTAAAAGCTTTCTCAGCCTTGGAAAGGTTGTAGGTGAAAATGGCAACCATGCCTTTGATGTTGCAGCCGGCTTCTCTCAGTGCATGAACGGCGCTCAGGCTTGAGCCTCCGGTGGAGATCAGGTCTTCAACAACAACAATACGCTGACCGTGCCTTACCTCGCCTTCTATCTGGTTTGACAGGCCATGTTCTTTCTTGCCTGAGCGTACATAGGAGAAGGGGAGGCCAAGTTCCTGTGCAACAAGTGCTCCCTGGGCAATGCCGCCGGTGGCGACACCGGAAATTGCTTCAGGTTCAAAACTGCTTTCTTCAATTGCCCGGACGAAATTCTGACGGATAAATGTTCGGATTTCAGGATAGGACAAGGTTATGCGGTTGTCGCAATAGATCGGTGATTTGATTCCCGATGCCCATGTGAACAATTCTTTTGGATTGAGTTTAACCGCCTTTATTTTGAGGAGGAGTTCAGCGGTTTTTAATGCAATGTCTTTGTTATAAATCATATAGAATATTCTTGTTATTCCTGTGCAAAGATAGCAAAAAATGATGTAAGGCTTCTATTTCCGCAGGTCAAATTAAAACGTAATTTTATGGCGTAAATTTTACCAGATGAAAATATTCCTGGATAACAGAACCGTTGAATTCGTCCCGGCCCGGCCTGAGAACCCAATGAATTCTGATTTAATAGTTGAGTCGGCAGTTCCGGAGGAGTTGAGGATTGCCTGGGACGATTTCTGCCGGTATGAAAGATTCAGGAAACTGCTGATCATAGATCCCGGATTTCAGGAAGCTGAAGAGTCGGAGGTTTTCAGGACCTTCATGACTTTTTTCAAGTTTGTTCCTGCAGCCGGCGGCCTGGTGAAAAATGAAAACGGGGCATTCCTGTTTATTCACAGGCTGGGTTACTGGGATCTGCCAAAAGGTAAAATAGAAAAATCTGATATTGCAGGTCCGGGCCATACTTTACATGATCCTGATACAGCACGCAAAGCTGCCGTCAGGGAAGTGAAGGAAGAAACCGGGCTTAAATCGGTTGTTGTGATTAAGTCATTGCCATCTACCTGGCACATCTATTTTGCCAAAGAGAAATACTGCCTCAAGAAAACGCAGTGGTTTGAAATGGAGTCCCATTCCGGCCAGGCGCTTAAACCGGCAACCAGCGAAGGAATTTTCCTGGTAAAATGGACCCCTCCTGAAAACATTCATTGCATTCTTTCCCACACTTATGGATCTATCAGGGAATTGCTGCTCGAAATTGTTTTTTAGCAGGTTCTGATCATTGGATTCAAGGCTGCCTGCTACCCATGGTGAAAAGCACCTGCTCCTTTGATGATCATGTTCCCTGTTATTCAACATCTGCCTGGAACCTGAAGCCAAGTCGCTTCCCGGTGCTGAAAGACATTGCATCCAGTGTGGTTAGGATCTCTGAGACGGATACCTCTTTGATGCTGTCAAATGGCGGGGTAAGGAGGTCGAAATTGATGGTGTATTCAATAGAAGACCGGATGATCGACATTACGGCATCCCTGTCAAGGACTTTATTACTGAAACTGTTGTAAGGGACACCGATTTCACGTTTCCCTTCTGTGAAATAGTGGTTTTCCCGGTTCACAAAAACCCTTCCGATGCAATAGCCGATATCGTTTGTTCTGTTATATTTCAATGAATCAGCCAGGAAATTAAAAATGTGTATGATCCCGCAATAGGAACGGCTTTTGTCTTCACGGATATAGCTGCTTTTCATCAGGATGTGATTTCTCGGGATGTCGAACACGTTGGAATGCATGAAAAAAATCAAGACGTCGGAGCCGAATTTTAACTGGAATTCAAATGCACTCCGGTCGTAATATTCAAACAAAACCGGGAATTGAGTTTTGCGGACTTTGCCTTTGTTCGCGGACACAAATGCTTCACACTCCAGTTTGAACAGGTTGAATGTGTCCAGTGTTTGGTGATAAACCTCCTGTTTCAGGCAGCTTTTTGTAATAATTTCCTGGATCAGTGATTTTGGCTTTGGTGCAGATTGTTTCATCATTACATTGTTTTGCAGAAGGTAAATGTAGTTTTTTTTTGGATATCACCGGGGCTTCAGGTCATTTTCCGGAGAACACATTTGACATGCAATCATGAACAACGAAAGATGAGGAAATCCGGGGATTTGATAAAATGTGTTAGGGTAAGTTTTTCAGGCTGATTATTTTATTTACCTTTGTAACTGAATATTTTCAGCCGTTTTAGCAGGTTTTGTTTAGCTCACCGTGTATAACAACCACGTCACCCATTCTTTTCAATTACATAACTAACTAACTAACTGATTCAAGATCATGAGAAAATTTTTTCTTGCACTGCTGTTGTTGCCTTTATGCCTGAATTATGTCATCGGGCAAAATTCAGTAACTGGTCCGATCGTCCGGATGCCGGTTTATTTCGATGTATCTCCTCCGCTCCGGGACCTGGTCAGGATGCCATTGGGCAAAGCTGAAACCTCCTGGAAAGACGGCATTGTCAAGAACAAATTCAATATAAGGCCCCGACCGTCAGCACCGGTTCCCGGGGGGTATACCGATCCTTCACTTCAGTCAGATAACGGATTAATAGTTACTGATACCACGATCGTGAACTTTGACGGCAATACAAACACCGAAGGTTATTATCCTCCCGACACACACGGTGATGTAGGGCCAAACCATTATTTTCAGACGGTGAACTGCCATTATTCCATTTATTCAAAAACAGGCACTTTGCTTATCGGGCCACTTGCAAACAGTTCAGTTTTCAACGGATTGCCAAACAATTCAAACGACGGGGATGCAATTGTTTTATATGATGAACAGGCCGACAGGTGGTTGTTCTCCCAGTTTTCACTGCCCAATTATCCCAACGGCCCATTTTACCAGATGGTTGCAGTGTCGGCGACTGCTGATCCTTTGGGCAGCTGGTATCGTTACCAGTATTCGTTTACCAATATGAATGACTATCCTAAGCTCGGTGTGTGGGGCGACGGATATTATATGTCAATAAACATGTTTACAGCACAAAGTTTTAGCTTTGCAGGGGTAGGGGCTGTGGCTTATAATCGGACACTTATGCTTGCCGGGAGTCCTGCAGCAACAATGGTGATGTTTACAAAGCCTTCATCAGACGAGGCATATGCATGGTTGCCTTCCGATTGCGATGGTCCTTTTCCTTCAGGTAATCCACCGAATTATTTCATGTACAATTTTGACGGTGCCTCCAATGACCATCTGGGGATCTATGAATTCCATGTTGACTGGGCAAATACGGCCAACTCCACCTTTACAAACTTCCTTTCCCTTCCGGTTAATGCATATACCGCGAACATTACCGGTATCACACAGCCCGGAACAACGGTAAAGCTTGATCCGCTGAATGACCGCGTAATGTACCGTCTGCAGTATCGTTCCTTTCCGGGTTATTCTTCAATGGTTTGCAACCATACTGTTGACGTTTCAACGTCTGTTGCCGGTATCCGCTGGTATGAGTTGAGAAAGACAACCGGCGCGTGGACAGTGTACCAACAGGGAACCTATTCACTTGCTGACAATAACAGCCGCTGGATGGCAAGCGTTGCCATGGATTCAAGCGGAAATATGGCCATGGGATATTCTGTTTCCGGATCGGCACTGTACCCGTCTATCCGTTATTGCGGCAGGAAAAAGAATGATGCCCTCAATACAATGACCATTGCGGAGCGGGGCATTTATATCGGTACCGGCTCACAAACCGGATCTGCCGCCCGCTGGGGTGATTACAGTGCCCTGAGTTGTGATCCGATTGCTAAGGCAACCTACTGGTACACTACTGAATACCTGGCCACAACATCCAGCACCGGGTGGAAAACAAGAATTGCAGAGTTTAAATTTGCGAATAACCCGATCGTGGCAACCAACGGGGCCACAGGGATTACGTGTACAGGGGCTACCCTGAACGGGACCGTTACGCCCAACGGACTTGCCACGAATTATCATTTTGAATGGGGTACCACGGTAAGTTACGGGAATAACACACCCACTGTTTCTGCCGGTGCAGGAACGTCGGGTGTGTTGGTTAACGCACCTTTAACAGGACTTATCGGTGGTACAACATATCATTACCGGGTAGTGGCCGTTAATGCTGATGGTACAAGCAACGGCGATGATATGACCTTTACTCCCTGCGCCCCTGCTGTTGTAACAACAGCTGCCACAGCCATCACAATGACATCGGCCACTTCCGGCGGAAATGTAACTGCCGACGGCGGGTCGCCTGTTACCGTTCGCGGAGTTTGCTGGGGTACGACAGCCAATCCAACAGTTGCAGGCAGCCATACCACTGATGGAGCTGGCCTGGGTGTGTTTGTCAGTTCAATTACCGGCCTTGCTGCCAATAACACCTATCATGTTCGTGCCTATGCCACCAATGCTACAGGCACATTCTATGGCAATGACCTTTTGTTCACCACACTTTGCGGCACCTACAGCCTTCCATTCAGTGAATCATTTACCAACACCACGATCCCATCGTGCTGGTCGCAGGTGGACATACAGGGGAACGGGCAGATCTGGCAGTTTGGCGTGATCACCGGTCAAACCCCATTGCCGGCACTCACAGGCAATTATGCATTCCTTAACAGCCGTGCTTACGGTATAGGCAACAGTCAGAACGTGGACCTGGTTACCCCCACCATCAACATGACAGGGTTTACAAACATCACCCTTCAGTTCAACCACTATTTCAGGTCAACCACGGGGACGTCGGGAAAGGTATCATACAGCATTGACAACGGAACAACCTGGACGGTTATCACGACCTTTACTGTGACATCAGCTACCAATCCAGCTGCATTCAGCCAGGTGATCGGCGCACTGACCGGACAGAGCAATGTGAAGATCAAGTGGAACTACACGGGCACTTATGGGAGGTACTGGGGAGTGGATGATGTACTTGTCACCGGAATAGCCGGTTCACCAACCCTGACCGTTACGCCTCCAAATCAGAACGTTCCGGTAACCGCAGGAACGACCCCGTTTACCGTCACATCCAACTCTGCCTGGAGTGTTTCCAGCGACCAGGCCTGGTGTACCGTAACGCCGTCGGGCATCGGGAATGGCACGATCACTGCCACCTATGCGCAGAATACATTGCTGACACAGCGGGTTGCAAACATTACTGTGACCGTTTCGGGACTTCCTCCTGCTGTGGTTACAGTAACCCAGGCCGCTGCTACGCTGAGTCTCACAGTAACGCCACCAAATCAGCCGGTCAGCGCTGCTGCGGGTGCTACGACATTCACCGTTACAACCAATGCAGCCGGCAGCTGGACTTCAGTAAGCGATCAGACATGGTGTACTGTAACACCGGGCGGATCAGGGAACGGCACCATTACAGCCAATTATACGGCGAATACGACGCTTTCATCCAGGGTTGCCAATGTCACGGTTACTGTTTCTGGCCTCCCGCCGGTAGTGGTCACCGTTTCACAGGCAGGTATGTCGCCCACACTGAGCGTTACCCCGCCAAACCAGACAGTGTCCAATGTTGCAGGTAATACAACTTTTACAGTCACCTCGAATTCAGCATGGATCGTAGCAAGCGACCAGTCATGGTGCACCGTCACACCCTCAGGTTCAGGAAACGGCACAATCGTGGCCACCTATACCGACAATACTTCTGTGACTACACGCGTTGCAAACATCACTGTTACCGTTGCAGGTATTAACCCGGTGGTGGTTATGGTGACCCAGCTTGGCATTACCCCCATGCTGACTGTTGCTCCACCGAATCAAAATGTTACTGCTCCGGCAGGGAGTACGAACTTTACTGTAACAGCAAATGTTACCTGGACAGCAAGCTGTGACCAGGGATGGTGTTCTGTAACCCCGTCAGGCCCGGGAAGTGGCAACATTACGGCGACTTACCAGGAGAATCTTACCTCGGCGCAGCGGGTTGTGAATGTCACTGTCCTTGGCAATGGCCTTGGCCCGGTGGTCGTAACCGTCACACAGTCGGCTGCAACCCCCACACTGCTTGTCACTCCGCCAAACCAGAACGTGACTGTTGCTGCAGGTACCGCCAATTTCACGGTTGCATCCAACAGCAGCTGGACAGCAAGCTCGAACGTGCCATGGTGTACGGTAACACCATCCGGCAGCGGAAACGGCACCATTGATGCTGTATACCAGGAAAATACCGGGGCCAATGCACGCACTGCCATTGTAACTGTTACGGTGAGCGGAATTACCCCGGTTACCGTATCGGTATACCAGGAAGGTACGGTGGGAATGCCCGACCAGGTTTCGGAGAACATCCTGATCTATCCGAATCCAAACCGCGGCAGGTTCAGTATCATTTCAGCCGACCATGCTTTACTCAAGATGGATGTGGAAGTCTACAGTATGAGCGGGAAGCGTATTGCCGCCGTTAAATGTTCGGGAAAAGACAGTTATTCGTTTGACCTTTCGGACCAGGCAAAGGGAAATTACATGCTCAGGATATCCACACTGGAGGGTACCAGTGTAAGGAAAATTGTTGTTGACTAGGAATGCACGGGATTGATTACTGTCAATTCCTTAGTTTTCGGAATAATGCAAAGCGGCCTGCGATTGATCGTTGGCCGCTTTGCTGTTAAATCAGGTGCTTTTTAAGGCTTTTTTAATTTTCAGAAGGGCATACATGATCATGAATGTGGGTTTTGTTTTGGCCGCAAATTCTTTTAACCTGACGGCAATAGACTTTTTGAACCCTTGGAACTCCGGAACCTTCCCCATCAAATCATGTGCAATGCCGAACCTGTTGAACCGATAGGCCAGATCCAGCATTTTTAAATGTTTGTAAACACTGGCTTTGCGTAGGACATCCGGGAACTCTTCGGGAAACAATTCAAACAGGTATTGCCATTGCAGCAGCCCGTTCTCCTGGTAGGCCACTGCTTTTTCAAACGATTGCTGGTTTGAAACAGATTCGTGGCCGGTTCGCCAGCAGGCGGTTTCCTCGTTAAGATATTTAAACCAGGTACCGGATTTACTGAAAATCGTGTACATGATCCAGTCGCAAACCATAAACCCCCGCCTGCTTATTTCCTGAAAATCAAGAAGATTTAATAATTCGGAACGGAAGAGGACAGTGCAGTTTCGCATGTGTTTTTCCAGGTAATAAAGGATTGATCCGGAAACATCACCGTCAATGATATTTTGTTCTTCCTTTTCACCCTTAATCCTGGTATGAACAAGCCCGTATTTCGGGTTGTTTTCCAGGAAGGAAACCTGTTTCGTTATTTTCAACGGGTCGATCCAGTAATCATCACCGTCAAGCAGGGCCACATAATCGCAGCCTGAAGCTTGTATGCTCTGTAACACCTTCATGGTATTTGCCACCAGGCCAAGGTTATGATCATTTCGGGTGAGGTTTATGCGGCCGGGATGAAGGTCGCGGTATCTCCGGCAAATGTCGTATGTGCTGTCACTGCTGGCATCATCGCTGATGAACATCATGATGTTGAAATCCGTTTGCTGGACAAGGACACTTTCAATGCACTGCCCGATGAAGGCTTCCTGGTTATAGGTGACGATGCATACGGCTACTGTTGTATCCATTCGGGTTAGATTTATACCCCCTGTCCGATTCTCATTCGTGAATTTAGCTACACAATCTTTGAGAGGTTGGGTGCACAAAGATAGGCTCAAATTTACGGCAACACAAAAATTGAGGAAGGAGTCGCTACCGTGATATTCTACATGCAGACAGGATTCAGTTTTAGGATAGCTGTTATATCCGATGGTTTTGTCTCCAAAGGGATTCGTCACCCACGCCGAGGTGATTTTATCTTGCAGAATTATCGTCGTTAAAGTACCTTCGTGGCGTAATCAGTTAATCTGCCTAATATCTCAATCGATGAAGAAGTTTCTACTCTTGTTAGCTTTCATTTTGTTAGGGTATGGCGCTGCAGCCCAGGTAAGCATCAATTCTGACGGAAGTGAGCCGGATCAATCGGCCATGCTTGAAATAAAGTCGACCGATAAGGGCTTTTTGCCTCCGCGTATGACCACGGAACAGATGAATGGTGTTGTAACACCTCCTGCTGGCCTTCTTGTCTACAACACATCGGTAAACTCACTTTACTGGTTTAACGGAATAACGTGGAAACGCTTTAACGAAGTTAATTACACAGAAACTGATCCGGTATTCTTAATGCATCCCGCAAGTGGTATCACTGCTGTTCAGATTGTTGAATGGAATACAGCCTACAGATGGGGAAATCATGCTACTGCGGGCTATCTGAAGAGTTACACCGAATCCGACCCGGTCTTTTTGGCTCATCCAGCCTTTGGAATAACAAATACAAATCTTGGCAACTGGAACGATTCTTACAGCATCAGAATCACCGGTGCAACAGGTTTGGCGCCACTCTCGCTGGACATCGCCAATAACCAACTGACCGGTTCAATTGCCGCATCCAATGCCATTACCAATGGATACCTTTCCTCAACCGACTGGAATACATTTAACAGTAAGCAGGATGCACTTTCTTTTGGCAGCGTTACCTCATCCGACCTGACCGTCTCAGGCGGATCCAATGCTGTTTTAGGTGGTGGTACAGTACTAACAATTAACAAGTCAAACCTTTCCGAAGGCATCTCGTCGGTGTTAAACATAACCGGAGGCGGGAATGCTGTGCTGGGAACAGGTACAACCATCCAGGTTAAGCAGGCAACCACAAGCCAGTCGGGTTACCTGAGCAGCGGCGACTGGAACAGTTTTAACAATAAAATAAGCAGCCAATGGACCGCGAATGGAACAAAACTCTCCTATAATAATGGAAATGTTGGCATTGGCACAAGTTCTCCTGCACCGTCGGCAGCACTGGAAATATCAAGCACCACTAAAGGTGTATTGTTACCCCGGATGACCTTCGACCAACGCAACGTCATTTTAGGTCCGGCTGAAGGGTTGATGATTTTTTGCACCGATTGCGGCGCCAACGGGTCACTGTGTGTGTTTGCAAACGGAGCCTGGAGAACTTTCACACAATGCAGCACTCCTTCTACCATGCCAGCTGTGAATCACGTTTCTCCGGGTACGATTACCTGGAACTGGACAGCAGTTTCCGGTGCATCCGGTTATAAATGGAACGCAACCCCCAGTTACAGCACGGCAACCAACATGCTGACTGCAACCTCTAAGACAGAGACAGGTATTTCATGTGGCATAACCTACACAAGGTATGTTTGGGTGTACAATGAATGTGGGATTTCTACCCCCGTAGTCTTGTCGCAAACTGTTTCTGCTTCGTCGCCTTCAACACCTGCGGCAGCGCCTCATGTTGCTGCAAAAACATACATTGTGTGGAACTGGAACAGTGTTCCGAATGCCACCGGCTATAAATGGAATACGGTTAATAATTTTGCAACTGCCATCGACATGGGAACCGCCATTACAAGGACCGAAAGTGGTATCAGCTGTGAAACGGCTTATACGCGGTATGTATGGGCATACAATGGCTGCGGATATTCAGGGCCGGTGATATTGTCTAAGTCCACGTTAAACTGCCTGATATGCGGAGAAAATATCACCATCAGCCATGTTGCCGGAGAGGTTGCACCGGTGAACAAAACAATATCCTATGGAACCGTTGCCAATATACCCGGTGAAACAGGTAAATGCTGGATTACGAGCAACCTTGGTTCTGTCCACCAGGCAACTGCTGTAGGTGATGCCACAGAGGCTTCTGCGGGTTGGTACTGGCAGTTTAACCGCAAGCAGGGATACATGCACGACGGGAGCAGTCCTTCCCCGGCCTGGAACGTGACTGTCATTTTTGAGAACTCCGACTGGCTTTTTGCCAATGACCCTTGCCGGATTGAGCTGGGAGGTATATGGCGTATTCCAACTGCTGCAGAATACACCAACATTGACAATGCCGGAGGATGGACCAACTGGAATTTTGCATGGAACTCCAATCTTAAATTGCATGCAGCAGGTTGTATCGGTTATACTTCAGGGGCGCTTTACAGCCGGGGCACCTCGGGTTACTACTGGAGCAGTAACCAGGTGGCGAACAACACAGGTTCAGCCATGACCATTTACACTGGTGGCAGCTATGTGGGGCCCTATGAAAAAGCCTATGGCATGCCGCTCAGGTGTATCAAGGAATAGATATCGCTGTTCTGGGCAAACAGTAAAGCACCGTACCGTTAAACCGCTATTTCCATGTTTTTAAGAGCTTGTTTAAATTTTCTAATTTTAAACCTGTGCCGTAGGCACAATATGTGGGTAGATGTCGAATGTTTGCAAGTCTATCTCGTCCCGTACAGGACGAAATAATGCACTTATGCAGGTTTTTCTACCCATATAAAATCCCTACTAAAGGGATTATAATGCTTTTTTAATCAGGCCCTAAAACACAACTATTTTTGAACCCAGTCCATAAAAGACGGTTTGGCCGTTATATTGTACGTAGGGATTTAAAAAGTAATTGGAGTGAAACTGTTTGACAACTGATCCTGAAGCAAAATCAACAATTTGATACACCTGGTCATAGAGGTCGCCATCCCTGCCGAAAATCCTGCCATTGTTGAAATCAGTGTTGTTTACAATGGTGAAATCAACGGGAAAACTCCTGTCAATGCTCCAGTTGCTGCAACTTCTCACGGATAAGAGTTTATTCTGGATCACCAGGGCTTTAGAACCGTCACTGGGGAGAAAGGAGTACCATGTATAGAACTCCTCATTGGAAGTTGAATGCCATTTTTCGGTGATTGTTCCTTTGTCTATGCTATATAAATGGAGGCTGCCCTCGCTGATAAAGAAATATTTGCCATCACAGGATATTTCGGTTCTGGGATCTGAGAAATAGAGAATGTTCCCTATTTTCACATGGTTGGCAAAATCGTAAACAATCACATCGCCGAAATAGGAACAAACCACAGCAATCCCATTGTCGGAAATGGAAACTGACTCCATGATGTCAAGTCCCGGATCAACTTCATTGGCAGAGATATAGCTAATGGTTTTAGTGGGAATATGGTATAAAAGATAGCGGTAGCCGTTGGCAAATTCAAAAGCAAGGAGGTATTTGTTGTTGGGCGAAACTGCCATACTGTATAACTCCTGTGGGGCAGCAAACTGGGCGGTGACCTCCTGTGTTAAAACCGAATAACCGGTGATCACTTTGCGGTAAATGGTGTAGAAGTCAGTGCCAGCCGGAGAGAAGAAGTAATCGAATTTTATCGAGGGTATGCCGGCAGTTGCAGTATCATTGCCTGAATATTCCTGAACGGCGAGATCAAGACTGTAATAAGGTGGCGGACTTTTTGGAATGTAAGAAACATAAAATCTGTTCAGACCGGGATAAGCTATGTCAGTCAGGGTGAATGACGTTTGATCGAGGTTGTTCACCGTACCTGCGACCACCCTGGTCCCGGCAAAGGTGTTGACGACTTTGTACCCGGCACAGTTGGCCGCGTAGGTTGTTTTTGGCCAGGTAAGAACCGGATAGCCATTGGGATCGATGGTTGAATTAACGGGCAGCGGTTCCCTCTCTTTTGTGACGTTTCCAGTGCTGACCGGAAAATACAGGTCATAATGGCCAAGAGGCTGCAGGGTGGTGATTCTGTAAACTGCAAGTTCACCAACATAGGTGCTGTCTGGAAAGATGAATGGAGATTTTCCCCGGATGGTTTTCAGGTGAAAAAACTGATCATGTGCACCGATTGATTTTTCAATCCTGATCCTGGTGATGCCCTGGCTGCCCGGGGGGAGATTCAATGTTCCATGAAGTGTTCCCTCGACCGCTGAAAATGTAATATCGGGGGTAAATGGCATCACTTCGGGAACATAGATTAAAATGACTTTTTTTACGGTCCGGAAAGTTTCAGTACCCTGTGAACCTCCGGAAGCACCCGGCTTCTCACGGTAATAAACAACCAGATCAGTTGGGTACAAATCATAGGGAATATTGAAGTTCTTTACATTGATACCGAAGTAGCCATAGCCATCTTCCTCCGAATACATCACCTGGCTGTTCATGATGACATCGAGCCGGCAATAGGAGAGGTTCTGCATATCAACTGAAATGTAGAATAGATCACTGGTCATGATGGTATCCTGGTTGCTGCTGTATACGATGGTTATCGTTGGAGCATTGCCGGGGTTAACCGTGGGTGGCGAATCGCTGCTTTTCTTCCTGCAGGACGAGAAAATCATAATCGTGACCCAAAGGGCCAGGAAAATCAATACCGATGGTTTTGGATGCATGGTGGTTTCGGTATAAGGATAAAAATAATGAGTTTTCGGTCGCCGGGTAATCGAATGGTGATAATCTGAATGTAAATATAGGAAAGTTCGGAATCTCTTAAACTTGTTGGCGATTTGGTGTGATCCGAAAAAATGCGAAATGCCGGGTTTACCCCTTATTGGTAAAAACGCGCTCCTTTACCAGCCTCCGCCGGATTAACCGGATCATCTCAGATCCTTGATTACTAACAAAGCAAGGTGGTCCACCAAAACTGGCGGAAGGTGGTTAAGTGATCCATTTTATCCAACTGGCGTGTACCGTAAAAAAGAAAGCATCAAACTGCACCCGATCTTCCCCTCATTCTTCCCCTAAAAAGAAAAAACCGCCGTAAGTGTTTAATTTACTGCGGTTTAATCTGTGTCTCTGTAGCCCGTAGGGGAATCGAACCCCTATTACCAGGATGAAAACCTGGCGTCCTAACCGTTAGACGAACGGGCCAATTTCTAATTTGGGCTGCAAAAGTACAATATTACTTTTTTATGTGCAAGAAAAAATTGAATGATTGTGATAAAATGATCAGGTTCCGGCGTTGGCAGCCCGAACTTCAAACTTCAAGATTCGTTGATCAATATTCAAATTTTGCACTCGCACCAATGAACAAATAGAATAATCGCACACCTCTCCGGGAAATGAATCCGACCCTTACAGGGTCGATGGTAACCGTGGGCCATTTTGACCATGGGCTGCACCCATGGCTGGATGATATCGCCCTTTCAGGGCGAGCACGTATCGCTCAAACGCCCCGTTCCCTTGCTCACCCGTTCACCTGATACTCAAGTTCAATGAATAGCTGATACACTGTGAGTGAAGAGTGAAGAGTTGGGTTACGCCAGCCCTGGAAGGGTGCAATCTGCCAACACAGGGTGAAGCCCTGTGTATTAGCAAGTCAAATCAGACCCTCAAGCCCTGAAAGGGCGATATATACCAACCATGGGTGGAGCCCATGGTTGAATAATCAGTGTGCATCAGTCTTATCCGTGAAATCAGCGTTCCGTGATCGTATTATTGTTAAATGATCAATATTCAATATTCTCCATGCTTCTCCATGATTTCTCCATGCTTTTACGTGCTGTCTCCATGCTTCTCCTTGCTTTTCCATCCAGGCTCCATGCTTTTTCATCCAGTTGCCATGCTTTTTCCATACATTCTTCGTTTAAGGATTAAGTAAGGACCATATAAGGAATATGCTTTGTATATGTTTTTCACCCGATCAGGGTGCCGGAGGTGAGGCGGCGACGGGATCATGATTGCCGTGCAAAAATTATTCGTGCTATGCACCCGCCCTAACAGTCAGTAATTGAATGCGGTTCGGATTCAAAGGCAAATTTAACCGGATTTTAACCCTTTTCTCAAATATAATTTGTAATTTTGCAAATTGTTAGCAAATTAACAGTAAGGCATTAAGTATTTTAAAATCAATATATTATGAGTAAAACTAAAAAGTTCTTATCCTGTGACGGGAACCAGGCAGCTGCCCATATCGCCTACATGTTCAGCGAGGTGGCCGCGATCTATCCCATCACCCCTTCCTCCAACATGGCAGAAAACGTTGATGAATGGGCTGCCCACGGTCGTAAAAATCTTTTCGGCGAAGAGGTCAAAGTGGTTGAAATGCAATCGGAAGCCGGAGCAGCCGGCACTTTGCACGGTTCTCTCCAGGCGGGAGCACTGACCACCACCTTCACTGCCTCCCAGGGATTGCTGCTGATGATCCCCAACATGTACAAACTTGCAGGTGAGTTACTGCCGGCCGTTTTTCACGTGAGTGCCCGTTCTGTGGCTGCCCACGCTCTTTCCATCTTCGGCGATCACAGCGATGTATATGCCACACGCCAGACAGGCTTCGCCATGCTGGCAACCGGCTCTGTTCAGGAAGTGATGGACCTGGCTGGTGTTGCCCACCTTACAGCCATCAAATCACGCGTGCCTTTCCTCCATTTCTTCGACGGTTTCCGCACATCGCACGAGATTCAGAAAGTGGAGATGTTTGAGGATGCCGACATGCTTAAATTACTTGACAAGGAGGCCCTCCAGGCTTTCCGCGACAAGGCACTGAACCCTGAGCACCCCGTTACCCGCGGAACCGCCCAGAACCCCGATATTTTCTTCCAGGCAAAAGAGGCCATCAACCGCTTTTACGAACCAATTCCCGACATGGTTGATGCCTGCATGCAGGAGATCACCAAAATGACCGGCCGTGTTTATCACCCGTTCACCTATTACGGCCATGCGGAAGCTGAAAATATCATCGTGGCCATGGGTTCCATTACCGATACCACCAAAGAGGTGATTGACTACCTGACGGCAAAAGGGGAGAAGGTTGGACTTATTTCCGTTCACCTTTACCGCCCGTTTTCAGAAAAATATTTCTTCAATGTGCTGCCAAAGAGCGTGAAACGCATCTGCGTACTTGACCGCACAAAGGAACCCGGCGCCAACGGAGATCCGCTGTACCTGGATGTTCGCGACATGTTCTACGACCGCGAAAACAGGCCGATGATCATCGCCGGCCGTTATGGACTCAGTTCCAAGGATACCACACCTTCGCAGATCGTTACGGTTTATGACAACCTGAAAGCGAAAGAGCCGAAGAGTCACTTCACCCTCGGAATCATTGATGACGTTACCTTCCATTCTCTTCCGCTGATCCCGGAAATGGATATCTCCCCGAAAGGAACCTATTCAGCCAAGTTCTATGGAATCGGTTCTGACGGTACCGTTGGTGCGAATAAGAACTCCATCAAGATCATCGGCGACAGCACCGATAAATATGCCCAGGCCTATTTTGCCTATGACTCCAAAAAATCAGGCGGGATCACGGTTTCCCACCTTCGTTTCGGCGACAGCCCCATCCGTTCACCGTATCTCGTGATCACCCCCGATTTCGTGGCATGCCACGTGCCTGCTTATCTTGAAAAATACGATATGCTCAAGGGATTGAAAACCGGTGGTACGTTCCTTTTGAATTCCATGTGGGATGCAGAAGAGACAAAACGCAGGCTTCCTGATCACATGAAGAAATTCATGGCTGAACACAAGATCAAAATGTACATCATTGATGCAACCAAAATTGCAGAAGAGATCGGTCTTGGAAACCGCACCAATTCCATCATGCAGAGCGCGTTTTTCAAAGTATCCAACGTGATCCCTTACGAACAGACTGTTGCTGACATGAAGAAGGCCATTTATAAAACATACGGCCGCAAGGGTGAGGAAATTGTGAAAATGAATAATGCCGCCATCGATCGTGGAGGTGAACTCACAGAGATTGAGATCCCGGCTGAATGGTCAGAGATCGTTATCAAACCTGCCTCTGCTGAAAACAAGGATGAATTTATCCGCCGGATATTTGACCCGGTGAGTGCCATGAACGGCGACGATATCCCTGTCAGCGCGTTTGTTGGCCGTGAAGACGGTACCTTCCCCAATGGAACCACCCAACTCGAAAAACGCGGCATTGCCGTGAATGTGCCTGAGTGGGTAGCCGAAAACTGTATCCAGTGCAACCAGTGTGCCTATGTTTGTCCCCACGCTGCAATTCGTCCTTTCCTGCTGAATGAGGCAGAAAAACAAAATGCGCCAGCTGAAATGGTCACCCTGAAGGCTGTTGGCAAAGAACTGGCCGGCATGGAATTCCGCATCCAGGTTTCTCCGCTTGACTGTACTGGCTGCGGAAACTGCGTGGATGTTTGTCCTGCAAAGACCAAAGCGCTTGAATTCAAATCACTGGAAAGCCAGATGCCGGAAACCACCAACTGGGATTACAACATCAGCAAGGTGTCGTATAAAACCGATGTCATCGACCGTTTTAAAACGTTTAAAAACAGCCAGTTCGCACAGCCGCTCTTTGAGTTCTCCGGTGCCTGTGCCGGTTGCGGTGAAACACCCTACATTAAACTGCTGACCCAGCTTTACGGTGAGCGGATGATGATCTCCAATGCCACAGGATGTTCTTCCATTTATGGTGGTACAGCCCCGTTTACCCCATACCGGCCCAACGCCAACGGACACGGTCCGGCCTGGGCAAATTCCCTGTTTGAAGACAATGCCGAATATGGATATGGTATGGCTGTTGCGATCTCACAGCTTCGCAAGCGTATGGCCGACCGCATGCGTGTTGCCATCAAGGAAAATGTGATGAATGTGGCCACCCTGGATGCCATGAAGGCCTGGGTTGACTCCATGTACGATGCCGAAGGCTCAAAAACGGCCTCCATGGTGCTGATTCCGCTGCTGACAAAGGAAACCCACGAAACCGCAAAGGAATTGCTGAGTCTTAAGCAGTACCTGATCAAGAAATCAATCTGGATCATCGGCGGCGACGGCTGGGCGTATGATATCGGCTACGGCGGGCTGGACCATGTTATCGCATCCGGTGAAGATATCAACATCCTGGTTCTCGACACGGAAGTATATTCAAACACCGGTGGCCAGGCTTCAAAATCAACCCCGGTTGGTGCGATCGCCAAATTTGCTGCTTCCGGTAAGAAAGTACGCAAAAAAGACCTTGGTGCCATGGCCATGACCTATGGTTACGTTTATGTTTCACAGGTGTCAATGGGTGCCAACAACAGCCAGCTTTTCCGCACCGTGAAGGAAGCCGAATCATACAATGGCCCTTCACTTATCATCGCTTATTCACCTTGTATCAACCACGGTTTGAAACTCGGTATGGGCAAAGTGGAAGAGGAGATGGATCTCGCCGTAAAATCAGGTTACTGGCAACTGTACCGCTACAATCCGGTCAACGGAAACGAAGGCAAGAACCCGTTTACGCTTGATTCCAAAGAACCGGATTGGGATATCTTTCAGGATTTCCTTCTCAGTGAAGTCAGGTATTCGTCGCTCCAGAAAATGTTCCCTGATGAGGCTGAGGAGTTATTCAAAGCCGCTGAAGAGAATGCCAAATGGCGCTACAATAATTATAAGCGACTGGCCAGCATGACCTACGAGAAATAAAACCATATATTTGTAACACTTTCAGAAAATCAAAATAACCCATGGCAAATTTATCAACCCGATATATGGGACTTCAGTTGAAGAACCCGATCATAGTTGGAGCAAGCAACCTCGTTACTGATGTCGACAACTGCAAGAAAATGGAAGATGCGGGTGCAGCGGCGATTGTATATAAAACACTTTTTGAGGAACAGATTGAACTGGAACGGCTGCAGATGAGTGAAGAACTGAACCAGTACAATGAGCGGCATGCAGAGATGATCAGCCTTTTTCCTGACATTGAGCATGCCGGCCCGCGCCAGCACCTCAGTCACCTGAAGAAGGTTGTCAATTCAGTGAATATCCCTGTTATTGCCAGCCTGAACTGCACCTTTGATGAAACCTGGGTGGAGTATGCAAGGCAGCTGGAAAACACCGGAATCAACGCACTTGAATTGAATTTCTATTCAGTTCCCGGTGATTTCAAACGCGAAGGCAAAGCCATCCTGAACGAACAACTTGACGTTGTCAGCGAAGTGAAAAAAAGTGTGAAGATCCCTGTCAGCGTGAAACTCAGCCCGTTTTATACCAATACCCTGATGCTTGTTCAGAATATGTATTATGCAGGTGTTGACGGGTTTGTTTTATTCAACAGGATGTTCCAGCCCGATATTGACCTTGAAACCGAAAGTCATTTTTTCCCTTTCAACCTGAGCCATGAGGAAGACAACCGTTTGTCCATGCGCTATATCGGGTTGCTCTTCGGGGAGATCCGCGGTTCATTGTGCGCAAATACCGGCGTATTTACCGGGAAGGATGCAGCAAAGATGATCCTGACAGGTGCCGACTGCGTGCAGGTTGTAAGTGCCGTGTACAAAAACGGGATCGGACAGATCACGCAGATCATTGACGAACTGAACAGCTGGATGGATCATAAGAACTATGATACCATTGATGCATTCCGCGGAAAACTTTCAAAGAAGAATCAGAAAGATCCGTTTGCCTACAGAAGGGCGCAGTACATTGATATCCTTATGAAGAGTGAGGAAATCTTTAAGAAGTACCCGATGAGGTAGAACGTTAAGTAGAATTAACAATGCAAAGTGCAAAATGAAAAATGCAAAGTAGCCCTCTACTTTGCATTTTACATTTTACATTTTGCATTTTTTTATTCTATCGAAATGCTCATCAGCATCCGGGCCTGGACGCCGGACATTTCACGAACTTCCTTATAATACTCATAGAGGCGGTAATCGGGGCCCAGGGCAGTTTTCAGCTTTGTAGTTGGATCGTTGCCGGTGATCTGGTCAATCAGTTCTTCAAACCACTCTTTCTGCTCAGGCAGGGCGATGAGCCTGTAGTCTTTTGTTTTCGCCAGTCCGGCTGCCATTTCAACGGCTTTTGTCAGGCCGCCAAAGTCATCAATAAGCCCGATTGATTTGGCCGCTTTTCCGCTCCATATACGGCCCTGGCCAATGCTGTCGACCTGTGCCTGTTTCAGGTTGCGCCCTTCTGCCACCTTGCCGGTAAATACATCATAAATATGATCCACATCACGCTGAACAAGCATGGTCTGGTACTTTGACATGGGTTTCATGGTCGGTATGTAATCCCCGTTCTTGTTCGTCATGGCCCAATCAAAGGTGATGCCGAGTTTTTTGTTGAAAAGCCCGCTCATGTCGGGGATAACGCCGAAAACGCCGATTGAGCCTGTTATGGTGGTGGGATCGGCAATGATCTTTGTTGCGGCGCAGGCAATATAGTAACCACCGCTGGCAGCAACATCCCCGAAGGAGGCCACAACGGGTTTCACCTTTTTAGCCAGGTCAATCTCCCGCCAGATCACATCGCTGGCCAGGGCGCTTCCACCGCCGGAGTTGATTCGGAAAACGATGGCTTTAACGGCATCATCCTCCCGGGCTTTCCTGATTGCTTTTGAAATGCGCTCAGAGCCGATGCTTGCATCATCACCTTCACCGCCGCCAATCGAACCGCTGGCATAAATCACAGCAATTTTATCCTTGCCAATGGCAGTTTTCTTTCCTTCAGGCACTGAAGTGTAGTTATCCAGGGTGACCAGCTGAACCTTTTTCTTTTCGTCGATCCTGATCTGCTTTTTCATCAGCGACAGCAGCTCATCCTTGTATACCAGCTGATCAACAAATTTGTATTTTAATGCATCCTGGGCTGTTTCAATTTTAAGGCTGTCGGCCAGGATGTTAAGCTCGGCTTTGCTTATTTTCCGTGATTCAGATATGCCGTTCAACATCTTTTCCCAGATGTCGCCAATGAGTTCTGTGATCTGTTTCCTGTTCTCCGGGCTCATTTTGTCGAGGAACAACGGTTCAGTGGCAGCTTTGAATTTTCCATGCCGGATGATCTGCATTTTAATATCCAGTTTTTCAAGCATGCCTTTAAGGAAGACCATTTCTGATGCAAGTCCTTTAAAATCAATTGCACCCTGCGGATTCAGGTAAATTTTATCGGCGACGGTGGCCAGGTAATACGATTTTTGCGTGTACCCTTCACTGTATGCCCAGATGAATTTCCCGGAGGATTTAAAGTCAATCAAACCGTCGCGGATCTCATCAAGTGTGGAAATGCCTGCAGGTATATCGCCCAGGTCAAGATAGATGCCGGATATATTCACATCGTCTTTTGCTTTTTTCAGGTTGTTGAGGATATCATTGAGCCCCGTTGATTTTTCAGGGCCGGCAAATCCCATCACAACTTTTGATTTTGTGCCGCGGTCGGCAATTTCTTTGTTGAGTTTCACATACAGCAGTGTATTCTTTGAGATCACGGTTTCATCGGAGGAGGCAGTGGCAACAATTGCCGCAACAATTCCAATGCTGATGAAGGCTGCAAGTACAAAAAGTAATAATGTCCCCAGCATGCTGGCGAACATAAATTTAAAAAACTGTTTCATGACGATGTTGAATTTTGAGGGTTCACAAATGTAATAAATATATACGCTTGTTTTTTTGTGTGGTTACAGTTCAGTGACGATGGGATACGATTTTCGTCATGGAAATTATTAGAGGCGGTCTCGAATATTTTTTTAACCGCAGAGGCGCAACGTCGCAGAGAATTTTTGTGTTGATTATGAGAATTTGAATCTTCTTTGCGTCTCTGCGTCTCTGCGGTTTTATAAATAATTGCTTTTTGAGGCAACCCCTGTACAATTGCATCTCCCGTTAACAAAATTTGTGAATAACAAAACGCCGGTTGGTTTCTGAATCAGGTTGATTTCATGTATCATTGCCATCAGTTTTATCCAAGGGTGGATAACCGGGAATTTATAACAAAATCTATGAACGAAGTTTTTATTTTGTTGGGAAGCAACAGGGGCGAACGTCTTGATTACATAACCCGGGCGATAGAGATGATTGCTGTTTCAGCAGGAACCATATTGCGAAAATCGGCGGTATATGAGTCGGAACCATGGGGATTTGAAGACCAGGTTTCATTTCTGAACCAGGTAGCGGAGATTGAAACGGCCCTGACGCCTGAGGCGTTGCTGGAGCAACTGCTTACCATAGAGGTAAAACTGGGAAGGGTCAGGCCTTTTGATGGCTGCGGTTGCGGGTTGCCGGCCCAGCCAGGCAATGATACCGGCAACAAATCGGGAGTCGCGCCGGTATATGCAGGCCGCACCATTGATCTGGACATCCTTTTTTACGGGCAGCGGCTGGTTTTTACAGATTCCCTGATGATTCCCCACCCCAGGCTTCATGAACGGAGATTCACCCTTGTTCCGATGGAAGAAATTGCCCCGGCATTTGTTCACCCCATGCTGAAAAAGTCAATATCAGCGCTCCTGAAAGAATGCAGGGACGTTGCAAACGTAAAGAAACTGGCACATGTATGATTATATCGTAGTAGAAGGCAATATTGGCGCCGGTAAAACTTCGTTTGCCACCATGCTTGCCGACGATTGCAATGCACGGCTCATTCTTGAGCAGTTTGAAGAAAATTCGTTCCTGCCGAAGTTTTATGAAGATCCAGCCCGTTATGCTTTTCCACTTGAGCTTTCATTTCTGGCCGACCGTTATCAGCAACTGAAATCGCAGTTCAATGCTTCTGATCTTTTCAGGCCGTTTACAGTAGCAGATTACTTTATTTTTAAGTCACTGATTTTTGCCAGCAAGAACCTTGAACCGCTTGAATTCGGCCTGTACAGCAAGCTTTTCGCCATTGTCAGTTCGGTTGTGCCGAAGCCTGATATGATCGTTTATCTCTACCTTAACCTTGAAAACTTAAAGAAAAACATTGAGAAGCGCGGCAGGCCTTACGAGCAGAACATCCAGTTTGATTATCTTGAGAAGATCCAGAAAGGTTACCTGGAGTACCTTCGTCAGCAGCCGGATCTGCGAGTTCTCGTTGTTGACACCAACGGGATGGATTTTGTCACCAACCACCATGATTACCTCGCTTTGAAAGATCTCGCCTTGCGCGAATATCCACTTGGAATGCACCAGGTCGGATAAAAAAAACGAAGCCGTTTCAGTTCCCCGAAACGGCTTCAATTCAAAATCAGCAAACAAAACTATTTTACAATATTCTGGAATTCGGGAGTGTTGGCGAAGTTGTAGAATTCGCGGTCACCCTTAGCCTGTGCTTTCAGGTCTGCGCTCTTGCAGGCCTTCACCAGGTTTTCATACAATCCTTTGCTGTTGTTGGCGCGTGCTGCAGCAACTGCGAGCAGGTAGGATGTTTCAGGAGTTTCAGGAGCGCATTTCAGCGTGGTTTCAGCAGCAGCATTGTTTCCTGATAACAGTTGGGCAAGGCCAAGGTTATAGGTGCATTTTGCATTGCCAAGCATATTCACTGCTTTCGGATAGTCACCCTTCGGGATCATCAGGACGCCCTGGTTGTAATTGGTGTTTTCACCAAGGGTAGCAGCTTTCTTAAACTGTGCTTCAGCTTTTTTCAGATCTTTCTGTTTTGCAGCAACAACACCGATGTTATTTTCAATGATGCCGTTGTTGGGCTGTAAGGTTTGTGCTTTGGTGAGCAGTTCATTGGCGCGGGTGAGGTTGCCTTTTTCAATTTCAGCAACGGCTGCATTGTTGTTGGCTTTCCAATTTTCCGGGTACTGCTTTACAGCGTTTTCCAGGATGGTAGCTTTAACATTGTTATCCTTGGTGAGGGTTGCAGCATACAATAATTCTTCAACCTTCAGCTTCTCAGGATTTGACTGACCGAACTGGAGTAATTCAGCATCTGTCATACGCGGTTCGTACAGGGTGGCTGTAATTTCGCTGCGACGCAATGCAGGGAGGAGATCTTTTTCAATTTCAGGATAGATCAGGATCATGTTGCGGATTTCCTGTTCTTTCTTGTTGGCATCAACATTGGAGTTGATCACATTCAGAACTTTATCCTTGTCTTTCATGTTGCTGTTCTGAACTTCTTTCAGGAAACCGTTCCAGTCCGGACCGTGGTGTTGCAGTGTCATGTTGACATCTTTGCCGGCAGCATCAACAGCAGCTTTTACAGCTTTCTTGTCTTTGTTGTCTTTGTTGGCATCTTTCACCGTGTTCTGGAACTGTTCAGTCATCCATTGCTGGCCTGTTTTTGAACGGTTTTCAGAAAGGTTGGCATTGTAGGTTTCTTCACCTTCGGGTGATGCATAACCGTTCATTGCGATCGCCTTGATTTTCCAGCCCTGTTTGATGAAGGCGTTCAGCTGGTCAAGTGATGCTTTTGCAGCGTCGGTCTTGTTGATGCCGAATTTCATGTCAAGGTCGAATTTGTTCTTCTTGAAGTAGATGGCAGATGATTTTGACTGCAGCACCTCTTTCTGGTAACCGTGATCAGCAACGGCGGTCATTTCGTCATGCTGTACCCTCTTTGATGTGTAGATCACACCAGGAGCGAGGTTTGTTGACGGCATTTCCATGAATTTGGCTTTCACTTTGACTTCGTCTTTCTTCAGCAGGACTTTTTCCTTTGCTTCGTAGATGATCGGGGCAACGGTGAGCATGGAGGTGTTCATCTCCGGTTTGTACGGGAATTTGCATGTATAGGTAAATGATCCGCCTTCTTTGTATTTGATCATGGTACCTTCACCGGTCAGCTTTTCGCCATAAAGGTGTGTTCCGCATGGCAGTTCGTATTTGCCGCCGTCATAGGTAAGAACAGGCTGGAAATAGAGGGCTGCTGTCGGGCAGAAATATTTTGGAGGAACAGTGCCTTTAACGGTAACAGTGATAGAGTCACCTTTTTCGGTAAGAACTGCAGGAGTAGTCTCATACTTGATCAGGGAGTAGTTCTTGGCCATTTCTTTCAGGCTGCATCCGCTGTAAGCAAATTTGTAAGTAATGCCAAGGTTTACACCGCTGTACATGTCATTGATGACCTGTTTTGCTCCGCCCATGGTCATATCAAGAACATCACCGTCTCTCCATCTCCAGATGATTTCAGGATTGATGGACCAGTGTTTGCTGAGGTTGAAATCAAAACCGATACCGGCAGCTGCTTTGAACTCAAGATTCCATTTGCCAAGGCCGCTGTTGTTGCCATAACCAAGTGATCCGTTGGCTGCATCAGAGCCCAGGTGGCTGGGATAGCCCACGTAACCGATGGGGTGCTGATTGTCGGCATTGTCAAATTTGGCGCCCTGTGTGTGGTCCATGCCAACGCCCAGGATAACATATGATGAGAAGAACCGTTCCGGTTTGTAACCCATGATCCAGTTAACCCAGTTGATGGTTCCTTCCAGTCCGGTTTCAATAACCCATGACCTGAAATTCTGGGAAATATACTGGGGAGGAGTTCCCTTTTCAAATACCAGCTTATCAGTTACTGAGCCGCCAAGGGGCACCCAGCCTCCCCTGAAACGGAGACCAACGACCCTGGTGAACTGTTTGGTGAAACTTCCGCCCGCACCAAATTTCCACATGTCGTTAAACAGGATGTTTTTTGACAGGTCGCCGTTGAACTGGTCTAAAGCACCATAAGCAGTGAATGACCAATAGCTGTGGGAAGGGGCCTTCTCACACTTTGATTTTTTAGGGGTTTCTGTTTTTGTGCCGTCTTTCTTTGGCGCTTCTTTCGCCTGAGTCTGGGCCAGGGTTACCAGAGGAATAATCATCATGAGCGTGATGATCATTGCCTTCGTAAGGTGTAGATAAAGGTTTTTCATACTGAGGAAATTTAAATTATAATTTGGTTTTTGTTTACTGATGTAGCAAATATAATATATATAGCAAAGAAATCAATAAATTTTTAAAACTGGATTTGATAAATTTAAGTAAATATTGTTAATAGGTTGATATTATGGTGATTGTGTGGGTTTGACAATTTGAGAGTGTAAAATTAAAAAATTTGATCTGAAAACAGCCAAAATATTTTGTTTTTTTTTAACTGTACGGCCAAAAGGCATAAAGGTTTCGTTTCTTTCAGGCTATTTTCATCTTCAGAAAAAGGTCCCAGACAACGATGCCTACTGCGACAGAAACATTGATCGAATGTTTGGTGCCGAACTGGGGGATTTCAAGGCATTGTTCGGCAAGCTCAAGTACTTCATCTTCAACTCCGTTCACCTCGTTTCCGAAAATAACCGCAATTTTAATTCCTGCCGGAGGATGATAGTCCTGAAGGAATATGCTTCCTTCGGTTTGTTCTACGGCAATGATATGGTATCCTTGTTCCATAAGTTGTTTGATCGCTGAAGTGGTCGTTGCAAAGTATTGCCAGTCAACAGATTCGGTTGATCCAAGGGCTGTTTTCCTGATCTCAGGATGGGGTGGCGTTGCTGTAAAACCGCACAGGTAGACGCCCTCCAGGCGGAATGCATCAGCAGTCCTGAACACACTGCCCGTATTGTTCTGGCTGCGGATGTTATCCAGGACAACCACGATGGGTGTCTTTTCCGTTGCCTTAAACTCGTCTACTGTCATCCGGTTTAATTCCGGCATGGTAAGTTTTCTCATGTGTTCGGAGGGTTCAATTTCTGCAAAGATAGTTTTATAGATATTTATCAACAAAAGGATGCCGCGTAATTTACCATCCATATCTTTGGAGATTATTTTCACACCGATGCCGAAGCCCAAAGAATCTGCAGAAACACCGCTGATGAAGCAGTACAATGCCATCAAGGCGAAATACCCTGATGCCTTGTTGCTCTTCAGGGTCGGTGATTTTTATGAAACCTTTGGGGAGGACGCCATCCGGGCATCCAGCATTCTGGGCATTGTGCTTACCAGGCGGGCCAACGGATCGGGAACATACATGGAACTTGCCGGATTTCCGCATCATTCCCTTGACCTGTATCTCCCAAGGCTTGTAAAGGCAGGGTTGCGCGTGGCCATTTGTGATCAGCTTGAAGATCCGAAGCTGACGAAAACGATTGTAAAGCGTGGAGTTACGGAGCTTGTGACGCCCGGTGTTTCTTACCACGACAAGATCCTTGAACAGAAGGAGAATAATTTCCTGGCCGGAGTGCACCTGGAATCAAAGGTTTCTGGGATTTCCTTCCTGGATATCTCCACCGGGGAGTTTTATCTTGCACAGGGTAGTTTTGAATATATTGACAAGCTGATCCAGAGTTTTCGGCCGAGTGAAGTAATTATTCAGAAAAATAAGCGGCAGGAGTTCACGGAACTTTTCGGCAGCAAGTTTTATATTTCCACCTTTGATGACTGGGTTTTCACCCATGATTTCTCCAATGACCTTCTGCTGAAGCACTTTGGCACTGCGTCCCTGAAAGGGTTTGGGGTGGAGAACCTTGACATGGGCGTTATTGCCGCCGGTGCTGCCCTGCATTACCTCGCGGAGACCCAGCACGACAAGGTTCAGCACATTTGCAAACTCAGCAGGATTGAAGAAGACCAGTACCTGTGGCTCGACCGTTTTACCATCCGGAACCTTGAACTCCTTCATTCCGGCAATGAGAATGCCCGAACCCTGCTGGATGTGCTTGACCAGACCGTATCACCCATGGGATCGCGTCAGTTGCGGCGATGGATCATCCTCCCGCTGAAAAACCGGCAGCCAATTGAAGAACGACTGGATGCGGTGGACTATTTTACCAAAACACCTGATACATCGGCACAGATGCGCCATCACTTTCAGCAGATCGGCGACCTGGAGCGACTTATTTCGAAGGTGGCTGTTGCAAGGGTGAACCCGAGAGAGGTGATCTACCTGAAGAGGGCGCTTGATTCCATTGAAGCCGTGAAAGCGTTATGCGAATCCTCCGGAAATGAGGGTTTGCAGAAAATCGGGGACCAGCTTAACGTGTGCCACTTGGTACGTGAGCGCATCGAACGGGAGGTACAGCCTGATCCGCCGGCGCTTGCCATCAAAGGGAACATTATCCGCGAAGGGCTTGATCCGGAGCTTGACGAACTCAGGAAAATGGCCTATTCGGGGAAAGATTATCTTTTGCAGATACAGCAGCGGGAAACGGAGCGCACAGGGATATCCTCCCTGAAGATCGGTTTTACCAATGTTTTCGGGTATTATCTTGAGGTGACAAATTCGCATAAGGATAAAGTTCCGGCAGAATGGCAGCGCAAGCAAACCCTCGTCAATGCGGAACGCTATATTACAGAAGAGCTTAAGATCTACGAGGAAAAGATCCTTCATGCAGAAGAGAAGATGATGGAGATAGAGCTGAAGCTTTATAACGACCTCATCCTTTTCCTGGCGGATTACATTCAGCCGGTACAACTCAATGCTTCGCTGGTGGCGAGGCTGGATGTGCTTGTTGCGTTTGCCTCCAGCGCGGTAAAGTTCAAATATGTACGGCCGGAGCTGAATGATACATTTGTGCTTGATATTGTTGATGGCCGCCATCCTGTTATTGAACAGCAACTGAAGCCCGGTGAGGATTATATCGCCAATGATGTATACCTCGACGACCGCACGCAGCAGATCATCATCCTGACAGGGCCGAACATGTCGGGAAAATCGGCATTGTTGCGTCAAACCGCACTGATCGTGCTGATGGCGCAGATGGGGAGTTTCGTTCCTGCGGGGAAGGCGACCCTTGGCCTCGTTGATAAAGTCTTTACCCGTGTGGGTGCCTCCGACAACATCTCATCCGGGGAATCGACCTTCATGGTGGAGATGAATGAAACTGCCAGCATCCTGAACAATATTTCAAACCGGAGCCTGATCCTGCTGGATGAGATCGGGCGCGGAACAAGCACCTACGACGGGATCAGCATCGCCTGGGCCATTGCAGAATTCCTGCACCAGCACCCGCTTTTCAAACCCAAAGTGCTGTTTGCAACCCACTATCACGAGCTGAATGAAATGGCCGGACTGATGCCCAGGATAAAAAATTACCATGTTTCGGTGAAAGAGATACAGAACAAAGTCATTTTCCTGAGAAAACTTTTACCGGGAGGCAGCGAACACAGTTTTGGCATCCATGTGGCAAAGATGGCAGGCATGCCTGCGAGTGTGCTCGAGCGGGCAGGGGAGATGCTGCATCAGCTGGAGGAGAGCCATAATGCGGAGAGCCTGGGGAAACAAACGAAAGGGAATAAAGGGAAGCCAGCTACATCAGCCGTGTTGCGCGGTGGCGCCCGCAGTTCAGATCCCGGTTCGGGGATCCAGTTAAGTTTTATTCAGCTTGATGATCCGTTGCTGCAGCAGATCAAGGAGGATATCTTAAACACTGAGATCAACACGCTTACACCCGTTGAAGCACTCATGAAATTAAATGAGATAAAAAAATTGCTGAAAAAAAATTAGGAGGAATGATTTTTTTTATACATTTGCAGCCTCAAATTTACCATGCGAAAGTAGCTCAGCTGGTAGAGCACGACCTTGCCAAGGTCGGGGTCGCGGGTCCGAATCCCGTCTTTCGCTCAAGCACAACAACATAAACTGTAGAGGCGCACTGCGGTGCGCCTCTGCAGTTTAAGGAACTGCCCTGGTGGTGGAACTGGTAGACACGCAGGACTTAAAATCCTGTGACTTCACGGTCGTGCGGGTTCAAGTCCCGCCCGGGGTACATTTCAAGCTTAAAACCCGCGTCAATCGCGGGTTTTGCATTTCAGGTAGCCAAATGGGTACCCAAATTTGAAAAATCTACAGAGTTGGGGGTCAAGAATTCCGATTTTTCCAGATTGTCATTTACATGATACTTGTCAACAAAGGATTGGAAGTAATTTAACGGTTATAGTTTGATGGCCTGCAAGGTTTCATAATGTATATCATCATGCAACCGGATCAAGTACAATCCTGTAGGGAGATCATTGAAAGCCTTTAGTTCCATGTACTTTGGAGGATTTGTTGCAATGCGGGATAAATGCAACAATTTTCCATTGGCAGAAAATATTTCTAATTCCACAGGAGAATTAATTTCACCCTGGATCTTAAGAACCGGCAAATTTTCAAATGGATTTTGCAGGAGGCTGAAAACAGGTGTTAGTAATTTTTTCGGCGGGTCAGATGACAACGAGATTAAACCAGTCCGGGCTGCCATGATATTGGGTATCCCCCAACCTGAAAAGTTATCAGGCGATGCCGAATTTGAGGCTGTATTTCGCACGACATTGCGGATATCCTCGGCTGAAACCGCTGGTACCGATTGCCACAGACAAGCCAGAGCGCCAGCAACAATGGGTGTGGCGAACGAAGTTCCCGTCCCCACGGTGATAACTCCATTGCCATAAACCAGGGCTGTGTTATACCCCTGAGCACAAACATCTGGCTTTATCTGACCATCGGAAGTTGGTCCTTTGCCCGTGAACGCCTGGTAAATTCCTGTTTCATTTACCGCTCCTATAGAAAAAACGCTATCCCCATCAGCCGGGGCGCCCATGTAATACCAGGGTTTTTCTCCGTCATTGCCTTCAGCATTGATTACCAGCATTCCGCGACTGGCTGCCCTATCGGATGCAATGGTTATTGGTGTTGTGTTCCCATTTAAATCGGAATAAGTGTGATTATATGCCGGATCGTCAAAGGTTGTATAAACGAGGGAGGAGGAGATGATGTCAGCACCAACACTGTCGGCAAGTTCTGCTCCCGCTGCCCAGTTATACTCTTCCAAGAGACTTTCTCCCCCCCAGGCATCCTCAGTTCTTATCAGCCAATACGTTGCATCAGGTGCTGTTCCAATGATCTGTCCTGGTAAATTTGCCCCCATAATCGACAGTACACTTTCTCCATGTGTATGATTCATAAATACATTACCCCCCGGAGTAGCAAAATCACGGGTTCCGGCGATCAGGTTGTTTTGCCATAGATATGAAAAAGCCACACCCTGATCCACATCCCAGAAACCGGCATCGAGAATAGCAATCATCCTATCCTGCCCAGTGTATCCCATATCATGAAGATTGTGGAGGCCGATCATGGAAACCTGATTCCAGGCAGTTCCATAATCCAGACTGCCGGTACTTTTCGTGTTAGAAGGGATTACTGGAGCCCCGATTGTATAAGGTGGGATTGCCCCGATCTGATTTATACCCGAGTTCCCTTTTACTGATGATTGAGGTGCCTTGTTGCCTGGGTTTAGATGGTCAACAAAGGGCAGTGCAGCAACAGCATTCACGATACCAGCATCGGCCGCAAAAATCACTACAGCATTGATCCACTTCAGTGGATACAGTGCAACAGCGCCTGTAGCGACAATTTGGGATATGTAAGATGGAGTAACGGGCAAGTCCTTTTCATCAAATGGAATATTGAACTTATTCCGTCGCTCTATGGCCCTCTGGGACAGGAATTCCTGCGGATTTGTAAGCGTATACGGACTGTTGTTTTTATCCTTGAGGAAAACAACATATTTATTTGCTCCCCAAACATTGATTTCTGCTGCGAGGCATGTGATAATAAAAAATAACATTAAACTTTTCATATGCGATTTTTAAATTTAACAAATGTAAGAATCAGTGATAGCGATTGATCTATGGAATTTCACCAAGTTCGACATCGCTATTGGCAAATTTAAACCAGTCGACGGAAAAAAGCTCCCCCTCCTCTCCCTGAGTCACCAGCCAAAGGGCATGTATTCCTTTAATAGTTTTGGTTTTTACGGTTATTTCTTGCCAATCGGAATTGTCTTTAAATGCTTTCATATCGACAGAAGCAATGGACGACAACCATGGTTTGTCGGGAATCAACCTGATTTTCCCGGTCTTGCCCTTTGACTTAACCCGGAGGGTCAATTGATTTGCTCCATTCCCGAAATCAATGTATTTATACACTGCACGATCCCTGCTGTAAATCCCGGCAAGTTCCTCCGCATTGTCAGAGAATGCCTGTACTCTGAGGTGACCATTTAAAAGGCAAGCCCGCTCTGCTTCAATAATCTGAAATGCACTGATTGGCGGACCTGCCCCCTGCGATGTCATTTCCACTTCATTGATGCTGCCATCGGAATTAAAAAAAATAGGTTCAACACATGCCTTTCTCATCATCTTTGAATTGTGGGTAGAACGATGATAAAAAACATACCATTTTTTTTTGAACTCAACAAGTGATCCATGATTATTCCAGTTTCCCGGATCACATCCGTCATTATTGATAATCACACCGCCGTATTTAAAAGGGCCCCATGGAGAAGACGATGTGGCATAGGAAATACAAGTGGGCATGTCCTTGATACTCAGCCCTGCATAAATAAAGTAATAGATGCCGTTTCGCTTTACCATGTAACCTCCTTCATGAAATCGGTGTTCCTTCTCTGTGACAATCTCGTCGCGGATGGTCGTAGAATCAATCTCCATCATATTTGGTTTAAGCCTGGCTATTTTAGCGCTGAATTGTCCCCAGATATAATACCCCTGCCCGTCATCATCAAGAAAAACACATGGATCAATTTCATTGAACTTTCCTGTTTTCAATATCTTTCCACCCTTGAAAGGTCCTTCAGGCTTTTCAGAAACGGCTACCCCTTCGGTTGCATCCCGGTTTGCCAGGCAATAATAGAGATGATATAGTCCATTTTTATACTGAACATCAGGGGCATAAAGATAATCATCGCTATAAAATACAGCATCCGCTTCCCCCTTGGAAGCAAAAGCATCGGGAAAAAGCGTCCATGTTTCAAGATCAGGGGTCGACAGCACATGGTACCTGTAGGAACAAAAATAATCTGGGCTTTCATCTCGTGAGCCATAAATGTACAATTTGCCATCCTGCCATACATGTGCAGATGGATCGGCTATATAAATCCCCGGAGGAACAATCGGATTCTGGGACTGGCTTGTTCCAGGCGCAGATAAAAATAACAGCAATAATATTGGAAACACTATTTTTTCTGAATATCCACTTCCCATCTCTCTTTCCCTTTTTTGATTCTTGGTTGGAATATTGGTGTTTTCGGTATAAATTCAATATCAACAGGTTTGATGTCTCCCGTCTTTCCCACATGGATTAACAATGATTGATAGGGTTGGAATTTCAGGATATAGTGAATCTTTTTACCCCGGTAATTGATCACTATTTTATTGACAAAATTCTGCTCGTTTAATGACTGTCCGTAATCCAGGGGAAAAGTAAGACGCCGTGATTTCGGATTTGCAAAGAAGAGATACATCCCATCTTTAGTCTCCCTGCACCAGAAATCGGATTCCATGTTACCCATGACAAGTGGTGGAACTTTTTTCACCTCCTGCCAGGTAGTTTTCACATTTGGAAATGCCTTCAGTTTTTTTAATAAAGTTGAATATGCTTCCGGTGACAGGTTCATCCCAGGTTCCTTTGGTATCTGAATAAGGCAGATTGCCAACCCCCGATTTGCGAGTTCCGTAATGCGTTTGAGCGTTGAAATATCGAGGTATTTAACATCCACATACAAGGTGTTGAACGACAAATCTCCGATTTTCAGAAAACCGTCCATGTAAACAGATTTTTGAAGAAATTCGCTGTTGATCCATAAAGGCCGCCAGGGTTTTAATTCTTCCGGGAGATAGGTATAACGCATTTCATATTCACCCCACGACCAGATAAATTGTTTTTCAGCCGGCAGTTCCCCTGCAACCCATGAATCCTCGGTAGGCAGATAGACCGCCACACTGGAAAAGGATTTGCCCTGCTTCATGAACACTGATATTTTCTCCATGTATTTGTTGAACGCCAGAATCTCTTTTGAAAGAGATCCGCTTTGTCCGACATGGACCGAAGCATAAAACTTCACTGTGTCCAGACCAGCAGGATTGAGGGGTTTCCCATGCCAGATAATTTGGTTCACCCCATTGGCAAACAGGGCATCGGCCAGCAGTTTAAGGTCGGCAGTCTGCTCCTGAGAATGATGGTCCCGTGGCCAGCCGTAAAGGCAGGTAAAGGTCTCTGAGGTAACCACCGGCTTGCCGGACAATCCGGCGGCAGATGCCACGATATTCGCAAACGAGGGCTCATACAGCAATGCTTCACTTTCCGGCACATCCAAAACAGCATAAGCGGAGATAATATCGCAGGGTGCTCCGGAACATTGTGCCCGTGAATAAGCTCCCAACTCATGGCACTTCAGGTTATAGGGTTTGTAAAATTCCTCAATGACAAATTCCGACAACAGTTTCATATAGTCATAACGCACCTGACTGAAAGGTTCGCGGTTAGAATAAAGACTGTCTTTATACCCTGCAATTGAATACCCGTATTTTTGCTCAAATTTGCCGGAAAATGCAGGGGTGGTCAGGTTTTTGGCATCTACCTCCCAAGAGTCGCAGAAAAGACCTGACACAGAACCTTGAAGGGCTGGTTTCAGTGCATTCCCGGTACGTTCAGCATAATTATTAAACGCATTCCGGTTTAGATGGTCAATGACCAAACCTTTTTTTGGATAATCCCACGAAGCCGTGATTTCTTGTCGCCAGGCGGTATCGGTCATGGATCTTGTGGCGTCTTCCCTCGGAACCCGGGTATCCCCGAATGGCCAAAGGGAACCAAAAGTAAAGTCGCAACCTAAACCAAGGCTATCGGCACATTTTTTTGCATATGCCACCATTTCTGTCCATTCAGGGCCGAGCCAGGCCTGCCGGGGCGTATAGTTCAATGTGTCTTTTTTCATACGGTTGAGTGGATAGACCCAGGCCACTTCAACTCCACCAAAACCATTGTTTTTCAACCAGATCAGATTATCTGCAATGTCATCCTTTTGGATTTCAGAGGCAAACCACCACCAGCGAGTCCATGGGCGAGCATCGGAGAACAGCCTGGAAGATTGAACATCCGGGAGGTCGGATTTAATACCTGGTTGGGTAAAACCTATTCCTATGAATCCGGAAAGCAGGACACTGAGTATTAATTTCTTTACCATCGGGCTACAGAGTCATTGGTTTTTAGGTTTTAAATTCTTTCCAAACAAGGTTTCCATCTGCTCGAGAGTTTTACCTTTGGTTTCAGGAACCATTTTCCACATAAATAAGGCAGCCAATATCCCCATCAAACCGTAAATCCAATAGGCAAATCCATGGTGGTAAAGATTGTTGAGGTATGAGCTTTTATCCATCATTGGAAACGTCCACGAAACAAGATAGTTGGAAAACCACTGTGCCGCAACAGCAATAGCCATGGCACGTCCACGAATACGGTTGGGAAATATTTCTGATAGCAATACCCACGTTACCGGTCCCCAGCTGATGGCAAATGAGGCTACGTAAAAAAGCATGAAAACAAGGGCAGCCAACCCAATTCTTTGAAAATAGAATGTAAATCCAAGTGCAATCATGCTGAATGCCATTCCCAGGGCTCCCGCAATCTGAAGTGGTTTGCGGCCATAGCGATCAACTGTAAAAATAGCAATGACGGTAAATATAAGGTTAATAATTCCGACAATAATGGTCTGGAGTAAGGAGATATCTTTGCTGGTACCCATGTTCCGGAAAATTTCAGGGGCATAATAAAGTACTACATTGATACCCACAAATTGTTGAAATATTGAAAGCAAAACGCCAACTCCCACAATTAAAAACCCATAAGAGAAAAGCCTGGAATTTCCAGTGTTGGAAATGGTCTCCCTGATTTCTTCAATCATTTGCCGAGCCTGTGTTTTTCCGTTGATTCTTGCAAGAATTTCCAGGGCTGGACCTTCCCGCTTTCTGATCACCAGCCATCGTGGGCTCTCTGGTATAAAAAACAGGAGTACCAGA
The DNA here is from genome assembly GCA_903959905.1 of uncultured Bacteroidales bacterium. Taxonomy (GTDB): domain Bacteria; phylum Bacteroidota; class Bacteroidia; order Bacteroidales; family FEN-979; genus CAIVAT01. The sequence goes on from CAJBYO010000065.1 coordinate 42,117, forward strand.
AAGACTACACCCGGAATGGTTTCAGAAAAGAACATCCATCTCCAGCCAGATTGGTGGAGCCACGCTTCATTACCCATTCTTGCGATAGAATAGTTTACAAAATAGACCACCAGCATCCCGAAGATGATGGCGAACTGGTTCCACGAAACCAAATTGCCCCGTTTTGAGGCTGGTGCGATCTCAGCAATGTACATGGGTGAAAGCATTGAAGCCAAACCTACGCCAACACCTCCGATCACCCTGTAGATGATGAATGGTGTCAGGAACCCGGCAACATGCTCACCGGATGATTCGAAGAACAACTCCGGGAAAGCAGAACCGATTGCAGATAATATGAGTAGGATGGCAGCACAGATCATACTATTCCTTCTCCCTAACCGTAGCGCCATCCATCCCCCGATGAGTCCTCCGATGATGCAACCGATCAACGCACTGGAAACGATAAAACCCAGGAGCGAGTTGGCTGTTGTCTCGGGAAGATTCCTTGGGTCGATAAAATTAATTTTCAAAGAATTGACTGTTCCTGAGATAACAGCCGTATCATATCCGAAAAGCAGTCCACCAAGGGTGGCTACAAGTGTCAAGGACCAAACATATTTCAAATTCACTTGTGAATTTTTCATCCCGTTCATATATAGCGCGACAGCATTTGTTCCAATAGTTCCTGCCTGCCGCTTCTCATTGGCGGTTCACCTTCCATGAAAGCAATCCTTTTTAAATCCTCCAGAGAAAGTCCTCCATCTTCAAACGCTTTCCCATTTCCCTGATCAAAAGAGGCGTATCGCTGTTTCCGGAGTGAGCAGTAATCTGATTCCCGAAGAATCCGCTCTGCAATCATCAGTGCGCGTGCATAAGTGTCCATTGCGGCAATGTGGGCAATAAAGATATCCTGAGGATCGGTGGAATTGCGCCGGAGCTTGGCATCGAAATTGATCCCGCCCGTTGTGAACCCTCCCGCCTCAAGGATGACCAACATGGCTTCAGTAGTTTCATAGAGGTTGACCGGGAACTGGTCGGTATCCCATCCATTCTGGTAATCCCCGCGGTTGGCATCAATACTACCCAGCAACCCGGCGTTAACAGCCATCTGCAGTTCATGGTGAAAGGTATGGCCCGCCAACGTTGCATGGTTTACTTCAATGTTGAGTTTAAAATCCTTATCCAACCCATAATGACGCAAAAATCCGATAACGGTTTCGGCATCGAAGTCATATTGGTGTTTGGTTGGTTCCATTGGTTTGGGTTCAATGAGAAAAGTTCCCATAAACCCTTGGTTGCGCGCGTAATCCCGGGCCATGGTCAGAAACTTTGCAAGATGCTCTTTTTCCCGCTTTGTATCGGTATTTAAAAGGGTAAGATACCCTTCCCTCCCTCCCCAGAATACATAGTTTTCGCCGCCAAGCGTCATGGTCGCATCAAGTGCGTTTTTCACCTGGCATCCGGCATGGGCCAAGACGAGAAAATCGGGATTGGTGGATGCCCCGTTCATGTACCTTGGATTGGTGAAAACATTGGCCGTGCCCCACAACAATTGTATTCCTGATTCTTTTTGTTTACCAGCAGCATAACCGACCATTTTTTGGAGTCGTTCTTCAATCTCCTTAACCGATCCATCTCCGGTAATATCGGTATCGTGAAAACACCAAAAGTGGATGCCCAGTTTGGTCATAAGTTCAAATGCAGCATCCATCCGGTCGCGGTTGCGCTGCATCAGGTCAGGTGAAGCCTCCCAGGGGAAAATCCTGGTCCCGGCGCCGAAGGGATCTGATCCTGTTCCGCACATCGTATGCCAATAGGCCATCGAAAACCGGAGATGGTCTTTTAGCTTCTTTCCTGCCACTTCGAGATCTTCATCATAGTATTGGAAGGCCAATGGATTTTTTGTCTCATTACCATCAAATTTTATTTTTCCAATGCCAGGAAAAAATTGCTTATCCCCAATTAAAACATTCATCTTGTCAATTTATTATTGTAATTTCCATTTCAGCCAGCATGCTGATCAAATGGTTTTTCCATCTCCAATAGTATTCCTCCATTAATTCGCGTTGACTTGATGCTTCGATGACCATGACTTTTTTAATTTTGGTGGATGCTTCTCTTATCCCCGCATAAAAGCCAGTGCCCACAGCCGCCCCCAGAGCTGCACCTATCGAACCGTTGGCACTATAAATATCAATTGTAACATTACAAACATCCGCCAGGGTTTGACGAAACAATGGACTCAGAAACATATTGGCATTTCCAGCCCGGATTGCAACAGGATTTAGCCCTGCATCTTTCATCACCTCTATTCCGTACCGAAATGCAAAAGCAAGGCCCTCCAGCCCTGCCCGATATAAGTGTGCCTGACCATGACGGTTGAAGTTTAAACCGATGATCTGGCAACCAGTTTCGCGGTTCTGCAACATGCGTTCAGCTCCATTTCCGAAAGGCAGGATCATCAGCCCTTCCGAACCAGCGGGAGTTTTCGCGGCATCTTCATTCATACGTGAATAATCCGCACCATTTGCTACATTCTTACGGAGCCAGGCATTCAGAATTCCAGTTCCGTTGATGCATAAAAGCACTCCATACCGGGGTGTCTTTTGGGTATGATTTACATGGGCAAATGTATTGATCCGGGATAAAGGATCGGAGATCAACCTGTCAGTAACTCCATATACCACTCCCGATGTGCCGGCTGTTGCAGCTACCTCCCCCGGATTAAGAACATTAAGCGAAAAGGCGTTATTTGGCTGATCGCCAGCGCGATAGGAAATCGGAATGCCCGAAGTCAGGCCAAGTTCAGAAGCGATGGCAGGCATTAACCTACCCTGCTCTCCAAAAGTTGGAACAATATTGGGGAGAAGTTCCTCTGATATTCCGGATGCCCGGAGCAACTTTTCTGATACCCGGTCTTCCTGAAAATCCCAGAAAATGCCTTCTGATAAGCCACCAATGGTAGTGTTGATTTCTCCTGTGAGCCGATATCCAATATAGTCACCGGGCAACATGACATGGTGGATTTTTTCAAACAGTTCAGGTTCATGGTCCATTACCCATTGGAGTTTGGAAGCAGTAAAGTTCCCCGGGAAGTTGAGAAGGTGTTCGTGGCAATATTCCTTTCCCAATTGCCGGGCAAGTTGGTTGCCGGTTTCCACGGCACGACTGTCGCACCATATGATAGAGTTCCCCAATGCGTTTCCATTCTTGTCAATGCATACCAAACCATGCATCTGATAAGTGATACCAATGGCGCCAATAGCCGTTGCGGATGTTCCAATTTTATTTATCGCCTGACCAATGGCATCTTTAGTATTGGTCCACCACATTTCAGGTGACTGTTCTGCCCAACCAGGTTTTATTGATATAATGGGCATTTCCGATTCCGGCGCCTGGGAATTAGCCCTGCATTCTCCGGTCTCCAAATCATAAATGGCCACCTTTACGAAGGAACTTCCTATATCAATACCCATGGTCATCATATTCAGGATTTATTTTACCTGGTTTTCACCAGTTTTAAAGTTCTGGTGTAGCCTTCAGTTTTCAAATGAATAAAATAGACACCCGGAGGCACATTTGTCAGGTCAAATTCGTGCTTTTTAAATTCAGGAAGGGATTCGTTGAAAACTCTTTCGCCTTTCATGGAATAGACTTCTACCTTTAGAATACCATTTGGCAAATCTAAATTATTTTCCAGGAAAAACTTACCATTGGAAGGGTTCGGGTTGAGATTAAAAATTTGGAGTTCTCTTTCAGATGACAAATCACCTGTTCCAGTGATAACCGTTACCACAATTGCATTAGAGGTGGCCGGATTTCCGTTCACACAGATTTCATTGGATGTGAAAATACAGGTTACCAAATCGCCATTGAGCGGAATATACGTGTATTGCGGAGAATTGGCACCAACATTTGCTCCGTTTACCCTCCACTGAAAGGTTGGCCCCGCTCCTCCATTAACGCCGGTTGCTGTAAAGTTGGCTACGGTACCGGCGGGGACAGGATTTTGATCCGCAACAATTGAAACGGAAACCGGAAGGAGGGGATTGACGGTCATGGCAATGATGTTTGATGTGTCGGGGTTGGATGAAACACAGGCCAGATTTGAGGTAAGAATACATCTGACACTGTCCCCATTTACCGGAAATCCGGAGAATGCCGCACTGTTGGTCCCCACATTGTTGCCATTCAATTGCCACTGATATGCAGGAGATGTACCTCCATTCGCCGGGAATGCAGAATAGGTTACCTGTGTGCCTTCACAAATTGGATTTGATGAGGCCAGGATACTCACACTGACTGGTAGGATGGCATTTACAATTACATAGTAAATCGTTGGAGCCGGGGCGGGCAAACCAGCTGAGTTGCTGTAATTAACACTCACGGTTTGTGTGCCAGGTGCAGTCCATGTCACCGTAACGGTATGATCTCCTGATGTGCCACCCGCGGTGATCATTCCTCCCGGAGAAACCAACCATGAGTACCCGGTATAGCCGGCTTCAGTGGTATATACATTTCCAATGCTTTCGTTACAAACGGATGATGGCCCTGAGATGGTCGGATAGGGGAGTGAAACGAATTCATCTGCACCGATATCAGGCATAGAAAGGTTTCGCAGATTGCTGTCATAGTCTGTGGTTACTGCGATTGGCGTGATCACTGGAGTACCGCGATCACCACAAAGTGTTTGAACATTTGAATTCAGGTGGAGGTCATAGGGGGCGAAGGTATTGTTTATGAAAGGAGGGTTTTCTGTCACGGAAGCCGCATCCCGGGGAGCAACCCTGACCTTGAAGGTTTCCAGAATCTGATCCATGTATTGTCCATCATAATAGATAAGGTTGTTCTGGCTGGGAGGCCCTGCATAAAAGTTATTATTGTTCGAGGTTTGTGCATAATTCGTGGCTGTTATGGGGTTGGCATAACGCAATGCGACAGTAAGAGCACCTGGCCCGCCAGGTGTTGAATTGTTGACAATGATGTTGTTCCTCAGATCAACCACCTGAGCTGTGCCAGCATAGATTCCGGTTGATCCGAAATCTGCCGAGGAGGATAAAGCATTCAAATATATGGTGTTGTAATAGGCTCCGACATAGGTGCCGGCTGCAAAATACATTCCGGCTATGGCCATTTCATTGGTGGCCGAGGGAGTATTGAGCCCTGAAATAAAGTTGTTGTAATAATAGGTATTTGGGCCATCAAGGTGGTAAATGCCATACACTCTGCTGTTTGCACCCAATCCATTCAGATTGTCAATCTTGTTATTATAGTATTTACACTCACCCACGCCATAATAATTATAAATGCCATGAACAATTCCTCCGTTGCTGTTTAAAATATTGCTGATGGTATTGTTGTAAATATTCGATGCCCCCCAGTTCCGGATATATAAGCCATACTGATTCCCGGTTGACCCTGCTGATTGATTTTCAATGGTATTATTATGAACATTGATTGTTCCAAGTCCCGACCCAAGTACATAAAGATAATACCCTATGCCTGACCCCGGCGTCATTTGAATTCTGCTGTTGTTCGATACTGTATTGTTGTAAACATTATATTGACCTGGATAAGCGCCATCCTGGGCACAGTCGAGGTAAATGTAATTGATAACTCCGGTAGCAGGGGTTGTTGACGACCCATAAACATTGTTGATTACACTGTTGCCATAGAAATTCGTCGTTTTGCCTCCCTGAACCCAAAATCCATTCCAGGAATTTGAAGTTGCATTTGGAGCGGCACAATTGGCGATGGTATTATTGTAGATGTTGCTGGTATTTGATGTCCCGCTGGTATTTGAAGCATGATAAATGCCATAAAAATGACCATAGCCATTATAAGTCAAACTAATATGATTATTGTACATGTTACAATTTGCATTTTTCATATAACTCAGACTAATCCCATAAGCAGTAGCAAAGGTGTTGTTTATTATGCCGGAAAAAGTATTGTTGGCAATGGTGATGTTGTTCTGGGCGCCAGCATAGATTCCATAAGCAGATACGGATCCACCGCCATAGTCGGAAAAGGTGTTGGCGCCATCTTTGCCAATCTCTACATTCTGATCATAAAAAGAAAATGGGGAAGCAGCATTGTAGAAGCCCCAAAGACATATGCCTGAATAGCAATTGACGAAATTATTGTTGAAAAACTTGTTATCTGAATTGGCTCCCGAAGTGGCGGTAATTGTCAGTTCTGTGGTTGGAGCAGATGGTGTCACATTGTCGGAATAGATTCCATAGGTATTGGTGTTGGTTTTATTCAGGGTGATATTGCAGTTTTTAATGGTTACATATTGAGATCCGTTCGAAGCAGAAGCTTTTAAAACAGCGTATCCCCATTCAATGGCACCTGTTGGGTCGGCAAGATCGATCCCGTCAAACGTAATATAATCGGTTCCCTGCAGGGCGATAATATAATCAGTTGATCCTGGTGCCGCAGTGAACCCGGAAATCACAGGATTATTTCCGGTATTAATCTTTTTGAAGATGATAGGGTTGGACGCAGTACCCGATGCGGTAATCAGACCGGCATTGAGTGATCCTAATGTTTCAGTATATCCTGCGGCAATATTGAATGTAACCCCGCCGGATCCAACTCCTTGGGTATTTAGTGCATTGATTGCAGATGCAAGGCTGGGGTAATTACCTGGAATCGTCTTCGTTCCGGTAAGTTGTGCGAAGTTATTACTGACAGTTAAGAAAATGACAAAAATAATCAAAATAATTTTTTTCATAAATTTAGTTCGTTTTGGTTAGCATGCTATTAACATCAAAACTAAAGGACTGATTGAAAAACGTCTTATAACGTCATTTCAATCAGTCCTTTAGTTGTCAATTGTAGCCTATTTGATTTTTATCAATTTGGTGGTTTCAACATAGTCTCCTGCAATCACTTTAACGAAATAAAGTCCGGCAGGGATATCAGTTAATCGGATTTCATGACTCTTCTGACAAATGCTGTTTTCGGCATAAACCAATTTGCCGCTCATGTTGTAAATCTTAATCGTCATATCATTGGCAGCCTGTTCACACTTCCGTATCAATGTAATGTTTCCATTCGTCGGGTTGGGATAAATGCTGAAATTAGTAGTCGATTTTCCTATTGGGAATTCTGTCAAATCTGTGTTGGTTGAACTTTCTTTTGTATTGCTACAGAAAGGGCCATCAGGGGCAATATACCCATGCAAAAAACCGCCTGATAGTACCGTCGTTCCCGGAAGGAATATTATATTCAATCCGGCTATAAAGGTTGCATTGCCACTACCCGTCACAGTAAATGTTTCGTTTCCGCCAGCTACTGTGATTGTTCCTATAGCATTGTAACAATTCACACCGTTAACTATTTCTGTGCCGATCTCGAGGCTTACAGGTACTGAAGGGTTTACCGTGATATTCAGTTCCGGGGAAATTGGACCTGACCCGCAATCATTTATTCCTGTTACAGTCATTGTCCCTGACAATGCATCAGGTGCAAAATTTACGGTAATACTGTTGGTATTTGTCCCGGAAATAATGGTTGCACCGTAGGGCAAAACCCAGTTATACCCAGTCGCATCAGGTATCGGCGTCACATTATAGAGCAAGCCGGTTTCACCCTGAGCAACTGTAGTTGCCCCGTTTATGGTACCTGCAACTCCGGGAAGTGGGTTTACCTGTACATTGTAAATAGTTGGCGTGGGACCTGGAAACCCTGATGAGTTGTTGTAATTAACACTCACTGTTTGTGCCCCTGATCCTGTCCAGGTCACAGTCAAATTATTATCCAGGCTCGTACCCCCGCCGGTAATGGTTCCGCCGGAAGAAATCGCCCATGCATATCCTGTTTTACCAGCTTCAGTATAATAAATATTACCTGCACTGCCTTGGCATACAAGGGCATTGCCTGTGATGGTTGGAAATTGTTGTGCAACAATATTTACCTTGTAATCTTCTGTTTCGCCATATTCATAGCTCATGCAAGGCGTTAAATTTGCACCCCAATAACTTTCAGCCACAATTATTCTCATACCGGTATGACCTAAAACGGCTCCTGCCGGCACTGTAAAATTACCATCAATCGTACGCGGACTGTTGCTGGTTGCTGATTCAACAAATACCTGTTCCCCGGCATCACCGAAATCACCATCCTGGTTAAAATCAATCCAGATGGCACATCCATTGCCATAATAAGGGGGTCCGTCGCACTCATCTTCATTGATACTGAAACTGTAGGTGTTGTTTGGTTCGAGAGAGGTAAGGGGAGCCAGTGTGAAAAAGTTGGAATAGCGGTTCAGGATGGAACCGGGACCCGGTGCCGGGGTTGTACAGTTGGAGTTGTTGGTAGCTCCATTAACGGTTACCCCAAGGATCTCCTCATCACCTGCACCGGTTGGTATGGATAAACAATAGGAAGAGAACAAATCGCTGGTCCCTGATACGGAAACAATGGCCGTACCGCCTCCTCCGGTAATGTTGACATTGCCGGCATAGGCTGTATTGGCAACAGCCGGACTGAATTTTACATAAACTGGCACAGACAGGAGGGTGGGACCTGTATACGGAATTGAGACACTTGGACCAAATCCCGTTGCGCTGTTCAACGAAACCATAAAATCATCGGGTGCTGTCACTACAATCTGACCAGGATAGCCGGACAGTTCAATACCGGAAACCGTGAAGGAAAGGGCAGAAGATGTTAAGCCCGCAGGAACGTACCTGAAGTCAAGATAGGTAGGGTTTACTGTCAAGACCTTTGACGTTGTAAATGTTTTTGGACCTGTCCATGTGCTGAATGTACCCCCGCAATTAGACCTGACAAAATAGCTGTAATTATTCTCGGGTGACAACCCGGTCAAAATGTAATTCGGGTTCATAACATCAGTAACATTAGGCACACCGGTGGGTGTAAATGGCGCAGAACCCCATTCAATTTCCCATTGAGAGGCTGTGCCGTTTTCCGTCCAGGCCAGATCCGCTTTATACGCACCAGGGGCGGCTGTTAAAAAGGCGGGGGGAAGACACGCCGGAGCAGGGAGAACATTTACCTTATAGTCTTCGGTTTCGCCATAAGAACTAACCATGCATGGGCCAATGGTGGAGGATTGCTTGCATACAATCCTCATCAGCGTGTTCCCGGTTACTGCTCCAACCGGAACAAAAATGCTTTCGGTGATTGTATGCGTCTGTTCACTGGCGTATGCCCACAAAACATATTCTTCGCCAGCATCGGTTAGCACTCCGTTCTGATTCCAATCGAAATAGACACGAACCTGATGAGCGGATGCTCCTCCATCGCACTGGCTAATTCTGACAGTTATTGAATGGGTAGTACCCTGAACAATATTGGTTGGGGCAATGGATGTGAAATTACTGTACAAATCTGCTGATCCCGTTGCGTTACCTTGTGTCCCCGTGAGGCTTCCACATGCACTTGTATTGTTGAGCGAACTGCCAAATTGAACGCGGGTGATATCCTCGTAATCCAAAAACGAAGCCGCTGAAGGACAATAGCAGCTCCAGATTGAATTCATTGAAACCAATACCGGCGCTGAGGTTCCTGTATTTGCAGCACATGTGACCTGGCACCGATAATATTTCGCGGAGGATTGAGATGTGGTATAGGTGTCGTTGTTTCCTGACGATCCTACACTGGTAAAATTGATCCCATCAGCAGAAGATTCCCATTGGTAGGACACCCCCGTTCCCGTTGTGCTGTTTTGCAATGATAACGTGAACTGAACACCCGGGCATACGTTGGTTGATGTTGAAAGGGTATTTCCGGGAGTTGGCATGCCCGTGCAACCGCCTCCCGTCGTATAATCAAACCTGATATTGGGCGGTTCATTCCTACTTGTATTGGTTGCCAGCGCGCAGCTTGATGTCGTATTCTGACTGATATAGCGTGAAGCTTCCATAACAGTAAAACGCCTTAACCCTCCATTTGGAGTGCCGGCTGTATTAAACCCCGAACAGGTATTTACGACAATATTTGAGGTTCCATCCCATACAAAAGGAGTATCAAAGGTGATCATATCGAAATTCCCGGCAGTTTTTACAACCGGAAGATAGGTAAACGGAGCTTTCACCTGAGTCAACCCTGAAGAGATATAGGGGTTTGCGGTCGCCTGAAGTGTATGGCCCAGGCTGATTTCAAAATTGGAAAGGTTCCCGGGCGATTGCGTAACCGAGAAACCAAGGGCGAGGATGCTTGCTCCCGCAGGCATCCCTGCTGCAACCAACTGTGTCTGGGTATAGACCACCTGGTAGTGCATGAAATTCTTGTCGCGGTCGAGCGGATCAGGCTGGCTGTTGGTATTCAGCGTGCCTGTTCCGATGATGGCGCTTTGTCCCCACGCGCTCACTGACAGCAGGAACAGTGCAAACAAAAGTTGAATGGTTCTGTGCATAACATTGCGATTTTTTAGGTTTATAAAATTTCAGTTTGGAAAATAATTCGTGATTGAAAAATGAAGCAACTGTTTGACTTCTTTCCCGAATCAAAATTGAATTATTATGTTGCTAAAAAATCAATGGATTATTCAGAGGGTGAGTTCCACATTTAAACGTACCTGTTAAATGAGTAAACGTAAAATTAAACCCGGAAAACGTGTTTACTTTTAATGTGCCTGAGCGTTAAACTGCCAGACCGGTAAAATAATTTCAACAACAACACCTGTTTCTCCTGTATTTAACAGGCTTCTGTTGCTGACAGTTACAATATACCTGGGATTCTTGTAAAATTGCCGGAACAGGGCAATTCTGCGCTGGGTGATACTCAAAGCCCTCGACAGGCGCGTGGTTGTTTCCTCTTTCATGGCAAATGACCGCTCCAGCCCTATTCCATTATCGGTGATGACACACTTCAGTGTACCTTCATCCATCGCTCTAAAGGAAACAGTAAGCATGCCAATTCTTTCTTCCAGCGGTGAAAGTCCATGCTTGACAGCATTTTCAACCATCGGCTGGATTAGCATGGAAGGAATGTGGATACGGGTTGGTTGCAGAGAATCATCTGTGGTGATTTCAAAAAGAAATTTATCAGCAAACCTCTCCTGTTCCAGTTTCAGGTAACTTTCAAGATAGGTAACCTCCTCCTGAAGGGTAATCATTTTCTTCGATGCGAGGGTGAATGTTTGCCTGATCATGGATGAGAAGTCCGACAATAGCTGTATTCCTTTGCTGGCATTTCGCTCAAGGATGTATCGTTGCAGGGAATTCAGCACATTAAAAACAAAGTGTGGATTCATTTGTGCCTGCAACGATTGCATTTCCAGTTCGGCCATCTCGAGTTTCATCCTTGTTTTTCGTCTGATAACCTGCACCCTCTGGTAGTAAATTCCCAGAATGATTGCCAGGAGAAGCATCCCGCAAACCATAATAAACCACCAGGTTTGCCAGAATGGGGGCAGGATGGAAAACTCAAGAAGCGTTTTCGTATGCGACCTCTGGGAACTGAGATTGGTTATCCTGACGATAAACCGGTATTTTCCCACCGGGAGATTTGTATAAACAGCTTTTCTGTCGGTTCTAATTTCCCGGTACGAACCTTCAAATCCATCCAGCCATACTGAAAATTGATCTTTATCAGGATTCAGCATATTGCTACTGCTGAAATAAAAAATGAGATTCCTTTCATGAAATGGAAATTGCCAACCTGCTCCTTCATTTGTTAAGTTACGGCCTTTCGGGTTGTCGGTAAACTCATAGATTCGTCCTGTAGTCTCAAGTTTATTCAGGAAAACTTCCTGTTTAGGGAGTTTCAGTTGAGAAATCTCCCGGGTATCAATTTTTATCAGGTTCTCCTGGGATGCCAGCCAGATGGTTCCATTGGCATCAATTACCGGATGGTTGACACTGTAATCAAAGTACCCTTCGGATGCTGAAAAAAAACGAATATCTTTTTCCGCACCAGAAAACAATGAAGGAGCCCGGAGCATCAGCATCCCTTTATTGGTGCCAACAAAAATGCTGCCTGTATTATTGCTGATCAGCCAGATAAAATTTCTTCCGAAAGCATTGTTCAGTGAATCTATCAGGAAATGTTGAATAAACTGATCTCCCTTCAGATATCCGGCACCAATTTCCCCTGTGTTGGTGCAGTACATGATATTTCCCGCCGGATCTTTTGACATATTCGAAATATTTACCGGTAGAGAAGGACAGGTTTTATTCAGATTGGAAAATGTCTTTCCGTTAAAATAATAAAGCCCCCCCCATAAACTTGAAAACACCATCCCTCCCTTAAAAGGAATCATGCGGGTGATCTCCTTGGGCAGGTCATAATTCTTCCGGGTATAGGTTTCAAGCGTCGGGTCCGGATTGACATTGGGTTGTCTGATCACCTGCAGGGTATCCGTCCAGTATCCCCAATTAAACAGGTCATTGTTTTTATCAAACCCAATGAATCCTTCAAATATACCGGCATATTTTGTAATGGAGACAGGACTTGCTCCCGGCTGGTCCGGAAGTCGGAAGAACCCACCGGTGGTGCTAACCCAAAGGTTTCCGTCACGATCGGCAGAAATTTCATTGAATTCAGGTCCCCCTCGCGTTCTTTGATTCTGGCCGTCATTAACCCCATTATTTCGTATGAGATAGAATGCGTTTCCAACCTTTTTAACGCTGAATGCTTCTCTCCGACCATCAGGAAATTGCTTTATTATCAAATCTTTAAAAACCAGATAAAGAATGTTTTTTAAATGGTAGAGATTCCTGAATTCTCCACGGTTTTTAGAAAAGTCGGTCAGTGGGAATTTTTTAATGAAAGATTCTGTCACCTTGACTAACCCTTTTTTCTCTGTTGAAACCCACAGTATTCCCGAATTCTTATCAAAAAGAACATAGTTGATCATAATATCTTTCAAACCAAGCAAATCGGTCATATCCTCCAACTCGGATCCGTTGTACCGAAGCACTCCTGAAGTAAAAACACCAAACAGCGGGAACCAGATGTTGCCCTTTTGATCTTCACAGAGGGCTAAAACCAGTCCGCGCTTTGTAGGATTAAGCCGGATTGTCGCGTTTTCCCGGGTATTGATCTCAAAGCGGTTCCCCCAAACCGTGTCACCATGGGTAGTTATCATAGCAGATGTAATTCCTATCTCAGGTAGCATATCCGACATGTCTTCAATAATCGGTTCAACTTTCCCGGTTTGTGGATAAAACTTTATCCGGTAATAATGAAACGACAAAATATAGACAAACCCTCTGGCCTCAAGAAATCCGAGCACTTCATGTTCTTCATCCAACTTTCCATTGGCTTTTCCATAAAACACAAATTTGCCGTCACGGTATGTGTAAAATCCGTCATTGGCTCCGATAAATAAGGTTTTATAGGTTGCTGAATAATATAATCGCCTGATGAAATTACTATGAAATCCATCTTTTGTAGAAAAACTGGTGAAACGGACTCCATCATACCGGGTCAAACCACCATCATAACAAGCAAACCAGAAAACCCCTTGTTCATCCTGGAGAATCGCCCGGATATCATTGGATGCCAATCCATCTCTTCGATCAATCAGGCTAAAATTTAACCCGTCGAAAATACCGATTCCAGCGTCTGTGCCAATCCAGAGCCGTCCGATATTGTCCTGGTAAAGGCAATTCACCTGGTTGGAGGGAAGCCCGTCGTTTATTGTATAGGTTTGAGTATAATAATTCTGCGCCAGTCCGATAAAAGGGAGAACGAGAAATGTCAGTATGTAGCGGAGTCTCAAATAAATTCGGTTTTACCTGTTAAGCAGTCTGCCTGTGATCTCGTCGATTCGACGATGGGCCACCTCCAGTTTAGCCCCGTTGTCAAGCACCAGGGTGTTGCCTGAAGCCTTGTCAAAGGTTTTCACATGGCCAAGGTTAACCAAATGGCTTTTATGAATGCGGATAAAGAAATCTGGAGGAAGAATCTCTTCCATCCACTGCAAGGTTTTGCTGATGACAATGTCCCTTCCTGAATTGGTGATGATTCTTGAATAATTGCCATCGCCTTCAAAATAAAGAATCTCCTTTACTGAATACATTTCAACCCCGGTTGAGGTAGGAAGGGCAATTTTATTCGAATCATAATTTGATTGAAGGTTAGCCAGAAGGAGTTCAATCTGTTTCATGGGCGCTGCGTGGCCCTTTCTTTGTTCCAGCCTTTTTAATGATTCTCTTATTTCAACAGGATTCACAGGCTTGAGCAGGTAATCGAGAGCAGCGCATTTTACTGCCTGAATGCCGTAATTTGCATAGGCTGTTGTGAAAATCACATCAAATGAAACGGTCTCAAAATGCCTGAACAGTTCAAATCCACTTTCAACGGGCATCTCAATGTCAAGGAATACTATTTCGGGCTTGAACTTCCTGATCAATTCCACGCCCTCTTTAACCGAACCCGCTGATCCAATCACCTTGACTCTTTCACTCAGGTATTCCTGGATTATCAACCTAAGTGAAACAACGGCATTAGGTTCATCGTCGATGATTATGGCTGAGTACATTGTTTCTTTTTTCAGGTTCTTGTTTACGCTTAATTATATTTCAGACTTTCCCATTTATTACGGCTTGTTGTCTCCCATCCAATTCAATGCAAAAGTAGCATGTTTTACAAAAGGCTGAATAAATATCTGCTTTAAGCATTCCTTTATGCCCTGATAGGTTCTATATTGGGACTGCTGATCATATCTTAACATATAGTAAACCAGCATTTAGTGTTTTACTTACAAGGCAAATACTGCAAGGAAATATGGTACAAGGAACGAAAAAGCTTGCATCTGAAATTCCCCACATAAGTATGAGCCAACTAACGTTGTTGGATTTGAAAGTCCTTTCGCCCATTAAATTGCACAAAGGAGCTTTTTGCTTGTTTATCAGTGTTTTTTCGACCTGGGAGTGAATGATTATCTGCTTAAACCTATCCGCTTTGAACGCTTCCTGAAAGCCGTAAACCGATTGATTGAACAAAAACAAATATGATCACTGAAAATTTCTGTTTCATAAAATCAGATGGTAAGTAATAAAAAATGATTTTTCAGATATTCAATTTGTTGAAGCTTATGGAAACGTTGTGAAAGTTCATTTGCAGGAAAAAGTACTAATAACTGCCGAAACCATGACCGAAATGCAAAGCCGGTTACCGGTAAATCTTTTCTTGCGTGTACATAAATCTTTTCTGATCAATAAAGAAAAAATAAGCAAAATCGATGGAAACCAGATTTTTACTGGCAACCAGGTTATCCCGATTGGCACCAGTTACCGCCAGGATGTATTGTTGAGGCTGGATATCAAATGACTATTAGAAACAATTAAAAGTTTTTTGGCTGATTGGTAAAACAATTTTAAAAAGTCTATGACCCAGAAAATAAATATGGAATTTTCAACGCCGAATCAAACTATTTAATCATTTTTTAGCAGTTTCTTCCCTTTTTCGGTCAGCCGATATTTCTGGTAGCGACTTTTAGGTTTATCCGGCAAAGTCATTTCAATAAAACCATAATCAATTAATGGCTTTATGTTGTTGTTGAAGTTTAACGTTTGATTTTCTAAACCAAGAAATCTCAATAACTCAATTCTTGATTTCTCCTTTTCCAAATAATCTATAATGCCGGATATCTTAGTTAGTGACTTAGTTAATGACTTAGTTAGTTCTCTGGAACTCAACCTCTCTCTTATTTCATCTCTAAATTCACTGATATCAAAATCCAAAAGACCACTTAGTGCTTGTAAGTCAATACCTTTATTAAATATTAGCTCAACAACTTCCATAGTTAGTTTAGCCCCTGTCATAGTTAATATCTTAGTTGCTGATTTTGTCCCTTGCAATTCGGGATGACAGGGAAGCGTTACCATAAATAAGATCAGATCAGGGTCTGTATAGAAAACAGGTTCCTGGTTGCCATTGCCAGTCATTGCGTCACGAATAATCGGAAATCCTGTGGATTTTCCTTCGGTGAGGTCAAGTTCTTTAAGAAAGTCACCAATACGGCGGTTCCGATAGGCCCGCGAAACAACCCTTCGTTGCTGTAAATCAACATTAGTGATTGGTGGCATTGGCCCCGGATAGCTCAGTACAGTAATTTTATCAGGGAACACTTGAATTTCGATGGGGGATTCTTCAGCATAACTTTTATGATATACGGAATTGCTGATAGCCTCTTCCAATGCATTGAAAGGGTAATTGCTGAAAGTCCTGCTTTCGGCCTGGCCTGTAACCTTCCTGACTTCTGTGCGGATAACATTGTTTTTAAGATAGGCCAGGCAGTTACGGACTTGATGGTGCAACGGACCTTTAAAGGTTTCGGTCATGAAATTCCGGCCGGTATCATCAGGATGAATGGCCAATTCGATCCAGGCGCGGTTAAAAAACTTATGCGGTTCGCGGTTGAAAAACATGAGACCTGCATTTACAGGTCGCAAATACTCAACCGGGCCACGGACAATTTGCATCTGGCGACATAGTTCCGGAAAAGGAATATTTACGCTTTCATCAAACAATTCACTCCCGACTTCCTGCAAAAATTCACGGATCAGACCCAAATCCAAGTCGTTGAGTTGTGCCTGTTGATTAATTCGATCGTCGAAAGGAACTTTAGCCGTGAGTTCAATAAGCCGCGTGTGGTTGGCTCCCTGTGCTACCATGCTGCGGGAACCAGCCCGGATATAATATTGCCTACGGGCATCGTTGCCCAAAGTAGATGGACCGGAATAGGGTCTCATATCACCGGCAGGAGCCCAAATTACAAGGATATGCTGTTCGTCAATTATATATGGTTGAGTAATTGGCAGGTAGTTGGGCTGAATTTTATAACAGATGTTTACCAACTCGCCCTGGATATCATCGATCTTGGCAAGGGGAATGCCCTTTGGTGGAAACTGAGGGACCCCGTTAATTGTTTCGATGCCTACAATAATATATCCCCCGCCCCAATTGTTTATATCATTGGCAAAAGCACAAATTGAATGCAGGATGTCCTCGGGGTTCCAGCCTGTTTTAAATTCTAACCGTTCCCATTCCACTACTTTGCCGTGAACCAATTCTTTTATGTTGATGGGGAGCGCCATAGAATCATTTTATTGTTACAGGATCAAAAAACCTCCTCCTGTTAAATCAGTTGTGTCAGTTATTGTAACAAAATTACAGGATTTATTGGCTTGACAATGTGATTTACAAAGGAAGATTAGCAATAAGTGACAGAGGACCTGCCTTTACGATCATGAAAAACGGGAGTTCCGCCCCCAAGGGTGGAACTCCCGAAGGTTCAGAAGTTGATCTTCTCTTCAGCTTCTAATATGCTTGAATCGAATGATAACTTGAGGAAATCAATCACCTTTTTAACTCCAGGGGTGAAGCTGGTGGTGAAGACGTTCCCATCTGAGTCATTCAGCCGCATGGAACAGTTGAAGTCGTTGGATGAAATCTGGAAACGTTCAAGTTCAGAGCGGGTTTGCACTAACTTCGCCCTTTTTTCGATAATGAGCTGGAGATTTTCAACTTTGAGAATCTTTTCCATGAGGGTCAATTCCGGTTTCACAACTGCGACCGGTTCCGGTTTAACTTCGACAATCGGTTCCGGTTTCACTTCTGCGACCGGCTCGGGAACTTCATCGACAGCAGCTTCTTCGGCTGGTTCCGTCGAGAATGAAGAGAAACTTGGCCTGACAACCATGACCTGACCTGGCTGTGATTTACCGTTAGTCGGCTTGAGAACTGATGATAACTTTGACATGTTTGTTGCCCCCTGCCCGGAGGACTTATTTTGGCATCTGGCTCGCCGGTTAGAAAAATTTCTGCCTAAAACAATACCGGAATGAAAATTCTGGAACAAAGGTTCGGGTCAGATTGGCTTTCCAATCTGAATGAACCCAACGGGAGGCTCGCCCAGAAGCCAGGATCAGTTGACCAGGTGAGCCGCCTTTAGTGACATGATATTTTCATGAGGTTACCTTCGCAGAAAATTTTGAGTAATGTGCGTGGGCTTTTGGTAGCTTTTCCTATAAAAGCACCCCGTTTTCATCCGGTTTTCTTTTTGCTCAGCTTTTTCTTTGCCGGTGCTGCACCAAAGAAAAAGCGTTCCCTATATCTGCGAACAAAAAAAACCAGTCCCGTTTCGGGGACTGGTAATGTTCAGTGATATCCCATGTTCATTGTCAATGAACATTTGAATTTAATGAACAGAAAATGAAAGAAACTGTTAATACTGCCTGTTATAGTTCTCTTCATCCTCAAATGATGCCAGAGAATGGCGGTAATCAGCTTCGCCACATGCATAATGTTCGGCATGGTTGCCGTTTGGCCAATAAATGATCTCTTCGCCTTTTTTAATAGGTTTCTTGCAGGTGTAACAAGTGCTGGCGAAGCGTGATGTCATTTGCCTGGGATCCAGTGATCTTCCTTTGTGACTCATTTGATTTGGTTTTAATTATGAATAAAAAGCCGTGAACTCCCGTCCACGGCTTGAAATTTATCTTTCAGAAAGGTGCAACCTCTTCAGCTAATTCAGATACCTGAACTTCTTCTTCATCAAGGATTATTTGCTCGTTGCCCAGGATATACTCAGCAGCTTTTTCAGCCCGGGAAGCAGCCCACATGATCCATTTCTGATTGTCGCGGAGTGACGTTGCCCAGGAGTTGAGATAAGCATTTGAATTACGCTGTCTGTTTGTCAATCCTGCCCTGTTCGCCAAAAATGAAGAGCAAAGTTCAGCGACCAGCTCTTCTCTGGAATATAGTTCGTCGCCAAACTTATTATAAAATGCCTCAAATCTGTTCAATCGTTTGGGATGGCCAGTCGAATGGGCATATTCATGGTAAATAATTCTAAAAAAATCTTCAGCCGTGGCATACTGGTTTTC
>CAJBYO010000066.1 GCA_903959905.1 uncultured Bacteroidales bacterium
CAGAGTTCTGACAGACAAAACGCCTATCAGAGACCTTTTCCTGACCTCCGAGATTATTGATGATATCGGTGAAAAAAACACTCAACTTGAATTTGCCTTTACGTATTGATTGTCGAAAAAAATTAATTGGACACTAGTGATGTCATTTATAAACTTGCTGATCAAAATCAATGAGAAAAACATACCTCCTTGCCGGATTGCTTATTTTACTGTGCTTCCCGGTTTTGGCCCAAAAAGGGTTAACTGTAATCAAAGCAAGCAACGAATTGGTCTCCATCAGGGATGGTGGAACTTTTTCCAAAAACAGCTGGACGATAACACCAAATCTTAAACCCGACATCTATACTACCGGTAATAAAAACACAAAGGTCACTTTCATCACAAACCTGGATTCCATCACCTTTAAAATCAAGCCCGGGAAAGACTATGATTTCATCATACTCTTAAACAATTCGGATACGGCATGGACACGCATCAAATATGACCCGGGAACGCCATACCTGTATATCTTAAAAAAGGCAGCGAAATATAACCCGGCAGACACAAGGGAGCTCCCGCCATTCACTTACCAATCAATGGATTACCCTGCCCTGGTCGCCCTCCGCAACAGCATGAAACTGGATTCCATCGCAGGCAGTGGCAGTGAGGTCTCCAGGATGATCAACCTGATGCATTGGATCCATAATCTCGTTCCGCACGACGGAAATCATGGCAACCCGGATGTGAAAAATGCCATGAACATGATCGCTGAATGCAAACGGGATAAAAAGGGGCTGAATTGCCGGGGGCTTGCAACGGTGCTGAATGAATGTTACCTGGCAGTAGGGTTCAAATCAAGGTTTGTAACCTGCATGCCCAAAGATTCGGTGTTCAACGACTGTCATATGATCAACATGGTATGGTCAGAGAACATGAGAAAATGGCTCTGGATGGATCCCACCAACGACGCCTATGTGATGAATGAAAAAGGTGAATTGCTGAGTATCCCCGAAGTCCGTGAGCGGCTGATCCGCGGGAAGCCGCTTATCCTGAACCCCGATGCCAACTGGAATCACAGATCCTCTGCGGTAAAGGAAGAATATCTCTTTAAATACATGGCCAAGAACCTCTACCGTTTTGAGTGCCCTGTAAGCAGTGAATACGACACTGAAACATCCACAAAAGGGAAAAGGATTGAGTATGTGGAGCTCCTTCCTCTGGAGGGGTTCAACCAAGTGCCGCAAAAGACCGAACAAACAGGCAAGGAATCGGGGATAAAATTTGTCAATTACAAAACCAATAATCCCGGGTTGTTCTGGACAATGCCTAAATAATGTTGTATTAAAATGTATCCAAATCACTCTCCGGGTAGCTTTTCGCTTATTTTTGAAAACCCGGGGATTAGACATGTTGACCTGGTCGTAAAAAATTTGACAGGCCAGGGATTAATGCACCCGGCAGGGGTCGCCATATTCAATGCCCGCGATGAGCGGAAACAGAAAATCTATAGTTTTGAGCGTGAACAGGTCATGTTTTCGGAGGAATACGAGACCCTGTTCAGGGAAAATCAAAAAGCATGGTCGTGGTTCCAGGCAATGCCAAAATCGTATCAAAAACCTGCCACCAACTGGGTGATGAGTGCAAAACAGGAAAACACCAAAAGAAGAAGGTTCAAGGAGCTTGTTGAAGACTGCGAAGCGGGGAAGAAAATAAAGTCGCTCAACTATTAGGAGCGATTTACGATTGGACGATTCTAGAATTACGATTGAATTGTTTGATTGACGATTTACGATTGATAGCGCTGCTAATCGTAATTCGTAAATTTTTTTAATTCAATCTGCAATCGTAAATCGTCCAATCGTAAATTATCCAACTGTTTGTTATCCCAAAACAATATTGATAATCTTTTTCGGTACAATGATCACCTTCTTCGGTGGTTTACCTTCCAGCCATTTCTCAGACTCTTTTGCATCCATCGCAGCTTTTTCTATTTCCTGAACCGTAAGATTGGTGGGAAGCACCAGCTTGAACCGGGTTTTTCCGTTGAAGGAAACCGGGTATTCAAAGGTGTTTTCAATGAGATATTCCGGTTTGAACTCTGGGAATGTTGACATGGATACACTGCCACTGTTTCCCAGTAAAAACCACAATTCCTCCGCGATGTGCGGGGCGTATGATGCAATGAGTACCACCAGGTCGCTGAGAATGGCGCGTTTCCGGCATTTCAGGTCGGTGAGTTCGTTCACGCAGATCATGAAGGTGCTGACGGCTGTGTTGAATGAAAGCCGCTCAATGTCTTCCTGTATCTTTTTAATGGTTTTATGGAGCACACGCAGTTCTGCTGCATCGGGGGCATCATCCGACACACTGAAAACATTCTGGTCATCATGAAAAAGTCGCCAGAATTTGCGAATAAACCTGAAAACCCCTTCAATGCCGTTGGTATCCCAGGGCTTTGACTGCTCCAGCGGCCCAAGGAACATCTCGTAAAGGCGGAACGTATCAGCACCGTATTTTTCAATCAGGTAATCGGGGTTGACCACATTGTAGAGTGATTTTGACATCTTTTCAACGGCGTATCCGCAGTGGTATTTGCCATCTTCAAGGATAAACTCAGAGCCGGCCAGGTCGGGGCGCCAGCTGCAAAATGCAGCAGTGTCAAGGATGTCGTTGTCGACCATGCTCACATCCACATGCATTTCGGTGGTGTCATGCTGATCTTTCAGCCCCAACGATACAAATTTGTTTGTTCCTTTGATACGGTAGGCCAGGCTCGACCTTCCCTGGATCTTTCCCTGGTTGATCAGCCTTTTAAAAGGCTCCTCCTTCACCGACATGCCGGTGTCAAAAAGGAATTTGTTCCAGAAACGGGAGTAGATGAGGTGACCGGTGGCATGCTCATCGCCACCGATGTAAAGGTCAACATCCTGCCAGTAATTTACAGCATCCTTAGAGAAATATTCACTGTCGTTGCGTGGGTCCATATAACGCAGGTAGTACCCGCTGGAGCCTGCAAAGCCGGGCATGGTGCTGGTTTCAAGCGGGTATCCCTCTTTGGTTGTCCAGTTTTTGGCGCGGGCAAGGGGTGGCTCGCCGGTTTCGGTTGGAAGATAGGCATCCACTTCCGGCAGCCTGAGCGGGAGCTCACTAACATCCAGGGTGTGTGCTATGCCATCTTTGAAATAGACCGGGAACGGTTCGCCCCAGTAGCGTTGCCTGCTGAAAATAGCGTCGCGCAGGCGGAAGTTGATCGTGCCTTTGCCGATCTTCATCTCGTTCACCCGGCGAATTACCGTGCTGATCGCCTCTTTCACCTGCAACCCGTTGATGAATTCGGAGTTGATCATCACCCCGTCTTTGGCATCGTAAGAGCTTACGGAAATATCGCCACCTGCAACCACTTCAGTGATGGGGAGGCTAAAATGTTTTGCAAAATCATAGTCGCGGCTGTCGTGGGCCGGAACAGCCATGATGGCTCCGGTTCCATATCCGGCAAGCACATAATCGGCAACCCACACCGGGATTGGCTTGCCATTGAACGGATTAAGGCAATATGCCCCGGTGAATTCACCGGTCACCTTTTTCACTTCGGCCATGCGTTCACGCTCAGAGCGGTTCTTTGCCATCAGGAGATATTGGTCAACAGCCTCCCTGCGATCGGGGGCAGTAATCACAGGGATCAGTTCATGCTCGGGGGCAAGCACCATGAAGGTGGATCCGAAGATGGTGTCGGGGCGTGTGGTAAAAATGCTCAGGCTGATCTCTTTGCCCTGGATGGGGAAATGGATCTCGGCTCCTTCCGAACGGCTGATCCAGTTGCGCTGCATCTCGATGAGGGAATCAGAGAATTCAACAGTCTCCAGTCCGTCAAGCAGGCGCTGGGCGTACGCCGTGATACGCAGGAACCATTGGCGCATGAGTTTGCGCTCCACCGGGTGGCCGCCGCGAACGGAGAACCCGTTGGCAATTTCGTCGTTGGCCAGCACGGTCCCCAACTCCGGGCACCAGTTGACCATGGCGTCGGAGAGATAGGCGAGCCTGTAATTCATCAGGATATCATGCTGCTGTTTTTCGGTATATGCCGCCCATTCAGCTGCTGTAAAAATTCCGTCCCATTCGGGATCAAAAGAGGGGTCTTTTTTTACCAGCTCTTTGAACCAGTTCTGGGTCATGGAGGCCTCCACACGGGAATTTCCTTCCATTTCAAAAACCCTGACAAGTTCGGCAACCGGTTCCGCCTTTTTTGTTTTGTTATTATACCAGTGATGGAAAAGCTGGATGAAGGTCCACTGGGTCCATTTGTAATAATCGGGATCGCAGGTTTTCACCTCCCGGTCCCAGTCGTAGCAGAACCCGATCTGATCCATCTGCTCCCTGTAACGGGCAACATTCTTCTCCGTGGTTACTGCAGGATGGGTTCCGGTTTGAATGGCATACTGTTCGGCAGGCAGTCCGTAAGCATCATACCCCATCGGGTGAAGCACGTTAAACCCCTTCAGACGCTTGTACCTGGAATAGATGTCGGAGGCAATATACCCCAGCGGATGACCCACATGCAGCCCTGCCCCCGAAGGATACGGGAACATGTCAAGCACATAGTATTTCGGGCGGGAAGGATCATTGGTAGTCTTAAAGGTTTTATGATCAACCCAGTATTTCTGCCATTTTTTTTCTATTTCGGGGAAGTTGTAGTCCATCGGGAAATTGACGTTAGTTGCTAATGTTATGCATTCGGGAAAAAGCGGACAAGCGGACGGGCGGACGGGCGGACTTAGTTTCGCTACTTCGCTATCTCGCTGCTTTTCTTCTGCAAAATTAGTCAATTCGCCCGAATCGTGAAAATGTATACATTTGGCATACCAATCACGACATTGAATGGACGAACCGGAAAATCCCGAAATCTCTGCTCCGCGAAAACGGCGTTACCGTGGATTGAAGATAACCCTGCTAAGCCTGTTTCTCTTGCTGGTGGCTTCTTTTGCCGTGATTTTCTTCGGATTCAACTATTTTGGCCAGCGGTTCCTGCGGAATTACCTGCAGGAAAAGATCCGGATCTCCAGCAAAGGCCTCTACCGGGCCGATTTTAAGGACGTAAGGGTCAATATCCTTACCGGGAAAGTGGAGATTGACAGTTTTGAGCTGATTCCCGACACCCTGCGTTACCGGCAACTGAAAGCGGAAGGCCGGATGGCCAGGTCATTGTACCGGATTTCATTTTCTTCACTCTTCATCGACCGTGTAAGGTTCAGGCAGATATATGCCGACAGGAGAATCAACTTCCGCCAGCTCGTTATTGACCGTCCGAAGATCAGCATTGTAGGCTTCCCTGATACGGCTACGGCAAAACGAAGCAGGTGGCGGGTGATCTATGAGGACCTTTACCCGGCCGTTTCGGGGGTTTTCAATGACTTTCACATTGATTCGGTTAAAGTCAGTCATGGTTTGTTCCTCACCAGCTTCATCGCTAAAACCGGAAAAGAAACAACCGGGGTATATGAATTCAGCACCCTGTTAACAGATGTATCGGTAAATCCTTTCAGCTACTACAACCGTGAACGTGTTTTCTATTCAAAGGATGTAGGGCTGGTGGTCCACAACTTTGAGTCGGAACTTGCCGACAGCCTTTACTCAATCAAGGCAGAGGAGATCGGGTTCTCGCTGACCAAATCAACCCTCTACGGAAAAAAGGTATCGCTCACCCCAAACTTTCATTCTAAGCGGATCCGCGAAGTACACAGCGGGGATTTATTCCGTGTGGACCTGCCCGAATTTTCAATCCGCGGTATTGACCTCTACCAGGCCATGACCGGCAGGGAAGTGGAGTTGTCGTCTGTTAACCTTACCAACCTCATCATGCGGGTGTACCACAACGCACCACCGCCAGGTACCGCAGTCAAGCGGAAGACAAAGAAAAAAATAACGCTTGCAGGCCTCTATACCGTGGTGGCAAAAGCGTTGCGTTTCATCAGCATTGACACCCTTTCCCTGAAAAACGGCTCCATTGAGTTCTTCGGTAAAATGACTGATGCAAGGCCCGAACTCCGGATTGGCGCTTTCAACCTGGAGCTGAGCCAGTTCAGGTTAGATTCGCTGACATACCTGGATCCGTCAAGAATTTTTTATTCGCGCAGCATTGAACTTGACCTCCAGCGGATCTCATTGTATCTGAGAGACGGCATCCATTGTGTAAATGCTACGGCGGTGAGCTTTTCAACACAGAAAGGAACGATTGACGTGCGCGAGGCAAGTATTTTTCCCGACAGGAAGAAAAATCAGCTCCTGCAATCAACCCGGCACAACACCATGCTGGTCAACCTGCCGCGGCTCAGGTTCACCGGGATTGACCTGAAGAAAGTCTTTAACCGGCGGATCCTGGATTTTAACCAGCTGATCATTGACGAACCTGAAGTAAACTATACCCGTTACAGGCCGCCGAAGAATACCGATCCCCGGTTTAAAAAGCCTGTGGATTTTTTCCAGTCTGAAAATGAAGAGGTGGTTTATGACCTGCTAAAGAAGTACTTATGGGTGGTAAAAGGCAACGAGATCAACCTTTCACACGGACATGTAAAATATTCAGCCGACAGGTACGGGACGGAGGTCCCATTGGCCAACAGCAGCTTTGACCTTACCATGCACCAGTTCCTCATTGATTCGGTTCATGGAATGAATGAGCAGGGATATTTTTACAGCCAGGATTTTGACCTGGATCTCCAGTCAGTTTCCCTGG
Organism: uncultured Bacteroidales bacterium; assembly: GCA_903959905.1. Classification (GTDB taxonomy): domain Bacteria; phylum Bacteroidota; class Bacteroidia; order Bacteroidales; family FEN-979; genus CAIVAT01. The sequence continues at coordinate 6,710 of CAJBYO010000066.1, forward strand.
TCTCACCCGACAGCCTTAAATACATGCAGGCCGGCAATGTACGCGTCATCACACACGACTCCCTGATAGAGGCCGACAATATCCGGATTTATAAATCTGCTGATCCGCAGGTGTTTAACTCCAGGATAAAACGAAAACACCCCATGACGGTTGAATTCTCCCTGAAAAAGCTCCGGTTAACCGGGCTGAATCACAAAAAGCTCTTCCTGGAAAAGATTCTCCGGGCCAACCAGATCATCATGGAAAGTCCGGCCCTTTTGCTCAAAACCGGCAGCAGGCTTCGTCCGTCAGGCCCTCCGGAAGAATCGGACCAGATGAAATCCGAGACATTTGTGCATACCGTTGAAATCGGCCGTTGCCTGGTAAAGAAAGGTTCCTTCTCCTATGACGGGGAGGAAGACCGCAAAGCCTCCTATTTCAACCTGAAAGACATTGAATTTGCAGTGATGAACGCTATCGTTCATATCCCCGACAAGGGCTTGAACAACGGAATAATCAAATTTGATTCGCTCCTGCTGAAAGTCTTCCCGTTCAGGGCGGTTATCGCAGACAGCACCTATGCCCTGGAAGCGCGAAGCTTTGAAGTTCACTCCTACCCTGCCGACATCATCCTGAAAGGGATCAAAGTCACACCGCTAAAAACATGGAGCGAACTGAACGGTAAAAAAAACCTGGTAACCATTGCCATTCCTGAGCTCAGGTTTAACGGATTCTACTTTGACAAAGCCATTTTTGACAATCAGTGGCAGATGACAGACATCCTGGTTGACCATCCGAAAGTTGTTTTTGAGACGAAAGAAGCCCTGCCAAACGCAGGCAATACAGGTCACATTGACCCTGGAAGTATATTAAAAGTGCCCCCGGTGATGAATTCAGTTGCCATAGATCATATCAGGGTAACAAGTGCCCAATTTGAACTGATCGCCCACAAAGCCGGCAAGACCGTATCAACACCGGTCAATGACCTGATGATCAATATTTCCGGGTTTAAGGTTGATTCAACCACGAGGTCAGACCCGGCCGGGACACCCCTTTTCAACGCCGATGACATCACGCTGTCGGCCGCGGGAAGGTCATGGCATACTCCCGACAGCATGTACACCATCGCAATTGGCAGGGTGGGACTGTCAACCGCGTCATCAGCGGCATACATTGACAGCATAAAGGTAACGCCGAACTACAGCATGCACGATTTTTCCCGCAAACTCGGCTACCAGTCCGACCGGATCATGCTGCAAATTCCCAGGGTGAATCTGACACAGATAGACTTAAGAAAGCTGATCAGCGACCGGGAGTTCCGGGCTGAAAAGGTAAGCCTGGAGGGCCTGAACTTTGAGTCATACCGCGACAAGCGTGTTCCGTTCCCGGACTGGCAACGGCCGCCGATGCCAACACAGGTTGTCTCCTCCATCAAATTTCCGTTGTGCATTGATACTGTTGTCCTAACCAATGGCTTTGCAACTTATGAGGAGCAGTTGGGTGACGAGCCGGGCCGCATTTTCTTCGATAGGCTGAATGCAATGGTAACCGGGCTCAGCAACGTCACCAAACCGTTAATTCCTCCCGGGAGCGACAGCAACAGCCTCGACCTTTACGGAACAACCCGGCTGATGGGCAAGGCCCCGATGGAAATAAGGATGAATTTTCAGAAAGGGCATCCAAGGGATACGTTCAATGTGCATGCCACAATAGGCGAACTTGACCTTACAACCATCAACCCCATGCTATCAAAACTGGTGCCTGCCTCTATTGAGCACGGAATTGCCCCAAATACGGAAATCGTTCAGATCAATGGCAACAAAACAAGTGCTGAGGGCGTGATGAATTTTAAGTATAACAATCTCGCCATCAGGCTTCACCAAACCAAACCGGGCACGTGGAACATGATTGAGCAGTCGCTGCTTTCGGAACTGGTCAACCTGCTCCTGGCCGACAACAACCCGAACGATGACGGCAAGATGAAACAGGGTGTTATCTATTTTGAACGCGATACAACAAAAGGATTTTTTAACTTCGTATGGAAAAGTGTGCTGAGCGGTATCAAGTCAAGTGTCGGGTTCAACTCCAAAACCCAGAAGGAAATGATAAAGCAACGTAAAAATTTGAAAAAATGAAGCGCAAGACCATCCTGAAAATCATTCTCTGGACCCTGGCGGTCCTCCTCCTCATTTCCGGTTCACTGTTCAGTATCGGGTATTTTTATTATGCAAAGATCATCCGCAGCTACCTCATTGAAACTGTGAGCAAGGAGAGTAAAGGCCTCTACAAGGCTGATATCGGCAGCCTTTCTCTGAACATTTTAGCCGGAAATCTCACCATCGACAAGTTTGCCCTGGTGCCGGATACCGCACTGTACCATTCGCGTTATCATACGGATACCCTTTCACCCCTTTTGATCCAGTTTAAAATTGACCAGTTCCGCATCCGTGGATTCAACATCATGGATGCAGTCAAAAAACGCAGGATTGATGTGAACCGCATCCGGTTCATCGGCCCCGACATCACTGTTTACCGCATGCGGATGCCTGCAAAAACCAACAGCGACAAGCACAAAGAAAAAATGACCTCCATTCCGCTGCCCAAAGGGTTGACATCCATCGAGGTGAGGGAATTCATGGTTGAAAATGCAAAGCTCGAATTCATAGACTTAACCGGAGATACTGTCAAACGGAATTCATTTCCCACCTGCAACATTTTCATTAAAAACATACTTGTTGATTCAGTTCACCAGGGAAAGAAAAGGCTGTTCAATGCCGATGATATCAACATCAAACTGGGCCAGTACAGCCTGACGCCGGGGAACGGGATGAACAAACTGTCATACGGAGAAATTGGCCTTTCCACCGGATCAGGGGAGGTTTATATCAACAATTTCCACCTGGAGCCCTTGTTCAGCAAACACGATTATACCCGGAAACTCGGATTTCAAACCGACTGGCTCGACCTGAAGATCAGCAGGTTGAAACTTCAACGGGTAAACTTCCGCTCACTCCTGTTTGAAGGCAAGGTACAGGCCGGATTACTAACCATTGACACCTTGTTAATGGATGATTACAGGGATAAGCGCATACCTTTAAAGCCCGGTTTCAAACCCCCGATGCCCCAGGAAGGGATCAGAAAACTTAAAACCTACCTCCGCATTGACACAGTAATGTTGAAAAGCGGGAGAATCAACTATGCCGAACAAACAGGGGCGGTGCCAGGCACAATTTTCTTTGACAAGGTCAAAGTCACCGTTACCGGGCTGACCAACGATTCCGTGTTGCTGCATGCCGGACTGGTAACCGAATTAAAAGGCACCCTCTACCTGATGGGAACCGGCAAAATTGATGCAACTGTGCGCATGAATTTTGCCGACCTGCGAAATTCATTCACCTTCTCCGCCCAGATGGGGCCGTTTGACCTCACCCAGGTCAACCCGATGGTGACGAACCTGCTGCCGGCAAAGATCATCAGCGGAAAAGTCAAAAAGGTGATCATTCCCCTGGTCCAGGCCAACGATGATGTTGCCACCGGGAAACTGCTGTTCTATTACAACGACATTTCCATTGACCTGCTGGATGAAAAACAGACAACCTGGACAAAAATTAAAACCGGCGTCATCAAATGGGCTGCCAATGAACTGGTCCTCAACGCCGACAACCCCAACAAAGCAGGTAAGATGAGAACTGGCATCATTTATGCACCCAGGATAAAGGAGCTTGGCTTCCCCAACTATTTCTGGAGATGTGCCTTCAGCGGCCTGAAATCAACCATGGGGTTTAATTCCAAGGCACAGAAGGCACTCATCAAGGAGGAGAAGGCGGCAACCAAAGAGAAGGCCAAGGGGGAAAAGAGCCAAAAGCCCAAAGAAAACGACAAGAAAGAGAAGAAAGAGAAGGAGAAAAAGAAGAAGCAGTAGCAAAATTTGCGTAATTTTATCACGCATTTCAACCCCCGCATGAGTAAGCACGAAGAGAGCTATTACCGGAGAAGGATCGCCACCTCGCAAATCACCACCGTCATCAGCATCACCCTGGTGCTTTTCCTCATGGGATTGCTCGGGGTGATCATCCTGCATGCCCGGATGCTCTCCGACTATGTGCGGGAGAATATCGGATTCTCCATTATGATCCGTGAAGAGGTGAACGAAGCAGGCATCCTGGAATTAAAGAAAAACCTTGACGGACAGTATTTTGTAAAGTCAAGCGAATATATTCCACGGAACAAGGCGGCTGAAAAGCTAAAAACCGAACTTGGTGAAGATTTCATCGGTTTCCTTGGCTACAACCCGCTTCTTCCCAGTATCGACCTGCGGATCAAAGCACCCTATGCAAATGCCGACACCCTGGGTCGTATTGAAAAGCGGTTACTGGCCCTTCCGGAAATCAAAGAGGTTTATTACCAGAAATCGCTTGTGGACGTCATCAACAGCAACATTGACAAGATCAGCCTGATCCTGCTTGGCTTCACGGGCATCCTGCTTTTCATTGCCATCGTGCTGATAAATAACACGATCAGGCTTGCCGTTTACTCCAGGCGGTTCATCATCCGCAGCATGCAGCTGGTGGGTGCCACCGAAGGGTTTATCAGCCGGCCTATGCTGCTCCGGAGCCTCCTGCATGGCATCATCAGCGCATTTTTAGCCCTGCTCATGCTGATGCTGCTAACCTATTTCGCCCTGGAGGAGATCCCCGAACTGCTTGAACTGCAGGATCCGTTTATGCTCATCGTACTCGTTGGTATCATTTTTATCCTCGGGGCGGTGATTTCCTGGTTTTCAACATGGCTTGCCGTGCGCAAATACCTGCGCATCCGAACCGATTTATTATATACCTGATATTCCTAAATTTTCTGTAATTTTGCCCTCCAATTTCATTTGATCCATGGACAAGAAACCGACTCAAGCGAAGAGCCCATTGACGGGCAAAGCGTTAAAAAGTGAAGAACAAACGGTGAAATCAGCCAATGTGGGTGAATTTGCTTTCGGTAAAGAGAATTACAGGCTCATGCTGATCGGGCTTGCGTTCATCGTCGTTGGATTTTTGCTGATGGTTGGCGGCGGCTCCACCGACCCTAAAGTGTTCAACCCCGAAATTTTCAGCTTCCGGCGCATCACCCTCGCCCCGATCCTCATCCTGGCAGGCTATGTGATTGAGATCTTCGCCATCATGAAAAGACCGAAGGATTAATGTCTGTCATCCAGGCCATCATCATCGCCATCGTTGAAGGGATCACCGAATTCCTGCCGATCTCATCCACCGGGCATATGGCACTCACATCGGCCATCCTGGGAATTGAAAAAAGTGAATTTACCAAGCTTTTCATTGAAAACATCCAGTTTGGCACCATCATCTCGGTGATCATCCTCTACTGGAAAAAATTCCTTGACTTTAAGAGCTTCAGCTTTTACCTGAAACTTTTCATCGCCTTTCTTCCGGCGGCTTTTGTCGGCATCCTGTTGAAAAAACATATTGACCGGGTGCTTGAAACACCCCTTTTCATTGCCGTTGTGATGTTCCTGGGAGGGATCCTGCTCCTGTTTGTTGACAACTGGTTTAACAAGCCCGCCATTGAAAAGGAAGAAGACATCACCTACAAGAATTCCATGTGGATCGGGATTTTCCAGTTGCTTTCCATCATTTTTCCGGGCTTCAGCCGCAGTGCGGCCACCATCATCGGCGGCATGCAGCAGAAACTGACCCGGAAGGCCGCAGCGGAATTCTCCTTTTTCCTTGCTGTACCGACACTGGCCGGTGCTTTTGCAAAGAGTCTGTGGGATACATGGAAAGATAACCCCGAAGTGCTGACCGCTCATAACATCCAGCTCCTTGCCATTGGAAATGTTGTGGGATTCCTCGTGGCCGTCATTGCCATCAAGGCATTTATAACATACCTTACAAAACATGGCTTCAAAGCATTCGGGTATTACCGGATTGTTGTCGGCCTTTTCCTCATTATTTTCCTGTTAACAGGTCACTCCCTTACCATCCAGTAATGGCACTCCAGTTTGAAACCGGAGAGATCCTCCTGATCAACAAACCTTACACCTGGACATCCTTTGATGTGGTGGGAAAGATGCGCACGCTGATCAGGAAGCACATGGGCATCCGCAAGATCAAGATCGGCCATGCCGGCACCCTCGACCCGCTGGCCACCGGCCTGCTGATCCTCTGCACAGGCAAATTCACCCGGCGCATCGACGAATTCCAGGGACTGGAAAAAGAGTACACCGGCACCTTCCGCCTTGGTGCTACCACACCCTCATTTGACCTGGAAACACCCGTTGACCAAACATTCCCGATCACCACCAATTCATGGTGTGAAACGAAGGAAGTATGGGAACGGATCCACGATGCTGCAAAACACTTTACGGCCACCTTTGACCAGGTACCACCGCAGTTTTCGGCCATCAAGGTCGACGGGAAACGGGCCTACGAATCGGCCCGTAAAGACATCAACGTGGAGATCAAGGCCAGGCAGATCACCATCTTCGCCTTTGAGATCACCCGCATCGACCTGCCTTCTGTCGATTTCAGGGTTGTATGCAGCAAGGGAACCTACATCCGTTCACTGGCCCGCGATTTCGGCGAACTGCTGGGCTGCGGCGCCCATCTCACCGCCCTGTGCCGTACCCGTATCGGGTCGTTTTATCTTCGGGATGCCTATGAAATAAGCGATTTTGAAAAACTTTTGACAGACGGGGCTGCTTCAGACGACACCCCAACAGCGTCATAGAAAAACTCCTATCTTTGAGTTTTAATTCCGACTGTTTGCAGAAGAAAATATAGTTCATCCCCAATGAAAAAAAACCTCCTTTTCTTTATTACCCGGATCATTTTCCCCGGTCTCATCGCCCTGTTAATACTGAGCATCGGGTTTAAATATATCAACCGGCACAAGCGGTCAGACAGGGATAAGCGGCAAAGGCACGAAATGCTCCTGAACCGGCTTAATAAACTGGCGCCCCAGGTGAACAGGGATGTAAAAAAAGGAGAAGAGGCTGCCGATGAGCCCGGCATCGCCGCCTACCATGATTTCCTGATGACCTTTGACCCTGCCACAGGAACTGTTCCCCGCGAACGCCTTGTTGCGGCCCATGAAAATACCCGGCGGTTGTCGGCCCTGAAACAAAGCAGCCAGGTAACCTGGCAGGGGTACCCTTCTGATATGGGAGGACGAACCCGCGCCATCATGTACGACCCCAATGATCCGACGCATAAAAAAGTGTGGGCCGGCGGTGTGACCGGTGGCTTATGGTTCAACAATAATATCACCAATTTTATGAGTCCGTGGATCCCGGTCGGCGATTTTTGGAGTACCATGTCCATCCGTTGCATTGCTTATGATCCAGCTCACCCGCAAACCTTTTTTGTCGGCACCGGCGAAGTTGAAACCGCCATGCAAACTTACCGGGAAAGCTCAGGCCTTGGCTTTGGTATCGGCCGGTCTGACGATGGAGGCCAAACATGGTACCACATCCCGGGCACAGAACAATTTGCCTATGTGACCGATATCGTGGTTCGCATAGAAAACAACACAAGTGTGATCTATGCCGGTGTGGCTTCAGGATTGTACAAGGGAAGCCAACACCAGAGCACGCCCTCCGACGGTCTCTTCCGCTCTGCCAACGGCGGAGCCACCTGGCAGCAGGTATTGCCGAACATCACAGGGTCAACGGTGCCTTATTGTGTGTCCGACATCGCACTGGGCGCCGACAACAGGCTTTACGTCGGTACCCGCCCGAATCTCAATGGCGAAGGCGCTGCCGTCATGCTTCGTTCTGACAACGGAACAGACTGGACGGTCGATACCCAGTACCAGGCAGAGATCCTCGGCAGCTCCGGCAACAACATTCCCGGCAGGGTTGTCATGGCAACAGCACCTTCCAACGCCAATGTGGTTTATGCACTGGTTGCCAGCGGCTATCTGAATGCTGCCAACGGGTTTAACTATTTCAACTGCGACCATATCCTCAGATCTTCTGATAAAGGTGCGACCTGGATAAAAAAAGCTTTGCCTTCTGATCTCACATCCGGAAACAACTTTGCCACCATTGCCTGGCACGCACTTGATATTGCCGTTGACCCGAACAATGCCAGCAGGCTCTATATCGGCGGACTTGACGCATTTAACTCTTCCGACGGCGGCTCAAACTGGAACAGGGTGAGCGACTGGAGGCTGATGTACAGCGGTGGGGGCTCCCAGTATATCCATGCCGACCAGCATGCCATCGTGTTCAAGCCAGGCTCTTCAAGTGAGGTCGTCTTTGCTACCGACGGGGGTGTTTTCTATACTGCCGACGGGAATAACCCATATCCCATGATGGAAGAACATAACAAGGACTTTTCAACCCTGCAGTACTATACCTGTGCCATTCACCCTGTTGCCGGAACGGAATTATACTACGGGGGCCTGCAGGATAACGGGACCCTCCTGTACAGCGGCACACAGCTTTCTATTCACGATATGGTGACCGGGGGCGATGGAGCTTACTGCTTTTTTGATGAAACCGATCCGGCCATATCCATCACCTCCTATTATTACAACAATTACTCGGTATTTGATAACGGCACCTATGTGAACTCGGTCAGTAACTGGCAAAGCGGTACCTTCGTCAGTCCGGCCGATTATGACTATAATCTGAAACTCCTCTACTGCAATGCAGTGGATTATGTTGGCAACTACCAGGACCGCATCCTCCGTCTTGATAACCTTGTTAACAACACTTCCGGAACATTTGTCAGCCTGAATACCGGTTCTACGGCGATTTTCACAGCATTAAAATACTCACCATACTCGCCTGCCGGAAAAACAACCCTTTTCGTGGGCACCGAATCAGGGCGTTTCTACAAGGTTCAGGATGCCCAGACCAATTTGCCTGTTGTCACTGAAATTGGCGGCACCTCCTTTCCAACTGCGAGCATGTCGTCCATTGCCATCGGCAAGTCGGAAGACACCCTGATGGTTACCTTCTCAAACTATGGCGTTGCATCGGTATGGCAAACATACAATGGCGGACAGTCGTGGCAGAATGTGGAAGGCAACCTTCCCGACATGCCTGTCAGGTGGGCATTGTACCATCCCCAGAATAACCGGCAGGCGCTGATCGCCACAGAATCGGGTGTATGGGAATGTGCCAGCCTGAACCATTCCCCGGTAATCTGGACACCCGTAACAACCGGGATGGCCAATGTGCGGGTTGACCAGCTTCAGATCCGCAGGTCTGACAATAAAGTGCTGGCCGCCACACATGGCCGGGGTATGTTTACAATGACCTGGGATATATCCACAGGTAAGTCCGAGCACACTCAACCACTGGCAGCTGTGTACCCCAATCCCGCCAATGGCAGGTTCTATGTTTGCTTACCTGCCGGCGAAAACGGGCCATGCGAAATTTTAGTTCATGACCTCCTGGGAAAAGAGGTATATCACACATCTTTCACATTCCCTGCCCAAACTGCCGGCAAACTCGTCAACCTCGAAACCCAACCAAAAGGAACCTACATCGTGCGCCTGAAAACGCCACACAAAACCCTGCTCACCCAAAAACTAATACTGTACTAACCCATCACCCCTCACCCCATGCCATCGTACCCCCTCTTCTCCCCCGAATACTACATGAACGAAGCGCTCAAGGAGGCCCAAAAAGCCTTTGAACGTGATGAAGTTCCTGTAGGTGCCGTGGTGGTGTGCAACCGTACGATCATCGCCAGGGCCCATAACCTCACAGAAACACTGAACGATGTTACGGCCCATGCCGAAATGCAGGCCTTTACTGCCGCCGCAAGCTATCTTGGGGGAAAATACCTGAATGAATGCACGCTGTTTGTGACCCTGGAACCCTGTGTGATGTGCGCCGGAGCATCCTTCTGGACCCAGCTCGGCGGCATCATCTACGGAGCCCCGGATGAAAAAAGAGGCTACCTGCAGGCCGGCAGTAATTTGCTGCATCCGAAAACCCAGGTTGCCTCAGGTGTGCTGGCAGAAGAATGCAGTCAACTGCTCAAAACGTTTTTCCAAAATAAAAGGAGATGACAGGAAACATAGATTACGCGCAAAACTCCACCAACAGCATTTTTCAGAAAAAAGAGCTGAAAACCCTTTTCAGGGAGATTGCCGAGGTTGCAGAATATTTGTGGCAGCGCGGATGGGCTGAGCGCAATGCGGGCAATTTCTCCATTAACGTAACCGGGTTCTTCACCGGGAAAGAGCTGGACAGCCTTGCTGCATACCCGTTAAACCCGCTAACGAAAAGCTATCCTGCCCTTAAACGCAAAGTTTTCATCATCAGCGGCACCGGTACCCGCATGCGCGACATGGCCAAAAATCCCGGAGCCAATATATGCCTGGTGTATATGTGTGAAACAGGTTCTTCCTGTCATATTATTACACAAACAGATGAAGGCGTGCCTGTTCGGCCTACCTCAGAACTGGCCACACACCTGGCCATTCAGCAGCAGCTGGTTGAAAAAAAAGCCACCGAAACCGTGATCATCCACGCCCATGTCACTGAACTGGTTGCCCTTACCCAGCTTCCTGCCTTCACTTCGGAATATGCCATTAACAAAGTACTGTGGGGAATGCATCCCGAAACATTGCTTTTTCTTCCGGACGGCGTCGGGTTTATCCCGTTCACACTTCCCGGCAGCGAAAGCATTGCCATGGCCACCCTGAAAGGATTTGAAACCCGGAAGGTGGTGCTCTGGGAAAAACATGGCTGCATGTCGGTTGGCAACTCCATTGCTGAGGCCTTTGACCATCTTGACCTTCTTGCCAAATCTGCCAAAATATATTTCCTTTGCCGTTCAGCCGGCACTGAGCCGGAAGGTCTCACTTCCGCCCAGTTGCAGGAGATCAGGGATTCAGGGGTGGGCAGCATGGATGACTATAATTATTTGAAGTTTATGATCTGAGTAAGTGGTCATTTGACAATTGTCATTTGTCATATTTTTTTATTGATAGGTTGTTTTTAAGAATTTCTTCGTATATTCGCCGTAATTGCAACCCCTTATGGCCCCTTTAAAAATTATCATTTTTGAAGATGAGTTCCTTTTAGCCCATGATTTAAAGCTACAGATTCAGCTTTTTGACTATGAGGTTATTGCTATTTTCCGCAAAGCGGAGGAGGGCCTCAAATTCCTGGAGGAGATCAAACGACCTGAAAATCTGCCAGATATCGTTTTGATGGACATCTCCCTTGCCGGCAAAATGAGCGGCATTGAGGCGGCAAAGATCCTCCTGGAAAAATACTCCTTTGCATTGGTGTTCCTCACAGGAATGAGCCAGATGGAAGTTTTTGAAGAGGCTTTTAAAACACAACCCCATGCGTTCCTGATAAAACCTTTTGACATTCAGCAGGCACTGGTCAGTCTCAGGCTCGCAGTTTACCAGAAATCGCTCGAGAACGAATTGCTCAGATACCAGGAAATTATAGTGAAATAACCCGGATCTCTCCTTTATTCAAGTGTTGCATTCCCCGAAATCGTGAGCACAATACCGGGCTCAATCGTTACAAATTCATCCGTGCCGATGATCAGGTGCATCAATGTTGCATTTACATTTATGGTGGAAATGTTGCCAATGCTGAATGCCCATGCCGGCGTCGGGATAATTACAATGTCCCTTGTCCAGTTCAGGGCATTGGCAGCCAGGCTTCCCAGAACATTGGCCGATCCGCTGACAATCAAATTGTAATATCCCCCCTTTTCGGAGAACGTCAGAGAGTTCACCTGGTCGGTCAGAACCGCGGGGAGATAGGATGTGGTTGACAAAGCAGTACCGGTGTTAATCCAGCCGCCGTTTCCGGCATTGAGCCCGCATAGTAACGACTGGTTGGTGCCCCATGTACCCTGGTAAGCAAACAACTGGTCTCCTGATTCATTGAAGGAAAAATTGCCCGGATTGTTTGAATTCCATCCTGTTCCTGCGATGGGCATCAGGTTGTACCACGAAACCACAGTGCCAGCCGGGATGATGGTTGGCGCAGTATATAGCAGGAACCCTTCACCGGTTCTCACGGTTGTTGAGCTGGCGAAACCATTGTCAGTAAACCCGATTTCGGTGCCGGCATTCAGCTGCTTGAACGTAACGAATGAGAATTTGTCGGGATTTACTGACCCATACTCAACAATGGCGATGTCGCCGGGCTGCAGCACACTGACGCCGCTGGAAGTGGTGGCACTGGCCGATGGAACCGGTTCGCCGGTTTTGTAATCAATTGCAGAACCCGCGTTGCTGTATGGAAATATTTTAAAATAGCAGGTTGTTGCAGATGACAGTCCGGTAAAGGTGCAGGCCTGAACACCTGTTCCGGCCACTTTATCCAGCCCGCCGCTGGTTACAGGAATGCCATCGGAAGGGGTTGCAATGGCAGCAAAACTCACGTTGCTGGCCCTGATAAGATAACCGTTGGGGATCACGGCGCCGGTTGCATCTGTCCAGGTAACAGTGATGCTGGTGTATGACGGCACACCCTGGGCAGCTGTAAAGTTCGTAGCATGGTTTGTGGGTTCAGGCTGGTTGCCTGCTGGCGTCCACACAGCGGCGACATATTCAGGATGGTCAATGTACGGGTTCCGGTTATTTTGAATCTGGTATACCGAGTCGTTCCGGGCAATCTCCTTCGCCGAAACAGGATCCTGGCTGTGCCACTGAATCAGCATATTCAGGAACCACGACTGGTAAGCCGGATACGCTGTGCTGTCAAGCACTGCCGCTCCGTTGGGGTTATAGTTCTTCCAGGTTGCAATGATGTTCTCATACCTTGTGGCCATGTAAAAATAGGTGCGTGCAAGGTCGCCCTTGTATTCATCCAGGGGTTCAAACACAGTGCCGCTGTAACCGGGAGTGCTGCAAGGGCCAACTTTACTTCCGTTCAGCGAGGTCCAGGATGCGGCTGCAACAGTTCCGTATGGGTTATCGTTCCGCCTGCCGTTTACATACTGGTCAACCGGGTATATGTGAAACAGGTCCGTGTACATGGGCGAGAGGTTGTTAAACCAGCTTTTCGGGAACGAATGCTCCCGGCTGTAACAGTCACCTTCCACCCCTCCGCCTCCAATTCCGCACTGTCCCGATCCCAGCGTATACTGGTATGGAGGTGTTCCTCCGGGCACGTCAGAATAGATGTCCCAGACTTTGTTGGTTGCCCTGGCATCCGTGGTATAAAACGCATCCCACACTCCCGGGGTATAGCTGACTACCGTATGGTTTTTAATGATGTTGTAAAGTGCTACCTGCAGCGCTTCACCGGTTTGCCCCGAGGCTGCATTGTAATATCCCACAGGAATCTGGGCAAAAACAAAGTTTGAAACGAATACCAGGAAGGTAAGGGAATACAGGATTCGCGAACGATATGGAAAATGTCTTGAAGGCTGATTTAAAACCATGATGCCGGCTGCGTTTTTATCCAATGATATGCAAAGATAATCAAACTGCCAGTCGGTTGATATCATCACAGGTCAACTTTTCCCGGGGGATCAGCTCCTTTCCTGAACACACGGACACACCCCAGGGAAGTGCCAAGAATAACGAGGATTCCCATTCCGCCGTCAATGGGCGCTCCGGGGGGCTGGTTGCCCCCGGTTCCATGCCCTCCTCCCGGTGGAGGTGGTGGCCCGGGCGGATCGGCCATGAGTAAAACATTCAGGATTCCTCCTGGCATAAAAGCCACAAACAGCGCTATTTTCATAAGACTCTTCATACGATGCCCCCTCACTGATAAGATGAATTGATAAAAACTCTTGTTACCTCGATGTCTTTTCCTTTGGTCAGTCTGACAAGGTACCACCCCGGCAATGCAGCAACTTCAATTTTGTCGGTACCAGATCCGGCCAGGGTCCGCGACACCATCAGCTTCCCGAGAATGCTGTATACCTCCACCTGTGATTCGCCGCAATGATGTAAAAAGATGTTCTTCCCGGATGAATAGATATTTTTTGACTGTCCGGGAGGCTCGCCAACGCCGACATGGCTGAACCTGAGTTCAAACCTGCCTGGTGCATCCTTGTCACTGGCGGTAAATTCATAAGCAGCATCGGTTAAAAGGTTATGCTGCCGGCCTGCTATTTTATCCGTCAACACAATACTGGCAGCCACTCCACCCGGGATCTGCGCTTCAATCCTGTAATGATCTCCGTTGTTTTTCTCAAACCCCAGCGGAATGACCAGGCCTTCATCAGGACCGGGAAGGGCATGGACTGCAAGTTTTTCATTCCCGCACACCGAATAAAGATAGGGCGCGTAACCCGGCAGGAATACCCCGTCGAACACAGGATCAACATTCATGGTCGACGCAGGATTGAAACGCACCTGGCACTCCTGGAATGAACGGTTGTCAAGGTTTCGTGCAAACAGGGTGATCACAGGGTATTCTGATTCTTTGAACCAGGCCTGCGAGCCATGTACCCGCTTTGCTGCAGGGATGATCAGCGAACCAGTATTATCCGGATTTTCAATCACACGCACCATGAACCCGTTGCAGGCCGGGATTATATCTCCCGGATTTCTTGGCGTATAACTCATACCCGCCTCATTCCAGGTGTAAGCCACGCCCCCGATGTTGCTGGTTACCCAGTCGGAATACCAAACGAGCCCGCTGGCAAACGGGTTGCCCAGCAGATGCCAGCCATGATTCCCCGTACCGGTGACGGTCAGGTTGTCAACCGGAACATCTGAAACATTCAGCACGCCGGTGAATGTCTTGTCTCCCTGCTGCTGGTATGCCGCAAGATACCCTTTCCCTGCCACGAATTCATTGCCGGGATTCACGGTACTGAACAAAGGCGGGACGGTTGTATTTTTAATGTTGACCCACTGATCATTGGGTTCCGACCAGGCATACAGGTCAAACTCATTTCCCTCTCCTCCTGTGATGAAACCTCCTTCCTCATTAAAGGGCTGCCCGGCTACCGGGGATGACAGGAAGTGCCAGCCATCCTGCCAGTCACTCCAGGTTGCAGCAGCAAAAAATCTCTTCACCATTCCTGGAACGCCGGCGGTAGCATGGATCATGGACCCATCCGGTTCAACCACAAGTCCGCTGGCCGGCCCGCTGTTGACCAGGTTGCCACTCACTGTAAGTTTCCCGTTCGGGGCGATGGTAAGCCGGGCACCGTTGGCGATGGTGACATTATTCAAAGTGGCATCCATGTTAATGGTTACGCCAGCAAGATTGGTTACAATAAAAGTTGAGTTGGAGCCGGCTATCAGGGTACCCGTCCCTGAAATTGACTGTGGGCCTGTTCCACCAAGAATGATTGTTCCTGCCGATGAGGGGCTGAAGATCAGCGTGGCCACAGCCGAAACAAAAATATTGCCACGGATGGCATGACCGGGAGCCCCGGTCACGTTGAGGTAAAAATAACCTTGTGAAGCGGTGAAATTGTCAATGGAAACTGCCGACGACCCGGTTGCAGTGATCAGCCCGGGATAGTTCATCTCAAAATTACCGTATGTTCGTCCGCCAAGTGACGGAACCACGTAGGCATCAATCCTGAACAGGCTCCCCGGCTGAAAAACCACCACGGAAGAAGGCGCCGCTACACCAAAAGGGTTTCCGCCTGCCTGGCATACATACGTCGAACCACTGGTGAAAATCACGGAGTTCAGGTTGGCCGTTCCAAAAGGATTCCCGGTCAACCCGGTCCCTGCCTTGAACTGGCTGCCCGAAGTAAAAGTCAGGCCATTGGCAGATGCCGCCAGCAACCGGTGCCCGCCCCCGGATAAGGCCGTTGAACCGTTCACCACGCCGGTTGCCCCGGCGGCAAGGGAAACACTGACCGGACTTGTCCCGGAAATATTCAGCTGACAACCTGCTGCAACGATAAGGTCATCGCCTGTATCTCCCGCAATGCCAAGTATTCCTGAACCCTGGAGTGTGACGGAGGTGGCGGACATCACCGTAAGTTGCCCTATGGTTTGTGCAGGAACATTGGTGATGGTCCACGATCCTCCTATATCAAAGATGAGACGGTCGTTGAGTGCCGGGACCGTGCGTGCCGGGACCCAGTTTCCTGCAAAGGTCCAGTCGGTTCCTGAAGCCCCGGTCCAGTGATAGGTGGCCACAGCAGGGATAGCTGTTGACGCATAGGATGACGGTACGGGGGCCTGCGTGTAATAATTCGTGGTTTGTTCATTGCTGCCATCCCAGGCGTAGGGAAAAATGGTAAATGAATAGCCGGTACCGGGGGATAATCCGCCAATAATCTGCGCGGAAGTATTGCCAGGTGTAATATTTGCCGCTATAATCCCGTCGCCGGCCGGCATGCCGGGAGTATATTGAGTTGCGTCCTGGGGCAATCCTGCCGGAGGGGTAGTTCCCTGTCGCTGAAGGACAAGATAACCCCCGGCCCCGGAAGTTAATGCGTTCCATGAAAGGGTGATGGCTGTTGTTCCCGCCGGTGATGCCGTGAACCCTGAAACATGCGATGGGGGCTCATTGGCCAGGGTGAAAAAGGCAGCCTCAGGCGTCATCGACGTACCAACCGCATTGGTGGCATAGGCGGCATAATGGATCAGCGTGACCGGTGGCAGTGAATTCCTCGGATGGCTGAATACACCAGTGTCGGCAATCCCTTCCGGCAACTTATTGTCGCTGATGGTCACCGGGGAGGTTGTTTTCCATACGGTCCCCCGCTCTGTCACAGCACTGCCGCCGTCCGACATAACATGTCCGCCGAGAATGGCAGATACACTCGTTACCTGGCTGACAGCCGGGGATATAATTGCCGGCGACAACAACACACCGGAGGCTGCCTGGCTGCAAGGGTTGTTCACAGCGGAAGTTGTATTAAACACTGTCAATGCTCCTGAACCATTGTATTCGTAAATCCGGAACCAGTAGGTCACACCAGTTGCAAGCCCCGTCACAGCCGGAACGGATGACCCGGAATTGTTGTAAATGACCTGCTCGCCCGTTCCTGGGTAAACCGGGTTTGCAGGCGGGTCTGTCCCGTTGACCGGATCGGTAAAATTGTTCACGGTGTTGATCTTTACGATGCGCCGCTCCCCGCTCCCGGGTGTCCATGAAACACTCATTTGTGTTTGCTGGATGTTGCTGAATAAGAGCCCGGAAGATTGGATGGCCGGCACTGCAACCATTGCTTCTGAAACGGTTCCGCCAACAGTCAGCCCATTTGTTCCCGGAGTTCCTGAGTAAAATCCCCACCCCCCGGTGGAGGTCTGCCCGCTGGCATAGTATCGGATCGTGACGGTTGTTTGCTCATACACATTCTGCAGGTCAGGAACTGAACTCAGGTCAACCTGGGCCATAGTGAGCGAAGACGACTGCACAGGGCTCCCGATCAGGGTGAAAGCGGTGCCATCCAGGCTGTAGGCAAATTGCGAGGTCACTCCCGGACTGGCAAAAAATGAGGCAGTGCCGTTGAATTTAGCATCCAGGGTGGTAAGGGATATTTTGTACCCCGGCATAGCCTGGAGGGTGATCTGGAAATAATCCGTTGCGGCGGTGGATATGCCGTTGTTCTGGAACCCCGTGGTCCGGAATGAGTTCACACCACCCGATGCAGGGGCGCCGGCACCCCGGGTGATGTTGCTGGCCCCGTTGACTGAAACGAGGTTTGGGTTGAAGGTGGTGGCGGCACAGGTTGCCGGGAACGACTGCCCGTAAAAATCCCATGCGGCGATCTGGCTTCGACAGGAAATACCTGTAAGCAGTGCCAGGAAAATGAAGGTAAGTTGTTTTTTCATGGTGTTTTTTCGGCTTAATCGGGTGGAGGGGGGAAAGGTGGTGGGGGTGTTGATAACTTTTTGGGCGGACGGGCGGACGGGCGGACGGGCGGACGAGCGGACAGGCGGACGAGCGGACGAGCGGACGGGTGAACGGGTGAGCGGGTGGGTGGGGTTTTTGTTGTAATTTTGGTGCTTAAATGTGGAAATTATGCGGAAAATTTTTGTTTTTACAGCTATCATATCTTTTCAGTTTATTGTTTTCAGTGGGTTTTCACAGGCGGAGGATTCGGTTGTGATCAGGAAGATCTATAACGAGGCGTTGTCGAACCCGGTGGCGTATCATAACCTTGATTACCTGTGCAACAGGATCGGAGGAAGGCTTTGCGGCTCAGCTCAGGCTGAAAAAGCTGTACAGTGGACAAAAAAAGTGCTTGACGGCATGGGCCTGGACTCCGTTTACCTACAACCCGTGACGGTAGAACACTGGGAGCGCGGCCCGAAAGAGAAAGCAAGTGTTACTGGTAAATCAGGAAAGCGCAACCTGAATGTCTGTGCCATTGGCGGGTCAATCCCCACACCGGTATCCGGCATCACGGCAAATGTTATCGAGGTGAAGAACTTTGATGAACTTGCCCTGCTTGGAAAAGAAAAAATTGCCGGGAAGATCGTATTTTTCAACCGTGCCGCCGACCCCAGGCCCATCTATACTTTTGAAGCGTACGGTGGTTCTGTGGACCAGCGCGCCCGGGGTGCCATGCAGGCTGGAAGGTTCGGAGCGCTGGCTGTGATCGTACGTTCAGCGACGCCGGCACATGATAACTTTCCGCATACCGGTAACCATCACTATGCTGATTCGGTAAAGGCCATCCCTGCATTTTGCGTAAGCACCAATGATGCCGACAGCCTTTCCCTGTTTCTGAAAAATGACCCGAAGCTCAAGCTTTTCCTTCATTCTGCATGCATTTTGCATCCCGAGGCCCCGAGTTACAATGTGATCGGAGAGATCCGCGGCACGACGCATCCGGAAGAGGTGATCCTGGTTGGTGGCCACCTTGACTCCTGGGACATCGGCCAGGGAGCCCACGACGATGGCGCAGGCATTGTACAGAGCATGGAAGTACTCCGGCTTTTCAAGGCTTTGAATATAAAACCGGCCCGTACCGTCCGCTTTGTGGCCTTCATGGATGAAGAATACGGGCAACGCGGGGCCAAAGCCTATGCCACCGCGTCGAAACTCCTGGCAGATTCAGGGAAAGAGAAACATATTGCTGCCATGGAGGCCGACCGGGGCGGTGCAACTCCCCTGGGCTTCTCCATTGACGGAACCGCCGAGGAAATGGTCAGGATCAAGGCATGGAAACCCCTGTTGCTGCCATATGGGATATGGTCATTTGAAAAAAGCGGGAGCGGGGTTGATATCCACGATCTCAAGGCCCAGGGTACCCTTTTGATCGCACTGGTGACAGATTCACAGCGCTATTTTGATTATCACCATTCGGACAACGATACGTTTGATAAGGTCAATGTGCGGGAACTGGAAATGGGGGCAGCGGCAATGGCGGGGTTGGTGTGGTTGTTGGATGGGGGGTGGTGAGCGGATAGGGCGGACAAGTGGACAGGCGGACAGGCGGACGGGTGAACGAGCGGACGGGTGGACGGGCGGACGGGCGGACGGGCGGACGGGCGGACGGGCGGACAGGGCGGACGGGATGGTCAGAGGCCGAGGGAGGGGGCGATGGGGAGCATGGATTCGATGGCGAGGGCGGCGAAATCGTCAATGTGGATGCCGATCTTTTCACATTCAAGGATGTTTTCGCGTTTTACGGAGGCGGCGAACATCTTTTCTTTCATGCGTTTTACCACTGATTTAGGTTTGACGACAGCCAGCTTTTTTTCAGGATAGACATAGGTGGTCGCAAAGATCAGCCCGGTAATGGTTTCTCCGGCGGCCAGGGCAAACTGAAATTCGGTGCTGCGATCCTTACCTGCCGAGCATTCATTGTGCATCCTGATGGCATCAAGAATATCTTCATCCACCTCGTAATCTTTCAGCAACACTTCGGTTTGGGTTCCGTGGATGGTGGCTTCGGCATTGGTCACCTCCACATCCAGGTCATGCAGCAATCCGGCGAGTCCCCAGGCCTCTTCATCGCGCCCAAGTTTACGGGCAAGCCCGCGCATCACCGCCTCGGAAGCAAGGCAATGAAAGATCATCTTTTCATTTTTCACATACCTGTGAAGCAGCTCCATAGCTGAATCCCTGTCAATTCTCATCATCATTTTTCTCCCCTCCGTGCACCTCTGTGTCTTCTCCGTGTACCTCTGTGTAATGAATTGGTTACACAGAGGTACACGGAGAAGACACAGAGAACCACAGAGAAATTTATACTACGTTCAATAATTTACAACAATCACTGCTTTGCCATCCAGAAGGGAGATATGACAATCATCCTTCCCGATTATATAGGGCTCGTTCACAATCTCCTTATCCCCCTTAATCCCATGAAATTCAAAAACTGTCCCCGATTTTGAAACCATCCCCATCATCCCGTCATTGCATATAAAATATTGCCCCTGGATCCGGTTGATGCTGTCGGCAAACGGATCCTGATTTGCGAGATCAATAATCTCCCCGGTGCTCACCTTTTTCAAATAATAACTGCCCAGGATGACCGGGTTGGACACTGAATCCTTAACAGAAACCGTCAGCATCCGGTATTCCTGGGTACACATCACTTCATCACTCTGCCTGCACGAAAAAAGCAGGAGAAGTGCCATCACGCTAAATAACTGCTTCATTGTTCATTGTTCATTGCTCATTCATCATTGCTCATTCTTCCTTACCCCCTCACTTATTCAGCAACAGCTTCGAAACGATATCATCAAAATATGGCTTCTCCTTCAAACTTGACCGCGATCCGGGGAAATAGATCACCTTCAGCTCAATCCTGTTCGTTTTGACAGGGAGGCCCGATTTATTCATGCTGATATCGCCCGCCATGCTGTTCAGCACCACGGCCAGCCGCATGTCATTTTCAAGCCGGGTATTGTCAATCATCGGGAATTCAAAATAGTTGACGATGAACTCGGTTTGACGTGTAAGTTCCGGTGTGGAAGGCTTCCCCGGGTAACGGGTCTGAATGGTCAACCTCACCTTCACCGCTGCATTATTGGTGTCATAATCAAGGATCTTGATCCGGATCACATGCTGCAGGGAGTCATACCGCTTGCCGTTGAACACTGAATCGGAAAAGGTGCAGAAAGTTTCGCTGCCATTGTATGCCGTGGCGTTCTTTTCAACCAGGTCATCAATGCGATCCCTGAATTCGCTGTCGTTCAGGTATGCCTTGCTGTTTTTGCTCGTGAAAAGCGTGTCTTCAAAGGTAAATGGCACAGGCTTTGAAACCGCCTCCAGGGATGAGAGCTGCTTGGCGATGATGGCCCGCGACATCTTGATCAGCCTGCCTTTATATGCCTTTTTCAGATCGGCTCCCTTTGTTTCCATGTTATTCCGCCTGTTCAGGTATTCAAACAACGGCATCAGGTTGAGCGACTCATGAAAGTTATAAGTCAGCAGCTCAAGCTGGAGAATCTTTTCATCCAGGGAAACAGTTTCCTTGTCTTTCAGGATGTTGTTCATGATGGAGTTGAACATATCCTTCCGCAGGGCGCTCTCGGAATCCTCGCGCTTGGTCATCAGCTCGGTGTAAAGCTTGGTCTTGGCCTCCTTCTCCTGGTTCTTGCTCAGGTAGTTTGAGGCGGCATAGCTGACAAAAGCGATGGTAAGCGCTGTGATCAGGGCCCCCACCGGGCGCAGGATGATATCTGCCTTCTCCCAGCGGTCCTTTTTGCTTTTGACGGGATCTACTTTTTGGTCAACTGCCATGCGGAACCGTTTTGAGTGAGCACGAACGTGTAACTGTTCGGACTGTTATTGGAAAAAACATCGGCAACGGCGCCACCTGCCTGGAGTTTGAACTGGCCAAGCTGTTTGATGCTGAAGGAGAAATAGCCGAACGCATCGGTGCTGTCCGATTTGATAACAGTCTTCCCATCCAGGGCCAGAATCTTTACCGGTTGTTTGGCAAAAGGTTTTCCGCTCTTCGTGATGGTTCCGAAGATATCCCCGGCAAAGACCAGCGCCGGAACGAGAAACAAAATGATAAATAGCAATTTCCTTATTTTCATATCAGCAACATTTTACTTGTTTAGTAATAAAGCCAGTTCAAAGGATTACTTCAGTGTCGTAAAAACTCCCAAAGGCATAATCCAAAGTTAAGCATTCCGGAGGCAGTATTGCAAAAAAAAATAGCCGGCCGGGTTCCTGATAAAAATAAAACCACTAAGGCACGGAGGGCACTTAGAAACACTAAGGAAAAAGATTGAAACTAACACCTTAGTGCTCCTTAGTGCCCTCCGTGCCTTAGTGGTAAAAAATCTCAAACCCAACAACTTCAAGTTTCCCTCAGCACGATCCTCTTTGTTAAAAAATTAACTTTTTTCAGTCTGCCTATTGACTTTGACTCTTTTTTGTTTATCTTTGGCATAACATACCATCCGGATCACCAGCAATAATTGACAGATCGATTGCTGGTTTTATGGCTGCAACCTTGTAAACACTGCTCCGGCTACCCCATGACTCTTCCGGCTTCAGTTTGATTACTTTTAATTCGCAACCCCATGCCAGCAACCGTTCCAACCTCTGTCCCGAGGCTTTCCGCCTCCGCTTTGCACCAGTTAATCGCCCCTTATGCCGTCGACCGTGACAAATACCCGCTTATCGTGATCGGGATCAGGGGATATTACCTCAACACCCAGGGTGCACAAGGCCAGAATGACCGGGGAATTTACGATGATGCCATATTCATCGATTCCCCCAATGCTACCGTATCCTTCAACGGCAACACCGACCCCTCCGTCTTCAGGTCGGGCAGCGGCACCGGCGAAGGCAAGGGAATGGCGAGGCTTAAAGCCGGCCTTTATACAGCCCACGCCTTCGGTTACCACCGCGGCAAATACCTTGCCCTGACTCAAACCATGGGCCAGGTAACCGTCATCCGCGACGGCGCACCTGATTATGAAGATACCGGGTACTTCGGCATCAACATTCACAAGGGAAGCTACAATACCACCTCCAGCCTGGGCTGCCAGACCATCTACCCAAGTCAGTGGGACAGTTTCATCAACCTGGCCAAAGACCAGGCCGTGCGGATCTTCGGCAACAAATGGAACAAGGTGGCGATCCCGTATATCCTGCTGGAGAATACCGGCCAGATTTAAAACTGGTCAGTCAACCGGGCCGGGATTTACATTCTCATGAGTTCAGTTTACAAAACGATGCCGGAGGTGCCGAAAATCCGTTGTAAAGAGTAGGCAGGTTAAAAAGTGTTTCCATGTTTGGCTCAACCGTATTGAACGTTGTGATTGGCCTGGTATTTATCTACCTGCTGTACAGTTTACTGGCGTCAATCCTGCAGGAATTCATTTCAACCTGGTTTGGATTACGTGCGTCCGTACTGCGTAAGGGAATTTCAAGGATGCTCGATGATCAAGCAAATGCGAATGGTGTTTCTACTGCATTTTACGAGCATCCGCTTATTAAATTCCTGGGCGAAAATAAGTTACACAAAGAACCAGCCTACCTTACAGCGCAGAATTTTTCCAAGGTGCTTATTGATCTTTTACGTGGTGCAAATGTCCAGCCCGGCCAGAATTTCGCCACAATGATTCAGCAGTCACTCAACACAAATCAAACGCAATGGGGCCCGGCTGTAATTGACCCGCAAACACTCAGTTACCTTCGCTCCCTCTGGGCTGATGCGCAGGGAGATGTTGACAAGTTCCGCAGTTCCCTGGAACAATGGTATGACGACACCATGGAACGGGTGAGCGGGTGGTACAAACGAAAAATACAGATGATCCTGCTTGGCATCGGCATGGCACTGGCCATTGCCTTTAATGTTGACAGCATCCAGATCGCCGAAAAACTCTCAAAAGACCCTAAACTTGCCGCGCAGTTTGCCAACAATGCCGCCGTATATATTCAAACCCACAAGGAGCTGGCATCACAGCTGAGCGACACAGGAAAAAGCGCAGTGGTTGACAAACAGCACCTCAAAACACAAATGGATACGATGATGGCCAGGTCAGGCCAGCTTATGGATTCAGCCAACGCCATCGTACAGGGCAGCATCACCGACGCAAACCAGCTCCTGGGCCTAGGATGGGGATGCAAAGGCAAAAGCAAGCCGCCGAAATACAACATCTGTATCTGCGATAATTTTCACTGGCACAGCATCATCGGGTGGTTCATCACCGCGCTGGCCATTTCCCTGGGCGCACCTTTCTGGTTTGACCTGCTCAACAAACTTATGAAAGTACGAAGCTCCGTGGCGACTACTTCAACGGATGATAAAAGTCAGAATGACTCCAAAACCCAGAAAATAAAAACCGTAGGCTGATGAAAGTGACCGTTACCAAATACCTCAATGTCCGCGTTGGCAAAGCCAGCGTAAACGCCCCGAGCTACCAGTACCTCGCCCCGGGAACGATACTTGAGGTTGAAGATAAAACATACAAGGGAGACAAATATGAAGATAAGGATGACTGGTTAAAAGATGCGGCCGGGAATTATTATTGGATTGGGGGGGTGGATTATCCTGAACCTGCAAATCAGGTCACCAGTGCAGGGCCCGAAAAATGGTGGTTGACAAACTTCGGAATCAAGGAAATCTGGGCAAGTGGATATACTGGCCTGGGTGTTAAAATTGCCATTCTGGATACCGGTATTTCTTACCCTCACACTGATTTAAGTTTAGATAAAACATTATTTACCGATGTTACAAAAAGTGCATCAGGCATTGACGATAAAATAGGGCATGGAACTCACTGTGCAGGTATTATTAAAGCGTCCAACAATGAATTCGGCTCTACGGGAATTGCATACAATTCCACATTATACATTTGTAAAACCACCCATGATCAATATGGAGATAAAGATGAATATATCCTTCAGGGCATTAAATGGGCTATTGGTCAAAACGTGGATATTATTTCAATCAGCAAAGGACAGCCAATGGAAGGAGAAGGTATTCATCAGGCGATCATGGATGCCAATGCTCAGGGCATCCTCATAGTTGCCGCTGCTGGGAATTTAACCCCAGGATTTCCTGACAATCATATCTTCTTTCCTGCCAGATATCCTGAAACTCTTTCTGTCGGAGGAACTGATGAAAACAACAAACCATTGCATGACGCTATTCTGACAAACGAAACCAATATTTATGCACCCGGAAAGGAGATACCTTCCACTTTTATAAACAACAGTTACGCATCCTTATCGGGTTCAAGTCAGGCGACACCTTATGTTGCCGCTGCATGCGCACTGCTCCTTGAATTTAAAAGAAATACAGATCCTCATTTCCCAGCGAATGAAATTAAAGGTTTGATTTTAAAAAATGCAACAAATGCGAATGTTGGAAAACTAATAAACCTGGCAAATCTTTTTGATTAAAAACTTTCCCATGAAAAAACTCTTTTTAATTATCACACTTTTTATGGCATCCTCAGTGACGCTGTTCTCTCAAACAGTTTATCTGGATGCTATTGAATTGAATAAGCTTGGCTACAAGGATACAGATGGTAAAATATCTTTTAAACTGGATGACACTGTTGCAATCAGTAAAATTTTGAAAAAATACTGCAGTGATGCCCGATATTACAATAGTTTGATATTTGCCTTTTATTCTAATCCATTTATTAAACTCCCTGCACTTACAATTCAGAGCCCTCAGGATCCTCACAGTCTGTCAGGGTTCAAAGGAGGATTTGAAGCAATTTCATCTATCGGCGGCCTCAATGTCACCAACATCGCCGATGGATTTGCAAGGTTCTTAGTAAAAAGAACGAAAGAAGAACTCAATGTAGCTTTCTTTACGAAATTCAAAGAAGCTATTTCCGATTCAACCTACAGGGATTTGCAAACAGTTTTTCCACAAACATACCGGGCACTATTGGTCATTGGTGACGGGATATACAATTACGAAGCCTATCTTCAGACCCTGAGGGAATCATTTGAAAATGATTTGAGTAATTTAATGACAAATCTGCCAACAGTCATTGACAATCATGAACCATTCTTTAAAAAATACCCACAACTGGCTGCATCCTTATTAAGCAGTTGTTATATCGCTGGTCAGTTGGCTGACAATACTCACCCTGGCAAAATTATCGCAGATTATCCGGCAGATTACCTGAATGATCTTAATCTTAACTGGAAAGGGTCAATCCAAACCATTCAGCTTATTTCTGAATCACTTCGGACCTCTTCAGGAAACGACTCTGTTTACTGGGTTTCCGGAAGTAAAATTAAAGACCTGGTTAAAGATCCTGTTGCATTCAGAATTTATCTTGGATTACTATATCAGGTTGCGATAATCAAATACGATAGCATAAAATTCCAGAAAACCAATTTATGCCTGGTTCTTAAATCGGTTGCTGAAAAGTATGATTCAGTATTTATCCCCTACCGCGATTACATTGTAAAATTTGCCGGCAAAACTGATAAGCTAACTTCATTGATCAAAAATCACAAGAAACCATCCAGCGACTCAATGGCCGTTGAACAATATTACCAATACTTTAAGTCATCCATAAACCTCCTTGAATTTGCAACTGAAGCCGGGAAATTGCCATACGTAAAGCTTGAACATTTAAAAGACACCTTAAGCTTATATTTTGATGTCGCCTACACAACCGGAGATCTTGTTTTGGACGTTAACCGCCGCAACTATGCATCTGCTGTAACAAATGCCGTACACATTTACGATTTGATATATGCGAAGTATGGCAAAGCCAGGTTGGAGTATGTTGAGGCTAATTGGGTTACTAAAAGAACGCATAAAAAAGAAGAAAAAATATACGCCCAGGCATCACGGGTCCTGGAACAAACAGATAACGTTCAATTTAAAAACAACTTTCTGGAAAGCAAACAATTGATTAAAAGATATAATGAGAATTTTCATGTAGAGATCACCCCAACCACTTTCAACAATGATGATATTGGAAAATACAAGCAACGGCTTGACCTTGAGATAAAAAAATATCTGAAACTTGATACGATTTTCAATAATCAAAAATCAATGAAGGAAGAGAGTTCACAATCCCAGGAAAGCCTCAAATACCTCTTCAAATACGGCACCTTCATGGCAACCATCGTTCAGGCAAAATCTTCCGATGACGTTGAAAAAGCTATTGAAGCCTCTGCTCTCCCCTCCGGAAGTTCGCGGATTAAAAGGGAAACACCACTGAATGTATCCTTAAACGCATATACCGGATTATTTGTAGCTCATGAAAAAATCGTTGGCATGACAGATAAACATCTTGTTAACAACTATGGAGTTGCTGCCCCAATTGGTGTAGCGATAAGTACAAGTTGTCACCATTGGTCCTATACTGCCTTTCTTTCATTGGTGGATATTGGTGCCGTTGCCTCTTTCAGGTTTCAGAATACTGATTCGGTGTCACAGATACCAACAATCAAATTACAAGATATCGTCTCACCGGGAATCTTCTTTTCTCTCGGGTTTCCGAAATGTCCGTTATCCTTCAATGTAGGCGCACAAATGGGGCCAAACCTGCGGAATGTTTATGTAAAACAAGGTGACGAATATGTAAACTCCTATCAGAACAGTGTTTACTGGCGGTTTAGTGCTTCTTTGGTGGTGGATATTCCGATTTGGAATTTGTATACGACGTCGAAGAAATAACAAAATTCAATTTCGCTTGTAAATTGCAAATTTCCGGGAATAATATTCCCATGTATATGATATTATAATACAAGATAATGGAACCGCTAAGGAAAATATTAAAAACTGCACAAGTCCTCCACGATGGAAAGGATTACATGGACATTATTAATTTACTGAATTCCACCACACTGGAGTTCTATAAAAGCGCTGATTTGTATGCGGAGCTTGCCCGTGCCTGGTATAAATCCGGTGATAATGTCCAGGCCTGGCAGACTGCGAATACAGCCTTGGCGATAAACCCACGACAGGCTGTCGCACTCAATGTCAAAGGAAACATCGCTTCCGAAAACTATAAAAAGAACGATGCCATAAATTTTTATAAAAAGGCCATTGAGTATGATCCGAAATACACCAATGCCTATTGCAATTTAGGCGACATGTTTGCCGAGTTAAAAAATTATGACGCTGCGATTGAAAATTATAACCATGCCATAAGGATAAACCGGAACCATGCCTATTCTTTAAGCAGCCTTGGCGACATTTACTCCATGATGAAAGACTTTCCGGTGGCCATCAGATTTTATTTAAAAGCCATTAAAGCCGATTCTGAATTCACTGATGCCGTTTACAACCTGGCCGACACCTATTACTGTCATAAAGACTACGATCATTCACTTGAATATTATACAAAGTATGTTGAGCTGACCAAAAATAACCAGGATTACTATTCGTCAGTTGCTGAGGCAAAAATCAATGAAATAAAGAAATTAAAAAAGAACCCTGACTATGCAGAGGTGAGCGAGCTGGTTGATAAAATCAAAAGTCTTCTGTTTCTTGAAGATGGCAGCATTACTCATTATACAAGTGCCTCAGTCACAAAAGCCCTCATCCTTGACGGAAGTGCTCTTCGATTGTCAGAAGGTGCATTTCTGAATGACACTTCAGAGGGTGCTGAATTATACAAGTTTTTATCTCTTCCGCTCACTGAAAAACAGTTAGATAAACCTGTGTCAGAAACATTCGTACCAAAGCCATTCATTGGCAGCTTCGTTCACGATAGCAAACACAATGATCTCACTTTATGGCGCATGTATGGCAAGGAGGCAAAAGAAGAAGCAAAAGGATGTTCAATCACCTTTGATATTGATAGCCTGCTGGATAGCTTAAGGGAGTTGAAAACCCCGGCCCCGAAGTTACAATCATCCTCAAACACCAATACAGATAAAGTGAATTCTGGTTCTGCAGGAACTGCCCTGATAAAGGCAAACGAAGAATTCAGTGTCTACAGGGTCGCGTATACAACACAAGGGCCCCAAATAAAATTTGTGATCCCGGGAGCAAGTGAAGAGAGTCAGAACACACTGACTGCCTGCATGAATGACCTTTCAAAAAAAATAGCAAGCATCAGCACGAAACTGACCGGTAAAAAATCAAAAAAGCAAGACTTTGTTGAATTATTAAACCAAATTGCATATTTATTCAAAAGTGCAGAATATCAGCACGAAAACGAATTGCGTCTTGTCTTAAAAGGCATAGGCTTTGATAAGTTGATAGACCCACAAAGCAATCCTCCCAGGGTATATATTGAGTTGATATCGGTCAAACCCTTTGTTCAAAAGATCACCTTAGGCCCGAAACTGGAAAAAGCAGAAGAATGGGCCGCTGCCTTTTACTACACCTTAAATAAAGATGACTATTCACCGGAAATTGTGATTTCTCATTTGCCGTTTAAGTAGAATTCTGATATGTTTTTTACGCTTTTATATCCAAAACTGATTAACGATATTAACAATATATGTATTGAACAAAAAACAGAAACCTATGACGCTTCGTAATTCAAAAATGTAATTTACTGATTAAAACTTTCATATTCAGGTCACTACAAAACGAAACATCCTCACAACCTGTTTAACACTGATTCTTGGATTCATGGCCAGCCAGGTTTCTGCCCAGGTTGGAATTAGTACCGACTATTCCCAACCTGATAATTCTGCCATGCTGGATGTGAAATCCAGCAATAAGGGATTGCTTGTGCCCCGATTGACCTTGACCCGAATTTCTTCGATCATTGCTCCTGCTAACGACTTAATCGTATATTGTACCAGCCATAAAAAATTTTATGCATTTTTAGCCAGCACGAATGCCTGGCAGGAGTTTATGTACGGGCCGGGATTGATCCTTCCGCCCTCTTTACCCACTGTGACAACCAATACCGTTACAAACATAACGACAAACAATAAAACAAGCGGCGGGAATGTTATTTCTGACGGGGGAGCACCCGTAACAGCCTATGGTGTTTGCTGGAGAACAGGCGTCAATCCAACCCTATCGGATAACCTTACCACAGATGGCACAGAAACATGAGTATTCGTGAGTTATTTGGCTGGACTGTATCCAAATTCCCAGTATAATTTAAGGGCATATGCAACAACTGTTAAAGAACCATATCGTATCACTGGTCCTCTCAACGGGAAAAATCGTTCCAGTTGGATCGTCCGGCCGATTTTGCAATTTGGACATTGGTCGGGATCGTAGATGAAATAATCACAGTATAAGTCTTTTCTTGGTTTTCTGATTTTCTTTTTGTTGGAAGGCGAAGTAACCAAGCCCATGCTGACCTGGAGTTCCAGGCAGCCTTGACATAAGTCTGGCCTTGAAAATGTTTTAGGTGGACACCTGCGCATTTTCGCTTATATACGCGATTTTAAACCAAACCACACGCTATTTTATCAAGGCTTATGATGCCATAATGAGCCCTATTTGGAGGCCTATAATCTTTTACACTCATTTTCAATCTGATAGGCATCAAATCGCATTGGGGCCTCATTTACTTGAAGTTGGTATGCATTTTGATATGGACATCATCTAACCTGGTATTTTCAATACCGAACACATGAATACTGAAATTAATTTGATATAACCTTTACAATTATGGACAAACCTAAATCAATCACCAAGTTATTGTTTTTCATTTTTTTCTTTCTCTTGTTTATCATCAACCAGGCCGGTGCCCAGGCACCCACGGTGGCGAGTCTGACCGTCACCGGAACAAACGTCAAATGGTACTCCACCCCAACCGGGGGCACTGCCCTGGCTACATCAGCGGTACTGGTTGACGGACAGCATTATTATGCCACCCAGACTATCAACGGACGCGAAAGCACGTTGCGAACAGATGTGGTTGCCAACCTCACCACACCCTCTGTTCCCACAGCGGGCACCCATACACCCTCCAAAACACAGGTTGTGTGGAACTGGGCCACTTCCGCCAACGCAACAGGCTACCGATGGAACACCACCAATAATTACGCAACCAGTACCGATATGGGTGCACTCACCACCAAAACTGAAACCGCACTGACCTGCGAGACTGCCTACACCCGTTATGTATGGGCATACAACAGCTGTCTGCATTCCGCTGCGCTGACCATCACCCAAACAACATCAACATGCTGGAGCTGCGGCGATCCGATGACGAAAAACCATCTGGCTTCGGGGAATGTAGCTCCGGTTGACAAGACAGTAACCTATGGAACGGCTACCGGCATTGCAGGGGAAGCCTCCAAATGCTGGATTACCCGAAACCTCGGAGCCAGTCAGCAAGCTGCTACGGTGGATGATGCTACGGAAGCATCCGCTGGCTGGTACTGGCAGTTTAATCGAAAGCAGGGATATAAGCACGACGGAACGACTATGACCCCTTCTGGCTGGGATGGCACCGACGACCCTGGAACCACCCCATGGGAAGCTGCCCTGGATCCCTGTGCACTTGAACTGGGAGGAACCTGGCGATTGCCAACCATCACAGAGTGGGCCAATATTGATGCAGGAGGGAGTTGGGCGAATTGGACAGCTCCGTTTAATTCCGATCTCAAACTGCATGCCGGAGGGGGGATCAGTTCAGGTTCTCTGATAAATATTGGATCCTCTGGTTATTTCTGGAGTTCTAATCAGCCAGGCGGAGCATATAACAACGGTTCCGGTTATTTTACAGGCTCCACCGCCGCGTATTGGGGCAACACCCTTAAAAGGTTTGGAATGACAGTGCGGTGTATCAGTAACTAGCTGATAGACGGGTAAACTGTGCAGACTTTTAAAGGGCAAGAGGAACATTGGTAATGTTTATTCCTTATTGCCTTACGTTGTAACAAGTGTATACTGATCATCTGTTGATCATGTTCTAACGTCTTTCCGATCTAAAAACACACATTACAATTAGGACATTACCAGTAACCTTTTCACTGACGATTTATAGTTGGTGCATTTGTCAGCACAAAAAAATCAGCCATTCACAAAACCTCTTGTAAATGGCTGATCCTGAAGTGGGACGTGAGGGATTCGAACCCACGACCTCATGCGTGTGAAGCATGCGCTCTGAACCGACTGAGCTAACGTCCCGGTAGGAGGCAAAGGTATGGAAATAAATGTGAAGTAATGCAAACAATGTAAGCAATGTAAGCAATGCAGGTTTGTTACCCTGTTACGCGTCACGTGTCACGCGTCACTTATAACAATACCTCTTCATCACCCTGTACGCATCCTTCACCCCCATCTCCCCCGCCTTGCTCAGATCCATGCAGCCGTCGTGGTTTTCGCTGAGGAGGATGGACATCAGTCCGCGATCGTAGTAGGCTTCGGCGAAGTCGTTTCGCAGGGTGATGGCTTTGGTGAAGTCATCAAGTGCGGCATGGTAATTTCCCATCCGGGAGTTGACGAATCCGCGGTTGTACCAGGCAAAGGAAAAGTCGGGATCCAGGGTGAGCACGCGGTTAAGGTCTTTGATCACGGCTTCGTAGGTGTGTTCGAGGTTGGCGGAGAGGCCGGTGTTCTGTGGCTTCGGTGACTGTTTGCCCATGATCATCTCCTGCTGCTCATCCTCCTGCGAGTTGATCTGCTGGATGAGCTCATACCGGGCGTTGGCACGGCTGAACCAGGCGGAAATATTGGATGAGTCGGCAGCCAAGGTGGAATTCAGATCGGTGAGCGCGGCATTGTAGTTACGGAGCTGGATGTAGCAAATACCCCGCCGGAAGTGCAGGTCGGGGCTGGAGGGCGCCGAATCTACCAGGTGCGTCAGACGGGTCACTTCGGCACGCAGCAGCGAGTCGCCCATCACCCCGGTTTCGTTGGTGAGGGTGAGGATGTTGGTGAAATAATGCTGTTTTTTATACACATCATATAGCCTGACCCGGGCATAGTCCACCTTCCACAGCAGGATGTTGAACATCGGCCGAAGCTGGATGTCGACAGCCTGGTTCTGCAACTTGCTGTTCAGGGTATTCATCTGCTCAAAATCGCCACTCAGTTTGACCAGGCTTTTGAGGTAATCTTTCCGCTCGGTGCGCAGACTGTCGGGATCCAGGTGGTTCTTGCGGGTCAGCTCCAGCGCCTGACGGTAGTCGGCCTGTGCCCCTTTCTGATCCTTGAGTTTGAGTTTCACCTCGTAGCGTTCATACCAGGCGTCGGTGTAGTCGGGCAGCAGGTCAATGGTTTTGTTCAGATCCTCCAGGGCACCTGTGTAGTCGCCAAGCTCCGATTTGAGTTTGCTGCGGTAGAAATAGCTGACGATGTTCTTCGGATCCAGCTTGCTCACGATGTCAAAGTCGCGGATCGCGCCCCGCTTTTCGTTCAGCTGGATCAGCACGATGGCCCGGTTGTAGTAGGCATAGGAGTTATAAGGCGACATCCGGATCACGGCATTCAGGTCCTTGAGGGCAGACACGTTGTCGGGCACCTTCAGCCAGGCCAGCGCCCGGTTGAAAAGGGCATACGAACTGGTGGAATCCAGCGCCACGGCATGGCTGAAATCAACAATGGCGGAATCCACCTTGTTCAGCGCCAGCCACACATTCCCCCGTTGGGAGTAAATAAATCCGTTGGCAGGGTTGATCTTCTTCGCGGCATCCAGGTCCTCAATGGCTTCGGTAAACCGCTTGATCTCCTGTTCGGCGTTGGCCTTCAGGATATACACCTCTTCACCCGGGAATTTGAGCTTCATGGCTTTGTTGCAGTCAACGATACAGGAGTAGTACTTCTTCAGGATCAGGTTGGTACGTGCCCGGTGATACCACAACTGGCCGTTCTCGGGGTCCATCTCCATGGCGCGTTCAAAGTCGTCGAGTGCACCTTTGTAATTCTCCAGTTGCGACCGTGCGATGGCCCGGTTGGCAAATACGTCGGCCAGGTAGGGTGAGAGGTCGATGGACCTGGAGTAATCCTGCTCGGCGCCGATGAAATCATCAAGCCCGTATTTTGCATAGCCGCGAAGGAAATAGAGTTCGGGCATCGTGGGGTCGGACTGGATGGCAACGTTAAGATATTCAAGGGCTTCGATGAATTCACCTTTGCGGAGGTGATTGACGGCTGTTTGCCTGAAATCACCGCCGGGCTGGCCAAAAGCAATGGTTTGGAGGAGGAAAAGGAAGAGAAGAAAACGTAAATATAACGGCATGCGCAACAAATATACGGGTAGATAACGGAGAAATCGGGGGTTATCGTGCTTAGTTAATAAAAAATTTCTCGCAGATTTTCGCAGATGGTTCTCGCAGATTTTCGCAGATTACAGCGCAGATTTTGGCAGATTAATGTTTTGACTTACTAATCATTTTCGTTTTCAATATTAATCTGCTCTAATCTGCGACGTAATCTGCGAAAATCTGCGAGAAACACCCCGAAGGGGAATTTTTCCCACCTTTGCAAAAATACTTCTCACATCCATGGGATTCAAAATCATCGAACTCAAAGCCCCCACCGGCTATTCCGATAACGAACTGAAACAGCGCATCGCCAAAGAGCTCCGTATTTCCGATTTCACCTGGCAGATCGCGAACAAAAGCCTCGACGCCCGCAAGAAGAACAACATCTACTGGCTGCTCCGCATCGCCGTACACAGCAAATCATTTGGCGGACCAGAACCTGAACAAGTTGAACCACTTGATATTCCGTATAAACCAAGGAACAAACGCGTCATCATCACCGGGAGCGGACCGGCCGGGTTTTTCGCCGCCCTCCTGCTACAGAAGGCCGGGTTTGACACCATCCTGCTGGAACGGGGTGCCGAGGTGAACAAGCGCGGACAAGGCATTGCCCAGTTCGAGAAAGGCGGCGCCTTCAGCCCGGTGGCCAATTACGCCTTCGGGGAGGGCGGTGCAGGCACCTTTTCCGATGGAAAGCTCACTTCACGGTCAAAACATATCTCCCGCGAGCGCGACTTTTTCATCTCCAGTTACATCGACGCGGGTGCCCCGGCTGAGATCCGCTACATGGCTTACCCGCATGTGGGCAGCGACAACCTCAAAAGGGTGGTCAGGAGCCTGCGTGAAACCTACCGCGAACTGGGCGGTGACATCCGTTTTGAGACCACGCTGAACGACCTGGTGACAAAGGATGGGAGCGTGTCGGAAGCCATGGCAGGCGATGAATCCATCCCGGGCGATTATTTCATCATGGCCCCCGGGCATTCCGCTTATGAAACCTACCGGATGCTCATCAACCGGGGTGTGCAGTTCCGCACCAAGAATTTCGCCATCGGCTCCCGCGCCGAACACCGCCAGTCGATCATCAACCTCTCGCAGTGGGGCATCGATCACCTCGACGGGGTGAAAGCCGCCGAGTACCGGCTTACTTCCGAGGCCGACGGGAAACATTCGGTCTATTCCTTCTGCATGTGCCCCGGCGGGATGGTGGTTCCCGCAGCCACCTACAACAACCTGAACATCGTGAACGGGATGAGCAACTACCGCCGCAACGGGAAGTTCGCCAATGCCGGGTGTGTGGCCGGGATCCATCCGGATCAGCTGGCCGGAAGAGAGGTTACCCCGCTGGAGGCGCTCCAGTGGCTTGAAGACCTTGAACGCTCATTCTATGACTTCTCCGGAGGCTTCAGCGCCCCATTCTGCTCCATCAGCGATTTCATCAACGGCACTGAGCCGCGCTCCATCCCCGAAACCAGCTATCCGCTGGGGCTCAAACCCGCCCCGCTGTGGAACATGCTTCCCGCGGTGGTTACCAACGCCATGCGCGAGGGACTGAAAGATTTTGACCGTCGCCTCCGCGGATATGGCAACGGCATCCTGCTGGGGCTGGAAAGCAAAACCTCCTCCCCCATCCAGGTGCTGCGTGAAAAGAACGGACTCTGCACCGGGTTTGACAATCTTTTCCTTGTAGGCGAAGGAAGCGGGTACGCCGGCGGGATTGTGTCCAGTGCGGCGGATGGGATTAAGGTGGCGATGGGGATTTTGGAGCGGGAGGGGGGAACGAGGGACTGAAGAAGTTAAAAACTATACGAAGATCAGCCCACAGTCACAAAGACCTTTTACTGTTGTCCCATCCATAAATCCTGCAAAATCCTTCAAGTTGTGTGCAGTGAATGATGCTTCAAATTCTGCGAAGGTCATCGGGGCGAGTTTCCCGGGGAGGAGTTGCGAAAAAACGACTTCAAGCCAGTTACCAACCGCTTCTGTAGCTTGTATAATAACCTCCTGTTGATGTGTTTGCACTGTAATCCGTGCGGAGGGCAACGGCTTGCCTTTTTTCTGCCTGGTATGGAAGGTGATGGTGGGCAGAGTCCCTGTCCAGAA
This sequence comes from uncultured Bacteroidales bacterium, assembly GCA_903959905.1. Lineage (GTDB taxonomy): Bacteria > Bacteroidota > Bacteroidia > Bacteroidales > FEN-979 > CAIVAT01. The sequence goes on from CAJBYO010000066.1 coordinate 42,711, forward strand.
TACTTTGGCATGGGAAGCGGGGTTCTCCTGCTGGTCATTCGCAAGGATATTGCTGACAAAACTGGCGGGTACTGTTGTGCGGGGGATGCGGAAATCAAACCACTCCTGCAGCGGGAAGTCAAAGCAGATGCCGTGCATGTAGTTGTAGAGCGACTTTTTGAGTCCGTCGCTGAATTGGGCGTGGTCGCAGCCAGTGCGGTCGATGGGGATGAGGTCGTTGTTGGCGAAGGTGCCCGGCGGGGTGTTCTCCTTCTCCACCCCGAATCGCTGCGGGTCGAGGCCCACGGGACTGTGGGCCGTCATGGCAAACTGGTGCCAGAACCCCGACTGCACCACCCCGTGCATGAAGAGTTGGCGCACCACCTCCAGCGAATCCACCGTTTCCTGGGCCGATTGGGTGGGGAAGCCATACATCAGGTAGGCATGCACCATGATGCCGGCCCGGGTGAAGTTGCCCGCCACCCGCGCCACCTGCGTTACGGTAACACCTTTGTTGATCATCTTCAGGATGCGGTCGGAGGCCACCTCCAGTCCGCCCGACACGGCGATGCAGCCGGAGGCTTTCAGCAGCTGGCACAGGTCGGGGGTAAAACTTTTCTCGAAGCGGATATTGGTCCACCACACCACGGTGAGTTTCCGCCGAAGGATCTCCAGCGCCACCTCGCGCAGGAGTGCGGGCGGGGCCGCCTCGTCGGTAAAGTGAAACCCATGCTGACCGGTTTGCGCGATGATCGCCTCCATCCGGTCGCAGATCTGCGCGGGATGGCCGGGCTCGTAGCGTTTGATGTAATCGAGGGTGACATCGCAGAAGGTACATTTGCCCCAGTAGCAGCCATGGGCCAGCATCAGCTTGTTCCAGCGGCCGTCGCTCCACAGCCGGTGCATCGGGTTGGCCACCTCGATCACCGAGAGGTATTTATCGAGCGGAAGCCCTGAATAGTCGGGCGTTCCTTTATCTTTTTCCGCCACATCCGGCTCCTGCGACCCGTTGAACCAGGTCACCGCCCCGTTAACCCGGGCAAAGGTGCGCTTCAGCAGTTCCACCGGGCGCTCCCCGTCGAGATGCTGCACCAGGTGCAACAGCGGCGCCTCCCCGTCGTCGAGAGTTATGAAATCAACAAAGTCAAACACGCGCGGATCGGCCAGCGACCGCAGCTCCGTATTCACAAATCCGCCGCCCATCGCAATTTTAATCCCGGGATGGTTCTTCCTTAGCCACTGCCCGCATTTCAGTGCACTGTAAAGGTTTCCGGGAAACGGCACTGTGATCGCCACCATGGTAGGACGGTGCGCGTTGATCTTCTCTTCAAGCAGTTCGATCATCAGCGAATCAACCAGGCTCCCGGGATGTTCCAGCGCCTCATGCAGTTCGTCGAATGAAGCCGCCGACCGTCCCAGCCGCTCAGCATACCGGCTGAAGCCGAAATGCGGGTCGATCGTGTGCACGATCAGGTCGGCAATATCTTCCAGGTACAGCGTGGCCAGGTGCTTCGCCCGGTCGTGCAATCCCATGTGCCCGAAGTCATGGTCCAGGTCAGTCATCTGCCCGAACCGCGACCCTTCCGGCAGCCACCTCCCCCCGCAGATCACATGCGCCAGCTCCGGCTTCCTCCCCCTCAAAAACTCCACCACCAGCCCCACCGTGCTGATATATTGATCCTGCAAAGCAACCATCCTCCTCACATGTTCCCACCGCTCACCTGCTGACCCGCTCACCCGCTCACCTGTCCACTCGTCCGCCTGTCCGCCAGTCCGCCCGTCCGCTCGTCCCCCAATCTCCCCAAACACCCTTTCCAACCCCTCTCCCGAAAACAGCCCCCCCACCACCTCCACCCCCAAATCCACCTGCCAGCACTTCACCCCCCTCCCATTCATAAACCCCTTCAACACAGCCGTCGCCGGGTACGGCGTATTCATCTGCGTAAACGGCGGCGTAATAAAAAGTATCGACTGACTCACAGGCTCTTCATGTTATCCAGGTTACCAATTCCTCTGCGCCTCCGCGCCTCTGCGGTTTAAAAACCCCACGTTATCTCATCACCCCGACCCTTCTCTATCGCCCGTAAAGGTAACCAACTTCCCACTTTTTTCCCTTCCGCACAATTTTTTTTCCAATCTCCTTGGAAAGTAAAAGACTTTTTGTATTTTTGCACCCCGAATTCCTCCTTAGCTCAGTTGGTTAGAGCATCTGACTGTTAATCAGAGGGTCGCTAGTTCAAGTCTAGCAGGGGGAGCAGGACAGACAAGGGTTTCAGAAGGCAACGACTGAGACCCTTTTCCTTTTATACATACATTTAAACATACAAACACGCCGGAACAAATTGACCACCATCATTTATCTCAAGCGAGTTTTACTGTCTGATTGAGCAATTCAACATTAAAGTTAACCTTAGCATTCAATGCCTTAAACACTTTCATAATTGTTTCAAATCGGGCATCGGTCAGGCTGTTTTCTAACTTAGAGATTTGAGCTTTCTTAACACCAACCAACTGCCCCAGTTCTTCCTGAGTTAAATGGCGTTCCTTTCTGGCTTGTTTGATGGCTTCACCAAGCAAGTCAATCCGTAATTCGCTTTCAAATGCCTCACGTTTTTGTGTTCCCGGTTTACCGATATGCTTGTCGACCATTTCATCTAAACTGTATGTTTTCATAGCTTCCTTTTTCATAAAAATTAGCTTTTTTGTTCAAAATACAACCTTCTCAATCTCTCGGCTTTTTCCAAGTCGGCGACGGGAGTTTTGTCTGTTTTCTTAATTAGTCCATGTGTCGAAATTACGACTGTTTCGGCTTTTCCGGTCTTATCCCAAAAAGCAAAAAGCCGATAATGAGTCTTATTGTACAAAGTTCTGAACTCCCAAATTTCATTATTCAATTTTTTGAATAACTCTTTATCATTGGTCACCTGAGCTTTTTTAATGTTAAAGTAAATCTTGTATCTCACCTTTTCTTCAATGCTTTCTAAAAATTGAGCTGCTTCTTCTAAAAACTGAACTTGAAATTTTACAACCATATTGTAAAGTTTACGCAAAGATAATAGTTTCTTTATTGGGAAACAAATAATGTTTCGGTCCGATTTTTAAACATTGCTATAACGGGAAACATCGGAGGGGACATCCCTGCCGCTGGGATAGTGAACATTTACCGGCTGACTATAACCTTTACAAATACAAACCGAATCTTTTGCCCCCCTTACGCCGGGTTTAGTGTGGAAAAACCGGCGCTCCTGACCTCCCTCTGCCGATTTTGGCTGACCACCTTAACTTTTTAATCTCCAATACTTAGGGCTGGTCAATATCTTTCGGCGAAGACTGGTCAATGCAGGCGTTTCTTCCACCAGTGATACGAAAACGCTCACCCTGTCCATCTTGATTTTTCCTTTCAGATTTCGTATCTTAGTGTCAAAATTCAGATGACATGAAAGCAAGCAATCCAGATTATAGTTATTTCGGGCCTTTCCGTTTGCCGGTTCCCTGCTGTTTTCTCCTGATGTTTCTTACAATATGTTCAGGTTATCCCGGCCTCTCTCAGGTGAGTATCACAACCGACGGATCAGCGCCCGATGCCAGCGCCATGCTGGAAATCAATTCCACCTCCAAAGGTTTGTTGATACCGCGGATGACCGAGGCACAGCGAACCTCCATAGGATCGCCCGCTGCCGGGCTGATGGTTTTTCAGAACAACAACACCGCCGGCCACTACCTCTATTCCGGTTCGGCATGGAAAAGGATCGGGACTGTAACCACGTCTTCGCTTATTGACGGCAGCATCCTTTTTTCCCAGGGCAATGACATTTCCGCCAATGCCGGGCAACTCTTCTGGAATAACTCCACCCTCCGGATGGGGATCGGAACCAATGCCCCGGAACAAAAACTGAGTGTCAACGGCACGATTGAATCGACTTCCGGGGGATTCAAATTCCCCGACCTTTCAATTCAGACAAAGGCAGCAAAAGGTTGCCTGATCACCTTCGCCGGGGATAATAATGGTGCAGGCTATTATTTGAGACCTTTTGGTGAAGTTAGCGAAGTCGATATCAGCTTGAGCGGGATACGCACCGTCTTTCCTGTTCCTGTGGCAGGAAGGATTGTTACCATATCCTGGCGCTCCGAATCGGCCACCGGTTCATCTATATACAGGATCTATCATGGCAGTGGCAGCACCTATACCGATATCGCCCTTACCGGCCCGAACGGTACGCTTTACGGATTGAATATGAACCTGAACGCTGGCGATTTTGTTGAAGTCAGGCATTTCTCCGGAACCCTGGCTAACAGAATTATATTCATCCTGTATCTCAATGAATAGAGCTATGAAAACAACGGTAATCCTCTGTATCTGCTCCGTGCTTGTCATGACAGTACAGGCCCAGGTAATCATATGTGCCGACGGTTCCCAGCCAGACCCCGGCGCAATGCTCGACATAAACTCCACTACACGCGGATTACTGAGCCCAAGGCTTACCGAAGACCAGCGGCTAAACCTTGTGCTTCCGCCTGACGGTCTTTGGGTTTACCAGTCAAACAATATTTCCGGAAATTATTTTCCGATGGGCGCCAGCTGGAAGCGGCAGATAACCTTTTCAACGTCTGCTGTCACCCAGGGAGGCATGTTTTTTGCCACTGGAAATGAGATATGTGCCAACCCCGGGCAGCTTTTCTGGGATATTACCAACAGCCGCTTCGGGATCGGGACCTCAGCGCCAGGTCAGAAGTTGTCGGTCAACGGTATGATTGAATCGAAGACAGGAGGATTGAAATTCCCCAATGGTTCGGTTCAGACCAAGTCTTCCAAAGGATGCCTGATCACGTTTGCAGCGAATAATGATCATGCCTCAGATTACCTGCGTCCATTCGGGGATGTTGACAAGGAAGATATTCTGAACACTGGCATCCGCACAGTTTATCCCGTTCCGCTGTCGGGGAAGATCGTTGCTGTTGCCTGGCGATCTGAAACCCCCAGCACCGCCACTTATACTGTTCACTTCGGCAACACCTATTCTTCCTTCATGCTCACAGGACAGAACGGTATTATTACCGGGCTGAATTACAACATCAACGCCGGAGAAAACCTGGAGGTATACCATGCTTCCGGCACCCTGCCCAACCGTATTATCCTTACATTTTATTTGAACGAATAGGCAACATTTGGATACGCAGATGCTCTTGAATGGAAAAACCGGAGTTCCCGGCAACCCTCCGCCGATTTTGGCTGACCATCTCAACTTGTTAATAACCAAACCTTATGGCTGGTCAATCTATTTCGGCGAAGACTGGTCAAAGCAAGCGTTTTTTCAAGGTGCGTTGCATAAGTAACTGACCGTTAGGTTTCACCAAGGAAAAGATTGCCGAGGACGGGAGTGTTGACAGTTCAATTGTGAAGTGTCGCCGAAGTAGAAGATTTTCTCCGGAAATTTCCTAAGTAACCGGGTCCCTATTTTTTTGTCAGCCGGATCATGGATCCTGCATCGGGCGGATAATCTGCACGTGAGATGGCGCCATTATTGTCTATCTCGATATCGCCAAAAAGATCGATATAACCGGGAGCAACCCCGGTGCCGCTTGCAGATGGCCCCCAGTCGAGGTCAATGGTGTGCATCACATTCAGTTGGACGGTATCAGCAACACGGATGGAAACATTGTCTACTGACTGACCTATTGCACAATAAGAAAGGCACTCAAAGAGAATAGTATTGTGAAGCGGGAAATGGGTCGGGTCAAAGCCCATCACCCATGGAGTATTGTCCGGATCCCAGGTGACTGTGCCGGTGTAAGCCCAGGTTTTGCGAATATTTCCGGCAATGGTATCATGTTGCTTAAGCTGCACAGACAGGAATGCGATCCTGATTTTTGTTCCGGCAAAGGGCTGAATCGACGAAGGGGTCGTCCCCTCCCAGGTGCCAAGGAGCCAGCTTTCATTCCAGCAGGCACAGTTGCCGCTGTTGTTGTTGTCGTCCGTGCTTTTTTTCTTGCAGCCAGATGAAATGAGATGAATAACACAGAAAGCCATCAACAGGACAGCCCCTGAATAGCGAAAAAATGTTTTCATGGTGGTCGGTTTTAATGAAAGGTTCTTAGCTGAAAATTATAGTAAATATATGAATTAACCTATACAAATCCAAACATTTCCATGGTTATTTTAGTTTCTGAAACAACAAGGATCCCAACGGATGAGAATTTTTTCGTTTCAGTCATTCCTCTGGTGTGTCTTAACTGGAGAAGCCGGAGTTTTTGACCACACGCCGCCGATTTTGACTGCCCACCTCAACTTATTAATATCCAATACTTAGGGCTGGTCAATTTTTTTCGGCGAAGATTGGTCAATGCCAGCGTTTCTTCCAGTAAAAGCCCCGCCCTTCAAATAGCTGCAAAACGTTTGCGGCAATGCAACGAAACCGAACCGCAAACAATCACCCTCTAGTATCCTTTGTCAACCAAAGATCTTGTAATTGGTTTTAAAATTTTGTCATGTACTTAACCTGTTTTTATATATTTGTAAATGATAACCCTTAAAACCCAAAACCATGGTGACATCTACTCGTTTTTCCGGTATAAATTACCGCTTTGTGCTTTTTTGCCTCCTGGCATTCGTATCTGTCCAGTTATTCAACGCGCCACAGGCTGCCGCAGAGATCTGGGAACCTGAAGGGTTAAACATGCCCGGCGGCTGGAACGGTTGGACCAACCCTCCGGCCAACAACCTTGCCCTGGCCAGCTACACGCAGTTGCCCGGTGGACGTGTAACGAAAATTCCAACCGGCATCCCCCGTTGGCAAACTTTCTTCAGTGTGGCTGCCTCAGGTGGCGATATTTTTGGAGGCACCTATGAATGGCTCTTTACCAGCGGTCCTTCCGGCAGCCCCTGGAATAACAAATGGTCGAATACCAACGCAACCATCAATACGCTGCAAACCTATACCAAAGAGGGTGCAGCAAATAACACGATCACTGTGACCAATGGCAAATGGTACACCATGAACTTTGAAGATGCAGGTTACGGCAATACCCGGGCGATTTTCATGGAGACCAGTGCAGAACCGGTAAGCATTGCGACGGTCTCAGTGCCAGCCACCGTCAACGCGGGTGTGCCTGCCACCGTCACCATCACCACACCGTCGGCTCCTTCGGCCGGAGAATTATTCTACCTGCGGTATACTTCAGATGCCTGGGCTACCTCCGTCACACTTCCCGTCACAATGACAGTAACCTCCGGAACTGCCACAATCCCGGGAATGCCCACAGGCACCACCGTTTCCTATTATGCATTCTCCTCTGCCGTGCCGGCAATCACCGACAATTTCGACCTTTACACGATTAAATGGAACACAAACGGAGGCGCCAACTACACCTACACGGTATCCATCCCAACCGCTGCCATTCCCACACTTTCTGAATGGGCTTTGATCTTGCTGGGTGTATTCCTTTTAGGTATCGGCGTATTCTATATCGTGCAACGGAGAGTGGTTTGCTAAGAACTGTTTCTGTTTCGCATGTAGGTCTGGGCAAAACGGATCATCTGACTACCTTCCGCCGGTTTTGGTTGACCACTTTACCTTATTGGAAAAACCGGAGCTCCTGTCCACCCTCTGCCGATTTTGGCTGACCGCCTCAACTTGTTAATATCCAATACTTAAGGCTTGTCCGTTTATTTCGGCGAGGACTGGTCAACGTGAGCGTTTTTCCCAATACCGGGCTCCGGTTTTATTTAACACAGCGTAAGGAGAAGCCGTTCGATTTAGGGAGGGAGTTGTCAATAATCATATACGATTGATCGAAATTCAGGAACCAGGTCACGTCCGTGGATGCTGTTTCCTGCGTACTACTATAAAAATAGCCCTCGCTGCCCCGTGAAGAAAGCATACCGCTGGCGAAGGCCAGAGCCCCGGCAGCATGCATTTTTAAACCAGAGTTCCACGGGCCGTTCCAATCTGTCCAACCACCACTAGTCTTAACATTGGTCCATTCTGTAATAGTAGGAAGACGCCAGCCATTACCAAGTTCAATGACACAAGGATCATTGGCGGCTACCCAATCAGAATATTCAGCTATATTGCTATTCCATGTGGTGTTGGGTGCTCGCGTTGTTCCATCATGTTTGTATCCTTGTTTGCGGTTGAACTGCCAGTACCAGCCTGCAGATGCTTCAGTAGAATCGTCAACAGCAGTGGCCTGATGATCGGCGCCAAGGTTCGATGTGATCCAGAACAAATTGTTAACTCCGGGAATATTTGTAACGACGCCATAAGTAACCGTTTTGTTAACAGGTGCTACAGCTCCGGCAATATGGTTAATCGTGACGGAGTTCGGCGTGGTTTGAATTAATGTTGCCGGGAGGGAATGCCCGCATGCATTGTATGACCAAACAAATCGTGCATAGGTTGTATTGAGATTAAGGTTATCTTCTGTCGTTGTCAGACTGCTCCCCATATCAATGGCGGTGGCCCGGTCATTTGTAGTGTTCCACTTATAACCCAATGCAATCGGAACGTTGTTCCAGGTCCAGATGATTTGGGTAAACTCGGGTATATGAATACCTGGTGTAGTTGAATCAGGCACTTCACAATGGAGATTGATTGACTTCCAAAGTCCCCCCTGCAATATGGACACCACGCCCGTTCCATCCGGATTGCAATTTGTACAATACACCATTAATCCCTCGGCCGGGTTAAGAATGGCGTTTCGCTGTTCAAAGGTCAAGCGGGGTAATAGAACACCTTTGTTGTTAAATTTCACATCCAGACCTGCCGATGGGTCAGCAGTGCTGTTATCTGTGTTAACACCAATTTGGGCAGAAGTTTGCAGGGTCATGAAAATTAAAATTCCGATCAGGCAGGAACGTATACTTATTCTTTTCATCATCATAATGGTTTATCCATTGAATTAATAGGTAAGAACGCAGCGGGCCGAGAGGCCGAATGATTTGGTTAAGCTTATTACGGCACAGTCTCCCGGGTCGAAGTGCAAGTGCCAGAGATTAGAAGCATCATACTGCGAATTACTACAGTAAAGGCCGACATCTCCCCGGTAGTCCAGTGACCCATAGTTAGAGTCTAAGCCACCGGCAGCATGGATTTTTAAACCAGAGTTCCACGGGCCGTTCCAATCTGTCCAACCGCCACCTGTGTTCACATACGTCCATTCTGTTTGGGTAGGAATATGCCAGCCACTCCCAAGTTCAATGGTACAAGGATCGTTAGCGGCAATCCAATCAGAATTTTCGCTTATGCTCAGCCATGTGGTGTTGGGCGTTCTGGTTGTTCCATCATGTTTATATCCTTGTTTGCGGTTGAATTGCCAGTACCAGCCTGCAGATGCTTCGGAAGCATCGTCAACAGAAGTGGCCTGATGATCGGCGCCAAGGTTAAATGCAATCCAGCATGCATAGTCACATCCGGGAATATTTGTAACGATGTCATAAGTAACCGTTTTGGCAACCGGCGCTACGGCTCCGGCAATATGGTTAATCGTAATGGATGTACCACAAGTTTGACAACCTATAGTGGTTTGAGTTAATGTATCCGGGGGGGAATACCCACATGCATTGTAAGCCCAAACATATCGTGTATAAGGTGTACTGCAGGTAAGCCCTGTTTCTGTCTTTGTTGTACTGGTTCCCATATCAGTGGCGGTAGCGTAATTATTTGAGGTGTTCCACTTATAGCCCAATGCTATCGGAGCGTTGTTCCAGTTCCAGATGATTTGGGTGCGAATGGGGCTATGAGTACCTGCTGCAGGTTGATTAGGCGCATAACAATGGAGATTGATTATCTCCCAAAGTCCGCCCTGAAATATGGATATCACACCTGTTCCCTTTAAATTACAACTTGTACAATACACAATCAACCCCTCAGCTGGATTCTGGATGGCATCCCGCTGTTCCCGGGTCAGGCGGGGTATCAGAACACCTTTGTTGGTAAAATTCACATCCAGTCCCGCCGATGGATCCGGGGAACTGTTATCGGAGTTAATCCCAACCTGGGGAAAGGTTTGGATGGTCGTGAACATCAAAATTCCGATCAGGAAGAAACGTGTAATTTTCTTTTTCATATTCATTTTGGTTTATCCGTTTTCCAATCAGTATTTTTTCAGGTTGTAATATTAAAAAGTCCGAACAGCCCGGACATACACAGTAGCCGAGTTCTTATGGACCCACATGGTTAACGAATTGGGTTCGAAGCCCTGGCTCCATGCGGATACTGCATCGTACTCGGAGGAACTACAATAGTAATCAAAAGCAAAACCGCCAAGAACACTTCTTTGCAGGTACAACTGGTTAAGCTCGTCCTTGGTGGGTAAAAACCAATCGCTGAAACCGTTTAAAACAAGGTCGTCGCAAATACGGGCCGCAATGCCCGCAGTGCTGCAACCGTTTACGATCGCTGTCGTATTAGCCTGCCCCATGCCAATGGCATTGGATGTGCCGATTAAGGTCCCCGCACAACCCCAGGGTGCACCGGAACTCTGGTCGCTTACAGCGGCAATCAGTCCGTGTAACTCTCCGGCAACATAACCGGAATCCCCGGGTTGATAAAGGTAAAAAATCGTCCCGCCCTGGTAACTCAATCCTATGTATACCAGGAGCTGGATCATGCTGGTCACCTGAGATGCACCGCAGGAATTATAGGCCCAGACGTACCGGGTATAGGTAATGCCCGTGGTAAGCCCTGTTTCAGGCATGAAGGTGTTTGTTCCCATGTCTGATGCTGTATTGAAATCATCGGTAGTGTTCCATTTATACCCGGTGGCACCGGGAACGGGATTCCAGTTCCAGGTGATCTGAGTCTCAGTCAGCAGGTGGATCCCTTCTTCTGGTTGATCAGGCTCAAGGCAATCGGTAACATTCTTCCAGAGTCCGCCCTGGAAAATGGATATCACGCCTGTTCCATCCTGCTTGCAATTGGTACAATACACCATCAACCCCTCCGCCGGATATTGGATGGCATTACGTTGATCAAAAGTCAAACGGGGCATTAAAACACCTTTGTTGGTAAATTTCACATCCAGTCCTGCCGATGGGTCAGCAGCGCTGTTATCGTCGTTAACACCAACCTGGGCATAGGTTCGAATGGTCATGAACATCAGCATTCCGATCAGGCAGGAAAGTATAATTTTCGTTTTCATGTTTAAGGTTCTGAAAAATCCCACATCTAAATGAGTATATGTTGATACGATTGGCCGATCCCCCCTCCTGCCGGTTCCAGCGCAAATCCGGCTATCCAGCATGTTTGGACAGGCCGATGGTTATGACCATCGCTGGCCGATTCTCCTTGACCACTCTTATACATTGATTGTTAAAAGGTAAAGGTGGTCAATCAAAACCGGCGGAGAGTGGTCAGATTGATTTCGTTAGCAGTGCCAAATATAGAACTTATATTCAATTGTTAAATTTTTAACAAATAAAAATTTAACAATTGAAGAAAGGTAATGTCAAAAGAGCATAGTTTCCCATAGATCTGTTGACCATTTTTTTCAGAACCTGTCCGGAAAACAGGTAAGATTGAGGGTTGATATTTTTTTTCAACTATAAGAAAATGTGATTTTTATGCGTCTTGGTGGCAAAACCGGAGCTCCCGAACACTCTCTGCTGATTTCGGCTGACCGTCTCAACTTGTTAAAAACCAATACTTATGGCTGGTCAATTTATTTAGCGAAGATTGGTCGATGCAAGCGTTTGTTCCAATAGCAGACCTCATTTTGCCCAATGGCATAATGGCGTATTCTGATGTTATGCCACAATTGACTTTTACGGAAAAAGGAACCGGATTGCCAGGCTTATCTCAACTCCTGAGAAATTTAAAGAAACCGGGTCATTGTTATTGAAGCGATTGATGAAGACCTCTCCCTGGTCATTCTTCACTTCCGGGATCATGGCATATTTCCCTTTTATCCTCAGGTCAGCATCCAAAAAGCGCCATGGAGCAACCGAAATACCAATAACCCCGCTGTACGCCATACTGCTCCCGGAAAACGTTGTCTCCTTGTTGAGAAATGGGAACGGGCTTGCGATCGAGGTATACCCGCTGACCCATTGGTGGATATTTCCTTTGATATATCCGGCACCGGCACCCAGTAATACCCGGAATTTTTGGTTTTTCAATGCCGGAGTTACCATGAGCAATCCCCCGGCCTCCTGTAACCCTGATTCAAAAGAAAAGGTCTCCGTTTTGTAACTCCATCCCCCGGAGGCAGCAATTGTCATATGGGAGGGAAAGGAGAAAAACTGTGAGTAGAAGGCCTCCACCCTGAAAAGCCCTGCAATTCTTAATTCGGCAAACCCCTTGTATCCATATCCAAAATGTATTTCAGCCACGGGACTGGAAGACTGAAATGCTGACTGAGAATTCTTTATTGCTGAATAAATGTCGGAGATGTAGCGGTTGACTTCCCCAAAACCAAAATAACCAAGGCTTCCTGCAATGCCCACACCGCCCCGTAAGAACTTTTCGTGCACACTGTCCTGATCCATCACGACATCCTGCCTGGTCAGGTGTGACGATGCTTGTACCTGCATACCCAGGGATCCCGCCAGGATCATAAAGCAAAATACCAGTTTTGTCATAAAGTCAATTTTGATGTTAAGTCAGCGTCAGACGCATCTATCGGATTAATCTCTTTTTGCCAGTAATTCCATTAACCTGTGGTTTATATAATATGTGCTTTTACCTATCTTCAGGGGGTTGAGCAATCCTGCTTTTTCGAGTTGTTTAAGGTAAATCGAAGCCGTTTCACGATGGGCAATCCCATTTTCAACCAGCAGCTCTATTTTTATATAGGGCATGTTAAACATGAGTTCAAAAAGTTCTTTACGCTTGCCGAACTTTTCAAGTGTTTTATAAACAACCGGCTCATATTGCTTTTTTAACTCCAGGATTCCCCGAATCTTTGTGATTGTGAGTTGAGCTGTTTCATTTACTGCCGTGGTCATAAACATGATCCAGTCATTCCAGTTTTCTTTCGTTGTTACCTCGTTCAGCAGTCTGTAATAATGCTGCTTATGGTCAATGATATAGGCACTGAGATACAATACCGGCTGTGGCAGTAATTGCTGCTGGATCAGGTATAGCAGATTTAAAATCCGTCCTGTCCTGCCATTGCCGTCGTTGAAAGGATGAATACTTTCAAACTGGTAATGAATCAATGAAAGTTTGATGATCGGATCAAGTGGACTTAGTTCAGAAATATTAATAAATTTCTCCAAACTTGCCAATTTTGCCCGTATTTCTTCTTCACAACAAGGTGGCGTGTAAATCACATTTCCTGTGATGGAATTCTTAAGAACAGTTCCCGGCTGAACCCTGATTCCGGACTGATTCTGTTTTACTTTTTGAACAATACCAATCAGGACATTTGTTGTGATCAGGTCTTTGTTATCCCTCATCATTCGTATACCTGTCTGCAACGCGTCTCTGTATGCCAGTACTTCCTTTGCCGCAGGATTTGATTTTTCAACATTTAACGCAGCCTGGTAAAGTTCATCCTGGGTCGTCACAATATTCTCGATGGCTGAACTGTCGCGACTTTCCTGCATGACAACCGTATTGAATAACAGGTTCAGCAAAGCTTCCTCTGTCATGGTTTCACAAAGGCCTTTCAGTTCTGCAAGACTGCGGGATGCCCTAATTACGTGGTTTAACAATAATTCCCTGGAGTCAAGGTCCAACTTTGGCGGCAAAGCAGGGAGATCATTAAAAGGAATTTTAGGATCAAACGACATATATGCGGGTATTTTGATTTATTTCCGACATAATTGATGATCTATGTCAATGTATTTAACATATGTTGACTTATATGTCGCACAAAGATAACATATCCGACATAATTGTTCTGCAAAAATTATCATCCGACATATAATTTCACTTGTGTCGGAATATTAATCCATATCCGACATACAAACAAATAAAAACATTAAAAGAAAACAAATCTTCTACGACTTTGAGCAGCAAGTGGAGCAAAGCACCTTGTTATTTAGAATTATTCTATCTTTGAAATTGTTTTTTATACTGAATCCTCGTGGGTTTGAACCGGCAAAGGCGCATAGACTCTGCAATACTGAGCGAAGTTGAAGGATTCGCAAATGCAATAAATCAAAGGATAAAACCATAAATCGTTATCCCATGTCCCTCTCATACCATTCCTATCTGAAAATAGAAAAACTCCTGTCGCTGCAGGAGTTGGAGTCGCCCGACGAACACGACGAAATGCTTTTCATCATCATCCACCAGACCTATGAATTATGGTTTAAGGAGATGCTGCATGAACTCGATTTCGTGTGTTCGAAACTTGAAGCGGGCAATATCTTACAGGCAAGCCATAACCTTAAACGGACACTTACGGTGTTAAAGGTGGTGGTACACCAGATCGACATCCTCGAAACGATGACCCCGCTTGAATTCCTGTCTTTCAGAGATTACCTGAAGTCTGCCAGCGGGTTCCAGTCATACCAGTGGCGTGAGCTGGAGTTTCTGCTTGGGCTGAAATCGGAGATCCACCTGCAACGCTTCCAGCATGAGCCGGAAATATGGAAGAAGCTGAACGAACGGTTCCATGCACCATCACTTTGGGAGTGCTTCATCGGCTTCCTTCGCACGTCGGGTTATGACATTCCGCCATGGCCTCCGGCATCGCAGAACACAATCCCATCACAACGCCCTGAACAGGTCACGAAGGCGCTCAGGGAAATATATTATTCCAACCCCCCGGTTGCGGGATTTTGCGAACTCCTTGTGGATCTCGACGAGGGAATTCAGGAATGGCGATACCGCCATGTGAAAATGGTGGAACGCACGATCGGGTACAAACAGGGTACAGGAGGATCGGCAGGTGTGGATTACCTGAAAACAACCCTCTTCAAACCACTTTTCCCGGATCTGTGGGAAGTAAGAACAGATTTTACACCATGAAATACTCATTGGAAGATATCGCGGCCCATCCGAACAGGCTGGCGGAACGATACAGTCAATTCAGGGTCACCGAACGGTACCTGCTAACAGGGCATTCGCACCAGGCCTGGCCCGATATTGCCCTTTCCGGGATGCAGCAAGCCTGGGAGGATGCCGCGGAACTGGTCGATGATAAATGGGAAAAAGCATTCCAGAAAGCGGAGGAGGTGCGGGCAGGCTTTTCACAGCTTCTTGATGATGAGGACGGGTATATTGCGCTGGGCCAGAACACGCACGAACTGGTGATCCGTTTCATTTCATCGCTCCCGCTTAAACAAAAACCCAGACTAATCACCACCGACGGGGAGTTCCATACCATCCGCCGCCAGCTTTCGCGGCTTGAAGAGGAGGGAATCGAAGTGGTGAGAGTTCCTTCAAGGCCAGTGGACAAGGTGGCAGAAAACATCATCCGCCTGCTCGACGACCGGGTTGCAGCCGTTCTTGTCTCTTCGGTGTTCTTCGATACCGGGCTGATCAACCCCGGGATCGCCCTGATCGCTGAAAAATGTGCGCATGCAGGAATCCAGTTGCTGGTGGATGCCTACCATTCACTCAACGTCGCACCTTTTTCCGTCAGGTCGATGGGGTTGCAGCATGCATTCGTTACAGGAGGCGGGTATAAGTACTGTCAGCTGGGCGAAGGAAACTGTTTCCTGCGGTTCCCTGAACATTACAGGCAGGGGCCTGTCATCACCGGTTGGTTCAGCGAGTTCTCCCTGCTTTCGGGGAAACACGGTGCCCGCGTGGAATATGGCCGGGGTCCGGATCTTTTTGCCGGGTCGACCTATGACCCAATCAGCCACTACCGGGCTGCAGAGGTATTCCGGTTTTTTAGCGAAACGGGACTTACACCCGGTTTTCTCCGCCAGGTGAACCAGCACCAGGTGGGGGTGTTGCTGGAAGAATTCCACCGGCTTGACCTGCCTGAAAACAAGATCTTCGCCGATGAGTCGGCTAACCCGGAGGGCAGGGCTGGCTTCCTTGTCCTTTTCTCCACCCATTCCGGTGCAATCAGCCGTGAGCTTGCCGGAGCCGGTGTGCTGACCGACTACCGGGGAAATTCCCTGCGTCTTGGGCCTGCCCCCTACCTGAGCGATACAAGGCTCCGTGAAGCGATGGGGCTTTTAGGTGTGGCTGCCAGGAAGGTCTTTGCCTGTTCTCATTGAACAGGAGTTCAAACAACCGGAGAAACCGGAGCCACTGTCCACCCGCCACCGGTTTTGACTGACCTCATCAACCAGTTAACAGTCAATGACGTGGGGTAATCAGATTATATCTGCGAAAACCGGTCATTGCGAGGTATTTTTCCACACAAGCCTCAATCCCCTTTTGAAAACAAGCTGAAAATTGACTTTCTTCGCCAACCCCACGATATCCTTCGCCTCCAATCTCTTCTTTTCATTGCCAAACAGTACACTGCCGATCATCGCCAGTCCAAGTTCCATCAACGTGATAAAGTAACCGGGAAACCCTGATGGGCAATCGGATAAAGCCACGTGACATATTTATACCACGGCAGCACATTCATCAGCTCCTTTGTTGGCAATATAAAGGGTGGGCGAAAATTATATGCTCCCTTGAACGGAAACTTCATCAGCTCATTCTCTGTCTTTCCTTTTACTCGTGCCCACATCATGTTCCCCTTTTCCGTACTGTCCGTTCCGGCCCCCGACACGTAGCAGAAGGTCATATCTGGGTTGATCCTGCTCAGGGTCATTGCAAAACCCGTTGTGAGATCATAGGTGACCTTCTATGTTCTGGTTCTTTCATACCTGCGGATGAAACGCCAGTGCAGAAGGAACAGGCGTTGTAACCTCTCAGGCGGGTTTCGATAGCCGACAGGTTAAAGAAATCGGCGTGGATGATCTCCGTCAGCTTTGGATGTGTTATGCCGCAGGTCTTGCGGTTGATGACGAGGACGGATGCAACGGCCGGGTGTTGCAGGGCTTCGCGCAGAACTCCCTCGCCGGCCATTCCGGTGGCACCGGTTATGTTTGCTTTGATTTTTGTTATCATTGTAATGGGGGTTTAGATAATGTCATCCGAAATATTCCATATATGCTTCTTCAATGTTTTTTCCCTCTTCCTCTGTGATGATGGCGAATTCTTTTTCTTTGGCTCTTTGGGGAAGCTTGCCATTGTTTTGAGCTAAATACCTTATTAAAAGAGCAATGGTTTTGTCTGGCATCTGAAAACGATCGTCAAGCCATACTTTCATTGCATCAAACTTTTGCAGATAGGAGACTTCATCTGGAATGATTGTACTGATTGTATAATCAACGCATTCGAATAAAAATTCAGCTTGTACCGTTGCATCAAAATACCGATAGTAATCTAAGGTGTCGTTTAGAACCTCTACATTGTTTTTTGAGGTCTTCTTCCATTGAATAAAATCAAGTATAGGATGCGAATAAGTTTCCAATACTTTTCGGTAATCTGAAATACGTTCCAAGATGGCAGCAGACACTGGAAAAATAATGCCTTGGGGTGTAAATTTCATTGTCGTCAATATGTGATGGATTAAATATCGATGCAGCCTTCCATTGCCATCAACAAACGGATGAATAAATACGAAACCAAAAGCTATCAGGGCTGCCGTTAGAACTGGGTTGAATGATGCAGATTCCATTTGCCTTGCAGATTCCAGCAATCCTCCCATCAGGGTTTCAATATCCTGCCATCTGGCAGAGATATGTTCGGGAATTGGCTCGCCGGTATTACGGTCGTGTTCACCGATAAAGCCGCCTTCAGTGCGATACCCCATTTGAACAAATCTGTTGTCATCAATAACTATTTGCTGTAACCTGAGCAGTTCTTCCTTTCTAAGAGCCTTACTGCCTGCCTGACCGATGGCTTTACCCCATCGAACAGCCCTGTTTTGGGTGGGATTTTCGCCTTCAATCGTAAAGGATGCTTTTGAATCTTTCAATAACAGGAATGCCGACGTACGTAACAAAACATCTTTATGTACACCACTGATTGCCACACTTGTTTTATTGGCAAGGTTTTCTGCAATATAACGCTCAAGTTTGGCGGTTTTATGAATGAGCGGACAATGGTTAACACTCCCTGTAAGGTTGTTCTTGATTCGGTGTCGGTTGGAATTGATACTTTTTGGGCTCGCGTATTGTTGCTTTTCATTTAACAGTGGAATGTAATTTCCTTCCCGCAGATCGGAAACCTGCAACGACTTCTGCATAAGCCATTCATAAAGGAACCAGATTCTCCGACCGTACTGGCTTTGCGGTTCATTGACAATCCATTCTTCAATAGCATTTGGTTGCAGCTTTTCAAACAGCTTTTTAAAAAACAGTAAGTTGACCCCTTCATATTTTAAGGCAAAAACAAGATGTGCATACAGGTTCTCTTCAGGCTGGTGCCTTGGTGTTAAAACAAGCCAGCCGTCTGTCGTATACTGTCTGCGCTTTTTGCTTATCAGCGCCAATCTCAATGGGATTGGTACAGGAAGTTTGAGGGCATCTATTATTGCCCCATAACCGACTAACTTTCCTTGTTCAGGTGCTGATATTCCGTGAAAAACACCTATTTCCAGTGAAATATTCTTACTTTTTGCCATTGGTCGTGAAAATTAACTACGACAAATTTAGGTGAAAAACACTTACATTACGTGAATTTTACTTATAATACATAATCTTTTGTGAATAACACTTATATTTATGTGTTGGCAGAATGAATCTGGGCAGTGGATAAAACGGATCATCTGACCATCTGCAGCCGGCTTTGGCTACCGCCCTAGAGCATTAGCAATCAGTTAAATGGGATGGTCAGCTATACTGGCGAAGGCTGGTCAGCGGGAGCGGTTTTTCCAGCAAACCCTATTCATTATTCCCTTCCCAATCTATGGGCCCATGAAGGGTTATCGCTCAAACAAATTCAGGTATTTTTCAAAAATGAATATGCGGTTTCTCTTGAATCCTGTTTTTTCGCTGAGGATTCCGAGTTTCTCAAAATCCTGAATTAACCGGTTTGCCGTTGAAATATTCACTGCAAGTATTTTCGCCACTTCGGCAGCATCTACGACCGGCTTGGTGTATAAATACCGGATCAGCCGCATTGCAAGCGGAACCTTTTTGCCCAGCGTAATAATTCGTTTCTCTTCCAATTCACTGCGCAGTTTCATGATTTCATGAAAGGTCTGAATTGAATTTTCGGCAGTTTCCAGCACTCCTACAAGGAAAAAAGTTAACCATTGTACCAGGTTATTCTGAGTTCTCACGGCGGTTAGGTTATCGTAATAATGTGAGCGATTCCGTTCAAAAAAATCGGAAAGATATAATGCAGGTTTGCCTAATATTTTGTTGCTCACAAGATAGAGTGTTATTAGTAACCGCCCTAGTCTCCCATTGCCATCAAGAAAAGGGTGAATGGATTCAAATTGATAATGTGCAATGCCAATGCGGATAAGCGGTGGCACTTGCAAATCCTCATTGTTCAATAGTTTTTCAAGATCGCTCATCAGTCCGGGCACTTCACTGTGGTGGGGCGGAATATATGCTGCATCATTCAGCGTAGCGCCACCAATCCAGTTTTGTGAGGTACGGAACTCACCGGGTAATTTGTATTTGCCCCGGACTCCCTGTAACAATTTTCCGTGCGTTTGTTTTAGTAAGCGAGTCCTTACTGGAAGTGCCTCCAATTGCGCAATTGCAAAATTCATGGCTTCAATGTAGTTATGAACTTCCTGCCAGTCATCGCGTTTTTCGGGCCTGATGTACTCAGCATCCTGGATGGCTTCTTCCATACTGGTTTGGGTTCCTTCAATCCTGCTGCTCCGCGTAGCTTCCTTTGTGATGTGCATCCGGATAAAAAAATCCACATCGGGAACCATCATCGAAAAGGCATTCAACTCACCAAGTTTCCTGGTAGCCTCATTCAGCAGTCGGTTTACCTTTGCATCGCTTACCAGCCATTCGTGATTAACAGGTTCAGGCGAGAAACTTGAATAGCCATATTGCTTACTGTATCTTCCTGCTTTGAAACGGGTTATTTCCATGGATGACAATTAATACTCCTGCAAATATATGAATTTATATTCGCAGATACCCACTTTACTGCAACTATAAAAAATCATATTTGCAGATGACTCTTAAATTTCAACTTGCGGTTTTCAATACTTGGAAAAAACGGAACATCTCACCACCATCCGCCGGTTTCAACTGACTACCTTATACCATTAGAAACCAATCAAATGAGATAATCAGCAGTCACGGCGAAGGCTGGACAATGTAAGCGATTTTTCCAGAAGCAAGGGCTTGTCATGCTCGCCGAACGATCCTGACTTTCAGTATATCAGGAAATAGCCTGGTAGCCGTGAGCGATTATTCCTGAAGGGCTCACATCTCAGTTCTGTTATGTATTTTTCTGTTTTTTAATTTTATTATTTAGATTTATTCTAATTTAATGAATATGTAGTATATTTGTCTCCATTCTGTTCCCTTTCCATTTTTACCGGGATGAAGTAAAAGGAGCCTGAATGCAGCATCAACCAATGAATTGGACACAACGGGCAGTTATCTTTGGAACTAACAATTTCAGACCAAATAATATGAAACCGATATTCATATTCTTTCTGCTTTTAAGGTCTGTATCGCTTTTTGCCCAAACTGTTGTTTCAGGAACAGTCAGCGATAAAGACACACAGCAACCCCTGGTGGGAGCCACCATTGCCGTCAAAGGAACGATATTGGGTACAACATCAGGTCATGACGGGAAGTTCCTGTTGACCATCAAACAAGCACCTCCTTTTACCCTTGTTTTCTCGTATATCGGTTTTCGCACGGAAGAAGTAACCATGACCGAAAAAAACACCACCTATGACCTCGCCATGCAGGCGGAGTCCATCCTGGGAAAAGAAGTGGTCATCTCCGCCTCGCGTATGGAGGAAAACAGTCTTACTGCTCCGGTTACAATCGAAAAGATGAACATCCGCGCCATCAGGCAGGTAGCCACACCGGATTATTTTGATGCCATTGCCAATCTGAAAGGAGTGCAGGTAACCAACAGCAGTTTGAACTACACATCTGTGAATACCCGCGGTTTTGCCGATGTAGGAAATACCCGTTTTGTGCAACTGGTAGATGGAATGGACATCGCGGAAGCAACCATACTTTCTCCACTCGGTTCTGTTCATGCCCCGGGAGAACTCGATATCGAAAGTGTTGAATTGTTGCCCGGGGCGGCCTCGGCGCTTTACGGACCCAATGCTTTCAACGGCATCCTGATCCTGGAAAGCAAAAGCCCCTTCAAGTACCCGGGATTAAGTGTGATGGTAAGTCCGGGCTTAACCAACTCAAAGGCCGATGGAGCCCATGTAATGGGAACTTACAGTGTCAGGTACGCGAAAGCCTTCAGGAATAAGCTGGCATTTAAGGTTAACTTATACTACATGCACGCCACCGACTGGTCGTCCAATGACTATACGACCGACAGAAATAATCCGGGTTCTGCAAAAGATCTGAGTAAAACCCAAAATTTTGACGGACTGAACCTCTATGGAGATGAAACTGGTTTTGATTTGACCCAAATTGGATTCACAACCATCCGAAGAACGGGTATCGCTGAGAATACCTTGCTGGATAACAGAAAAGCAACAACCTTCAAAGCGAATGCGGCCGTTCATTACCGCATTACCGAAAAAACGGAATTAATTGGCCTATACCAGCATGGCAGGGAAAATATGATCTCCCAGACAGATGGAAAA
This sequence comes from uncultured Bacteroidales bacterium, assembly GCA_903959905.1. Classification (GTDB taxonomy): domain Bacteria; phylum Bacteroidota; class Bacteroidia; order Bacteroidales; family FEN-979; genus CAIVAT01. Next base: position 64,368 of record CAJBYO010000066.1, read on the forward strand.
TACGCATACAGGGATGGAAACCAAAGCTTTTTTAAACTTGAACTGAAAGGGGACAATTTTTTTATCAGGAGCTATATTAACCTGGGTCGGGCATTTAAATCTTATAATTTGAATGCCCTGGGTGGTTATGTCAATGAAGCCTTTAGTCCAACCACAAACTGGATACCGGATTATATGAATGCCTTTTACGGTGGAATTCCTGGCATTGCCCAGGGAGATTCGACCGCGGCCCGATCGTATGCAGACCGTTTTATGATTGATCCTGCGACGGGAAAATATGTGTCCTCTTTCCAGGACACCATTAACAAAATCAGGCAAACCGATTTTCAACGCCCTACTTACGGCGCTTCAGTTTATGTAAAAACCAGCGTGTGGACTTCTGAATTACATTACGCTTTCAGGCAAATCAAGTGGGCAGATATTATTGTAGGCGGGAATTTCCGCCAGTACAGGCTGGATACCAAAGCAACAGTTTTTGATGAAGCCCCGGTGGATGTCAATGACCAGCAAAGAATCCTGACCAGTACGTACGGTGCTTATGCACAAATTTCCAAAACTTTTTTTGAGAAAATCAAATTGACTGGCTCCATTCGTTTTGATAAAATGGACGACTTTGACGGCCACTTTACGCCCAGGCTGTCGCTGGTGTATTCTCCCGCCAAAAACCACAACTTCCGTGTAAGCTACCAAACGGGCTTCCATTATCCGGATATGCTGGCACAGTTTATCTATTTCCCGCAGTTCTCCGGGATCAGCCTGGGCGGAGTCCCTTCCATCGCCTCGAGATACGGTGTTTACAACGGGGGAGCATGGACCCCGGATTCCTATCTTGCCTTTTCCAGGCAAAAGGGAAAGCTGGATCCTGTTACCGGTGCAATAGTTCTCAATCCGGGCAATGTAACGCTCGAAACTGCCAATATACCGTATCTGAAACCGGAGCAATTATGGTCATTCGAAGTTGGCTACAAAGGACTTATTGCAAACAACCTGCTGGTTGACCTGAATTACTACTACACCTCGTATAAAAACTTTGTGGGAATTCAAACGGTGTACAGCAAAGTTTCATCGATGCACCAGGGAAAACAAAACGATGCAGGAACCGCATGGGTTCTCGCCGCCAATTCCCCTTCCACCCTTACATCATTCGGTATTGGCCTGGGTTTAAGCTATACCCTTCCGAAGAACTTCAATCTCAGCGGAAATTATAACTATACCACGTTCTCCGGTCAGCAAGCCCCCGGTTTTCTTACCTCCTTTAACACACCCCGAAACCATTTCAGTCTCGGCGTGGGCAACAACAACCTGGTCAGGAATCTTGGCTTCAACATCACTTACCGCTACCAGGAGGCATTCGTATGGGAGTCGCTCATCGGTACAGCCACCATGCCTGCTTACGGTGTACTGAATGCGCAGGTAAATTATAAGTTTCCCGCCCTTAAGTCGATGATTAAAGTTGGTGGCACCAACCTTGGAGGTGGTGATTACCGTACCAGTTTTGGCTCACCTTTCGTTGGACAGGTTTATTATATTTCATTTATCTTTGATGAATTGTTGAAATAGGTAATGTCCAAATCCCGCCAGCTGGCCGCCATCATGTTTACCGATATCGTCGGGTACACGGCATTAATGGGTAATGATGAGCAAAGGGCATTTGACTTATTGAATAAGAACAGGCAACTCCAACGACCCATCATTGAAGAATTCAATGGCCGTTGGATCAAAGAAATGGGAGATGGCGTCATGGCCAGCTTTCATACCGTTTCGGACGCTGTAAAGGCCGCTGTCAAAATTCAGGAAGCATGCAATTCCACTAAAGATTTTCAACTGCGAATCGGGATTCACCAGGGGGAAGTGCTGTTTGAACGGGATGATATTTTTGGCGATGTGGTCAATCTTGCCGCACGCATTCAGTCTGCTGCCAGCCCTGGTTGTATCTTTATTTCAGAAACCGTTCATCATAATATTTCCAACAAAAGCGAGATCAGGTCGCAGTTTGTATTGGAAGAGCGACTGAAGAATGTAAGCCAGCCTGTTAGAATGTACCAGGTGTTATTTGCAGGCAGTAAAGTTATCGCCGCCAAAAAGCTGAATCTGCCTGTTGCCGAAAACAGCATTGCTGTTTTACCCTTCCTGAACAGGAGCAGTGATCCCGAGCAGGAATTCTTCAGCGATGGAATGACAGAGACCATCATTAACATGCTGGCGCAGGTGCCACGGATGAAAGTGATCGGGAGAACTTCTTCGTTTGCCTTCAAAGGAAAAAACATGGATTTGAAGTTGATCGGGGAGCAACTGAACGTTGCCTATCTCCTGGAAGGCAGCGTTCGGAGATCAGCGAATAAACTGCGTGTCAAGGCTCAGCTCATCAACGTGGCCGACGGGTTTCATCTTTACTCCGGAACTTTTGACCGGGAACTTGAAGATATTTTTGCCATCGAGGATGAAATAGCCTTAGCCATCCTGGATGCCATTAAATTTGAGTTGTTCAATTTCGCAAAGAAAAATCTTTTAAAGAGGTACACGGAAAATATCGAAGCGTATGAATTGTACCTGAATGGCCGGTTTCACGTCAATAAATGTACGCCGGACGGTTTTTTAAAAGCCATTGAATATTTTGAAGCTGCCATTAAAATTGACCCGGCCTTCGCCATTGCCCACTCCGGATTGGTATTTTGCTACATGAATTTCTGGACTTTTGGCTGGATGCCAGTGAATGAGTGCCTTCCCAAGGCCATTGAAGCTGCCCGGCATGGCCTTCAACTGGACAGTGAAATTGCTGAAAGTCATCTCGCCATAGGCCGGATCGCACTTCATCACGAAATGGATATCCCCAGGGCATTGGAACATTTTAACATTACAATCCGGATCAATCCCAACAGTGACGAGTGTCTGGTACAACTGGGCTTTTGTGAAGCGTTGCTGGGAAGAGGCGACCAGGCAATAGTGTTTGCAGAGCAGGCGTATGAGTTGAATCCTTTTTCCCTCATGAACCTTTATTACATAGGATTAGTCTCCGCGATATCGATGAACCTTGAGAAACTCATCGAATATGGAAAGAAGCTGATCGAACTGGAGCCAAACTTCTTTGGTGGCCATGCACTGGTTGGATATGGGTTGATGTATCTGAAACAAGAGGATTGTTTTGCTGAACTTGAACTGGCAAACAGGTTGAACAACGATTTGAGATCACTGGCTGATCTGGCCAACGCACACAATCATTTGGGCAATAAATCTAAGGCAACAGAAATACTCGGACAAATGAAATCGGCTCCGGCAGAAGAAAAAGTAATCAACCCTGTTTTTGCGAACGTTTACCTGGCGCTCGGCGAATTGGATCTTGCATTTGATTTCATAGAAAAATCCATCGAAAACAAAGAAGGCTTGATCTTATTCTATCTTCATGTCCATCGTCATACTGCCGGAGTTTCAGATGACCCGAGATTCCGGAAATATTTGGAGCGGCTGGGTTTGCCATATTAAGAATTTTGGTTCTTTGTCAAACCGGGTGGGTTACAGAATAAGGACTGATTATTGATACTCCTATTCTTTTTCCCTGCCTGATCACCGTCTCATACCCCTTTAACGTATTGATCAACAGATCTTCATCCAAGCGGATTTTGTTCTTCTCAAACAGCAGCACAACTGTGGAACCACCGAATTTAAAATACCCTTTCTCCTCCCCTTTTTTCACAACAGTCCCTGGATAGGTCTGAACGATACTACCCACCATGGTTGCCCCTACTTCAGCCATCACCACATCGCCAAACAGGGGGTTTGAAATGACGGTGAATTCCCGTTTGTTCAGGCAGAAAATTTCAGCCATCTTGCGCAAGGCAAGGGGGTTAACGGAATAGTAATCTCCATCGATCAGGGTGTTGGGCGATACGCTTCCGCCAACGGGGAAATGGAAACGGTGGTAATCGAACGGGGCAAGGCGGATGATCACCAGGGTGCCATCCAGGTATTTTTGTGCAAGGCGGGCATTGTTCAAAAACGAAGCAATATCAAAGCGGTATCCCTTGATGATAAAATCGCTTTTGCCGATGTTGGCATAGGCCAGTATTTTTCCGTCGGCAGGCGACACGGCAACCGTTGAGCTGGTATCCACCGGCCGGGCATCCTTTTTAAGTTTTCGTGTAAAGAAATCGTTGAAAGAGCTGAACTCCTGTTTTTGGGCGGTACGCATGTCGATATCAAGTTCTTCAACAAAGGGCTGTATCTTTTTGGTGGATGAAGGACGATCCATGTTGTTGCCATAAACCACCGACATCACCTTTCTTTTGGCCAGCGCCCACAATGTTGCTTCGCCAACCGGGTTATTGTACAGCCACACCAGCCACTTTTCACCGGCCACTTTTTCCGTTTTCAAAACGCCGCTTTGCCTGTCGTAATACCGGATGGGAGCCTGCGGCGGCAACGGGTATATGGCCAGTATGGCAACGACAGCAAGCAATAGCAAAATGAGGCCCCACCGCTTTTGTGTTTTTGAAATGTTCATCTGTTAATATTTATTTTTCCGGGCCATAAGGAATATCCCCAAAGATCATTCACGGATTCCATGAACATTGGTCTTATGGACATTTCTTATTTACTTTGTTTGCCGTGTGTAGCAAATATAGTCCAAAGTCCACTATAGCCTCAACCCTTGTTGAAAACATTCTGAAAAATAGAATGTGTGAAGAAAATCAATAAGGGATTTATAGACTATACTCGTACGACTTTTCAAGCGTAAAAAACGCTAACCTAAAATCAACGAATTATGAGATCATTATCTTTATTTATTGCAGTAACCATAACATGTCTTTCATTTACCAGATGTAATGAAAAGAAGGAATCCACAGCCATTGTTCCGGGGTATAACAAAGCCGAACTTACTTCATTGATTCCGGTAATGGAACGCGCTTATGACTCCGCCGACATAGGCGGTTTTAAAACTCCCGAACCGGCAGGAATCAAAAAAGTTTTCCGCTCAAAGGTTTCTCCTCTTATGAACCGCTTTGATGTATGGAATACCCCTGATAACAAAGCAGTGATTGCCATCAGGGGTTCAATCGTGGACCCGGGAGGGCTGAGTTTTACGGCTGCATTTTACAGTCCGATGGTCCCCGCAACCGGAAAAATTAAACTTTCCGAGACTAAAACCTTTGAGTATAAATTAGCCGAACTGGCGGGTTCAGCTGTACACCTGGGCATGTTGCTTGGTCTTGCGCACATCTCTGATGAACTCGTGAGCCAGATCAAAGAACAGTACGGTAAAGGTGTTCGTGATTTTATTCTTCTCGGGCACAGCCAGGGAAGTGGCATCGGATTCCTTGCCACATCATATATACGTTATTTGCAAAAAGACGGTAAACTGCCGGCCGACTTTCGCTTAAAAACATATTTAATTGCGGCGCCTAAGACCGGTAATCTCCAGTATGCTTACGATTATCAGAAAATTAACAGTGGCGGATGGGCGATGGCGGTAAATAATGTACTCGACTGGGTTCCCTGTATCGGTATTACCTTGCAGACCGCTGTTGATTTCCCAAAGATCAGCCCATTTTATGATATGAAAGGATTTATGGCCAGTATAAATTTCCCTGCCGGTCCGAAATTTGATGCAACCTATAACCGGTATTTAGCTGCCGGACCAGTCATGACCAATGAAATGCTGGGGATCATCCATGAAAATATTTATCCGAAAGTAATGAAGGTCATGCCCGGATATGTTGAACCTGCTTTATTGGGAACATTTGATTTTGAGCGTTCCGGCGACCAGGTTCCCCTGTTCCCGGATGCTGAATATTACAAGGTCTTCCCCCAGGATACAGTCCATTTCCAGGCATGGGAAAACCATTCGGTATATCCATACTATTTGCTTGTTAAGAGCAACTATTAGCCGGACATTGCGGGCGGTTTTCAGGTCAGCCTTAAGATCCCCTGATTTTTAATATGACAGAGCCAAACAGTTTAATATCGGCCTGCAGCCAAAGTGTTTCCTCCCAGCCACCATAATGCCCGAACAGCGCGTCCTGGTTAATTGACACTCCCTGGTATCTGGCCTCTAATTTATCCATGAAATCTTTGGATGGAAAGATATTCGAATGCAATAAGCTTCCCATTGGATCATTTGGTGTCAGGGCTAAATTAGTGTGAGCCACCTCCTTTTTTATGATATAGGTAATTACATCATCAATATCTTTATCCTTGCCTATTACGCCATTGTATGTGATTTTGAAGGCATAATGTTTGTCGCCTTTATCAATTGCAGTGTTAATCCCTTCGCGGTATTTGGATGACAGTCGATACAGGTTATGACCAACTGCCTGCACAATGACAAACCGGGCCGGAAATAGTGTCTGATACAGACTGATCCGGTAACCTTGTTTCCAGATATCTGTGAGTGTCGATTTAAAGTCGGGCTCGAGCCAGCTCCTCAAATTAGGTTCTGCACTTTGCATTCGTCCCCAGTCACTGAGTATTGTATATCGCCTCTTGCTTATTGCTTTCTGCAACTGGGTAAACCGGTTTTGGAGCTCCTGGTATAACTTCTCCGCTTTGCCATAGAGTTCAGACTTCATTTCCCATTCCGGGTATTCATTTTGTTCAAGGGCAATATTGATACTTGTTGCTGAAAGCTCAACAACACCTTTTATAGCTTCTTTCAGAACCTCAGGGATCTCTTCTCCTGCACCGGGGAGCATCAGACCAAGTACAAAGCCCAACCCGGAAAAAATGAAATCAAGAAAGTTTAATCCGTTATCAAGTGTGATAAATTCTTCTTTATTAAAGATGGCAAGCACTTCATTGGTCATCCAGGTTTCCTGGATATATACATCCCTGATAACATCTGCCAACCCTGAGAAGTAGTCATCCACTTTTGCAAGTATAATAGCCTCTTTTTCCAGCTGGTCATGAACAAGATCCCAGTCAGATGCTGTTACACCCATGGGAGCCCCTTTCAGGTAGGTCTCTTCCAGCAGGCTGGTCAGCTGACCAATGCTGGCCGTTCCAAAAAGTTTGTACGAGTCCCGAAGGTCGTTCTTTTGATAGGTTAAGACACGTTTACTTTTAAGGTCGCTGTTGAATTTGGCATAAGCCAGTGATTGGGACGGCGACTTGAAAGAGGGAAAAGGTGAGGCTGTTTCGTTAAGAAATACGCTTTCCCAGGGAGAGTGCCCTGTGAATCGGGCAAGCATGATTATTTGAGAAGAATCAACATGTTTACCGTCGGGCCCTGACAGACATTTGCCTGGTGCTGTGGAGTTATAAATACTTTTGCATGATTTGCACAGCTTAAAGTTGTTGTTATGCTGCCGTTGAATATCTGAAAAGAGTTTTAAATCTTTTTCGGCAGTTGCCAATGTATATGTACCAATTTCCCGGGCAATATGTACGTCTCCGGCTGAACATGGGCCATTTTTACTGTCGGACATTTTGGGGAACAAGGTGCCACATCCTGAACAGTGCAGAAATGGTATGCCCATGGCAAAAGGGTCCCTGTAGGGTACAACGAAATTAAAGGTGTCGGGTTCGTGATTACCGCCACCGGCACAGGGTAGCGCGTCACCGCCCTTGTATAATAGTCCGCATTTTTTACAACTCACCCAGGAGCCGTCACCATCGGAATAACGTATTTTTTTCATAGGCTGATGTTTGATTTTTACAAATATACACCACTGAAGTTAATTTAGAACAAATACAAATAAAGATATTTTGACTGTGCCTGAATGTACGTATGCCTGTTATTGAGCAAACTGCCATGTCATTTAATGAAGCAGTAAACTTAAATTAGTATTATCAAAGGGGAAAACAATGCAAATAATGCTGCGCTGTTAAAATACCCGCCACTTAGACAATGCACTACTTCGCAATTCTCCCGGGAATACTTTTTCTGCCGGCCCTGTTCCTGACCAGCCCTGTTAAAACAGCAACTCCGGTTTCAAAAGAACGGTATAAGGCGGTGTGCTGTACTCACCAGGAACAAACTGGATTTAAATATGGCCAGGGAAGTTGATAATCCTTGACTTCCCGGTATTTTGTCGTATATTTGCACCAGCATCAAGAACCCTTCAATGGGTGCCAACCGAGCCTCGAACGCCACGGTGGCAAAACGATGTGGACGTCAGGTCAAAAGGGTTCGTTTTTTTATTTCCCCCTTTCCCATTCCACTGAATTTTTCTGATGCAATGATGTTTAACAATTTAAAATCATTGTATTATGAGAACAAAACTTTTTGATTTATTCAGAATCCTGCCTGCAAAACGCCCGGCCAGTTGCATTCCAGACGAAAAAAGTAAAACTACAGCGGTGGTTATCCCAACCGTCAAACCCGATTCATCGCTGAGAAATGAAATTCTTCTGAAGGTTCAGGAACAAGGACTCGTCACCGTCCATTTCAGGTATGAAACTTTTTTCGGCAGCAGAATCCGCATCTGGAATTCCACCTACCTCATTGACAAGGCAACAGGCAAGCGCAGCAAACTGCTTCACGCACTGAACATCACATTTTTTCCTGTCTGGACGGAACTTCCCGATTATTCCACAGTACAGTTCACCCTGTTTTTTGAGCCGTTGTCCCGGTCTTGCGAGGTTTTCGACCTCCTCGAGGATATCCCCGAAACTGGCGGGTTTACATCGAATGGGATCGAGCGGAACAAACGCGATGTTTACTTCCTGAAAAACAGTAACCGTCTATAAATCTGTAATTTAATTTAACAGGAAATACAAGCATCAAGATTGCCTGAAACGGCAGCCAACCGGGCAGGAACACCACGGTGGAAAAACGATGTGGATCGCAAGGTCAAAAAGGTTTCATAACAATCCTTCCCTTCAACTTCCGCTGAGTTTTATTGGTACATCGATGTTTAACCTTTAAACCTTATTGCTATGGAAACAAAAAATTCAAATTTTTCGGGTCGCGAGCTTCCCGCATACCTTGGGTATGGAATCCTCGATGAAAACAGTGTCAGGTTTGAAAATGAAATCATCACGGCGGATTATGTGCTTGATTGTGACGGAACAGCTGTACACAAGGTAACATGGGACATTGACCGATGTGAATTGAAAACACTGCTGCACGGGGAATTCTGCGGAACAAGCTGGTACCCTGATCTGAACAAGGCATTGACATATGATTTCTTATCACGGCATTTTGACCGTGATAAGATTTTTGATTACCTGACCGGGAAAGCCTGTGATACCGGGAACATCCATGTGCAGAAATTTACACATGATGGGAAAGACGAGAAACAAATCATCTATTACCCTGCTGGCCTTTTGTTGTGTTTTACACTCCCATTGCCGGAAAAGAATGAAATGTACACCTCTTTCCTGGAATCAGTCAGGCAAGATACCCATGTCAGTTTTTTCAGGGAAAAGGGAGCATACCTGTTATTGATGGATGTTCATGACCAGGTTACCATGCACCCGATAACTGTTGCTGAGTTCATTGTTCCATTGGCCTATATGACTGGCGCTGCAGCACTATTCTCCAAAAGCGGACTCATCCGTCCCTGCAAGATGTTAAGGATGGTGATAAATGAGTCATACAACTCGCAGATCTCATTTATGCAAACCTTTATTGGTGACGGTATAAATCCGTATTTTGCTTACTGTTTCAAAGAGCTTGAAGAACATCAGCATGGCCCCCTGATGAAAATGTTCCACCATACAGCGAAGGCACTTGTTTTTCAGAAGCCAGATAAGGAATGATGAACAGGATCAGGCAATACCGGAGAATAATTTGTGACCGAATTCAACAGACGTTGTATCATGTAGGATAAAACGGATCATCTGACCACCTGTCGCCGGCTTTGGCTGATCACCTTACAATATTAGCGATCAGTTAAATGGGATGGTCAGCTATTCCGGCAAAGGCTGGTCGGTGTGAGCTTTTTTCCACCGGGGAAAGAAGTATATTTGCTTAGCAAATACATATGGTTTCATCTCACAATTATTCAGTCTGACTTTGGCAAAGATAACCCCTCACCATTCAGATGATCATCAACCCCACGCCAGAGTAGCCCATGGCCGAGTTTATCGGCTTGCACCGGTTTTTATCTCGTTCCTTCTGCTGATGACCTGTGAGCATCTCACCGGACAGTCTTTTTCATTCAGGAAAGTGAACTCCGGGACCAAGTCGGATATCAGAAGTATCTCCGAGGATAAATCAGGTAGTTTATATTTTCTGACCGACAAAATATACACACTTGACAAGGATACCTGGCGAAAAGTCGATGTTTCGGTTGAAGAGAAAATATATTATTTCAATGCATTGTCTATCAATAATTTCTGGTTTAATGTGAACCAGGTTACGAATACCTGCGTGCTATATCACTATCGCAATGGAATTACTGAAATTATGCGCCCTCCATTGGCCAATTCCATCACATCAATGTATTTCCCTTCTGAAAATACGGCACTGTTTGCCGGTTATGCAGACATGGCGGTTTATGATAATGGCAGATTCCGTTCGTTACCACCCTCACCTGCACGGTATGGAATTATCAGGATTTTCGGAGAGAATTCAACTGATTTCTATATCCTGACGGGCAAGGGAGGTCTGTTTCACTATCGAAATGGGTCTTACAGGACAGTTCTGGCTGACAAGGCAGTCAGCGATTTTTGTTTTTCTGCCATGCAGGATGGCTACATCCTTGCAGGCCGGGAGTTGTTTCGGGTGGATAATGCGGGAATCCACCTGGTCTATATAAGTGCGGATTTTCAACATGTCAATAAAATGTTTCTTGCTAAAACAGGTGATGTGTTGATGGTTGGTGAAAAAGGGCTGATCATGAGTTTCAGGGATGGAAAGGTTGTTCACCATGCGTCACACTGCAAAGAAAATCTGATGGATGTGATTGTCACGAAAAAAGGTGAAGCATGGGTTTCCGGTGCAAATGGCAGGTTATTGTACAGTGGCGGAAAACAGTTTCCAGTGTATACAGAAGAAAACCAGGGATTTTCCTCCTATAAACTCATCTATTACGGAATCAGTACCGACGATGAATATGGTGTGGCCCTGGCCGATTTTGATGGGGATGACCTCATGGATATCTATGCTGTCAGGATTTCCGAGCAAAATCGCATGTATATCAACAATTTGTCGCCGTCAAACCAGCTAAGTCTTGTTTCTGGCTTTTCAGAGGAGGCTGTTATGCGCAACGCTACAGGGGTTATGACTCCTCAAAACAGTCATGTGCAAAATGAACTGAAATTGGGCATTGGCGTAGCCGATATTGACAATGACAATGACCAGGACATTTATCTTTGTTACCTCAACAGCAACAACCGGTTGCTGATTAACAACGGTGACGGGTATTTTCGTAATGTTTCATCAACCAGGAACAGGGCCTGTGAAAACCTGAAGCGATCCAATTCAGCCTCCTTTTCCGATGTGGATAATGACGGGGATCTGGATCTCTTCGTAACAAACGAAGAGGGGTCAAACAGGCTCTTTGAAAATGATGGCAGCGGCCATTTTACCGATATAACTGCAGCAGCGGGACTAGCTTCTCAAGGCGGCGGGATGTGTGCGTCGTTTGCTGATGTCAATAGCGACGGGTATTCCGATCTGTGTGTAACTTTTTGGTATCCACATAACAAACTGTACTTAAATGAGTCAAAAAACGGCAGGATATTTTTTCGTGACATAACAGAATTGACCGACCTTTCCGGCTCAGTTCCTTCTAAAAGCAACGGAGTTGTATTTGCCGATGTAAACAATGACGGTTTCTCCGACCTCTTCATTGCGAACCGGAACAATGGCAATAAACTCTACCTGAATAATGGAAGTGGTTTGTTTTCCGATAAAACAGGTGATTATTTCCTGTCGGAGAAAGGCATGAGCAACGGGGCAGTTTTTGCCGACTTTGACCTTGATGGTTACCAGGACCTGTATGTTACCAATGTCGGGGAGAATGTGTTGTATAAAAACGTGGATGGAAAATATTTTAAAGATGTTACATCAACGTTTGGTGCGGAACTCAGCGGCTATTGCACCGGATGTGCAACAGGTGATGCCGACAATGACGGCGATCCCGATCTCTATGTGGCAAACTATATAAACGGAAACAGCAGCCTGTTTTTGAATATGACGGAAAAGAGAAATTTCGTCAAGATTAAACTGTTCGGAGTCCGCTCCAACAAAGATGCCATTGGCACCAAAGTATGGCTGTATAATGATTCCGGCGAGAAATTTCCTAAGTTACTGGCCGGATACCGTGAGGTGAGCGGCGGAAGCGGTTACGGCTCAGCTTCAGTCAAAGAGGTGATTTTTGGTGTTTTAAATGGTGCCACATACTATGCACTTGTGAAGTTCCCTTCAACTGCAGATACATTGAGGATTGATCGTATTACGGCAGGAAAAACACTGATGATCAATGAACTCCAGGGATTCCCCGCTTTCAGGGAGGAGAGCAGCAACCGGATAATACGCTTTTTTACCGATCAGGAGAACCAGCCTGAAATTGCCAAGTATCTGCTCGTTTTTTTTCTCTTGCTGTTCTACAATGTTAAACTGCATAAAAAAATCCGCAACATCACCATTTTTCGATTGCTGACCAGCAGTTTCATTTTTGTCGTCTTTGTTTTTGTTAACCAGGTTTTCCTTTTTCAGTGGCTTTCAATCTCCTTTTTTATCGCACCCATTGTCGTTGTGGGGTTACTGGTGATAGATTACCTTGTTGTTGACAGAATCCTGTTGCAGAGGCTGGCTCAAAAGGAGAAACTGGAGTTACGTGAGAAACTCTCGCGTGACTTGCACGACGATTTGGCCTCTACCCTCGGAAGTATCTCTATTTATGCAGTGACACTCTCTGAAATGAAGGTGCCATCAGTGCCTGAATTCAGCAGGATTCCTTTGAAAATAGCCGGATTGACAAAATCAGCGCTACAGGCCATTTCCGATATCATCTGGATGACTTCACCCCGGAACGATTCCCTGCAAAGCCTTGTTTCAAAAACAAGGAACTACATGCTTGAGATTCTTTCTGATAATAAGATCAGGTTTCGTTCATCCATTGAAATACCATCGGAACCAATAATTCTCGGAGAAAAACTCCGCAATGATGCTTTTTTAATTCTGAAAGAGGGGTTGCACAATATTTTGCGGCACTCAGGCGCCAGGAATGTTGAGTTTCAAGCCCGACTGGAGAACAATCATTTCACAGTCAGGCTGAAGGATGACGGTACCGGATTTTCTGATTCCGGCAAAACCGGCCAGGCAGTGCATGGCAACGGCTTGTTGAATATGCAAAAAAGAGCTCAGGAGTCGGGGCTGGGTTTGAAAATAAATTCCATGCCCGGCTCTGGAACGGAAATTGTCATGAATTTCAAAATATGACCCGAAAGGGCTATTAAATCAGGCTGTTTTAACCCTTACTTTGCATAAAAAAATTAATGGGCATATCAATCGGCATTGTTGAAGATCATTCCGAATTCAGGCAGAGCCTGGTCTATCTGATTTCCTCGTTTTCTGAATATGCACTATCTGGGGTGCATGGCTCGGTTGAGGAGGCCCTGGCTAACTATTCAAAAACCGATGTTTTGCTCCTGGATATCAACCTTCCGGGACTATCCGGAATAGAAGCTATCCCAATTTTTAAGCAGCATCAGCCCGAATTGAAAATTATCATGCTCACCATCTTTGAAGATGACCAGCACATCTTCGAAGCCATTCAGAATGGAGCAGATGGCTATATCCTTAAAAAATCAAGCCCTCATAAAATCCTGGATGCCATACAGCAGGTTTACGAGGGTGGAGGCGCACTCACTCCGATTGTGGCCAAGCAGGTTATGGAGTTTTTAAAGCCTCCTGCGACCAAACGTGAATCAAAGGTAATGCTTACGCAACGCGAAAAGGAGATACTCGTGCTGATCACCGATGGTATGACCAATGAAGCAATGGCAGAACAGCTTTTTATCAGTCCTCAAACTGTACGCAACCATATTAAAAATATTTACGATAAGTTGCAGGTCCACTCAAGGGCACAGGTTGTCGTGAAAGCCATCAAAGAAAACCTGGTCTGATCCTTAAAACCCCCCGAACGGGCTATTGCATGGATGGGATACACCTGCCACCTTTGCATCAGGTTCTCCATATATTACTTGTAATAATACATGCAAACTACATAACATGAAAAATGTCTTTCTTTTTCTGGTTCTGATGCTGCTTAGCTGCAGCACTTTGTTTTCGCAGGTTGCAGTCAATACCGATGGTACCACCCCGGACAATTCTGCCATGCTGGATGTGAAATCCCAGAACAAGGGACTTCTCCCGCCGCGGATGTCGCATGCCCAAATGAACACGATCACAACCCCTGCCAATGGGCTGCTGATCTATTGCACTGACTGCAGCATTACCGGAACCGGAGCCCTGACCATGTTTATCAATGGAGCATGGAGTGTCTTTGCCCCTTCCTGCCTGCTGCCGCTTGCACCTGTTGCCGGAAGTCATCTGCCTTCACCAACTCAGATTGTCTGGAACTGGAATGTTGTGGCTGATGCCACCGGATACAAATGGAGCACGACGAATATCTATGCTGGTGCGACGGAGATGGGCACTGCCATTTCGAAAACCGAGACCGGACTGACCTGTAATACTGCTTACACCCGCTATGCGTGGGCTTACAATGCCTGCGGGAATTCCACGCCGGTAACAATGACCCTTTCAACATCGCTTAATCCTCCGTCTGCACCAACTGCCGGAACCCATTTTGCCATGCCCCAGATGATCACCTGGAACTGGAACCCAGCTGCCGGGGCCACCGGGTACAGGTGGTCTGCTGTCAATGATTTTTCACTTGCCCAGGATATGGGAACGTCCACGTCAAAACAAGAGTCCGCATTAAACTGTAACACTGCCTATACGCGCTACGCCTGGGCCTACGGCGCATGTGGTTACTCAACCCCGGTAACTCTGACCCAGTCAACACCGCTTAATCCACCAATTGCACCAACTGCCGGGACACATGTCCCTGCAGCAACTCAGATTGTCTGGAACTGGAATACGGTTTCCGGGGCTGCGGGATATAAATGGGGCACAACCAATGTTTATGAATCGGCAACCGATATGGGAACAGCCATTACAAAATCGGAAACCGGGCTTACCTGCAACACCCCTTATACCCGTTATGTCTGGGCTTATTCTTCATGTGGAGTTTCAACTCCGACCACCTTGACACAAACTACTTCAACATGCCCACTGCCTGGAGTGCCGTGCCCGGGAACGCCAACTGTAACGTATGGAGGAGTAACCTATCATGCGGTTCTGATTGGGACACAATGCTGGTTTCAGGAAAATCTCAATATCGGAACAAGGATAAATGCTTCAGGGGAACAGACAAACAACAGTGTGATTGAGAAATACTGCTACAATGACCTCGAATCAAATTGCGATATATACGGGGGCTTATACCAATGGAATGAAATGATGCAATATTCAACATCACAAGGCGACCAGGGGATTTGTCCGTCGGGCTGGCATCTTCCGACACATGGCGAATGGACTACGCTCACAAACTTACTTGGAGGAGACATGGTGGCGGGCGGAAAATTAAAATCTACCGGAACTATTCAGGCTGGCACAGGTCTTTGGTCATCTCCCAATACCGGAGCAACAAATGAAGTTGGATTCTCAGCCCTTCCAGGCGGTTATCGTGATGGAACCGGAACAGTCACTAACAGCATGGGATCTTATGGTATGTGGTGGACTTCCTCAATTAATTCGCCCGGCAGTGGCTGGCACCGCGATCTCGGCAGCTTTTATCCCTTTATCCAGGGAATGGGCTATGGCATGATTGATGGTTTTTCTGTACGTTGTGTCAAGAATTGAGATGGAGTGGTTTATCCATCTCACAACCAGGGATTTTAAATCTATCAAACCTTGCCCGGAGGTGTTTCCCACAACAGATCACAAAACCAAAATCCACTATTGAACGGGCTGTCTGTATTATCGGCGCCATCAGGATCCGGTGTTAATGGATCAACTTGCGCGGGTGCACTATATGTCCGATATACTATATCTCCTTTTTCAAATTCAACGGGCGCAGAAAAGAACGGAGCATCATATACAAAGCTGTGATACTCGCCATTTTCCCCGCATGGGTCAACACCGCCAGGAAGGTCTTTTAAAAAATCATCATCAATGATTCTGCCAACAAAACTCTTGTCGAGGTGCTTGCTGTTCACACAGGTTGTAATGGCCTTAAACCCGCCGTCAATAAATACCCGGATCAGTTTGCCGGTTGGTATTTTCCACAATGGAAAAATGCCTTTGATATTCAGTTCACCCAGTTTATCTTCCCTGTATTTCCGAAGGTCTTCTAAAAAAATATCGCCAAACACGGATGCGGTAACGCCTCTCTTTTTCAAATCCGATAAAGCTGCTGCCATGGTATGATCATAGGTTTCCATGGTGGGCATTTCGGGAATTTGTATTTTCAACAACGGCAATCCGATGCGTTCTGCCTGGATATCCAGCAGGCCACTCCGTACGCCGTGCATGGAGATCCGCTGATACGGCTGACTGATCGTGGTCAGTAAACACATGATCTCGTACCGCTGTTCCAGCATGATCTTATGCAGGCACAGTGCGGAATCCTTGCCGCCGCTCCAGTTAAATATGACCTTTTCTCTTATTGACATGATGGCAATATTGTTCTGATTATCAACATTATTTGGTCACCCCGCCGGCTATTTTGCCATATTCAACATCATCGGGCTGCCAGAGCTCGATTTTATTACCCTCGATATCGAGTATGTGAACGAACTTCCCGTATTCAAACGATTCTATGGTGTCGAGAACGGTTACACTGTCTGCCTTTAACTGTTCAACCAGCGCCTGAAGGTTCTCCACCCGGTAATTGATCATAAAATCCCTGGTGGACGGTTCAAAATATTTCGTGGTTTCTTTGAACGGGCTCCACTGGGTGTATCCTTTCTTTGTGCTGTCGGCGCCTGTTCGCCATTCAAAGGTTGTTCCGTACTGATCCGTTTGAAGCCCGAGATTCTTGGCGTACCACTCTTTTACTTTCTTCGGGTTCTTGCATTTGAAAAAGATGCCGCCGATACCAGTTACTTTTTTCATGGGCGGTGGTTCAGGTTTACCTGATGTGATTTTACTGAAGGCAAACCCTGCGCCGAATGTGGTCAGGAATGCCACTGATATCATAATTGGTTTCAGGGGACTGTATTTCATGGTTGTGTGATTTTTTTGTTGCTTTGGACAGGGCATTGACAGAAACGGTTTAATTCCTGTTGTTTTCAATGGGTATAATCGCAATCTGTCAATAACTGTTTTTCCTGTATGCCAAATTTACAGAATTTGCCCTGATCATTTGCCGGATGTTCCTGTAAAAACCAAATCATTGCAGCAGTTGAACGCATCAATTGCATACCTTTGAATTCCATCCGGGTGAAAATGAAAAAGAAACTGTCCACAATCGGCATCCTGTTCATGTTGATTATGAAACATCCGCCCATGCCGGAGTTTTCACTGTTTCAGAAAAACTATATCGTGGAGGTTCGCAGTTTTTCCCTCAAAAAGATTGCACTGGAATTCTTTATGAATTAAATTGTTATTATCATTCGGTTAACAGTCAGGGCTTTGTTACATTCAGAGTATACCGGTGAAGACTGAGTAAAGCCAATATCTTTCCGGCACCATTGAACGACTCCCTATCTCTTCTCAAGGTTTTCGATCCTTCTCAGCAATTCAGCATTCTGTTGCTTCAATTCAGCAATCATATCCTGCTGTTCCTGTACAGCCTTCACTAGAGGAACGACAAACTCTGAATAGCGGAGGCCATACATGTCGTTTGCATTTTTAGGTGCATCAACTCCACTGAAATCAAATCCGACATTTTTTGCGGCCACTTCAACCTCCTGCGCGATGAACCCCGTTGTAACTTCCGAGTATCGTTCCCTGCCTGGCAGGGCCGATCCCGGGGCACTCTCCGGGGTTTCCTTCCTTCTCTTATTCACACCTGTAAATTCGTTGATCTTTTCTCTATCCAACCGGTAAGTTACCGGCCGTAACCTTGTGATAAAATCAAGCCCGGGAACATTCTCTTCCACATCCTCCTTGAACCTTCCATCGGAAATATTAGACCAGCCCTGGTAACCGCCAATGGATGTGACAAACACATTCCCTATTCTGACCATGTTGGTGGCTGTTGCCGTGGCATCGATTCCGAGGCAGGTCGTATTGTCCAGGTTATTTGCATTTGGTCCCGTATTGAAACCGACCGCGGTATTATAAGAACCTATTGTATTGCTGTTCATTGAATTAGCGCCAAAAGAAGTATTCTGCCAGCCACTGATATTCGCAGAAAGTGCCTGCCAGCCAAATGCCGAATTGTTGGTTCCCTGGGTATTGGAATAGAGTGCATTGTATCCCAGTGAGGAGTTTTGATATCCCTGGGTATTTGAAAAAAGTGCAGAGGAGCCTACCGCGGTATTTTTAACGCCGGTTCCCAGGGTCACAGGCTGGTTAAAGTAAAGGGCATAATATCCCACGGCAACATTTTCGCTTTCCCAGGCATATCCGGGACTGTAACTCTGCGTATACAAAGAGTTGGCTCCGATGGCCGTATTCCTGCTCGCAGAGGTATTGTGGTAGAGCGCGCTGGATCCGTTTGCGGTATTAAAGTAACCATCGGTATTAGAATACATGGCTGAAAATCCGTGTGCAGAATTGTTGTAGCCGTTGTTCTCATAAAGTGTCAGCGCTCCTGTGGCGGTATTAAAACCCCCGCTCAGGTTTGAAAACAGGGCATATCCTCCTGTTACGGTATTATTTACACCGGTTGAATTAAAGGCAAACGCCCTGGGACCGTATGAAGCATTGTTTAAAGCCGGATTAATTTGCCCGCACTGCAGGTTATTCGTCCTGAAAGTAAGTGGTACATTATCCGTTGTTCCGATAAAACTGGTTGCGGAATTTGTCCCGCCGTTTCCCGCCAGCCGCCATCCGGAACCATTGCTGAGTGATTGGCTCCAGGCGCCATTCCGGAAAATGAAGATATCTTTTACATCCGTATCGTAAACCATCAGGCCATCCACAGCCCCGGTGATCGCGGTTCGCTCAAACGATGTCATCCGGGGCAGTAAAAATCCTTTCGAACTACTTTTAACCTCCAGCATGGCGGACGTATTGGGTTGGGAACCGTCGCTATTGACGGCAACCTGGCCGCTGGCATCCCGGAAAAATAACAGGAAGATTGCGGTGAGACTGGTGACTGCAATAAGAAATGTTTTCAAAGTTCAGCGGTTTATAGTTTAAAATTAGATTCAGTAAAGATCGGTATTGCATAGCACAACTGGCTATAAAACAATTGACGGATACGATACATCAAATGTGAAATGTGAAATGTGAGATCAGGGGCGGATGGGGAGGTTGGGGAAGATGTTACCTATGCCCAAAGCAACGAATTACACACCGATAGCCAGCACGATAATTCCGGATATACGGGTGAATCCCAAATAAATAAATGACAGGGAAAAACTCCTGTTAAGTCAGCAGGATATAGAGCAGCATTGCGACCCCTACAGTTCCGATGAGCCACCATTTATGCCTGTTCAGAAATTCCATCATTGTGCGAAGTGTTTTAAGGTTTGAAATAATAATCAACGGGTGAATTCAGTCATTTACATGCGAATATATTACTTTTCCATGAAGAACTGGATTTAAGTGGGGTTTTCGGCCACAGAAGTGCGATTTGCGCTTGCTTTTGTTGTATATTTAACCGGGAAACGGTTTGTTTGTTGGCCGGCAGCTCTGATCTGAATCAAAAACCATTGCACTGAATAAATATTCCTTTTGATTGATAATCCATATTAAAACAAAAAATTATGAAAAAGATTAGCCTTTTTGCTGTTTTATGCATTTTAGTCTTTACAGCGATTCAGATTTCGTGTAAACGGGATGATTCCTCCAGCTCCCCGGTTTATGGGGATAAAACGAAAGAGCTTATTAACATTGTGGAAACCAATCCCTATATCAAATCGCTGCTCCTCAAATCCATAGATCAGGCAAAAACAGTCAACCCGGATAAAAAAACAAATCCTGCCCAATCGCTGGAGGAATATTACCAGTTTGTTACCTGGGCAGAAACCTGCATGCCGTGGAGCATTCTTCCAACAACACCCTATTCTTCATTGTATGATAAAATAGATCAGAGTTTAAACTACTTCTATTTTATCAATGACCAGCCGCTTACAGAACTCGAGGGACAGGGATTGTACAACAACTCCCTTCAGTATATCAAACCTTACAGCGACTGGCTGGTAAGTTTCAACAAAGCATGGGGCCTGTATTTAGACACGCCGGGTTCATGGAACGACCAATATTACCAGCTGGCGCTGACAGATAATAAATTTGGTTTGTCGGCAGGCTGGTATGAAAGTCCTTCCAACTGGAAATCGTTCAACCAGTTTTTTTCAAGGTACCTTGTTTCGCCTGATAAACGTCCGGTTACATCTCCCGGCGACAGTTCTGTTGTTACATCCCCGGCGGATGCAATACCCCAGGGTATATGGCTGATCGATGGCAATTCGAACATCGTGATGAAAAAAGGGGTCTCCATTAAATCCGGCACCTTAACATCCATCGTAAAACTGATCGGGGAAGAGAGCCCGTACAAAAATGAATTTGCAAATGGAATCATGACGCACACATTTCTTGATGTACAGGACTATCACCGGTTCCACTTCCCGGTAAGCGGGATTGTGAGGGAAGTCAGAAATATTGCGGAACAGGACGCTGTTGGGGGTATTATTACCTGGGATTCGGAAATACAACGCTATATGTTTGACCCTACAGTTCCGGGATGGCAATCAATCGAAACAAGAGGCTGCGTTATAATTGACACGGAGGATTTCGGACTGGTGGCGCTGCTTCCCATAGGCATGTCGCAGATATGTTCAGTAAAATTCGAGGATAACATTCACAATGGCACCGTCGTAAAGAAGGGTGACATGATGGGATGTTTCCTGTTCGGAGGATCCGATATTGTCATGATTTTTCAGCAGAAAGCGGGTTTCGTGCTGGAACCGGCAGGAGGTGGCAGCGGCCAGTCATATCAACATATACTCATGGGTGAAAAATATGGCAGAATGACGGGTTCGAAATAATTCAGATAATCCTGGCTTTAAACAGGAAACAAACCGTCAAAGTTCTTTACTCCGATTGTACAACCATCTTGATTGATTTCGAATTGTTTCCATCAACCAGCCTGCAGGTGTAGATTCCGGGACGAACCCTCTTTCCCTGGTTATCACACCCGTCCCATTCAACACTTGATATTCCGGGTTGGTAAACGGTATGGGCCAGTCCACGTACAATCCGGCCATTCAGATCATAAATGGTAAGGCTGACGGGGCCTTCGTTGAGCAGGGAAAAATTCAGGGTCGTTCTGCCGGTTACCGGGTTGGGATAATTCGTTAAAGACAAAGCTGATTCTGCAACAGGTATTTTTGATATTCCAACAGGGGATGTGATCACTTTAAGAACTGCAATGCCCTGGCTTAAACAACTCATCCATAGCTCATAACCGCCCGGGATTTGTTTGATTTCCATGTCCGGGATCTGGGCGTGGGGCAATCCTCCTTTTTCAACGGGGAAAACACCAAACTGAACCCCGTCAAACCAGCATAATCCGATGCGTGTCGTGTCGATGCTTGAAAAATTGGTGAACCACAACAATCCGTCGGGACTGTAGGCAAGCGGTGTGATATTTTCACCCGGGATCCCGCAGTTTGACGGGGAGAAAAACTGGTAGGTGTTGTTGCCGGCATCCAGTTTGAACAAGCCCTTGTTCGATCCTACCCAGGAAATACCATCGGGTGAAGGGATGACCGTGGAAAGAACATCACTCTGGGGATCCAGTTCCTGAAAATTATTAACCACTTTGGAAAAGCTGTAACTCCCGTCAGTTCTCAGCACCTCATAACTTGAACAGGCCCACACAGTACCAGGCCGGGTCGGGTCTTTCCTGACACCGGCTCCCGTCCCTGTAAAGGGCACGGAAGTCCATACCTGGGTTGCGTCATTATAGTATGACAGGCCGGAACCTTCGCCAAGGCTCCATAACCTGTTTTGAGAATCTTCTGCCAACCCTCTTGATCTGGCACTCGGGTAGTTTAGTGAACTGTATGAAGAACCATTCCATCTGTGAAGGAAATTGAACATTGGATTCACCACAATGTCACCGTTTGACGGGCGGTAGCAAATCGCTTCGGTATTATCTGTGGGGAAAGGGAAAGGATAACCCAGGCCATAGTTAAATTCATTAAAACCGGTCCAGCCGGTTCCGTCAAATTTCTGAAACCCTCCAACGCCCGGCCCGGCATTGGCTGTTGTCCAAACATTGCCCTCCGTATCAATGGATAAATCGTCGATAAAATAATCCATCTGGGATGAGTTCGTGATGCGGTGGCGCTGCCATTGACCGGTCACAACATCCCTTTTGGCTGCCCCTTCCACGCCACTTGCCCATATATTTCCTGCTGCATCAATCTCCAGGGCAGAAGTGTATGCACCATCCTTCCAGTTGCCTTTGTTCTGCCAGGCTGTTCCGTTAAATTGAAACACTTCGCTGCTCAACCCGGTGATTAATGCTTCATGATTCCCAAATGCCTTGAAAGCCCAGATATCTGACATCACGGACGATGGTTGTGAAGGAGTTACCCAGTTACCGGCTGGAGTCCTGTAATCAAGTGAAAACGGATTACCCGGGGAGGTAACCCTTAGCGCCCATAAATTCCCTTCAGCATCCATGCAATCATTCCCCGGAAGTGCAACCACTTCACCCGCAACATTGTTCTGCGGCAATAAGGTAAAAAGCTGCGTATCACTGTCAAACGTGATCATCGTATTCCATCCTGCACCGTCAATCCAAACGGTATAGCCTCCTGTGGGTTTAGGCTGAACTGACAGTTGCTCGCAAAAACCAATGAGGTCGGGCCAGTTATTTGCGGTAGAACCGTATCCCCAGTATTGCCATGTATCGGTGGCCGGAATATAGTGAATCAAACCACCCTGCCCCCAGGTTGAATAGAACACAGCAGCCCAAACGGAGCCATCCGGGGCCACATCAATATCCATTGTCCTTCCGCCCGGATGCATAGAATTATTGGCACCCCAGAAAATGATAGAACTGCCCCCCGCTGATGGGTCAAATTTCAGGATCCCCCTCCATGTCGCCATCCAGAGGATGCCATTGGAATCTTCAGCAATATCTGAAATTCGTGATGACCCAACGTCGCTTGTGCTGCCCATCACCGGGTATTGCACGTTCGAATAGTTGATCCACAGGTTGTCCTGTTGAATAAACTTTGAAAATCCCCCTTCCTCCCATCCGGGCGTGTAGGCTGCGATGTATGGATTATTGTCGTGATCGATCCATAGGGCCTCCGAATAATCGCCTAAGATCCCCGTAGTCCCTGCAGTGTAGTACCTCCATGAATATTGATTGGATGTTTGGGATACAGAAACAACCGAAATACAAAGCAGCAGGAAACTGAAAACAGTGGTTTTCATTTTATTTAGACTTAATATGTTTTATACAAAAATAATTCTTTTCCTGACAAACAGCCATTTTTTCATGCAGATTAATATTTGTTGATGAAATTTCGGAGTTACATTTATGATTGGGAACCAAGTATCTGATGACCGTCTTATACCATCATCAATCAGCAAGATGTGATGGCCATGCAACTCAGGGAAAGGCCGGGCATGATCACCCCCCTTTTCTCAACCGCTCGAGGATCTCAAAAACTGCAGGACAGGTCGCGCTGTTTTTCAGCGTTAACGGCATCACCTGGTAAACCCGCCGCTTGTCGGTATGAGGATATTCGCGGCATGCCTTTGGCCTTGCTTCGTAAATGGAGCAATAGTTATCACTGCCCAGAAACGGGCAGGGCATTGACCGGAAGATGTAATCGCCCTCTTCATCCACCACGAGGAAACGCTCCACAAATACGGAAGGCTTTATGCGCAGGGAGGCTGCGATCCGCTGCACGTCGGCATCGGTTATCCTGGGTCCGAGGGTGCGGCAGCAGTTGGCACAGTCGAGGCAGTTGATCGTATCAAACACCGCTTCATGCAAGGCATGCATCCGATCGTCGAGCTTCCGGGGGTCGCTGGCGGAGAGCCGCTTCACGAGGGCAGCGTGCTCCTTGCGGGCTGCTTTTGCCATTGCGGGCAGTTTGTCGGGTGCGATCATGCAGTTTTCATTTCTTTTTAAACTGTTCCATCAAGGCAATAAGATCAATCCCGGCACAATCATCAAGCAATTCCCTGACTATATCCAATGGCATAGCTTCCGCATTTTTAAAATTAATGCAACCTTTCTGGAATTTAGCTTTGCTCAATCGTTTTGCATATTTGGCATGAAGTGCCGGTGACCCGTAAATTGGCATTAAATGCAATGAAAAATGGTTTTTGGTGATGGACAATCCATATTTAAAAATGCCTTTGTATTTATAAAGGATCATTTCTGTTCCCATCATTTTTCCAATCTCAGCCATTACTGTTTTGTCTGCATTCAAAATGATGTGATTTATTTCTGAAAGGATTAACCTGTCTTCAGGAGTTTGCTTTGATAAAAAATCCGCTACTATCATAAGCCGTTTATTAAGTTTATTAAAATGGTTCAGACTTCAATTTTCTCCAGCTACCTTAAATTTAAAATTATAATAAAACCTGCTATTGCAGATCAAACTCCCTGCAAAGCGCCTCAATCAATTCAATAGCAGCTTTTTCATGCCGTTTCATGATAAAAATATGCCATTTAAACTCTTTTGTTTCATATAAGGCATTGGTATACAACTGATCCAGGATTTCTTCAGATGGTGCCTTTATGAAAACAGGTCCGTGATACGGCCTTTTCTTTAGCCTTGCAGCGATGAAATGCGGATTCTGGTTCTGCAGGCAGAAGGGGATCAGGTATTGAGACCTGTAATCAAGAAACAGCCCAACCATTTTCAGCATATAGTTCTTGTCAAGTTCATACTCCGACATCCTCTTCACCAGGTCCTGCCTGAAATAACGGAGGGATCCGGAGTTTTTAACCTGTTCATAACTGCCCGTTTGGGGATCAAACATGTTAAAATTGGTAATTTTTTCAAAGCCGAGGACATGGATGAGCGAGTCGTTTTGTTCTTTAGCCGGTTTTTCCAACTCAGTCATCAGTGTATCAAGCTCACCAATGACGGTCAACAGTTGTTTACCGGCTCTGCGAACCTCGCCGGTATCGGCCCTGAGGTCGTCAATCAGGGAGGCGGCCATCACTTTTGCCCGCTCATGTTCAATGTAGTGCTCCCGCTGGTTTTCAACGAAAAAACTGAGCGTAACTGCCAGGAACAGCATAAGGAACTGAAAGAGGTACTCCTTCCATTTTTTATCTGCATGCACGTGGCCATGAGGATGCACTTCCATGGGTTTTGGTCCTTTCTTTACATGAATTTTACCGGTTCGTTTCTTCTGCACCAGAGTCTTATTTAGAATCAGCTAAAATAAGAAGAATTTCGTCATTGAATTTCACCGATAGAAATTCTATTTTTGATGATTGTTTGACCACCCTGATGCCGAACCCATGAAAACCAGAACTTCAACAATCCTCCTCGCATTCAACCTGTTGTTCCTATGTGTTAATTCCTTTGCATTTCAGGCAGGGATAAAGGATTCTCTCCCGCGAAGCACCCCGGAAGCGGAAGGTGTCTCCTCCCGCGGAATCCTTGATTTTCTCGATGCCGTGGCTGCAAGCAAGCATGAGCTGCACAGCTTCATGTTCCTCCGCCACGGGAAAGTGATCGCGGAAGGATGGTGGAACCCTTACCACCCTGACCTGCGTCATTCGCTCTATTCCCTCAGTAAAAGCTTCACCTCCACGGCCGTGGGGTTTGCCGTGAGTGAGAACCTGATGACGGTGAATGACAAAGTCATTTCGTTCTTTCCCGGCGATCTCCCCGACACCATACCCCCTTTCCTGGCGGCAATGCGTGTAAGGGACCTCCTGACCATGTCGACCGGGCAGTATCCGGAACCCACCTGGTCGATCATATACCAGGACTCCAACTGGGTGAAGGCCTTTCTCCGGTTTCCGGTAGTCGATGAACCGGGAACCAAATTCATGTACAACTCCCTTGCAACCTATATGTTATCGGCCATCATACGGAAAGTGACCGGTCAGAATGTGAGCGACTACCTGGCTCCACGCCTGTTCGCGCCTTTGGGCATAGAAGGGATGGATTGGGAAACAGATCCCATGGGGATCAATACAGGTGGCTGGGGACTGCGTCTTAAAACGGAGGAAGTTGCCAGGTTCGGACAATTCGTGCTTCAGAAAGGCAGTTGGAAAGGCAAGAAGTTGTTGCCGGCATCATGGTTTGATGAAGCCACCACGGTTAAGATCATGCAGGAAGCCGGGCTGCCGGAAGCAAAACGGGATTCCAGTGACTGGCTGCAGGGGTACTGTTACCAGTTCTGGCGTTGCAGGCACAATGTTTTCAGGGGCGATGGTGCCTATGGCCAGTTCATGGTGGTGATGCCTGAACAGGATGCCGTGGTGGTCATTACCTGCGAATCCCACGACAACCAGCCTGAACTCAACCTGGTATGGAAATATTTACTGCCTGCTATTGGCGGGGAAAGCCTTCCTTCAAATGACTCCCTGGCAACCTCCATGAAACGGCAACTGGCCTCGCTGTCATTGCCCTTGCCGGTCAATACATGGGAACCTGCCTCGGCAACAAATATTTCAGGCCGGAGTTTCCGGGTCAGTCCAAACAAAGATCAAATAAAAGCCATCCGGTTTGATTTCAGCCAGGAAAAATATACCATGACCATGGATATCGGCAATACCCGGTATGATTTTCGTTTTGGCGCCGGTACCTGGATAAATGGCGAAACCGACCGGATCGGCCCGGATCTTTTCTACGGTGCGAAATCCCACAACGCCGGGCTCAACCCTTTCAAGGTTGTGGGAAGCTACGGATGGAAAGATCAGCGGACACTGATCCTTGAATTAAGATATATCGAAAGCCCTCATCGCGAAACCTTCATCTGCAGGTTCAAAGGGAAAAAAGTAAGGATGGAGCTTGTTCCCAGCAATAACCCGGAAAATGGCAGAAGGATCGTGAAAGGGAAGATACTTAAATAATCTGACCTTCCAGGGCAGATTTTCATTTCATTCCTTATATTTGGAAATTCAAATCTTAAAAATATGACATATCCTTTTATAAATATCTGGGCGGTGCTGGTGGCAGCGCTCCTTTTCTGGGTGCTTGGCGCCCTGTGGTACAGTCCGCTTTTGTTCAGCAAACGCTGGCAGAAAGAGGTCGGGTTCAAGGAAGAAGAGATAAGCAAAACAAACATGGCCATGGTGTTCGGCACCAGCTTCCTGCTGATGCTGTTCATGGTATGGGCGCTGAACTTTGTCATCAACTCCCACAAACCTGAGCAGGTGAGCATGCAATTGGGAATGATGTACGGTCTTTTCGTCGGTTTCTTTTTCTCCATGCTCACCATGGGCATCAACTATCTGTACCAGCGCCGCTCAATCGTATTGTGGCTGATTGACGGGGTATATGTGATGCTGGGTTTAGGCATTGCCGGCATGATCCTCGGTGGATGGAGATAAGAATAAAGGTATAATGATCGGGTTCAGTGTGCGCGATTAACCGTCAATGTGCCTGTTGATTTCCTGCTAAGAGATACCGGAAAGCATCTCCCTGAGCCGCCCCAGTGCTGTGGTAACAGTTGACCGCGGACAGGCAATGTTCATGCGCATGAAACCGCTGCCGCCGGGTCCGAAGTCGGTGCCCGGATTGAAGCCTAATCCTGCTTCATGGATCATTTTGCTTTTAAGTGTTTTATCATCCAGCCCGAATTTCCGGAAATCAAGCCAGATCATGTAGGTGCCTTCGGGCCGGTACATATGCAACGCAGTGATGTTTGCTTTGATGTATGTTTCGGCAAGAGTGATATTCTCATCAAGGTAATCAATGAGTTGCAACCTCCATGGTTCTCCGTGAACATAAGCGGCGGTTGAAGCAACGCTGCCGAAGAGGTTTCCCATGCCCAGGTGCATGTGGTTGATCACCTGTGCAAAGGATTCGCGAAGTGCGGGGTTTGATATGATCACGGATGATGTGGACAATCCGGCCAGGTTGAAGGTCTTGCTCGGTGCATGGGCGGTGACGGTGATGTTGTCCACCTCGGGCGATAAACTGGCAAAAACCAGGTGCCTGTATCCCGGCATCACGAGGTCGGCATGAATTTCATCGGAAAAGACCAGTACGTTATGCTTCAGGCATATCTGCGCGATCCGTTCAAGCTCCTCCCGGTTCCAGCACCGCCCTACCGGGTTGTGGGGATTGCAGAGAATCAGCATTTTGGCGTCTTTAGCCTGTTCTTCAAGCAGGGTGAAGTCGATCAGGTAGGTGTTTTCTGCCTGCACTAACTGGTTGTTTACCAACTCCCTTCCCTGGTCTGGAACGGCATGGCTGATTGGCGGATAAACCGGGGGCTGAACGATAATTTTATCCCCCGGTTTCGTGAAGGCCAGCACGGCAAAATTGATTGCAGGAACCACACCGGGAGTAAACACAATCTCCTCCCTCCTCACTGTCCAGTCATGATGCGATTGCATCCATGCCATCACAGCTTCAAAATAACCTGCATCCCTGAAGGTGTAGCCATAAATGGGATGGTTTGCACGCTGTATGACAGCATTGCGTATGACCTCCGGCGTTTCAAAATCCATATCCGCCACCCACATCGGGATCACATCACTTTTTTCGAAAACGGCCTGGCGCCGGTCATACTTTAAGGCAGAAGTGTTGGTGCGGTCAATTACCTGGTCAAAATTGTATTTCATCATTTGTTTTCATAGTAAAATCTTTTGGTTGGGCGCTTTCCGGAACGACCGGCGGGCCGGACTTAGCTGAAAATGGAGACAAATCCCAGTTCCTTCGGCGCGATGGCCATAACAGGTATCTGCGACAGGCGCACAAACTCCTGGGCGCGTGACCCCATGAAAAATTCAATCACACCGGCTTCCTGCTGGGTCATGATCATGATCAGGTCGATATCTCCCTGCTGTTCCGCATAGTTCAGTACGGTAGGGATAAGGGCCTTCTCATTTTCAACACCCTCCACTATTTCTGCTGAACACCTGATGCCATCCTTTTCAATAAATTGTTTCACCTGGCTGGCAAGAAACCTGAGTTTGTTGCGAACTTCAGGGTCGTTTGGGCTCCATATACCGGAAACCACCTTGATTCCGGCACCGTATATTTTGGCAATTTTAATGCCCCAGGTTACCTTTTGCCTGCTCTCTGTAGTAAGATCAAGGGGGAGCAGGATGTTCCTGATACCGTCGTAATGATGACGGGCATTGATGGTGATGACCGGGCATTTGGTTGATCGCAGTATCCTTGAGCTGTTGGCTCCCAGCGCCCCGGGAGCATTTCCCGGAAGTTCGGGCTGGCTGTGGGTGCCCATGATGATGAACTGGGCCTTAAGTTTGTCGGCCGTTTCCAGGATCTTTGAATATACCTGGCCCGTTTCCAGGATGGTTGACACCTGCAGCCCGGTTTCATCCTGCACTTTGGCGGCGAGGGCGGCAAGACTCTCTTCCAGCTTTTTCAGGATCATTTCATCCTGTGATGCGCCAAAAAGTGACCGCAGTCCGGCTGGAGGATCATACACATAGAGGAGAACAATCTCCGCAGGGAGCAGGCGGGCCAGGTTATAGGACTGTTCCAGGGCGATGAGCGACTGGCTTTCAAAATCAACAGGAACAAGGATCTGCATCATAATAGGTATTATCTTTTAGTTATGGTACAAAGGTAGCAATTCTGACAGTTAAGAACCATCCCCTTGCATGAAGTCCGGATCACCTTTTCACTGCTTTTACCACAACCAGCGCTACAAGCCCCAGTAAAACCAGCCCTGCCAGCACAAACGCCCAAACATTGATCACCCGCGACTCCACCTCCATCGTGTAATCCTCCAGCAGGAATGCCATCGGGAAAACATCCCAGGCAACCCGGTTGCCGCTCAGTGCGGTTGAATTGGTCGCGGTGATCAGCCCGGGCATCTCCGTCTCCGCGCGGTAGCTCTCCATCATCACCAGGTTTTCAAGGAACCTGGCCTTGCGGTTGAACTCAGTGAATAATGGCGGCTGAACTTCTTTCAGGCGCTCAAAAGCGCTGTTACCCGACCATTTCCCGCAGGAATCAACAAAGGAGCCCGCATCCTTGAACGACCATTTGGTGAGTGCGGAGCGGATGCTGTCGTGGAACCCGGCAACCATGTTCTCCCTCAGCCGGGGATCATTCAGCTTCGCAATCCCACCTGCCAGGATCTTTTCAAGTTCGGTTGCTGCCGATTCAACCAGGAAGGACATTGCTTTATCTTCAGCACTTTTCATTTCAAGGCTGTCGGACGGGCCCTGGATGGGATGCCTGTGGGTCAGCCAAAGAATTTCTTCGGCCGACAAGTGCTCTTTGTACGGCAGGGCAGTGAACGGGTTGGCTGCGGTATAAACTTCTTTATAACTGAGGTAGGAATAGAAGAACCCGAACCTTTTGTTAATCTCCGTATGGCGCATCACCTGCCTGAGCCAGCTTGTGTCGCTGGATGTTTCCGATGCAAGTTCTTCGGAGTCTTTGTATTTTTTCGTGTAGGTCACAATGAACTTATCTTTCCCTGCGGTGTCCTTCCTGGATGTCATGGCCCAGGAGGCGTCCACCGGCCAGGGTAGCTCCTTTTTAAAGGCCTCCGCCGAATCGCCGGAAACGGTGATCATACGGGTGAAGGTGCCGTCGCGGTTGACTGTTGTCGTGATGGTAATTTCCCTGCATGCGCTAAGGGCCATGGCGAGGGTGGCCAGTACTAAAACCAAATATCTTGTTTTCATTTTTGTTTTCTGTTAATGAATCGTTTCTGAATATCCATGAATGATGCCAGCCTGGTTCCGGTGCCTGCTGCCAGCACTTTTTCAACCTTTGAAAGGGAGATACCTGAATTTCTGATGTCAAGCGAAGCGGCCAGCCGGGCCGGGCCTGTGTATTGGAAACCGCTCCCTGCCTGTGAGAACTGTATTTCAAGGGCACTCACCTTCCGCACCACTTCAAACTGTTCATAGCCGAAAACCATGCAAAGTGCAATGGAAGCAGCGGCCAGCAACTTTGCAAGGTAAACGGATAAAACAGCCGTTTTCCCTGATTCCCGGTCAACGGCCTGCATGATGTCGTCCGTCAGGTCAATGGGAGCAATGAGTTCAGGATTATTCCCGCGCGCCATGGCTACAGCCGCCCGGGCCTTCAACGCATCCAGATACTCCCGGCTGCAGTCGGGACAGGCATCAATGTGTTTCACCAGGTCGTCACCTGCAGAAACCTCCTCAAAGATCATCCTGTCGAGAAATTCACTGACATCATTGCAATTCATACTATGTTCCTTTCCTTTTCAAATAATTGTACCAGTTTCTCCCGCACTTTCTTCCGTGCATGGTAGAGGTTGCTTTTTACTGCATTTTCATCCAGGTCGGTAATAAGTTCCACCTCGGCTGATGCCATTCCTTCCATATCCCGGAGGAGAAAGACGAGCCTCTGTTTCACCGGAAGCGTGTCGGCAATACGGCTGATGAGGATGGCCAGTTCCCTGTTTTCAGCCGGTGTTGCCTGGTCATGCTGCTGCATGTACTCAATTTTCTGCATGACCCCGTCCATTGGCACCATGGGGTGCCGGAGGATGGCCCGTTGTCGGTCGGTGGCGGTATTGGCGAGGATCCGAAACATCCATGGCGCAAACTCCCGGGATGTGTCAAACGAGCCGATCTTCTGCCAGATCTTGATGAAGGTTTCCTGAACGGCGTCGCGGGCCTCATCTTCGTTGCCGAGGATCCTGAAAGCGAGGCGGTAGGCGGGTTGCTGATACATCGTTACCAGTTTTCTGAATGCCGCATGGTCGCCGTTCATGGTTGCGCTGATGATTTCCTGAAGATCCTGCGACATCTGTTCTTGTATTGCTTGTAATGGATATACGGTGAAGGTAAGAAAAAGTAAAATTTCAGATAAAGAAAATAGGATTTACGATTGAAATCTTGGGGCTGGCAAAGTAACATCTTCCTGGTTAGTAACACCCTGAATGTTCAATCTCAACCAGGAATTATAATTAATACAACCTGAATCTTCAGTTTTATGGCTGTAATATATTGATATATATTAGTTTAATAAATGATTTCCATGCTTTCTCCCTTGCTTCTCCTACCTTCCTCCATCTTTCAATCAGTTGTCTCTCTAGTAAAGCCCGTCTAACCTGTAGCTATCCTGTAGCTATGGGCTAATTATGTTGTAGCCTCCTCAGCGCTTCATAAGGTTCAAATTACGCTAAGGTGCTGCTAATCGTAAATCTAAAATCTATAAATTCAATCTGCAATCTAAAATCGTCTAATCTGAAATTTAAACTAAGAGTCTGTTGAAAAATGTTTTAAATCCCTTTAGGGATTTTATATGGGTAGAAAAAGGTGCATAAATGCATTATTTCGTCCCGTACGGGACGAGATAGCTGTATAAACAATCGACTTCTACCCACATATTGTGCCTACGGCACAGGTTAAAAATTAGAAATTCAACCAATTTATAAATTTAAACAGGCTCTAACTATAATTGAAAAAAAAATTAATTATGTAACATTTTCCGGATGCAACTGTCTTAATTTTGCAAAAAAAGGGGTAGACCCTTTCGCCCCGTCAATACAAAACCATTAAACAGTGATAATATGAAAACAGCATTCAGGACATTATTTATAGTTGCGGCCATGTCGGCCCTGGTATTTGCAGGATGTAACAAAGACGGGCCACAGGGGCCGCAGGGACCTGCAGGAAGAGATGCCACGGTCTATTATTCCGAATGGTTCTCCCCCACTGCGTGGTCGGGCGGATCGGGTGATTGGTTTTTTGAAGCCACCGCCCCTGATCTCACACAGGGGATTGTGGAGAACGGCGTGGTGCTGGCCTATGCGTGGCTGGCCAATGACACGTATGAAGGATCCTCTGTACGCCCGTTACCGGCCTATGCCGTTGGTGCCAACTGGAGTTTCCTGATCCACCAGTACGGAAGCATTGAATTCACCTCAGATATGTTTGCACCGCCGCTCACCAGCGGAAATAAGTTCCGGTTTATCGCCATCCCGGGTACCATCCAGGCATTGAAGTCAGGAACATCCGGGAAGAAAACAGAACAGGAGCTGAAAAGCATGTCATACAAAGAGGTCTGCACGCTGTACAACATTCCGGAATAGCAGAACTGGCAGGAGTTTACGCGGTTGAAGGTTTTTCAACCTTCAGTTTCGTGAAGGCTATGATCAGGAAGCTTACGATAAAGAACAGGGACAGCAACAAAGTGCTGTTCCTCATGCTTCCTGTTATCTGTTCAATGATGCCAAAACCGAGCATCCCGATCACAATGGCCAGTTTTTCGGTACTGTCGTAAAAACTGAAATACGACGCTGTTTCACCTTTTTCCGTGGGTATTAATTTTGACCAGGTGGAGCGTGCCTGCGACTGGATTCCGCCCATCACCAGGCCAACCAGTGCCGACAAAAAATAGAACTGCAAGTCATCTTTCACATTGTAGGCGGAGAAGCAGACAAATACCCAGATACCAAGCATCCACATCAGGGAGGTTCTGTTTCCAAAACGGGTGGATACTTTTCCGAATATGAAAGCACCCAGGATTGCGACCAGCTGGATGATCAGGATCGTTACGATGAGCATGGTATCGGAGATCCCCAGTTCTGCTTTCCCGAAGAGGGAAGCGACGATGATGATGGTTTGCACCCCCATGCTGAAAAAGAAGAAGGCAAGCAGAAACCGGTACATCGCCTTACGCTTCCTGATGTAGCCGAACACTTTGACCACTTCATGAAATCCCCGGGTGAAAATGGTTATATCCCAATGAACCTCTTTCCGTTCTTCACGCAGGTAGTAAAATGCGAACTGGGAAACAACAAGCCACCAGATGCCCACCTCAATAAATGAGAACCGGATGGCTTCCAGGCTGTCGGAAAATCCAAACCACTGGTATTTCTGCAGTGAAAAAATATTAAATATCAACAGGATCATACTGCCGGCATACCCGAAAGAGAAGCCTTTGGCGCTGATGCGGTCGTGCCGGTCGGGGGTGGCAATAATCGGCAGAAATGAATTGTAATAGACCAGGGAACCGGCAAAGCCTAAAACAGCCAGCATCGGAAGAACGAGGCCCAACCCGATGTTCTCCCCGTTAAAGAAGAACAGCCCCATGCAGGCAAATGAGCCCAATGTTGTAAAAAACTGCATGAAACGTTTGCGGTATCCTCCCATGTCGGCAATGCCCGACAAGGATAATGTGAGGAGTATGACAATGAAATAACCCAGGGCGATGGCATATTCATACAACACGGTATTTCTGATATTCAACCCCATGAATGCCACCATTTCCGAACCAAAGGCCTTTTGTGTTACCTGCTGGTAATAGATCGGGAACAACACCGTGTTCACACTCAGGATATAGGCGGAGTTGGCGATATCGTAGGAACACCAAGCGTTGATCACCTTCGGGGAGTTTATCGGCAAAACAGGTCGGGTCATGTCAGTCAGATTATTTACCGGATAAAACTAACATTTTTATTTGGATTCGGTACAGGTTGATTATTCACAATCAGTGTTTATAATTTATATTTGGTCTAAATTATGGAAATTATGATATTTTTGCAACAGGGAAAACCCGATTTCCGGTGATACAGGTTCATTGATAAGCCGGAATTTGATTCAACCTTTAAATCTGACCAATATGAGACCACAAACCTTTATCGCATTACTTTTCCTCCTTTTCAGCAATACCATGATCGCCCAGGTGGGCATTAATGATGATAACAGTGAACCGAATCCTGCAGCAGGACTGGATTTGAAGTTCACCAACAAAGGGTTTTTGCCACCCCGTCTTACCTGTTTAGAGCGAAATGACATCGCAGGTGCTCCTGCCGGGCTTATTGTCTGGTGCACAGATTGCGGCCCCTCTGGAGAATTGCAGGTTTATAACGGAACCATCTGGACAAACATGATTGGAGGCAGCGCTTCCGGGCCATTTCCAATTGGCATGAATTACGGTGGAGGTATCATTTTCTATGTTGATAACACCGGGGTTCATGGGCTGATTGCTGCAACAACCGATCAAAGTCTCGGAGCGACGTGGGGATGTTCCCCTAATTCAATTCCGGGGACAGCCCTCGCAATTGGCTCAGGACAGGCCAATACCACACTTATTGTCAGCGGCTGCAGTTCACCAGGAATTGCTGCAAGCATTTGTGACGATCTTGTTCTCAATGATTACAGTGACTGGTTTTTGCCATCTGAAGACGAACTGAACCAGATGTACCTGCAAAAAGCCGCAATCGGCGGCTTTGCCAGTTACTACTATTGGAGTTCGAGTGAGTACTCCGGAGGCATAGCATGGTGCCAACACTTCTTCAATGGCAGCCAGGCCGGCGTCGGAAAGGGCAGCACCTTCAATGTGCGCGCTGTGCGTGCTTTTTAACCGCAGTTTTGAATTTACCCGATCAGCCTGACGCGGGTCTGGATTTATTACCAGCCTGAATCTTATTCATTTGTCAAAAGTTATTACATTTGATGATTAAGGTAAGATTCAAATGAAAAAAACAACCACCTTCATTGTCCTTTTATCAAAGATCTTTGCCTTCATAATAAGGCTGTTGCTGCGTTTCCGCTACAGGATAACCGTTAAAGGATCAGAGATCCTGCAAAACGACACGCCGGTGCTCTTTTTACCCAACCACCAGGCCCTGATCGATCCGGTTATCTTACTCAGCCAGATCTACCGGTTCACCACTGCGTCGCCCGTCGTTTCCGAGAAATACTTCAACATCCCGGTGGTAAAATGGTATTTCAAGCGACTGGGAGCCGTCAGTGTCAGCGATCTTGAGGCGGGCAGCCGCGACACACAGGTTTTGAACTCCATTACCACCTCGGTTGCCGAAGGATTTCGCCGTAACAGCAATATAGTGATCTACCCCAGCGGTCAGATCGCCGGGCAGGGTTTTGAGAAGATTTTCAACAAAAAATCGGCTTACCAGATTGTCAGCACAATCCCCGGCGGCGTTCAGATTGTTGGTGTTCGTATAACCGGCTTATGGGGCAGCATGTTTTCAAAAGCAAAGACAGGGAAATCACCCAACTTTTTCGTTCAATTGTTGAAAGGCCTCTTTTACGTGCTTGCCAACCTGTTTTTCTTTGTACCCAAACGAAACGTCACGATAGAATTTGAGGATATTACAGCGGCTGCCGGAACAAAGGCATCACTGGGACAAAAACCGTTCAATTCGTTTCTTGAAGAATTTTACAACCTGCACGGGGAGGAACCGGCACTTTTCCGGAAGCACTTCTTTTATTTACCCCAGGTGAAACGGAGCGTGGCCGAAAGGATTTCAGGTTCAGCCGAGGAAGTTCGTGACCAGGCGTTGCCGACAGATGCTGATTCCATCCCTGAAGAGATATCAGAAAAGGTAAAAGGCATTGTGTCTTCCATACTGAATATCATGCCCGATCAGATATCCCTGAATTCGAACCTGGTGCTTGACCTGGGTGCCGACTCACTCAACATCGTGGAGATTGTATCCGAACTTGAGAACCGGTTCAAGGGGTTTTCCTCCCCTGAGATTAATGAGATTAAGACCATCGGCGACCTGTGCCTCGTGGTTACGGGCCAGTTCAGCACAAGCGCCGACTTAAAGCCTTCGCTGCTTGATCCTGATTTACCGGGAGAGGAACTTATAAAGGTTGATTCCGAAAAAAACATCTTGTGGCAATTCCTGGATACCTTCACAACCAATCAAAATGAGTATTTTGTTTATGATGCCATGGTGGGATCGACCAACCGGAAAACTTTCCTGCTGAAAGCAGCCGTTGTGTCGGGGCTTATTAAAAAGAAGGTGAAGGGCCGCTATGTCGGCATCATGCTGCCGGCGCTGCAAAGCACCACCCTGCTGATTGCTGCCACTTACATGGCCGGAAAAATCCCGGTCATGCTGAACTGGACAGTTGGGAAAAAGGTGCTGGAACATTGCATGGAAACGGCAGGGGTAGACGTGATCCTGTCGGCCGACAGCTTCATCAAAAAAATTGAAGAGCAGCTTCCCGAAAGCATCAAGTCGAAGCTGGTACTTCTGGAAAAGGAGATTCCCCGGATCAGTGCCGTCACTAAAATAAGGGGGTTGATCATCTCCAGGTTTCCGAAACTGCTGCTGAATTATAAGCATGTGCATGAAACCGCCGTTGTCCTGTTTACCTCGGGAAGTGAAGCGATGCCAAAAGCCGTTCCCCTGACGCACGGGAACATCACCAATGACCTGCATGGCACATTTGAACTGATCAGGATAGAGAAAAAAACGATCTTTCTTGGATTTTTACCGCCATTCCACAGTTTCGGGTTTGCGGCACTGGTTGCCCTGCCGCTGGTTTCAGGAACGAGGGTGGCCTATACACCCAACCCGACCGATGCCAGGGAGGTGCTGAAGATATTAAAACATACCAGGTCAAACCTGCTTGTCGGAACTCCGGGATTTTTAAAGATGATGATGGCTGCCGGATCGGCCTATTATTTCAAGTCCATCCGCTATGTCATCTCCGGGGCCGAAGCCATGCCCCTGGCCATTAAGGAGCTTTTTGACAGTCTCACCAACGGTGCCCGGCTGCTGGAAGGCTATGGCATTACAGAATGTTCGCCCATCCTCTCCGCCAACCCGGTCGACAGGCAAAAGATGAACAGCGTTGGTAAATTCATCCCCGGCGTAGCGCACCTGATCATCGACCTGGAAACAGGAAAACCTTTACAGCCGGGCCTTCCGGGCATGATCTATGTGAACGGGAAGAATGTGTTTCACGGATACCTTGGAGAAGATACCCTGAACCCTTTTGAGGAGTTCAACGGTAAAACATACTACAAAACAGGTGATCTCGGGTATGTGGATGAAGACGGATACCTGTTCATTACCGGCCGGCTGAAGCGGTTCATTAAAATTGCCGGGGAGATGATCAGTCTGCCGTTTCTTGAAAAAATTCTGCTTGAACAATATGGAGGCCAGGAGAAACAGACAATCGCCGTGGAAGGGTCGGATAAAACGACACCTGCCCAGATTGTGCTGTTCACCACACTCCCCATCAACCTGGATGAGGCAAACAACTTTCTTGCAACAAATGGCGTGGCACCGATCGCAAGGATTAAGCGTATTGTTGAAGTGGATGAGATCCCGGTGCTGGGTACCGGAAAAACGGATTACAAAGTTTTACGAAAGATACTTGAAGACTGATTGGATAATCGGCCCTCATGCAGCTTCAGGCAACTACAGGCAGGATAAAAAATATTGCCGTTTCACAATTATCAGACTGCCGGGGAGTTTATTTTAGTATAAACCCTGAACCAGGCAACATGAAAAATCAGAT
Organism: uncultured Bacteroidales bacterium; assembly: GCA_903959905.1. Taxonomy (GTDB): domain Bacteria; phylum Bacteroidota; class Bacteroidia; order Bacteroidales; family FEN-979; genus CAIVAT01. The sequence goes on from CAJBYO010000066.1 coordinate 102,863, forward strand.
CATCCAAAGCATCAACGACCCCGAAGCACTTGAAGTGCTGTTCAGGCAGGATAAACGCAGCTTCACCCTTGATTTTCCTGAGGCTGCAGAGGGTTTTGACACCGACCTGGTCCGGTTCTGGCAGATCAGGCTGAAAAAAGAGCTGGATAGTAAGAAACAGCCGTTGATGAAAACCGGCCTGATCCCCCTCGCTGTTATTTCACTGGTGATTGTTGTACTTGTAAAGTCACATCTCCTTTTCAGCTACCTGTCCATGGAGGATTTCTGGTCGCGCAATCTCCCCTCCATCGTCTTTGCAGGCCTCACAGCCTGGTTTATCGCGAGAAACAGGATTACCGGTGTTAAAAACATCCTGCTGCTTGCCCTCCCGGCCGTGATCCTTGGGGCCTTTATGAATTTTCTCCCTGAAAAAATTTGCGACACTACCATCCTGGCAATTATCCATGCTCCCCTGCTCATGTGGTTCATCTTCGGGATGGCCTGGATTTCGCTCCGGCACAACAATACCGTAAAAGTTTCAGGCTTTATCCGCTACAACGGCGAACTGGTTATCATGTTTGGTTTGCTATGCATCGCCGGGGCCATCCTCTCCGGCATGACCATCGGCCTTTTTGAAATCATCGGGATGAACATAGGCAAGTTTTACATGGAAAACATAGGGATCGTGGGGCTGGCAATTCTCCCGGTCATTGCGTCCTGGCTGATTGACCTGTATCCCGATATCACCAGCCGCATAGCGCCTGTCATTGCACGCATTTTTACCCCGCTCGTATTTATCCTTACTGTTGTGTACCTGGTTGCTATCTCCCTGTCGGGCATTGACCTGGCAAAAAACCGTGATTTTCTGATCATTTTCAACCTGCTGTTGCTTGGGGTGATGGTCATCATCGTTTTTTCACTTTCGGAGCTTGACAAATCCAATATCCGCACCCTGAATGTTATTGTTTTGTTCCTGCTTGCCGCTGTGACCCTTTTTATAGATCTATTTGCCCTGTCGGCCATCATTACACGGCTGTCGGATGGACTTACCCCGAACCGCACCGTTGTGCTGGTCTCCAACATCCTGGTACTGATTAACCTCCTGCTGATTTTACCAGGCCTTTTCCTGGCTGGTTTCAGGGGAAAACCTCTTTCCCGGGTGGAGCATGTCATTCGCATGTACCTGCCGGTATATTTCGTCTATTGCGCGGTGGTGATCTTTGTGTTCCCGTTTGTATTTGGGGGGAGGTGATCCTGCCCTGGGCGGCACATCTGCTCCAGGGGCTGCATCTCTGCTCCGGGGTAGCACCCCTGCTCCAGGGGCTTCACCCCTGGTTATTGGGGTTGGACCGCTACGTGGTCTGAGGGAACATGCTTTTTTGGTTTTAACTCATCCTGATGATTGTGTGCAATAAGTAAATTTTTATAGTACTTTTGCCAAACAATTACCAAATGGTTTTGTTTAAAAGCCAGGATGGCGTTAACTCGTTTAATAACAATTAAAAACAAATCAAATGAAAAAATACAATGTTCTTTTACTGGCACTGCTTCTCATGGCCGGTGCGTTAAATGCACAAAAATATTATGCCCGTCTGGGCGTTGGTGTTGGCCTTGGACTGTCTTATTACACGGATCAGAATGTTGACCGGACAATCAATTCCAATATTTCCGATGTGTCTGAGAGTAAATCCGGCAGCATTGGAACAGGTTTGAATATTAACCTGGCAGGTGGCTGGATGCTTTCAAAATACTTCGGCGTAGAGCTGGGTTTAAGCGAATTTATCGGATTTGGCGTGAAAACCAAATACAATATGACGCAAACCGGCTACCAGCAACAATTTGATGATAAATACAAAGGAATGTCATTCCAGATCATTCCTGCCCTTGTTGTTACTCCCGGCCTGGAAAAACTCAACCCTTACGGCCGGTTTGGCCTGATCATCGGGGTGGTAAATTCGACCAATTACAGTTATACCTATACTCAAACAGGTAATTTGGGAGGAAAAGCCACCACGGGTGTTGAAAAATACAAAGACAAGGATCACGGCGGCGTGGCCATTGGATTTGCTGCAGCCATCGGTGCAGATTATAACCTCAGTGAGAAACTATCCCTGTATGCGGAAATTAACATGAATGGCCTGAATTATTCTCCTAAGAAAGGAAAGGTTGTTGAGTGGACCTTGGATGGTGTTGACCAGATGCCTTCTGCAAGCAAGAAAGATCTTGAGTGGGAATATGTAAAAAAACTGGACGATCAGGTTTCAATTCCATCGACAAGTCCGGATCAATATCTGAAAGAAACAGCATTGTTAACCAATGTGGGTATCAGTGTTGGCTTGAAATTCAGATTTGGGGGCAGTAACTAATTTTCAGCTCCGATAAAACACACCACATCTAACTATCAAAACCCTGGTTCTTCATTGAGCCAGGGTTTTTTATTTTTCCTGTTGCAGTTTCTGCAATGCAAGCTCCCGGTTAGACCTGGCTTGCGCGTAAGCCGGGTCAATTGCCAGGGCACGGGTGTAATCTGCCACTGCTTTGTCCCACTGCCCAAGGTTCCCACAGGCAATGGCACGGTTCACATAGGCTTCCTTGTAGGCCGGGTTGAGACCAATGGCATGGGTGTAATCATCAACTGCCTTGTCGTAAGCCCCAAGGTTAAAGTATGCCGCACCGCGGTTTGACCATGCATCGGTATAGTCAGGGCGGATTGCGATTGCCTTTGTAAAATCAGCCAGAGCCCTGTCGTATTCCTTTAGGTTGACGTAAACAACGCCGCGGTTGTTCCATGCGTCGGCATATTCCGGGTTGATGCTGATAGCCTGCGAATAGTCGTCAATGGCCTTTGCGAACTCGCCGAGCCGGTAGTAAACCATGCCACGGTTGTACCAGGTGATATGCTGATCCCTGTCAAGTGCAATCGCATTTGAATAATCTTCCACCGCCCTTTCAAAGGCCCCGGCCTCTTCGAAGACCACACCACGGTTGTAGTATGCATCCCGGTATCCGGGGTTAATGGAGAGGGCGTGCGAGAAGTCATCAATGGCTTTGCTGTACTCCTTCTGTTTCCAGTATAACACGCCACGATTACTGTAGGGCCTTGCGAAATCCGGGGCTTTCTCAATATTATCATTCAACAGGGAGAGATCATCCTTCCATACAGGGTTTCTTTGACAGGTCATGGATGACCAGACAGCAATCAGCAACACCCACACCGCCACTGCCATGAACTTGTACTTGTTCCACAGCAGGCTATAAATCCCGATGCTGACGATGAGGAAAAAACCGACGGAGGGCAGGTAGGTCCTGTGTTCCACAATCACATCCTGGATGGGGATAATGCCTGATTCAACGGACAGCGTCAGGAAAAACCAGGCTATCCCGAAGGAGATGATCCGTTCTTTTTTATACAGGTAGACGGCCAGGATCAACAGCGACAGAAGAAGCAGAAAACTGAAGAGTGTTGCAGGGTTGAAAAAACTGTCAGAAACCGGAAAATCATATTCCAGGTGCAGGTTAACGGGGAGGAATAACAGTTGAATGTACCTGACAATGACACTGAACTGGGTGAAGAGGTAGTTCAGTGGCGTGATCGTTACCAGTCGCCCCGTTGCCGGGCCGATCGGCTCAAAGATGCCGTAGGGGAATTTTACCAGTGCAACTGCCGCAATCACCAGACCTGATGCCAGGATTACATAGACGCGGTAGTCCCTGAAGTTAAAGGAGAATCGCTGCTGCCGGAAAAAGAAAACTTCCACCAGAACCACAGCGAGCGGAAGCGTCCAGGCATTTTCTTTGCTCAGGATGGCCAGGATAGCAGCAGCCACTGACCCGAAGAACAGGAATATCACGCGTGGGCTTAGTTTTCCCTCCAGCCGTCCCTTCATATACAATGAAAGGGAAAGAAGATAGAAAAGTGCTGCAAGGGAGGTCATCCGTTGTACGATATACGTTACCGACTGGGTAGCCAGTGGATGGGAAACAAACAACAGGGCGGTTACCAGGGCGATCAATTCCTTATGTTTAACTACCGGCTTGCCCTGCATTGCAGGAGAAGAGAGGATCAGCAGGGTGAACCACCTTACCAGCAGGGCATTAGCCAGGTGAATAAGCAGGTTCACAAGATGCCAGTACCTGACATCAAGGTTGAAGAAATGGTAATTTAAAACGAAGGAAAAGATGCTGACAGGGCGGCTGGGATTGTAACCCCACCAGGCGCTGACATCCCGGATATCGTGGATCGCATTGTTATACACGATATGCCGGAGGTCGTCAAAATGAAAGGAACAGTTGAATGAATTTGAATAGATGACAACTCCCAGCAGGAAAATGACGGCCAGACCTGTCTTTGACAGCGGGTCTTTATTCTGCCTGATCTTTGTACCGGGACCTTTTGGCAACCTCTTTTTTATCACCCGCCAAAGTTAAGAAACTTGCTGTGAGTGGGCAAACTGATTGAACCGGATTGCCCTGAAAGGAGCAACATAAAAAAAACAACCACTGAGGCACTAAGGGCACTAAGAAGCACTTAGAGAAGAGAACTTTATAATTATTTTCTTAGTGTTTCTGAGTGTCCTCCGTGCCTTAGTGGTAATACCTTGCTACTTGGTAACCAGGCTCAATTGATAATATTCCCATGATGAATAAATATGCTTAACGGTAACCACTGAAGAGGTATCCACCACAAACTCGCTCATGCCAACCGGGTGGAGCGGGTTGGCCCAGTCGTAGGTATACCCAAGCCTTGTCCAGGGAAACGAACTTGTTGATGAAGTGTCGTACATGGTCGCCACCTGGTTCAGAAACCAGTTACGGTGTTTCTGGCTTGCAGCGGAAGGGAAATAGAGGCCGGCCTCGGGATCGGTGATCTCGGGATCGGGCGACGGGCGAAAGATGTTCTCCGGGTAAACCCAGAATTCTACAAAATAATCATTCGGGCTGGTGGGCGGCATGCCAAGCGCCTGGGCAATCCGCAGGTGCAGTGATGCCTGGTCGCCAAAATCGTGTTTCTTCAGGAAAACAGCCATTTGGGGTGCTGTTGTAATCCATGACATATGGGCCTGGCTGCTGCTGGTTTTGAAAGTCTGCCCCACAGGCCAGTATTTCGTGGAACTTTGCGACATCCACGATGTCACCAGTAGGCGCATCTTACCGGTTGAATCGGTCGACCAGGTAAGGTTGCCCGCACCGGCTGCACTGTCGCCGTAATAGTTTACCGCCACCAGGTCCCTGCAGATCTCCCAGGGTTCAGCCACTTTGGCATCCATAACCGCCAGTTTGTACTGACGGGTAAGGGAGGAAATGTCGGGGCCTGTCGGTGTATAAACTGTTTCTTCTTTTCTGCAACCCGCAACCAGCATGGCAATAATAAAAAGAATCCCGAATAACCTGTTAAATGATTTCATAATGTACCGTTTAATTTTCAGGTCAGATTGAGTGGCAAAAGACCCCGAAGTCAGACCAGTGTTCAGGATAGTTCAAATATAAAAAATATTGTGACCGGAACATGTTCATTTTGAATCTTTCATTCATTTATCCAATGGGCTAGTTGTATTGATCAATTACAATCATGTCATGAGAATGGAAGGAAGTCTGAGGTTTGTGTGAAACCCTGGTTTTTTTTACCACTAAGTACCCTCCCAAATAAAACTGGGAACATCAGCATAGATAACTTGAGTACAAAATCCTGAAGGATTTTAAAACTATGAGTGCAATTATACTTTTGATTAAGTTTGAAAAAAAAAGCAGTTCATATAA
>CAJBYO010000067.1 GCA_903959905.1 uncultured Bacteroidales bacterium
AAGAATCTAATTTTGTATAACGCCTAAAAAACCAGGAAAATGATCGTTCTTAAGAAGAAAAAAGAGGGGTGGTCAAACGTATCGGCAGAAGTGCTGTAAATTAGACCGGCAGGGGGTGGTCAATTTGGTCGGCATATCCAAATAAGCTGGTAAGGCGGGTTATATCCTAAATAGCGGTAGTGCCCGTATGTGGCAATTCTCTTTTCTTTTAAAAGAGTTTTCAGCTTTTCTGAATAGATTTTAAGTTCATCGTCAGAGGCAAAGCCGCCAAACGTTACAACGGCAACATATTCCTCAGATGTCTTTCTAATTATTACATTGGGATCGTTCGGTTTCGGCAGGTTTGATTCATTGTAAACCGATGGCATCACGAAGCTCATGGTTGAAACTGAATCATTGACGTCCATGTGAACGGGTGCAGTCATTGAAATTTGAGTTTTAGCTGCATTGCCGCCGAAAATATAGCCTGCCAGTTGCCTGAAGCCGGGACGGGATAGCTCCTTGTACGTCTTGGCCATTGAACGAATGGTTGCAAGGGTCGCCGCAGGGTAGAACCTGATCTCAAAATCCTTTTCCTTAAGGATGACAGTATATTTTTGCTCTTCGGTTTTATTGGCCGACATCAGCGTATAGGATTGAAATACAGCGAAGATCACAATGATAACAACAAAAATTAGAATAATTACTTTCATGTTACAATGGTTTAGAAATAAGGAAAATTGATGCTTCGTGCAATCAGGTTAATGCTATTGACGGTGCCGACATGAAAAAACCGCAGATTTTCGCGCACTATTGGCGAAAATCTGCGGGAACTACTTGTTATTTAGGCATCGAAACTGCATCGGTAACATGGATCACACCGTTTGACCCTTTTAGGTCAGCGGCGATCACTGTTGCTTTGCCGCCTTTGGAATCGGTAAGTACCACTTTGCCGTTTTCAATTGAAGCTTTAAGTTCCTGCCCGTTGACGGTTTTAACAACCGCAACCCCTTTGGATTTTTTGATAAGTCCTGTAAGGGTTGCAGCGTCAATGTTCCCGGCAACAACATGGTAGGTCAGGATTCCTGCAAGTGTGGCTTTGTTTTCCGGTTTCAGCAGGTTTGCAAGGGCGTCGGCCGGAATTTTGTCAAAAGCTGCATTGGTTGGTGCAAATACCGTAAATGGTCCTTTGCCGCTGAGCGTGGTCACAAGATCTGCTGCTTTTAAAGCTGCAACCAGTGTGGTGTGATCTTTGGAACCAACTGCGATTTCAACAATCGATTTTTCTCCCATGGCCTGTGCCTGGTAATTCATTACAAATGCGCAGATAAAGCCTGCGAGGATGAATTTTAAAGTTTTCATTTTATTTGGTTTTTATGTTTAGGTCAATTTAAATTAAGACTGAATAAATTCAAGACGAAGAAAGAAGCATATTGTTACAGGAAATAAAAGACATTTTTACTTTCAGATCTGATATCCATTACCCGTCGTGAAAAATATGGGATCAACTTAACGCAGAGGTCGCAAAGATAAAATTATCAGACCTCTATCCTCCATGTACATTGTAACTTCATTGTGGTTTTGCGGTTAATCGACCGCCTCAGAAGGCATTTTTCACAAAGCTTCCCAGGGCGCGCATAGCGTCCGAAATTCAGGGGATGCAGCATCGGTCACACCAGCCGGATGTGAAATAAAAGCATGTTGGTTTAAAAAGTTTCCTGGCCTGAAAAGTAGAATCCTTGGGAATGCGAACCAATGGCAAAATCGAGGTTGATGTTGGTCCGGAAATATTTATTCACCATCACCCTGATGCCAAAGCCGACTGCTGGCTGTATGTACTGAAACAAGGCGACATTTCTCGCAGGGTTGTCGGTTGTGGTTGCATTGGCAAACAATACGCCTCCGATAATATTTGAACAGGGCCAGATCGGGAAGCGCCACTCAACCTCGCCATATACAAGGTTCTTTCCACGGAACCTGCCATTGACATATCCCCTCCCCGATCGGGCACGCTGGTCACCTCCAATCGCCGGCAGCGTCATATAGGGAAGATCACCGGTGAGGTTAAAATCGCCAAATGCCCAGAATGCGATCAGGTTTCTGGGTTTCTTTTTCGAAAGTCCAATGTAGGACCTGAATTCCATCCAGAGCTCCGAAGCATCCTGGTCGCTTCCAAGGAATTTGAAGTTATACCTGTAGTTGATGTTGGCGTAAATACCTTTATAAGGATTGGCCTGGTTGTCGCGGCTGTCGTACACAACATTGGCGCTCAATCCTGATAAAATGTAATGCGCCCTGCTATACCGGTTGGTGTCTGAATAAACAGAATGAGGGGTCACCAATTTGGGGATGGTATCGAGGTTAAGTTTTTCATCGTTAATGGAATAATAGTCATCAAAATGATATCCGATGCCGGCATAAAAATTCTCCTTGATTTTCATGTTCACAATCTCGCTGAACTTCACGTAATTGAATTTCATCGGGAAGGCCAGTGAATCCGTTGAACCGCCTTCACCTGACCAGTGGATCTCATTCGGCAGGTTGCGTGTTTCAGGTGCATTTGTGCCCAATCCATATGTGGGTTGACTGTAAATGTAAAACCGCCAGTCGCCCTGAAGGAAAAATTTGTTTTCCCTGGTGTAGATATTCGATTTCACAAAGGTGATCAGCTGTTTTTTTGAGGTAACCGCCACGGTGAAAGGGGCAGAAGAGACGCGTGTATTTTCCCTCGGGCCCATGTACCAACCAAAAGTTCCTCCAACTCCCAGCAAAAATCCATTGGAGGGATTGGAACTGATATTCGGCAACACCAGCGCCATGAATTTCTTAGGCGGTTTCGGGGCTTTCTCTTTCTTTCTGAACAGGTCGCCGATGGCTTTTTGCTGGCAATTCTTTTCAGGTTCTACTTTCAGGGTATCCCTTGCAGGCTTATTTTTCAGGGTATCTGCAATGGTCGTGCCGATTTTTCCTGTTGAGTCAGTCTCCTGGGCATACAAGCCACTTGGTGCAACCATGAAAAATAAAAGGAGAAGTAACACTGGCGATTGATTTCTCATATGCTAGGTCTTATAATTAAAAAATAATTAGAAATGGACTTAGTGTCTTAATTCTATGGTATATAATTGGTCATGCCCGGACCACACTTGTCCCATACGTTAAACATTTCGTCGGTCATGATTGTGGCAACACCAGTTTCCGGTATTTCAATAACATCCTTAGTCAGAGTGATAATGCGAACCTTCCATCCCTTGGGAAGTTTCTTGAAGTTGCTTTTTCCTGAGGCGAGGAACTCATCGTATGTTTGTTTCGAGTGGAGGCCCAACTGGTACCCCTTAAGTATCCAAGTGTTGCCTTCAGGATCATCAAGGAGCATTGTCTTTGTACCTTTGTTCCAACCCCACTTGCTCGTTCTGGCGATCTTCATTGGTTCGTAAGGTGAACCTTCAATACCACCTTTTTCGGGTAGGTCAAGTTGGGCGCACCAGCCCAGCTTTATGCCGTTGTATTCAATTTCATTTCCAACAGCTACTTCGATCCAATCGGGTAGCCAGATTTTCGGGCCGTTCAGGGATACTTTGAGAACGCCCTGTTCTTTTGCTATTTTTTCCAGATCTAGACCTTCGACTTGTTTTTGAGGTGCAGTGTTTTTCGATTCGGGACTGCCCTTAGAAGTAAACATCGTATTGTAGCAGGGGGCAACCATTTTCCCTGTCTTTGGATCCTTACAGGCTAGAAAGAGCTCGATGAAACGCACCTGATGCATGTTATCGAAACGCATCGTTTTGGCTCCGACACCATCGCGAAGTGCCTGTGGGCCGTCAGAGGATTTTTCCTGAGCTAGGGAACCTGTTGTAAATGCCGCCATAACAACGCAAATAAGTATACCTGTTTTCATTGTGATCGTTGATTTTCTCCATGTTTTCATGATTTTCATTTTTTAATTGAATTGATTATTTACTAATTATAGGATTTGGAAAATTCCAGGAGCCATTAATGATCTCATTTCGGGCTTTATATAAGCGAACAGTATAATTCCATCCTTCTGTTATGGGAATAAAATTGGTTTGTTTCGGGTCGCCCCCAAAATGAACGGTAATGCTTCCATCAACATCTTTAATAGCACTTGTATTGTTTATAGTATAGGAATTATAGGTGTTCTGTTCGAAATAACCTTCTTTGTTGTAAACACTTACCGACCAAAAGCCATCGACCGGAACATCTTTTACCGTTAATTTGCAGGGTGTTTTGCCGTCATTTTGTTCGGGAATTATATTGATATACATTGCATCTTTTACAGGATTACCACCCCAACCGTATGCGGCACCCAGTAAGTGGGCGATTGGGTCAACTTCATGTTTATCGCCAAAACACATTTTTGTATCGGATAAAGTGGATGCCAATACATTAATAGCATCTCTCAGTTTATCCTGCGAAGCCTTATCCCAATTTGGCACTTCAAATGTACCGGGCGATGATTGTTCCACTTCTATCTGATTCTGGATTCCAGTAACAATGTGGTTATCGGCTTCGTCTTCGCCGTTCACTAAAACCCGTATAATCAGACAAACATAACGTGTGCCTATGCTTTCACGATTGAATTTATATTTACCCGGTATGTAATGCACTGCTTTGGTGTACTCATCTTCGTTGATAACCTGCATTGAAATAAACCTACCCTTGGTATCGGGTAGAATTACGGAAAGTGAATTTGTTAAATCAAAGACACCAATGGAATAGCGTGTATCGCGATTCAGACGCACAACATCCTGCTTATCCGTAGGTGTAACCGCACGGATATGGAAAAACTTGCCAAATCCTCCGATTGCAGCATAGTTTTTAAACATTTTGTGTGTTTCAGCACGTACAAAGTTTTCCCAAGTTACAGGAATGGTTTTCTCCCCTTGTTCAATTGCTTGACTATTTCCTTTCTTAATATCCTGTGCTTGTGCAGTGATTATGTTTAGTATCAATATACAAAACAATATTTTGCAAATTTGTTTCAATTTTTGTTTCATTTCAAATTACTTAATGTTATTCGTTTTTCAGGCTTGCTGGTAACATCTCATTACCACATCATCATATCATCACATTCCTATATCGGCATGCCGAATCCAAAAAAGAACCCATTGGTGCCGATTGAAGTAAAGGCATATTCAAACCGGACCACCAGGTCGTAATAGGTCACAAAGTCAATTCCCAGCCCCCAGCTGAACAGCATTTTATTATTGTAAGGATTAACGTCGGTAAATTTGTTTACTACGTATCCGGCGTCGGCAAAGGCATTCAGATAAAATGCATATTGAAGCGACTTGAACTTGTTGTTTTCCTGTCCCGCTTTAGCTTTCTTAATGCTTGGCTTGATCAGTTCGAATTTAATATTGTTCCTGGTAAAATACATCTGGTCGCCTTTCAGGGTAAATAGATCGAACCCGCGGATGAAATCTTTCCCGTCAGTCATGTTCAACTGATAATAGTAGGGTGCGTTTTCACCTGATGCATTTTCTGCCTTGAACATTTCTGCCACGTACCATTTCCGGCCAATGGTTTGATAAAAATGGAAATCAATGCCGTAATAGAACAGGTCAACATCTTTTGAAACGAGCCCCAGCCCGACCTTATTGACGAATACACGGAGCATGTTCCCTTTCAGCGGGTAGGAGTGGCTGTTGCGGGAATCGTAATAATAATCGGCATAAAGGCTGAGTGACAGGTTCGTTTTCTTATTTCCTGCTAGGTAGTTGGAGTCGAGTTTTATCACCGAGTCAGAAACTTTGATGTATTCGCCGGTAAGCTTTATGGTTCCATAATTATACAGTCCTGGCCGCAGGGTCAGCTTCGCCCCGAGTTTGGCCACCTGGGAACTGTTGGGAGCATAGAGCATCTGTCGTTTATTCTCAACAGAGGCATATTCGACGTAATACATGTTGGTGTAGCCGGCAGTCATTGTCAACCCAACCTTTTTTCCCCTGCCAACCCAGGGAATTTTGTAACCCACGGCGATGGCCCAGGTTTTTCCGGCCAGGGCGATCACAGAGGTCTGGTGATTGAGCCCGAACAGGTTGTTATGACTAAAAAACAACCCCATGCTCAGGTAGGACCAATCAATATCCCTTATCCATTCGTTGAAATTCGGGGCATTGAGTTTGGGGATTGGAAAAAGCCACCAGTAGTGCCGCTCCACCACGTCGACCATCAGTGTGTACTCGTTGTCCTTTATCCATTTCAGCGAAAGGTTCACCGTGAGAAACAGCTTGGCATTGATCAGGTTTTCGCGACTGTAATTCATACGCAGCCGCAATTCACTCGAATCGCCCGGATAAAAGTTACGGTCATTAAAATTGACCTTCTTTCCCTTCTGAAATGTTGCCAGGCTGTCACCAATTTTGAAATCCAGCTCCCGGACGAGGATTTGTGGTTTGGTCAGTTTATTGCCTGTGATCTCAACACCGGCAATTTTAACGTATGCTGCATCAAGTGTATCCGGAACATGGATTGAGCCGTCTTTGTTCTGAGCCCACAAAGTGAGCGGTAAACAAATTATAACAAAGGCCACCGCTGCTCTCAGGTTTCTCATGCGATCGATTTTAATCTGATAATAGCATTAATGCAATCAGTTTTGTACAACTTTCTGTATTTTTTTACCTGAAACAAATTGAAATAGTTTTTCAGGTTTTGTTGAAGCTGAAACTATCGCAGTCTGCCCGCTGTATCCTAATTTCTCCATGATGTCGGAGGCATATCGGTCAACCAGGCCGGTCGTTTCAGGTGTTGGGGGCTTGGGTTCTCGCTTCGGTGCAGGATTTTGATCCAGGTATTGGTTGATCACTGATGAAACCTTGTTAAAGTCACCCAATCCGAATTTCTCATAAATAGCCTTCAGATGCCATGGAATATCTTCCATAAAATCATCCATTTTCAATTCGATGAGGTTGGATGATTGTATTTTGTCACGGTTACAAAAATATTCGTCCACACACTTCTTATAAAGGTTAACCACTTTTTCACGTGAGAAGCCAGGTGGAACATCCTGCAGTTGTACTCCCGGGAAAACTGAAAGAATGAAATGGTAAAGCGATTCGATGACGTAGTATGGATGCCGGTGAATGAAGATGAACTTTGCGTCGGGGAACATCTCAGTCAGCAAACCTATCCTGGTGAGGTGACAAGGGTTTTTTCCGATATACCGCGTACCGCCGGTGTTGAAAATAGCCTTGGCGATCATTCCCCGGTAGGCTTCCTTCCATTGGGTTAATAAGTTGGGATTAAGATTCCCGGTAAACAATTCCTCTTCGATAATCCGGTCAAAATCAGTAGGAAACAAAAAGAATTTGTAGATGGTTGAAGGCTGTATGTTCATCAGTCCGAAATCCTCCTCCTGCGGGAAATCCATGTCCATGCTTATGTTGTCATAGGGCCTTTGGGCCGGGACAAGATGATTGATCAACGGTTTCAGCCACCACGACTGGGTAAGGACCAGGTTTGGGAAAACTGTCTGGAATGTGGTGGTATACGCTGCGGCAGGATCCTGGCACAGGAGATTGTGCAGCAGGGTGGTACCGCTCCGCCAGAAACCGATGATGAAGACCGGGGGAGTTGTTAATTTATAATTCAGGATGCGTTTTTGCCAGATAATCCGTTCTGCCTGGGCGAGTGGTTCCAGTATTCCGGCGGTGGCAGAGGAAATCATGAATTTCCTCCGGTATTTTGATTCAATATGATGTGAATCAATCACAGGGGGAATGTTTTTAATGGAACTCCCTGCCAATGTGGTAACGGCAAAACTAAAACTGGATCGGCGCATGACGTGATAATCTAATGAGTCGTGAACAATGGTATGTTGCCGGGCCTCTTGCTACAAGGCAGAAAAAACATTTCCCTCCGCCAATATCTTTTCAGTCGGATACCGAAAGTAATAAGGATCATTTCCGAAGTAGTAGTGATAGCCGGGTTTAGCCTCCTTGTGCCAGGAGATGTCTGTAAATACACTCAGAATAAAGACTGTTTTATATGGATTTTCCGTATAAAACAAATAGGATTGAATCAACACATTCCTATATTGACCCTTCGAATTTTTAAATCTGAAATTGGTGGACAATAATGCACTTCCTTTCTCTTCACTAAAAATATGATGCCCCATGTTGAACAATTTAGTCTGGGAAATACTGTACCAGCTTAGATCATCCGGATGCATCGATTTCAATAAATTCGAAGGATTAACATCTTTGGATTCAATGCCGGTTATCTTGAAGCTTCGCTCGCTTGAAAAAAGAATTTTCAATTGAATGATATCAAAGACAAAGAAAAACTGGTTGTTGGATTTTGTCAGTTTCTCCAATTTCCTGATTAAAATATCTTCCTCATTCATATCCTTAAATCCGCCGGGGAGATACTGATCAATGAAACTGAAAAACAGGGAGTAATTGTCAATTACTGATTTCATGAAAAATTGTTATATATTAAACTTCCTTGTTACAATCCAAAACGGTATTGAAGTCCTCCGATAAATTGTTGCCTGGTACCTAAGAATCCATACTCGGCACGGAGCATCAGGTGCCGGTTGATCTGAAACTGCATACCAATGAGGAAATTCCATTTGTTCTTCAAGGATTTATCAAGGGAATACTCGACAGTTGCACTTTTCCCGTCGTTCAAGGCACCATCGGCTGCGTTTAGTACATCAGAGGCCTTTGCCAGGGCTTTGGTCGCTGCATTATATTTTGACTTGTTAACAGGATTATTTTGTTCAACCGGAGTTAAGCTGCTCCACCAGGATTCAACCTGCATTGAGGTTTCATTTATTTTTTCAAAACCCTGGTTGACTTTTGTCTGCAGTTCCGTGGTTGGAAAAATTTCGGACAGATTTATCGAACCATTTGTTGCAGCAGAATAATTCAACCGGAAAGCTCCTGCCCAGCCGGCAATATTCATATCCGGATTTTTAAACTTAAAGGTCTTTCCAACCCTGGGTCCGAACACAAATGTGAAGACAGGTTTATCAAGTGCGCTGACATCCGTCCAGACGAAATTCATATCCAGTGCAATCCAAACACCTCCCACTCCAAAGGTCGGGGTCATACCGAAACCCAGTGATGTAGCATCAAAGTTCGCCTTTGTGGAAAGTGAACCTATCTGTGACCATGTACTGTCAAGACTTGGCATCCAGATCCCTGCATCAATTGCCGTAGAGGTCTTGGCAAAAGCAAGAATTCCGTAAACATTTAAAAATGGGAACAACCATAAATCCGGCCGAATATTTATTGCATTTGCTGATGAGGTGGCTTTATTAAACCTGATGATTTCATCCAGGTTATACATCTCCCCGCCATTAAATCCAACCATGAGATCATCAATGACGAGTTCAGAGTTCTGCCATAGGTAATTTATGCTGATCCCTGCAGAGTATGGAAGTTGATATCCTTTAGCCGCCGCCTTTTTGCCCCAGATGGGCAAAGCAAATGGGTAGTCCTGTTTTTCGATACTGTCTTTCAGCGTCTGATTTTTTTTCCCAACAATCTTATTCGTATACACCTGGCTGAAAACCTGAAAAGAAATGAGAATAAAGGCGATTAATAGCAGTAGAAACTGTTTCATGTATTTGTTGTTTTTGTTTTGATTCTTGAATAATTATATGCTGACCTACACCGTTGCCCCTCCCTATAGGGGGGAGAGGTAACGGTGCAGTCGGAAAACTATTTTTTTCGTTCGATGGTCACATAATCTATTTTCCCGGTAAATTTCGAAGATCTGCCGTAATCGGCGACAGGGGTTCCTTCATCAAGGCCCACATCAGCGAGGTCATCAACGGAGAAAATGCCCGGCTGTGTCTTTTCAATCCGCCCTTCTGCAACCTTTTTGCCATTTACGGTAATTGTGCCAGTGCCTCCTTTTCCCATTCCTCCGCCATCATACTTAAAGTCGTACACCAGTTTGTAATTTCCCGGTTTCAGTGCTGTTGCAGCCATGATATGTGTTGATTGCATCCCAAGGTAATTATAGGTAAAGGCCGGTTTCCCGTTTTTAAGATAAAAAGAGAGACCACCAAACCGCCCGCCCTGGCAAACAATTACACCGTTACCATTGGCATCTGTAGTAACATCGGCTGTGATGGTGTAGGCTTTGCTTCTAAGGTCGATAAAAATATCAACCCCCATTCCTTTCATGCCCTCCCCGTAGGTTACAGAGTTTCTGTCGCCCATCACCGTTGGTCTGCCCATTAACTCGGCATTGGTTCTTTCCAGCAGCCGGTCATCAATGGGTAGTACATGGTATTTCTCAGCCTCTTTCATAAACAATCCCTGCATCTCTTTCAGCTTGTCAGGATTCTGAACTGAAAGGTCGTTGGCCAGACTGAAATCTTCAATGGCATTGTATAACTCCCATTTATCCTGCTGCAGTGTATTGAGGGGTTTCAATTTCCATGCCGGCCTGTGGATCGTCCTGGCAAACCAGCCATCCAGGTAAACACCCCTGTTTCCGAACATTTCAAAGTATTGAACTTTGTGCTGTTCGGCAGCTTTGGCATCATTAAAGGTATAGACCAGGCTTGTTCCTTCAATCGGATCCTGTTCAATCCCGTTCACCATTTTTGGTGCAGGGATCTTCGTTACTTCATAGATGGTAGGAGCAATATCAATCACATGGCCAAACTGCGAACGCACCTCTCCTTTGGACTGGATCCCGGCAGGCCACTGAATGATCATGCCATTCCGGGTACCTCCGAAATCAGAGGCGACCTGCTTGGTATAGGAGAAAGGAGCATCCAATGCCACCGCCCACCCGGCTGCAAAGTGCGGATAGGTGCTGGGGCTGCCCCAGTCGTCATAATGCTTCATCATATCCGGAACTGTTTCGGGCACCCCGTTGAAATAGGTCATTTCACTGTACATGCCATTCATTTGTCCTTCAGCGCTTGCGCCATTGTCGCCGGCAATAAATACGATGATGGTATTATTCATCACACCCAATGCTTTAAGTGTTGAAATAAGTCTTCCCGCTTCGTAATCCGTTTGTTCGGCAAATCCGGCATAAACCTCCATCTGGCGGGTAAACAATTTCTTCTCATCGGCCGAAAGTTCTTCCCAGTCTTTGATATCAGTTGGTTTGGGTGCAAGTTTTGTATTTTCGGGAACGATGCCCAGTTTTTTCTGACGTTCGAGGGTCAGTTCTCGCATCTTATCCCAGCCCTGGTCAAATTTCCCTTTGTATTTTTCAGCCCATGCTCTTGGGACATGATGTGGCGCATGCGTTGCTCCGGGTGCATAATACATGAAGAAAGGCTTGTCAGGCGACAATGCCTGCTGATAACGAACCCATGAAATAGCCTGGTTGGTCATGTCGGTGGTAAAGTGATAATTCGGATCTTCAGGCGTTTCAACCTGGGTGACTCCATCATAAATCAATGGAGCATACTGATTTGTTTCACCGCCAATAAAACCGTAAAATTTCTCAAAGCCTGAACGTGTCGGCCAGCGGTCTTGGGGCCCTGAATTCGATATTTCCCAGGGTGGGGTTTCATGATACTTCCCGAAGGCCGCTGTATTATACCCGTTCTGGCGAAGTACTTCAGCCATTGGGGTTATTGTTTGCGGCCTAACCGAGGTGTTTCCGTGAAAGGTTGTTGCAGCTTCACCAATGCACCCCATGTTGTTGCTATGATGGTTATACCCGGTAAGTAGTGCGACCCTCGTGGGTGAACAAAGGGCAGTTGTATGAAAACGGTTGTACCTTAAACCGTTATCAGCAAGTTTGTCCATGTTTGGTGTCGTAACCGGACCGCCAAATGCTTCCGACACGCCAAAACCCATGTCGTCAATTAATATAACCACCACATTGGGTGCACCTTTTGGCGCAGTTACATGAAAGCGTTCCGGGGCTTTTGCGTTGCGCACATCAAGTTCGGTATAGGTTTGCCGCTTCGGCTCCCGGATAGGAAGGACAGTGCGGTCGGGCTCACTCCCAACAATATCTTTTGAATCCCCTGATCCGGCCCCCGGTTTCTGGTTGCATGCAGCCAGGATACCAACCATAGCCATAAATAAAAATAGATTTTTCATAATTTGACTTGTTAAATGTTTGAATATAAACCTGCTTTGGCCTGACCTTGTAACCTATCTTTCAAGCACATGGATGGAAATATTTAAAACTTAATCAAACGAGTCTTATAATTTTTTTGCAAATTCAAAATTTGAAATGCTGATATTTACATCGACCCCGGGAAGATCTAGTTTAACGCTTTTTACCCTGCTGAGACCATTAATGGTTTCATACAAAACGGTAGCCTTGACAGGATCTCCGCTCATGACCGTTGCAATATCCTGGTTTAGGTAATTAAGACTCGTCTTATCAAACTTATAATTCAGATGATCACCCTGCGTAAGAAGATTAAAGCATTCCGCCTGTAAATTATTGTCTAATAGTGACAGGGTCCCTTTATTGAAAAAATCTACCATCTGCCCATCAGAAAGGTAAATGTATTTCATGGTAAGTTCAATTGCATTTTTCACATATTCATTGACATCAGCCATTGTGCTTTTTTGGATAGCCCCACGAATGCCGCGTTTCTTAGCCACATACGACTGCTGTTGAATGACTACTGCGCTTAGCTTCCTGTCCTGGCCAATGGTCACGGAACTTAGCGACGACATGACTGGTTTTCCCTGGACAAATCCTTCCACTTTCCTTTTCCAGGTGAACTTTGACAATTCTCCGAGATTTTCTTTATATCTCTTTGAAACATCGAGGCTTAACTGTGTTTTATCCACCTGGGCAAACGCTGAAAGAATAGCAATCAGTCCAAGTATTGTTAAAAGTGTCTTTTTCATAATTTTTCCGTTCAGATGAGAGTTTAAATCCAGACTCTTAAAGTTTCTTCGCATATTCAGAATTGGTGATGGTCACACTGATCTTTTTAGCAGGCAGGTTGAGCGTAACTTTATCGACCGTGTTAACGTCGTTCCCCATTTTATAAGTAACCTGCGCTTTGACAGGATCCCCGTTCATCAGGGTTGAGATATCCTGGCTCACATAATTTAGGGAAGATTTATCCAAAGTCAGGTTAATACGGTCTCCTTTCATTATGAATCCAAAGGCTTCGACCCTCATGTCATTGTTTATTTCCGAGAGCGTCCCTTTATTAAAAAGGTCGACCATTTGGCCAGTCGACATGAAAATGTACTGTGAAGCAAGTTCAACAGCCTGTTTGATATATTCAATTTTTTGGGTCTGCTTCTTTGTACCGCTTTTCGGAGCAGCTTCTTTATCGATGACCTGGTAAACCGGTTTACCATCGGGTCCAATTGTGCCTGAAGCAAGTGTGGTAAGCACCAGGCTTCCTTCACAAGTGCCTTCCAGCATTCTTTTCCAGGTATACTGGCTGAGTATTTTTATGTTTTGTTCTTGTTTCTTGGTGACTTCCAGACTGAGTTTGGTCTTATCAATCTGCGCTTCGACAAGGTTTCCCGTCATAAATGCAGAAACAATGGTAATCAGTAATAATTTTTTCATATGCATTTTAGTTTAAGTGTTTAATTCAAATGGATTGATTTTTATTAAACTTGTCAGGTCTTCGCAACTTTTAATCTGGAATATTTGGTTGATTTAAAAGTCAAATATTGCTTGAATAATACGGATATTTACCGGTTCAGAGTACTCACTTTGAATTCTGCGCTTCTTTTAATTTCTGTGCCTTCTTCTCTCTTCTTTCATTTGCTGCTGCTGTTTTTTTGTGCTTGCGAAGACCATCAGCTCCTATAGGGGACTTGACAAGTCCTCCTGTATGGAGGTGCCAGTTTTTTTCATTTTTCAATAAAAATCAATATAAAATCCAAGATCAAATCCTGTGTGGTATTTAGACGGACTTACATTGCTGACCGTGGAGAAATTTACCCCTTCATCCAGTCCATATTTCTCATTTCCATCTTCTTCAAACGATTGCTGTGAGCCCCCTTGTTTTCGAAAAAAGATTTTGTGTAAGTGTCAGTGAAAACAAGGTTAAAATTACCTTTATTTGGTACTGGTAACAATACCTAAGTCTGGGTATTGTGTGTTAAACTCATACCTATGACTGGGTATTTTTATGATTGCTGTTCACTAGTGTCCAATTAATTTTTTTCGACAATCAATACGTAAAGGCAAATTCAAGTTGAGTGTTTTTTTCACCGATATCATCAATAATCTCGGAGGTCAGGAAAAGGTCTCTGATAGGCGTTTTGTCTGTCAGAACTCTG
>CAJBYO010000068.1 GCA_903959905.1 uncultured Bacteroidales bacterium
GAAAATATCGTTCTAAGGGGTGGTCAATTTGAATCGGCAGGGGGTGGTCAATTTGCCCCGGCGCGAACCGATTTTTACACCGGCACAGGGGTGGTCAATTTGGATCGGCAGACACTGGTCAAAGTGAATGGTTTATCCAATCTATTACAGGATGTGGCAGGATTTCACCTGGCATCCGGCGCCTTCTGATATCGGCCTGGTTTCCCTGTTCACGGAGGTGCTTTATAAGGATAAAGACCAGTCCATTTCGACACCGTTTTCAACCCTGTTTTCAGATCTTACCACAGGTGAAGGCATTATCGGCAATGCAATGATCAACTGGAAGGCTGTTACTCCAAAGCTTTTCTTCATGAAATACCAACTCACCGGTGGCTCATTGGGGCAGCCAAGAGATACCGCCAACAGTTCCACCGCAACAAAAAATCTTTTTTACAACGGAAATAACAGTCTGTTCAAGCAGAACTTCCTTAGGTTCCTTGATTTCCGATTATCAACAAAGCTTGTGATTATTGTAGCTCAGCTCGGTTTCAGCGACCTTCGCGATTTTGACTTTTCTAAAAAATACATGTTCAGAGGTGTAAAATATCTTGTAAAGTCTATTCAGGTTACCTTGAAAAAAGACAAGATTATGCCGGCGACGCTGGAGTGTTACGCATGTGAGTAAAGAAATAGATTCAGTTCCTTCATCAAAATCCTCGGCTTATTAATGATTACGGTACTTGTCTTACGAATTGAAGAAAGGGTGATCCTTCAATTTCATTGCGTTTTCCAGCTTTGAGATACGAATGTACCTGAGAAAGGACTCAGTTGTTCTGTGTCCGGTGATTTGCATTATGGAGAGTATGGGTACACCACTCAGGTAAGCATTGGTGGCAAAGGAACGCCGAACCGTATGAGTTCTGATCTGCAACCACTTGTCAAGGTTTCCTTTTGTGATTTTCTTTGTGACGGCATATTCTCCGATCCAACGAAGAACCCGGTTTGCTTCCTGGTTTGTTGGTATATGGTAATCTTTCCCATGTCGATTGATAATCTCCGGAATAATGGGATGAACCGGAATGATGACAGGCTCTTTTGTCTTCTGGGTTTTTACATACAACTTGCCGTCCTCAATATTATTAATGGTCACTTTTGCCCAATCTGAGTGTCTCAGACCAGTATGGCAATTGAGAATAAAAAGGTCACGGATTCGGCGCATCCTGGCATCATCAATTTTCAATTTGTAGAGTGCCTGAATTTCTTCACTATTTAAATATATGGTGTCAGCATCTTCCTTTAACACTTTAAAACTTCGTGCACGATGCTCCTGATTGCTGGTTAATTTATCCTCGTTGGCCTCATTCATCAATCGCTTTATCCTTCTGATGTGAGAGCCAATTGTATTGGGTTTTAAATTGGCACCTTTGAGGTAATCCGTGAAATTGATATAGAATTCCTTGTTTATGGAATCAAAATCAATTACAGTGCCTTGCAATTTCTGATAGGTTTCAAGATGAGTTTTAATACCGTTGAAATGCTGGATATGGTTGTCTGACACCTTATTCTTATAACGAGCCTGGAAAATCGGAATATATTCAATTAGGGTAGGCTTGTGGTATTCTGCATTTGTATCTTTCCTCCCGATAAATATTTGGTAAGCCTCTTTGAGTTCCGTGCTTTTTCGTTTTACAACCTCGCTTGCCAGTTTTTCTCCCTTTGGAAAAATCTTGTCATAAGTGTCCAGCAAGAAGCTGTTTATTTCCCTGAGTCTTTTATTGGTCTCAGAATAGTCTTTTACAGGTTTTGCTTTTTGTTCATCACCATTCCAGGACAGTTTCGGAACGTTCAATCCTGTTGAGAGCCTCAATCTCTGATGGTTAAAGGTAAATGTGATCAAGATGAGACATCCATTTTTTCTCTCTTTGTCTAAGTAATAGATAACTGTAGCCATAACTTTGTTTTTTGCCTAAAAGGGGTTGAAGAATTGCCTAAACAAAGATAAGTATAGGCGAGAATTTAGGCAAAGTTGCCTGTAAAAGTTATTAACAGGGGTTATTTAGGCGTAACATTTTGTAATAAAAAAACCGCCGGAAGTGGCGGTTTTACTTGATTTCCGTTGATTATCAGGAAATGTTCTGTGGGATGTGAGGGATTCGAACCCACGACCCCCGCCCTGTCAAGGCGATGCTCTAAACCAACTGAGCTAACATCCCATGCGGGCTGCAAAGATATTAATTCTTTCATACACTGCAAACGCTAATTAGGAAATGACGAATATGGGAATGACGAATATGCGAATACTGCGCTACTTATCAGGTTAATAACTTTACAAATCAGCACCCCATTCCCATATTCGTCATTCGCATATCCGTCATTCGCATATCCGTCATTCCCATATTCGTCATTCCCATATTCGTCATTCGCATATCCGTCATTCCCATATCCGTCATTCGCATATTCGTCATTTGTCACTTGTCATTCGTCATTTGTCATTCGTCATTTGTCATTCGTCATTTGTCATTTCTTATACGCCCCCAACACCTCCCCATAATAAACCATATGAAAATCCCTCTTCGGATAATATCTCTTGGCAATCAAGGCATCCAGCGTTTCCGGATCCAGGAAATGTTTGTGAACGATCCTGCATTCAATATGAACGGATGCCTCAGAAATGAAGTGTGCATCAGCGCCGAGGCACTTTTCAAGTGTGAAGTTGCAGGCTTCAATTTTGTTGATATCCCTGCCTGACCTGGTTCCGCAAATATGGAGTGATTTCCTGTATTCATCGGGCAATATACAGACAGAGAAGTCTTTGACCGATTCCATCAGGCTGAAGGTGTGTCGTACAGGCCTGACCAGAACAGTGATGATTTGTTTGCCCCAGATATAGCCTGCTGTTGCCCAGCCGATGGTCATCGGGTTGGGCGGATCGCCTGCTACCTGTAATATCCCGTCTCCATCCAGTTTGGCGAACGTTTCGTGTATTACATCAAATAATTCAATACGTTCTCGCATATTTGGCTAATTTTGACTGTCAAAATTAGTGTTAATCTTCAATACCAGTTTATCATGCACAGAAGAATTCTTCCCCTCGTTCTGACGGTCCTCTTTATAACTGTTCAGTTTGCCGGCATATCCCAGGATGCTAAAAAGTCGATTACCCTGGAAGATATTTACAAACTCCGCAAGTTTGCCTCAAAAGGCGTTCCCGGGGTGGAGTCGATGAACGACGGAGACCATTACTGCCAGCTAAAAAAGGACAGTTTGAATATTTACGAATACGCCACCGGAAAATACACCGGTTCAGTGGTTTTGGCCAAAGAACTGATCCCGGCAGGAGATACCGCCCCCATTGATATGAACGGTTTTGAATTCAGCGGCGACGAAACAAAGATCCTGTTCGCCACGGATGATGAGGCAATCTATCGCCGGTCATCGAAGGCAACCTTTTATGTATTTGACCTCCAAACCAAAAAGCTGATGCCGCTGTCAGGCGGAGGGAAGCAACGCCTGGCTACCTTTTCCCCGGATGGCAGTAAAATTGCCTTCGTCAGGGATAATAATTTATTTATCAAGGATATATCTGTAGGAATGTTCAATGCTGGAGGTAAATCGGACAGACAGGAAAATGGTGTCGAAATACAGGTAACCACCGATGGCAAAGCCAATGAAATCATCAACGGTGCCACCGACTGGGTGTACGAAGAGGAGTTTGAGTTCTCCAAGGCATTTGAATGGTCGCCAGATGGGAAGCGGATTGCTTACTACAGGTTTGACGAAAGCAAGGTGAGGGAATACCAGCTGACCTATTACGGTGACTTATACCCTGAACAATACAAGTACAAATATCCCAAGGCCGGAGAGGACAATTCAGTGATCGGCATATATCTCTATGACCTGGGATCAAAGAAAACAACATTAGTTGATATTGGCAGTGAGAAAGATATATATATTCCCAGGATCAAATGGACCGAAGATCCCAACACCCTGGCATTGTACCGGTTGAACCGCCATCAGAACAAACTGGAACTACTCCTTGCCGATGCGGCAACAGGCACTACAAAAGTGATTTACACCGAGGAAAATAAAAGCTACATTGAGATCAACGACCACTGGCATTTCCTCAAAAACAACAAAGAGTTCCTGTTGACCAGTGAAAAGGACGGATACAGACATATTTATTTGTATGATCTGGCGGGAAAGCAGTTAAGGCAACTGACACAGGGAAATTTCGAGGTGCTTGATGTGCTTGGCGCGGATGAGAAGAACAACCTGGTCTATTATTCATCAACAGAAACATCCCCGATGGACAAGGATATCTGTGCGGTAAGTCTTGACGGAAAGAAAAAGAACAAACTGAACAGCAGGCAGGGCGGGAACGCTGTTGATTTCAGCAAAACCTTCAGCTATTATATCGGTCGCTGGTCAGATATCAACACACCGTCGTATGTAGCCGTTTACAAGGCAAATGGCACGGATGTCAGGATGCTGCAGGACAATGCAAAGCTTAAAACAACCATTGCTGAATATGGCTTCAGCAAAGCAGAATTTTTTAAGTTCAAAACATCCGACGGCACTGAACTCAACGGGTTGATGGTAAAACCTCCCGATTTTGATCCGTCGAAGAAATATCCCGTATTATTTACCATTTACGGTGGTCCCGGATCCCAGACCGTCAATAATTCCTGGGGAACGGTATCTTCCTGGAACCAGTTGTGGGCGCAGCACGGCATCATTGTGGTTTCTGTCGACAACCGCGGAACCGGCGGCAGGGGAGATGCATTTAAAAAATGCACCTACCTTGAGCTGGGGAAATATGAAACGCTCGACCAGATTGAAGCAGCTAAATACCTGGGAACCCTTGATTATGTTGATAAAGCGAGGATCGGTATGTGGGGATGGAGCTTTGGCGGCTACCTGACCCTTTCCTGCCTCACGAAAGGTGCTGATTACTTCAGTTTCGGAGTGGCTGTAGCCCCGGTGACCAACTGGAAATATTATGACAACATATATACAGAGCGGTATATGAGAACCCCGAAGGAAAACGACACCGGTTATGAAGACAATTCTCCGGTTAACCATGCAGCAAAGCTGAAAGGCAAGCTGTTGATTATTTGCGGTATGGCCGATGACAATGTTCACCCACAGAATACCTACGACATGGTGACAGCCCTGGTGGGCTCCGACAAACAGTTTGAGTCGCAGTTCTACCCAAACAGCAACCACGGTATCTATACGGGGAAGAACACCAGTTTCCACCTTTACAAACGTATGACCGACTTCATCCTGACCAACCTATAGCCACTCCGTCACCTGTCACGCGTCACCTGTCACCTGTCACGCGTCACGTTAAAAAGAATTCTTTTGGAAATCCCAAATATACTTTGTACTTTTGCAGCCCTTTATAAAATTTTAGTATTCACAGTAACAAGAAAGAGAGCGTAACTCATGATTATCGTACCTGTTAAAGAAGGCGAAAGCATTGACAGATCTTTGAAGAAACTGAAGCGTAAATTTGAGAAGACCGGCGTTGTGAAAGAACTCCGCGAGCGTCAGAAATTTACAAAACCGTCCATCAAACATCGCGAAGCAGTCAACAAGGCGATTTACATTCAGAAGATTCAGGACGCCGAAGCTGCCAAGTAACAGCGATCAAAAGTTTTCCGGGAAGAAATTTTGTTTTGGATGAATATCATTGTATATTTATGCAATGATTTGTTATCGGCAGAATTTCTTCTTTCTTTTTTTGTAACCGGTGAAGCAGCGCTTTATTGAATATCTCCAATACGAAAAACGGTACTCTCCGCACACCGTTACTGCCTACCGGACTGATCTGGATCAGTTTTATGAATACCTGCACATGCAGTATTCCATTGATGACATCCAGTCTGTCAATCATCCCATGATCCGCTCCTGGCTTGTTGAACTGATGAACCAGGAAATCAGTCCCCGGTCTGTCAACCGCAAACTTACCACACTTAAATCCTTCTATAAATTTCTTCAGCGTGAGGGCGTTACAGAGGTCAACCCGATGCGGAAGATCACCTCCCCGAAAACGTCGAAGCGGCTTCCGGTTTTTGTTGAGAAAGACAAGATGGAGCGGTTGCTGGATGAGGTGGATTTTGGCGGCGGATATACCGGTTTGCGCGATAAGCTGATCATTGAATTGTTTTACGCCACAGGTATGCGGCTGTCGGAACTTGTCAACCTGAAAGAAACAGACCTTAGTTTCCACCATGATACAATAAAGGTAACCGGTAAACGTAATAAAGAGCGATTGATTCCGTTTAGCCATAAGATGGAATTGCTCATCAAACGTTACCTTGATGAAAAAAGGAGTGTATTCGGGGAGAACGGGGACCTGTTTCTTACCGATAAAGGTAAAAAGATCTATTCCCGGATGGTTTACCGTATTGTTACCGGGTATCTGGGAATGGTTACCACACTTGAAAAGAAGAGTCCTCATGTGCTGCGGCATACTTTTGCCACACACCTGCTGAATAACGGAGCTGAACTGAATGCAATCAAAGAACTTCTGGGCCATGCAAACCTTTCTGCAACCCAGGTCTATACGCACAACACTATCGATAAATTGAAGAGTATCTACAAACAAGCCCATCCAAAGGCGTAAAAAAGGAGGTCGGAATGAACGTAAAAATTAACTCTGTCCATTTTAAAGCTGATAAAAAACTTGAAGCTTTCATCAACGAGAAACTGGAAAAACTGCATGCCCTGTTTGATGGAGTGATCAGTAGCGAGGTCATTTTAAAAATGGATAATACAGATACAAGAGAAAACAAGATTGCAGAAGTTCGATTATTAATAAAAGGGTACGATCTGTTTGCCAAGAAGGAAGCAACAACCTTTGAAGCAGCGATTGACCTGGCAGCTGAAGCTTTGCGCAAGCAAATTGTTAAACACAAGGAGAAAGTGAGGGGTGTCTGATCCCTGCTATTTGCTGGCAAACATGAAGGCAACCCGAAAAAGGTTGCCTTCATGTTTTCTGAAAACCCGCTATTGACATGTGTTTCGGAGTTCGGTACAGAGTTTGTTAAAAAAAATGTGCTTTTTTCAGTCATATTTCAAAAAATCCTTGTTTTGTATTGAAATTGTTTCTACTTTTGCAGTCCTTTTAAAAAAGGGAATTTATTGCCGATGTAGCTCAGCAGGTAGAGCAGCTGATTTGTAATCAGCTGGTCGGCGGTTCGAATCCGTCCATCGGCTCTGAGTTCCGGATCAAAACGGAACAAGGAACAAACAGTAGAGTTCATTGAATAATTGATTAAAGATCACCAATTTATCATTTGATAAATTTTTCGGGGGGATACCAGAGCGGTCAAATGGGGCAGACTGTAAATCTGTTGGCGCAGCCTTCGGAGGTTCGAATCCTCCTCCCCCCACCATTCAGATGGTGAAAAAGCGAAATTAGTTTCGCTTCTTTTTTCGCGGAAGTAGCTCATTTGGTAGAGCGGAAGCCTTCCAAGCTTCAGGTGGCGGGTTCGAGCCCCGTCTTCCGCTCATTAATAATCTT
Organism: uncultured Bacteroidales bacterium; assembly: GCA_903959905.1. GTDB lineage: Bacteria > Bacteroidota > Bacteroidia > Bacteroidales > FEN-979 > CAIVAT01. The sequence goes on from CAJBYO010000068.1 coordinate 7,511, forward strand.
CGCCTTTGTAGCTCAGGGGTAGAGCACTTCCTTGGTAAGGAAGGGGTCAGCAGTTCAATTCTGCTCAAAGGCTCACAGCATTGATACAGAGACAGAGACGCACTGCGGTGCGTCTCCACCTATGCGGTGTGTCTCCAGCGATTGCTAAAAAAAAGAGAACAGTAACAGATAATTGTAATTAAACTTTGTAATTAAACTTTAATAAAAATGGCTAAAGAAAAATTTTCACGCTCCAAACCGCATGTCAATGTCGGCACGATTGGTCACATTGATCATGGCAAAACCACGTTAACGGCTGCCATCACTTTAGTTTTGGCAGATAAAGGTTTATCCGAGTTCAGGTCGTTTGATTCAATCGACAATGCACCCGAAGAAAAAGCACGTGGAATCACGATTAACACAGCTCACATTGAGTATTCAACCGCTCTCCGTCACTATGCGCACGTTGACTGTCCGGGTCACGCTGACTACATTAAGAACATGGTTACCGGTGCTGCCCAGATGGACGGCGCCATCATCGTAGTTGCTGCAACCGACGGCCCCATGCCACAGACCCGCGAACATATTCTGCTCGCACGTCAGGTTGGTGTACCCAAGCTCGTTGTTTTCATGAACAAATGCGACAGTGTTGACGATCCTGAAATTCTTGAGATCGTTGAGATGGAAATCCGCGACCTGCTGACCTTCTACGGTTTTGACGGTGCCAACACTCCTGTTATCCAGGGGTCTGCATTGGGTGGATTGAACAAGGAACCCAAATGGGTTGATAAAATTATGGAACTGATGGACGCTGTTGACACCTACATCCCATTGCCAATGCGCGATGTTGACAAGCCATTCCTCATGCCGGTTGAAGACGTGTTCTCAATCACCGGTCGTGGAACTGTTGCCACAGGCAGAATTGAAACCGGTGTTATCAATACCGGCGACCCTGTTGACATCATTGGTATGGGTGCTGAAAAACTGAAGTCAGTTGTTACCGGAGTTGAAATGTTCCGCAAGATCCTCGACAGGGGAGAAGCCGGTGACAACGCTGGTCTGCTGCTCCGCGGTGTTGACAAAGAAGCCATCCGTCGTGGTATGGTTATTGCCAAACCGGGTTCAATCACTCCGCACAAAAAATTCAAGGCTGAGATTTATGTACTGAAAACTCAGGAAGGTGGACGTCATACTCCATTCCACAACAAATATCGTCCGCAGTTCTATTTCCGTACGACAGACGTTACGGGAGAGATCCATCTGCCGGAAGGTGTTGAAATGTGTATGCCTGGTGACAACATCACCATCCATGTTGACCTGATTGCTGAAATCGCAATGAGCAAAGGTCTTCGCTTCGCTATCCGTGAAGGTGGCCGTACCGTTGGTGCAGGTCAGGTTACTGAGATTCTTGATTAATTATAAATAGCGAAACCGTGAAATGGTGAAATAGTGAAAGTTATTTCGCCAGTTCACGGTATCGTTAAGCAATTAAAGTTTAATTACACACGGGTGTAGCTCAACTGGTAGAGTGGCGGTCTCCAAAACCGTAGGCTGTGGGTTCGAGTCCTACCACCCGTGCAAAACGTGAAACAAATGGCTAACAATAAAGTTGTCACCTATATCCAGGAAAGCTATGATGAGCTTATGCATAAGGTATCCTGGCCTTCCTGGTCTGAGTTGCAAGGCAGCGCCATTGTGGTCTCTGTTGCATCCCTGATCATCGCTATTCTGGTTTTCGCCATGGACGAAGTGTTTCGCAACGTCCTCATCCAGTTCTACAAACTCTTTTAAAACCGTCTGGGTTTTACATTCAAGATTAAACCAACAAACAGAGTATCAATCTCCTTATCAGCATGACTGAAGTAACCAAAAAATGGTACGTTGTGAGGGCTATCTCCGGGAATGAGAAGAAGGTTAAGCAATATCTGGAAAGTGAAATCATTAACCATCACCTCGAAGATTTTGTTTCACAGGTACTTATTCCCACGGAGAAAGTTTACCTGATCAGGAACGGCAAGAAAGTGAGTAAAGAACGCAATTACTTTCCCGGTTATGTGCTGATAGAAGCTACATTGACCGGAGAAGTTCCCCACATCATCAGGAATATCCCCGGAGTTCTCGGATTCCTGGGTGCTAAGGGAGAAGCTCACCCGCTTCGTCCTTCAGAAGTGAAAAGGATCCTGGGGAAATTTGATGAATTGTCGGAACAGGGCGAAGAGGTGAACATCCCGTTTATTGTCGGAGAAACCGTTACAGTTGTTGACGGTCCTTTCAACAGTTTCAGCGGAGTGATTGAAGAGATCAACGAAGAGAAGAAAAAGCTGAAAGTGATGGTCAAGATTTTCGGAAGAAAGACCCCGCTGGAGTTAAGTTTCATGCAAGTACAAAAAGAGTAGTAGCATCATACCGCGTGTGATGATTTTCAATAATTAATTGTAAGACGCACCGCGGTGCGTCTCCACACCAATCAGATCGTAAAATGGCAAAAGAAGTAAGTGGAATAATCAAGCTACAGATCAAGGGAGCGGCTGCAAACCCATCACCCCCCATCGGACCTGCATTAGGTGCCAAGGGTGTGAACATCATGGAATTTTGCAAACAGTTCAATGCCCGTACACAGGATAAGGCAGGGAAAGTTATTCCTGTCATCATCACTGTTTACCGTGATAAATCGTTTGACTTTGTTGTCAAAACGCCTCCTGTTGCTGTACAATTGATGGAAGTTTCAAAACTCCAGAAGGGTTCGCCGGAACCGAACCGGAATAAAGTTGCTTCAGTTTCATGGGAGCAGGTGCAGAAGATAGCGGAAGATAAAATGCCCGACTTAAATGCATTCACGCTGGAATCTGCGACAAAAATGGTTGCAGGAACTGCACGCAGCATGGGCATTACCGTTACCGGAACTGCACCGTTTAAGCGTTAATAGTACTGAATCCAGTTGTTTAAAAGACCTCATTAACAACAATTAAATAAACCAAAATGATAAAGCTGACAAAAAAGAGGAAGGTTGCCTTGTCTAAAATTGACAAGAATGCCGTTTATTCGTTGGCGGATGCTGCTGTGCTCGTAAAAGAGATCAGCAATACTAAATTTGATTCATCCGTTGATATTGACGTTCGTTTGGGGGTCGACCCCCGTAAAGCCAATCAAATGGTGCGTGGCATCGTGACGCTTCCTCACGGTACAGGCAAAACCATTCGTGTTCTGGTTCTTTGCACTCCCGACAAGGAGGAAGAAGCACTGGCTGCTGGCGCCGACTTTGTAGGGTTGGATGATTATGTAGAGAAGATCAAAGGCGGTTGGACGGATGTTGACGTTATTATTACCATGCCCAGTGTTATGGCCAAGGTTGGTGCACTCGGACGAATCCTCGGACCACGGGGACTCATGCCCAATCCTAAAACGGGGACTGTTACCATGGATGTTGGAAAGGCCGTTACCGAAGTAAAAGCCGGTAAAATTGACTTCAAGGTTGATAAGTTTGGCATCATCCACGCATCTGTTGCAAAGGTATCCTTTGAAAGAGATAAAATTGTGGAAAATGCAAAGGAACTGATCAACACCATCGTCAAACTGAAACCATCTTCTGCAAAGGGTACCTATGTAAAGAGTATTTACATGTCAAGTACCATGAGCCCGAGTGTTCAGGTTGATCCCAAGTCAGTTACCGCTTAATTACAGAAATCTGAGAGACAACAATCATGAAAAAAGACGAAAAAACCCAGCTTATAGATTCCCTGGCAGAGCGGCTGAAAGGAGCGAATTCCTTTTATCTTGCTGATACTTCAACCCTGAATGCGGCAACGACAAGCAGGCTCAGAAGAACATGCTTTAAGAAGAATGTTGAGCTTAAGGTGGTGAAGAATACCTTGTTACAGAAGGCTATGGAAAAGACCGGAAAGAACTTTGAAGAGTTTTACCCGGTGCTCATTGGTCCCACCTCCATCATGTTTTGCGAGGTCGCCAATGATCCTGCCAAACTGATCAAGGAATTCAGAAAAGCTGCTTTAAAGCCCAGCCTTAAAGGTGCCTATGTGGAAGAATGTATTTATTTAGGTGACAACCAGCTGGATACACTTATCAGCGTCAAGTCGAAATTCGAATTGATCGGTGACCTGATCGGCCTTCTGCAATCCCCAACCAAGAATGTTATTTCGGCTTTACAGTCGGGTGGTAACAAACTTTCCGGAATTGTTAAGACTTTATCAGAAAGACCTGAGTAACAGAAATTTAAAACAAAAGAGTAATTTTAGTAATAACCGTTCCGACAAACAGGAACACAAACAGTAACAAAAATGGCAGATTTAAAAGCTTTTGCAGAACAGTTAGTTAATTTGACAGTAAAAGAGGTTAACGAATTAGCAAAGATTCTGAAAGATGAGTATGGTATCGAACCAGCAGCAGCTGCTGTAGCTGTAGCAGCAGGTCCTGCCGCTTCCGCCGCACCAGAAGCTGAAGAAAAGAGCACTTTTGATGTGATTCTCAAATCAGCAGGTCAGGCTAAGTTAGCCGTTGTAAAATTAGTCAAGGAACTGACGAGCCTGGGCCTGAAAGAGGCTAAGGAATTAGTTGATGCTGCACCGAAAGCTATTAAAGAAGGTGTTTCGAAAGACGAAGCTAACGCTTTAATGATTCAATTAAAAGAGGCTGGTGCAGAGGTTGAAATTAAGTAAGATAAACGTTTCTTATACCTTAATATAATCATAGATCTCTTCCAGTGTGAAGAGGTCTATGATTTATTTATAAAATTTAATTTCAAACCTTCCCGCATTGCGGGAATTAAATATACCGACCTTGGCTTCAAAAAAAACCGAAAGAATTCGCTTTGGATCCACCAGGATCAAGGCTGAGTATCCTGATTTTCTTGACATTCAGGTAAAATCCTTTCAGGATTTTTTCCAGTTGGAGACAAATCCTGAGAATAGGGTCAATGAAGGGTTGTACAAGGTTTTTACTGAAAATTTCCCGATCTCCGATGCCCGGAATAATTTCGTGCTTGAGTTTCTGGATTATTTCATCGACCCACCACGTTACTCCATTGAAGAGTGTATTGAGCGTGGCTTGACTTACAGCGTTCCCTTAAAAGCCAAGTTGAAGCTTTACTGTACCGATCCGGAGCATGAAGATTTTGAAACGATCATCCAGGATGTATATCTTGGAATGATCCCTTACATGACACCCCGCGGTACTTTTGTCGTCAACGGAGCCGAACGGGTCGTCGTTTCACAGTTGCACCGTTCTCCCGGTGTGTTTTTCAGTACCAGTTTCCATGCCAACGGCTCACAGCTGTATTCGGCAAGGATCATTCCTTTCAAAGGATCATGGATTGAATTTACTACGGACATCAACAATGTGATGTACGCATATATTGACAGGAAGAAAAAACTGCCTGTCACCACATTACTTCGAGCCATCGGATTTGAAACCGATAAAGATATTCTCGAAATATTCGGATTAGCACAGGAAATTAAAGTGAGCCGTGCCGCCCTTAAACGGGTTGTCGGATCTAAACTTGCTGCCCGTGTTGTTCGTGCCTGGATTGAAGATTTCGTTGATGAGGATACCGGCGAGGTTGTCTCCATCGAACGTACTGAAGTTATCATTGAACGGGAAACCATCCTTGAAAATGATCATATTGATCAGATACTTGATGCAGGGATCAAAGCGATCCTGGTGCACAGGGAAGAGGCTCTGGCTACCGATTATTCAATCATTTTCAATACCCTGCAAAAAGACCCTGCCAATTCTGAAAAGGAGGCTGTTGAGTTTATTTACAGGCAGTTGCGTAATGCTGAGCCACCCGATGAAGAAACTGCGCGTGGAATCATTGAGAAACTGTTCTTTTCAGACAAGCGCTATGACCTCGGCGATGTAGGCCGTTACAGGATCAACAGAAAACTGAACCTGAACACGCCTGCTGAAACGAAGGTTCTTACGAAGGAAGATATTATCTCCATTATAAAGTACCTGATCGAACTGGTCAATGCAAAGGCCGACGTTGACGATATTGACCACTTAAGCAACCGCCGCGTAAGAACCGTTGGTGAACAGCTTTATAATCAATTCGGAGTCGGACTTTCCAGGATGGCCCGTACCATCAGGGAGAGAATGAATGTTCGCGACAATGAAGTATTTACCCCGACAGACCTGATCAATGCAAAGACCCTGTCTTCGGTTATCAATACATTCTTTGGAACAAACCAGTTGTCGCAGTTCATGGACCAGACCAATCCATTGTCGGAGTTGACGCATAAGCGTCGTATCTCTGCCCTCGGACCCGGCGGTTTGTCCCGCGAAAGGGCAGGATTTGAAGTCCGTGACGTTCACTATACGCACTATGGACGTTTATGTACCATTGAAACACCTGAAGGACCAAACATCGGGTTGATCTCGTCTCTCTGCGTTTACGCCAAGATTGACAAACTCGGTTTTATTGAAACTCCTTATCATAAGGTTGTTGAGGGCAGGGTTACCCTTGAGGAGCAGCCTACCTATCTCACCGCGGAAGAAGAAGAGCACAAGATCATCGGACAGGCTACAACGCCAATGGATGAAAAAGGCAACTTCAGTGAGGAGAAAGTGAAGGTTCGTTACCTTGCAGATTACCCCATCATCGAGAAGACCAAAGTTGACCTTGTCGACATTGCCCCGAACCAGATTGCATCCATCGCTGCATCACTGATCCCATTCCTTGAGCATGATGATGCAAACCGTGCCCTTATGGGTTCAAACATGATGCGCCAGGCTGTTCCGCTGTTAAACCCGGAAGCCGCACTGGTAGGCACCGGCATTGAAGATGATGTTGCCCACGATTCAAGGGTGCTCATCAATGCTGAAGGTGACGGAGTTGTTGAATATGTCGATGCAAATGAGATCATCATCAAATATAACCGCGACGAAAAAGAGCGGCTTGTTAGTTTTGACGATGATTCCAAGAAATATACGCTGACCAAGTTTGCCCGTACCAACCAGAATACCTGCGTTAACCTCCGCCCCATTGTCCGTAAAGGCGATGTGGTTGCAAAAGGCCAGGTATTATGCGAAGGTTACGCGACAAAAGACGGATCACTTGCGCTGGGCCGCAACCTGATGGTTGCGTTCATGCCCTGGAAAGGTTATAATTTTGAGGATGCCATCGTCATCTCTGAAAAAGTGTTGAAGGAAGATATCTTTACTTCAATTCACATTGAAGAGTTTACGCTGGAAGTCCGCGATACAAAGCGTGGTGTTGAAGAGCTGACAAACGACATTCCGAATGTAAGTGCTGAAGCTACGAAGGACCTTGATGAAAACGGTTTGATCCGTATCGGGGCCGAAGTAAGCGAAGGCGACATCCTGATCGGTAAAATCACCCCGAAAGGGGAGAGTGACCCGACTCCTGAAGAGAAACTGCTTCGTGCCATCTTTGGCGATAAGGCCGGCGATGTGAAGGATGCTTCCCTGAAGGCACCTCCTTCAATGAAAGGTGTTGTTATTGATAAAAAACTCTTCTCCAGGATCGTTAAAGACCGCAAGGCCAAGGCCAGGGAAAAGGATGATATCAAGAAACTGGATGATGAATACCACAAGGAAGTTGACAAACTCAGGGTGAAACTTGTTGAGAAACTCAATGTACTTGTAAGCGGCAAGGTTTCGCAGGGGGTTTACAACAACTTCAAGCAGGAGATCTTTGCCAAAGGTGCCAAATTCCAGACCAAAGGTTTGATGGACATTGATTATCTCAATGTTAATCCGAACAAATGGACCACGGATAAGGATAAAAATGACATGATCAAGGCCCTCATCCATAATTTTATTATCAAGTACAAAGAGATCCTTGGCGTTCATAACCGCAAGAAGTTTGTTGCGGTTGTTGGTGATGACTTACCCGCAGGTATCGTTCAGATGGCAAAGGTTTACATTGCCAAAAAACGCAAGCTGAAGGTTGGAGACAAAATGGCCGGTCGTCACGGTAACAAGGGTATTGTAGCCCGTATTCAGCGTGAAGAAGATATGCCATTCCTCAGCGACGGCACTCCTGTGGACGTTGTGCTGAACCCGTTGGGCGTACCTTCCCGTATGAACCTTGGCCAGATTTATGAAACCATTCTTGGCTGGGCCGGAAAAAAACTCGGATTGCGTTTCAACACGCCGATTTTTGACGGTGCCACCATCGACGAGATCAACGATTACCTTGATAAGGCCGGTTTGCCAAGAAACGGTAAGGTTTATCTTTATGACGGTTTATCCGGCGAACGTTTTGACCAGCCGACAACGGTTGGGTTCATTTATATATTGAAACTCCACCACATGGTTGATGATAAAATGCACGCGCGTTCTATCGGACCATATTCGCTTATTACCCAGCAGCCGCTTGGTGGTAAAGCTCAATTCGGAGGCCAGCGTTTTGGTGAAATGGAAGTCTGGGCACTCGAAGCATTCGGTGCTGCCAACATTCTTCTCGAAATCCAGACGGTTAAATCCGACGACGTTATTGGCCGTGCCAAAGCATATGAAACCATTGTCAAGGGCGAATCAATGCCGACACCGGGAATTCCTGAATCATTCAATGTACTGGTTCATGAGTTGCGCGGATTGGGATTGAACCTCACGTTTGATTAATGACCACGGCGATCCGTCGCCATTTGTGTGTGTGAATTTTCTGTTTTTGGTTTTCAATCGAAATATTTATTTTTATGGCTTACAGAAAAGAGGGTCAGGTAAACAGCAGCTTCTCAAGGATAACCATCAGCCTTGCTTCGCCTGAAAAGATCCTTGAAATGTCAAGTGGCGAGGTGTTAAAGCCGGAAACCATCAACTACAGGACGTACAAGCCTGAGCGTGATGGACTTTTCTGCGAACGCATCTTTGGCCCGGTGAAAGACTGGGAATGCCACTGCGGCAAATACAAGCGTATCAGGTATAAAGGTATCGTTTGCGACCGCTGCGGTGTTGAAGTGACGGAGAAGAAGGTAAGGCGTGAGCGCATGGGACACATCCAACTGGTGGTTCCTGTAGCTCATATCTGGTTCTTCAGGTCGCTGCCGAACAAGATTGGTTCCCTGCTTGGCTTACCCACCAAGAAACTTGAGGCGATCATTTACTATGAAAAGTATGTCGTCATCAACCCGGGGATCAAGCAGCTTGACGGAATTAACTATCTTGATTTTCTGTCGGAAGAGGAGTACTTTGACATCATGGACAAACTCCCGCAGGAGAACCAGTATCTTGATGACACCGATCCCAACAAATTCGTGGCCAAGATGGGTGCTGATGCACTCGCAGAGTTGCTTTCGCGCCTGGATCTTGACAAGGAATCCTATGACCTTCGTGTAAAAGCCAATACGGAGACCTCACAACAACGTAAGGCAGAAGCCCTTAAGCGTTTACAGGTGTTTGAATCTTTCCGCGACGGCCAGAAGAGACTGGAGAACCGACCGGAATGGATGATTGTAAAAGTTGTACCGGTTATTCCGCCTGAGTTAAGGCCACTTGTGCCATTGGATGGCGGCCGTTTTGCTACCTCCGACCTGAATGACCTTTACCGTCGTGTGATCATCCGCAACAACCGTTTGAAGCGACTGATCGAGATCAAGGCCCCTGATGTTATTCTCCGCAACGAGAAGCGCATGCTCCAGGAAGCTGTTGACTCATTGTTTGACAATTCTCGCAAAGCCAGTGCAGTAAAAACTGAATCAAACCGCGCACTGAAATCACTTTCAGACAGTCTGAAGGGAAAGCAGGGCCGTTTCCGTCAGAATCTGCTCGGTAAACGTGTTGACTACTCTGGCCGTTCAGTTATTGTTGTCGGGCCGGAACTTAAACTCAGTGAATGCGGATTGCCGAAGGAAATGGCATCTGAGCTTTACAAACCGTTCATCATCCGCAAGATGCTTGAGCGCGGTATTGTAAAGACTGTGAAATCAGCCAAGAAAATTGTCGATCGCAAGGATCCCGTTGTTTGGGATATCCTTGAAAATATTCTGAAAGGCCATCCTGTAATGCTGAACCGTGCTCCCACGCTTCACCGTCTCGGTATCCAGGCTTTCCAGCCCAAACTTATTGAAGGAAAAGCAATCCAGCTGCACCCGTTGGTGTGTACGGCATTCAATGCCGATTTTGACGGTGACCAGATGGCCGTTCACGTTCCCCTCGGGAATGCCGCCATCCTGGAGGCCCAGCTGCTGATGCTTGCTTCACATAACATTCTCAACCCCGCAAACGGCGCCCCGGTAACAGTACCGTCCCAGGACATGGTTCTTGGTCTTTACTACATGACCAAGGCACGCAAAAGCGACAGTGTTCTGAAGGTGAAAGGCGAAGGCATGATCTTCTATTCACCGGAAGAGGTTATCATTGCTTATAATGAGAAAGTGGTTGACCTGCATGCGATCATCAAGGTCAGGAATACCTTTTACGAAGGAACCGAAAAAGTTACAAAGATCATTGACACCACAGTTGGCCGTATCCTGTTCAACCAGGTTGTTCCTGAAGAATATGGTTACATCAACGCCCTGCTTACCAAGAAATCATTGCGCGACATCATCGGTCAGATCCTCAAGAAAACCGGTACAGCCAAAACAGCCAAGTTCCTGGATGATATCAAGGACCTCGGATTTAAGATGGCTTTCCAGGGCGGATTGTCCTTCAATCTTGATGACGTTATTGTTCCTGCCGTCAAGGAATCGCTTGTTGCAGATGCACGGGCTGAAGTTGAAGAGGTGGTGAACAGCTATAACATGGGTTTCATTACCAACAATGAGCGTTACAACCAGATCATTGATATCTGGACCCATGCAAACTCCCAGCTTACCGTATCGCTGATGAACCAGCTGATCAACGACAAGCAGGGATTCAACTCCGTTTACATGATGCTTGACTCAGGTGCCCGTGGTTCCAAAGAGCAGATTCGTCAGCTCTCAGGGATGCGCGGTCTGATGGCAAAACCTCAGAAATCAGGTGCAGGCGGCGGTGAAATTATTGAAAACCCGATCCTTTCAAACTTCAAGGAAGGTCTCTCGGTACTTGAGTACTTTATCTCTACCCACGGTGCCCGTAAGGGTCTTGCCGATACGGCTCTGAAAACTGCCGATGCAGGATATCTTACCCGCCGTTTGGTTGACGTATCCCAGGATGTGATCATCTCTGAGGAAGATTGCGGTACATTGCGCGGTTTAACGATCACCTCCCTGAAAAAGGCCGAGGAAATCGTTGAATCACTGTACGACAGGATTCTCGGACGTGTATCCCTGCATGATATCCACCACCCGCAAACCGGGGAACTGGTAATTACTGCCGGTAGTGAGATCACTGAGGAGTTAGCCTATATTATTGACAACTCGCCACTCGAAGGTGTTGAAATACGTTCAGTACTTACCTGCGAATCAAAGAAGGGTGTTTGTGCCAAGTGTTACGGACGTAACCTTGCTACAGGCATCATGGTTCAGAAGGGCGAGGCTGTAGGGGTTATTGCCGCACAGAGCATCGGTGAGCCTGGTACACAGCTTACCCTGCGTACATTCCACGTCGGTGGTGTGGCTGGTGTGAACATCAGCAGCGCCTCCCGCATTGAAGCAAAATATGAAGGTATTCTCGAAATTGATGAATTAAGATCAGTTGAATACACCAATGATGCCGGTGAGAAGTATGAAATCGTGATCGGACGTTCTGCGGAAATGAGGATCGTCGACCAGAATACCAGGATCGCCCTCACATCAGCTCACATTCCTTACGGTGCCAAGCTCTATTTCCAAAATGGTGACTCCGTGAAGAAAGGTCAGCTGATCAGCGACTGGGATCCGTACAATGCTGTTATCCTTTCGGAAGTTCCCGGAAAGGTCAGCTTTGAGAATATCATTGAAAATGTTACTTTCCGTGTTGAATCCGACGAACAAACCGGATACCATGAGAAAGTGGTTATTGAATCACGCCAGAAGGCAAAGAACCCTGCTGTGAATATTCTGTCAGCTTCCGGTGATGTAATCAAGATCTATGACATACCTGTAGGTGCCCACATCAACTGTGAAGACGGAGCCAAGATCAAAGCCGGTGAAGTGCTGGTGAAGATCCCGCGTGCCATTGGAAAAGCCGGTGACATCACGGGAGGTTTGCCACGTGTTACCGAGTTGTTTGAGGCCCGTAACCCGTCGGATCCTGCAGTGGTATCTGAAATTGACGGTGTTGTTTCATTTGCCAAGAAACTCAAGAGAGGAAACCGTGAAGTGATCATCACCTCCAAAACAGGTGAAGAGAAACGTTACCTTGTTCCAACCTCGAAACAGATCCTTGCCCAGGAAAACGATTATGTACGTGCAGGTACAGCCCTGTCTGACGGTGCTTTGACGCCGAGCGACATTCTCGCCATCAAGGGACCGATGAAAGTCCAGGAGTACATTGTAAATGAAATCCAGGAAGTTTACCGGTTACAGGGTGTAAAGATCAACGACAAGCATTTTGAGACCATCGTGCGCCAGATGATGCGTAAGGTTGAAGTGGAAGATCCGGGTGATTCACGTTTCCTCGAAGGCGAACTCATCAACAAGATTGATTTCCAGGAAGAAAATGACTGGATCTATGGCAAAAAGGTTGTTGAAGATCCGGGTGATTCCACAACTTTAAAAGCTGGCCAGATTATCAGCGCGCGCAAGTTGCGTGATGAGATCTCCATGCTGAAACGCAAAGACAAGAAACTGGTTGAAGCACGTGATGCCAAGCCTGCAACAGCGTTCCAGATCCTCCAGGGGATCACACGCGCCTCCCTGCAAACCAAGAGCTGGATCTCTGCTGCATCATTCCAGGAGACGACCAAGGTGCTTACGATGGCCGCCATCAATGCCCGCCAGGATGACCTGATGGGATTGAAGGAGAATGTCATTGTTGGCCACCTGATCCCGGCCGGTACAGGTTTGCGTGAATATGAGAATATCATCGTGGGCAGCAAGGAAGAATATGAAATCCTGCTGGCTTCCAAAGAAGAATAATACTAACGAAACAAATTATGGCTGATATTAAGAATCCGGCAAACCAGATAAATATTGAGATTTCTGACGAAGTGGGTGAAGGCATTTATTCCAACCTTGCCATCATTACCCATTCACCTGCTGAGTTTATTGTTGATTTTGTGAAGATGATGCCCGGTGTGCCAAAAGCCAAGGTAAAGTCCAGGATCATCCTTACCCCGCAACATGCAAAGCGCCTGTATAAAGCACTCAAGGAAAACGTTGCTAAATATGAGGCAATGCATGGGGAAATCAAGGATTCAGAAGGAGATATCCCTTATAATTTTCCGACACCGATTGCGCAAGCGTAGGGTGACGCGTGACAGGTGACGCGTGACGCGTGACAGGTGACGGGTGACAGGTGACGGGTGACAAAGAAGAGCTTCAGGGAGTTAATTCTCTGAAGCTTTTTTTATTCCTGGAATTTCTTCAGGTTGTCCTGGTATGTTTTGACCTGGAGATTCTCTTTCGTGGCGATTTCCAGTGCCGCTTTTTCATACTTGACGGCTTCTTCCTTGTTGCCTGTTTTGAACATCAGGCTGGCATAGGTGTCGTTGTTTTCAGCAGTACTTTTTATCGTAATGGATTTTTTCGCCCAGCCTGCAGCCGCCTGCAGGTTTTTCGGCTCTGTTGTAATCTGCAGGAAGATCCCCGCAACGCGGTTGAGCATCATGTAATCAGTACCAAAATACTTATCCATCCCCGAAACAGCAGTTGAAATGAATTTGTCCATGTCCGACTTTGACTGGTATAGGTTCAGATCGCCTGTGAAAATGACCTTGTCTGCATCAGGGTAGCCTGAAGTTCTAATTTTTTCCCGCAGTGTATTGTAGCTATCCGCTGTAAAAGACCTGCTCCGGACAATTGAGGTCAAGGCTTGCTGAAAAACATTGAATATCTTTAAGTTAACTGAATCACTGGTGTAAAGTTTCCCGTATTCCTGCTGATGTTTGAGTAGATAGGTAAATTCGCGTGAATCCATATCTGTCAGAAAGAGATAGATCATTTCCCAGTTAGCACGATTCGTCAGGTCGGCTTCCTGCTGCGAGGCAAAATATTGCCTGAGCGGCTCATTTATTGGCATATAGGCGCCCTGGAGCCGGTCAAGGTATTTCATGATGAACTTCGGGTCACGGTCGCCATCCTGGAATTTTTTAACATAGGCGTTGAACCCTTCTCCGGGGGTGAGTGCGATTTTCCCCATATCAAGATAATCCTGCACTTTCTGTGGTGCCCCGACACGCTTGTGAACCATTTCCCCGGACTTGCTGATAAAAAGAAGCGTGGGATATGCCTGTACCTGGTAGCTCCTCGCCAGTTGAATGCCTTCGCCTTTTTCCATGTCATAATGTGCGCAAATGAAGGTCTTGTTGTAGTAGTCGGCGACGGTATCATTGGTGAACATGTTGGCGGCCATCCATTTACATGGTCCGCACCAGGTTGCATAGCCATCGAGGAAGATCAGCTTGTCCTGGGTTTTGGCTAACTCCAGGAGCTCTGCCCATGTTTTATCAATGAAGGCAATGGAACGGTTCTGGCTGAACCCGGTGAAGACGCTGAATAACAGTGCTATGGTGATAAGTGTGAGTTTATTTTTCATGCTGGATGCGTTACGGGTTAAACTACCTCCAATGAATTAATTGGAAAGATTGTACGAAGGTAATACCATATCTTCGTATTTTTAGCAAAATTTTAACCAATGTCGTCCGCGAAAATACAGGATATCGTGATCATAGGCGCAGGGCGGTTGGCTACCCACCTCGGACAGGCTCTTTTCCGCCTGGGGTTGAACATAACCCAGGTATATAACCGTACTCCTGAGAAAGGCATGAAGCTTGCCGCGAAGATCGGGGCTTCTTTTACTGCCGACATCAGCAATATCACGCTGAATGCCGACCTTTATATCCTGGCGGTTTCCGATTCTGTAATTGAATACCTCGCAAAGCGTCTCAGGCTGCACAACCGGCTGGTGGTGCATGCATCGGGAACCGTGTCTATGGATATCCTGGCTGAGGTGTCGGGCAACATCGGTGTATTTTACCCCGTACAGACATTCTCGCTGAACCGGAAACCTGACTTCCGGAAAATCCCTGTATGTGTTGAAGGTAATTCTGCTGCAACGGCAGAGAGGCTTTCCGAGTTTGCAGGGCTGTTGACAAAGCGGGTTTACCGGCTCGATTCAGACCAGCGCAGATTGCTGCACCTAGGGGCAGTTTTTGCATCTAACTTCACCAATTCCCTTTATGCGGTTACCGAGGAGTTGCTGGCTTCACAGCACATTCCCCTGGAACTTCTTGAGCCGCTTATCATGCAAACAGCGGGTAACCTGAAACACGGGAACCTCATACATTTCCAGACAGGGCCTGCTGCAAGGGGCGATGCGAAAGTGCTTGAAAAACATTATGAAATGCTTGCAAACCATCCAGATTTCCTGGCTATTTACAAAATAATGAGCGAAAATATTATCAAACAAACATCCGGGCATGGCAAACTATAAAGAACGACTAACCAGCATTAACACCTTCATTTTCGACTATGACGGTGTTCTTACAGATGGAAGTGTGATCACCACAAACGAAGGGGAAGCCTTTCGCATCTCCAATGTAAAGGATGGGTATGCCTTGCAGCTTGCCTGGAAAAAAGGATACAAGGTCGCGGTCATTTCCGGGGCAAGGTCGGAATCAATGATGCACCGTATGAAAGCGCTTCAGATCAAGGATGTTTTTCTTGGTGTTGAAAAGAAGCAGGTTGTTTTCCGTGAATACCTGCGTACAAACGGACTTAACCCGGAACAGGTGCTTTATATGGGCGATGATATCCCCGATTATGAAGTGATGCAGGAGGCCGGGGTGGCTACATGCCCCGCTGATGCGGCCGAAGAGATCAAAGCCATAGCGCACTATATCTCGCATTTTAACGGTGGCAAAGGCTGCGTGCGGGATGTGATCGAGCAGGTGCTGAAGGTGCAGGGAAAGTGGATGAATGATGATGCGTATCATTGGTAGAGAAACGTGACGGGTGACGCGTGACGCGTGACGGGTGACGGGTGACGGGTGACGGGTGACGGGTGACGCGTGACGCGTGACGGGTGACGTGTGAAGAATGACGAATGACGAATGACGAGTGACGAGTGACAAATGACGGGTTAATGGAAAGCAGTGAGGTGGCATTGGCTGGGTATGTGAGGGGGCTGGGACGGCTGGTCAGGCTGCCGAATGTGCTGATCATTGTTTTGACGCAGGTATTGTTGCGGTATTGTGTGCTGAAACCGTTGCTGTTTGCGAATTCTGTTGAGGCAATGTCGGGCCTTCCCGATTTTTTGATCCTGGTGATCGCAACGACGTTTATTGCCATGGGAGGATATGTGATCAACGATTACTTTGATGTGAAGATCGACCAGGTGAACCGGCCGGAACGTATGGTCGTGAACCGGGTAATCAGCCGGCATACGGCCATCATGACCCATATGATCCTTAATTTTATTGCCATCCTCCTGGGTTTCTTGCTTGCCTGGCGAGTGAAGTCGGTCAGTTTTGGACTGATTTTCCCTTTCATCTCCGGACTGCTCTGGATCTACTCAGCCAAGTATAAACGAGTGCTTTTCTGGGGCAATTTTATTGTCTCAGGGCTTTCAGGCTTTGTAATCCTTGTTTTATGGCTTTTTGAATTTCTGCACCTGAGGCTCAGTCCGGTTGATTTTGCATCGGTCCTCCCCGGGATCAGGGAGGTGAACTTCATTTTTCTTGGTTATGCCACCTTTGCATTCCTGGTCACGATGGTGCGTGAGATCGTTAAAGATCTTGAAGATGCTGCAGGGGATGAAAGTGCGGGATGCAGGACTTTGCCCATCGTGGCAGGAAAGGATACAGCCCGTTTTATTGCCGGGTGCATCATGGTGGTAAATGTTTTACTTCTCGGTTTTGCCCAGTTTGTTCTTTTCAGGTTGAACCTGATCTTTTTAAGCTGGTATTTTCTGCTGACGGTTCAGGCAGGGGCTTTATTCTTTTTGTTCAGGCTGTTCCGGGCGCGGCAGAAAAAGGATTATCATTTTCTCAGTGGCCTTTGTAAAGGGATCATGCTGGCCGGGATCCTGTCTATGGGTTTCATTTTAATCAGTAACTGAAGCAGTATGATCAATCGACGATTAAACGGACGGCATCTTATCCTTGCCTCGCAATCACCACGCCGTCAGTACCTGCTGAAGGAACTGGGACTGAACTTTGAAATCAGGGAAACGTATGTGAAGGAAGAATACCCGGCAGGCTTGCAGCCGGAAGAAATTGCCGTGTACCTTGCTGAGCTGAAAGCCGCCAGTTTTGACTGGTCGGGGATGGATGACAAAGCGCTCATTCTCACGGCCGATACAATTGTTTCCCTGGGGGATGAAATTCTTGGAAAGCCCAGCGGTTATGGGGAGGCTGTGAAAATGCTGCAGAAGCTTTCCGGACGGAAACATGACGTTATCACAGCGGTATGCCTGATGTCCACAAAAAAGAAACTTGTATTTCATGTGCTGTCATCCGTTTACTTCAAGGAACTTACCCAGGAAGAGATTGAATATTACATTGACAATTTTCAGCCTTTTGACAAAGCAGGGGGCTATGGCATCCAGGAATGGATCGGCTATATCGGGATTAATAAGATTGAAGGGTCTTTCTTTAATGTGATGGGGTTGCCGGTGAAGGAGTTGTATGAGGAGTTGGTGCGTTTCTGAGGGTTTTTCACCACATAAGCACATAGGGCACAGATTCATGTGATGATGTGATGATGTGTTGATGTGATGATGTGATGATGTGATGATGTGATGATGTGATGATGTGATGATGTGATGATGTGATGATGTGATGATGTGATGATGTGATGATGTGTTGATGTGATGATGTGATGATGTGATGATGTGTTGATGTGATGATGTGATGATATGATGAAGTGCTAATGTGCCCTATGTGGTAAAAAATGCTACTGATTTTTTCCTAATTTTGCAAAGTACTTCAGATGTTTGAAAACTGCCGTGAATGAATGATAAACCATTGATACTGATCACCAACGATGACGGCGTTAAAGCGCCGGGGATCCGTGCACTGATCAGGTATATCCGCCCTTTCGGGAATATTGTTGTTGTGGCCCCCGACCGCCCCCAATCTGGAACTGCGCATGCTGTGACCATCGCTCATCCGCTGAGGCTGGAGCTTATTGCCAGCGAACCCGGTTACGAGGAGTACAGTTGCAACGGAACACCGGCAGACTGTGTAAAACTGGCTTTTAAGATCGTCATGAAGAGGCGTCCCGATTTCCTTTTCTCAGGAATAAACCATGGTACCAACGCCTCTATAAACATTGTTTATTCCGGCACCATGGCCGCCGTACTCGAAGGTGCTCTTGCCGGTGTGCCATCAGTTGGCTTTTCGCTGAATAATTACAGCCAGCATGCTGATTTCGGCCCTGCGGAAGAGTTTGTGAAAACCATTGCCACCAAAGTAATCTCAGGAGGTTTGCCTTCAGGAGTTTGCCTGAATGTTAACCTGCCAGCTGTTCCTGCTGCAGATATCCGTGGAATTAAACTTTGCCGCCAGGCCAATGGCACCTGGGAAGAGGATTTTGACGAGCGTGAAGATCCGCACGGCCATAAGTACTATTGGATGAAAGGTGTATATGCACAGATCGGGAAAGGTGAAGATACTGACCAGTGGGCTGTTGAAAACAACTATGTTGCCGTTGTGCCGGTGCAGTTTGACCTTACCGCCTATCAGACCCTTGAATTGTTAAGAGAACGATTTTAATGCGTTACTATATCATTGCCGGCGAAGCCTCAGGCGACCTGCATGCATCCAACCTGATCCGTGCATTGTCGGCCCGTGATCCGGAAGCAATATTCCGCGGCTGGGGCGGCGACCTGATGGAAAAACAGGGGGCGGTTATTGTGAAGCACTACCGCGACCTTGCTTTTATGGGGTTTTTGGAAGTGGTTGCTCATCTGCCAACCATCCTGAAGAACTTTTCCTTTTGTGAAAAAGACCTGCTTGCCTGGCACCCTGATGTACTGATCCTTGTTGATTACCCCGGCTTCAATTTACGGATGGCTAAATTTGCCAAAACTCACGGGATAAAGGTGTTCTACTATATCTCCCCGCAACTCTGGGCATGGCGGTCGTCAAGGGTCAAATCGATAAAGAAATGGGTCGACAGGATGTTTGTCATTCTGCCGTTTGAGCAGGAGTTCTACGCTCGCTATAAATATAATGTTGATTTCCATGGTCATCCTTTGCTGGATGTCATCCACGAACGTATGGAAGTTCCGGCCAGGGCGGATTTTCTGGCTGCCAGCGGGTTGTCAGATCTCCCGATAATTGCCCTTCTTCCGGGCAGCCGCAGGATGGAAATTGAAAAGATGCTCAGGATCATGGTTGCTGTTAGTCCGTCATTCCCGGGGTTTCAGTTGGTCATCGCCGGCGCCCCATCCATTGAGGAGGCGTTTTACCGTGAGATACTTCACGGAACGAACATCCGGGTGGTGATAAACCAGACTTACCATCTCCTCAGCCATGCTTCTGCAGCACTTGTCACCTCCGGTACCGCAACGCTTGAAACCGCCCTGATCGGTGTGCCACAAGTGGTTTGTTACCGCGGCAATGCCATTTCATACCTCATCGCCCGGAGGCTGGTGCATGTGAAGTACATATCACTGGTAAACCTGATTTGTGACAAGGTAATAGTGCCTGAACTGATACAACAGGATTTAACCGTTAACAACCTGGTGAAGGTGCTTAATTCCCTGCTTGCCGAAGGGCCGGCCAGGGAGGCTGTTCTCACTGGCTACCAGGAACTCCGGACACTTCTGGGCGGGTCCGGGGCATCTGGCCGGGTAGCCGGCCTGATGGTAAAATATTTAACCGAAAAATAAGTTCATTAACCAGTCAAAATAATAAGATGAAACCATTCAGATTTTTACTCCTTTTTATGGCCTTATGTGCCTTCGTTGTCTCAGGCCATTCACAGGGCACCACCACAAAAAAATCCACCGGCCAGCAAAAGGTGGTCAAAATCAACCCGGCTCAGCAGGAGCCTGCCGACCCGAATAAAAAAGCCTTCAATAAATTCTCGAAAGAGAAGATGTTCAATGCCGCTGTCCCTCCCAAAGCCATGAAACCTGAAGAGGTGAAAGCACTTGGTTTTTATAATGAGGGAGCCAAGAAAGGAAAGATTGGCGATTACCAGGGAGCCATTGCCGAATTTACAAAATCCCTTGATCTTGTCAAGAATGCAAGTGTGTATTCACAACGGGGTTTTTGTTATCTCATGCTGAAGAACTACGGGGCCAGCATCAGCGACGAGAATGAAGCATTAAGGCTCCAGGAGAGTTATATCACCGCTTACTTTGTGAGAGGTACCGCACGCTTTGAGTCGGCCGACTATATTGGTGCAAAAAAAGACCTCGCCATATACCTGGATGAAGACCGTACCAACGCCATTGCTTTTAACCAGATGGCGGCCATTGATTTTATGAACCAGGATTTTAAGGGCGCACTCGAGAATTACAATGAAGTGTACCGGTTAAACCCAAAATATGCCGATATCAATACGAATCGTGGCATGATGCGTCATTACAACCAGGATTTTGCCGGTGCCATCCAGGATTATAACGAAGCACTGAAAATCAACCCGAACAACAAAGCAGCCTACAATAACCGCGGTGCCGCCAAAATGATGCTGAAGGACCTTAAGGGAGCTGTGTCGGACTTTGATAATGCGATAAACCTTGACGATAAATATGCAGATGCATATGACAACCGGGGCCGTGCAAAGCAGGCCCTCGGAAACACGGAAGGAGCCTGTGCTGACTGGCAGCTTGCCTATTCCAACGGTCTTGAGGCAACGAAGGACCTGATCCTTAAATTTTGCAAATAGTCCGCCCCGGTTTGACCAGAATTCTCCTGGTTTCCTTTTTACTTCTGGCCACGGTGCTTGGCCATGCCCAGAAAACACCGCAGCAGGAACTGATAGAATCCGGTATCCTGAAAGCAAAGATGGGCGATTTCAAGCAGGCCATCAGGGATTTTGACATGGCGGTCAAACTTGATTCTGCTGAACCTGAACCTTACTATAACAGGGGCATTGCCCTGACCGAACTAAAGGATTATTCTGGTGCCATCCGTGATTTCAGCAGGGTAATCCAGCTGAAGCCATCACGTCCGGAGCCCTATTACAACAGGGGGCTGGCCAGAGATTATATCAAGGATTACGCCGGTGCCATCCGCGACTATAACAGTGCCATTTCTCTGAAAGCCGACTATTTTGAGGCCTACCATAACTGCGGACTGGCAAAATTTGACCTGGGGCATTTCAGGGAGGCGGTTGAGGACTTTTCACGGGCGATCCAATATAAACCAGACTTTGCGGAGGCCTATTATAACCGCGGACTGAGCCGGTTCAACCTGGACGATCTTACGAATGCCACCCTTGATTTCAGTGAGGCGATCATGCTCGACAACACACAGTATGAGTATTATGCCAGCCGGGGGGCAGCCAAGGCTGACTTAAAAATATTTGAGGAGGCTGTGGCGGATTTTTCAATCGCCCTTTCCCTGAACCCGAACGACGTGAATTCAAGGATGAACCTGGCGCTGGCCTACATGTACCTGAAGCGCTACCCCGAAGCTGTGGCAGTTTATGATATGATTGTTGAGGGCAACCCGGCTGACGGAGATGTGATTGCTGACAGGGGTGTAGCGCGCCATTATCTTGGCGATAACCGTGCCGCGTGCGAAGACTGGCAAAAAGCCGCTGACCTGGGCGCAGAGAAAGCAAAAACCTATTTGTTGAAATTTTGTGAGTAAAAACCGTATTACCTTTTGCCTCAATCCCGATTAAGCAGGTAGAACAATGGTGATACGTTATGAATTCATGGAGGCCATACCCGCTGTTACGGCTGGTTATTCCTTTTGCTGCGGGAATTTGTGCAGCCATCGCTTCCGGGTCATCCCGCATGGGCGGGCATTGGATGCCTGTCTTCCTGGCAATCCTGTTTATGCTGCCGGTGATATTGGCCGGAGTTACTGCAAGCTATGGTTTAAGATGGATAAACGGGTTGTTATTCAACCTTTTCCTGGTGATGGCAGGATACAGTATCACCTGTTCCCGCAACCCTCGAAATGATCCTGATTTTGCAGGCAACACACCCGGGGGATTATTTATCATTTCTGTGGCGGAGCCGCCAACAGTGAATTCATCGGGTGTCAAAATCGTTGCGGAGATTGAATTTCGGCGTGAAGGCGGCAAATGGGTGAGGAGTTCAGGCAACGCAGTTATGCATCTTAAAACGAAACCCGGGGCTGTCCCGTTGCAATTTGGCGATCATGTGCTGGTACACGCAATCTTCAATGTGATCAGCAACAATTCGAACCCACATGGATTTAATTACGCAAAATACCTTGAAAGAAAAGGAATAACCCACCAGGTTTTCATTGGTCCTTACGGCTGGCAGAAAATCAACCTTGATCCCTCTTCCGTCATCCGCAAGGCTGCATTCAGGGTTCGCGACCGGTTGCTGGATATCCTGCGTGAAAACCGCGTGGAGGGCAGGGAGTTTGCGGTGGCAGCCGCTCTGCTGCTTGGTTATGTGGATGATCTTGATGCCGGGCTGCGCAGTGATTATGCGGCAACCGGGGCGATGCATGTTCTGTCAGTCTCAGGCATGCACGTCGGGATCATCTATATCTTCCTGGAGTTTTTACTTGGATTCATGAACAGAACCAAAGCCGGAAGGTTGCTCAAAGCCGTGATTTTGCTTGTTTTTATCTGGTTTTATGCTTTGCTGACGGGCCTGTCACCCTGTGTGTTGCGTTCGGCCGCCATGCTCAGTCTGCCCATCCTTGGAAAATCACTGAACAGGTCGCCGGATATGTACAACATTATTTCCGCCTCTGTTTTGTTCATCCTCGCCTTGGATCCCTTTCTGATCCTGGATGTGGGCTTTCAGCTCTCCTATCTTGCCGTGACTGGCATTGTGGTGCTTTACAAACCGGTTTACGATCTGTATGTGACATCTGCCTGGCTTCCGGATAAGATCTGGTCGGTTGTTGCTATATCCATCGCGGCGCAGGCGGCTACACTGCCAATCACGCTGTACACCTTCCACCAGTTTCCAAACTATTTCATGCTGACGAACATTTTTGTGGTTCCGTTGTCGAGTCTGATCATCTATACAGGTATTCTTGTGCTTGTGGCCGGGGCAGTACCGGTGGTTTCACTTTTGCTGGCCAAACTGCTGATCTTCCTGGTCTGGTTGCTGAACTCGGTTATTCATGTGATTGAACAACTGCCATTTTCAACTATCCGCGGCATTTATATCTCCCAGGCAGAGATGTGGTTGCTTTACCTCGTGATGGCTGCGCTTTTCCTTTACCTGTTGTTCCGCCGGATACCTGCATTATACCTGTTCCTGGCCGCTTTGATTGTTTATGGGTTGGTGGTTTTACGTTTCAGGGTTGAACGCCTTAACACCTCGCGGCTGGTTGTATTTAACACTCCCGGGGAGGCGCTGTATCTGTTTAATGCCCAGGATAAGGCAGTTTGGTATTACGGTCACGGAGGAATGAATACAGGAATGTCGCCACGCCAGGCTGAGGTGGCAGAGATGACGATGCATGCTGATGGAATCCTTTATCACCGTGATTTGCTGCTGGAAGTGCCCGGCCGGCCGGTCATTCCGGCGAGCTCTTTTCTTCCCCTGGCTGCAGTCGGGCAGTTCATGCAATTCGGCCCATTGCGGGTAGCCATGCTTAAGAAGCCCATTCCGAAAGGGTTTAAGGGGCGCATGGAGGTGGATGTGCTGATCCTTAGTGCAGGGCCGAAAGTGAGGATTCAGGATGTCATACGGGTGTTCAATCCGGGCATGATCGTAGTTGATGCCACCAACTCCCGCTTCAAAGTTCTGCAATGGCTTAGAGAAGCGCGCGAATCCAAAGTTCATATTCACGCAGTTACGATCAACGGGGCATTTCAGAAAGATTTTTAAAAAGATATTTGCAGATTGCGAAAAATAAGTTACTTTTGCATCACAATTGAGGATCGGTAGTTCAGTTGGTTAGAATGCCGCCCTGTCACGGCGGAGGTCGCGGGTTCGAGTCCCGTCCGGTCCGCAGAAGCCCCCCAAAGGGGCTTTTTTTATGCCATAAACCCGGCAGACCAGATCCCTTATTACCTGAAGATCTCTACGCCAGAGGGTGGCTCGGTCGTCAGAAAACTCTTTATCCTGCAATAAAGCAATTTGTCAGCTTCATAAAAGGTTACTCCGCAACGGTTGTTCAGGAAATCAAATGTGCTCCTTCCCGGATATTTTAAGTATATTGCCATCATAAAACTGCAGTACCTTGAAAACGATCATCCTTTCCCTGATTTTTAACGGTTTGGTTTCCCTGATGCTCGTTGCCCAGAACACAGATTGGTTTGAAAAAGGCCTTGATGCGGATGATCCAAAGCAACAGGTTGCCTTTTTTACAAAAAGCATTGAACAAGGCAACGAATTGTATGCCGCGTATTACTGTCGCGCAGCGGCAAAACTCCTGTTAAAGGACGCCCAGGGCGCCATTGACGACTATTCAAAATGTATTGAAATTGATTCAAATGATGTCGCTGCATATATCGGTCGCGGGAAGGCTAAACAAGACATTGGCGTCAATTACCAGGAAGCTGTGGCTGATATAGTTAAAGCCAAGGAAATGGCAGAAGCGCGTTCAATTCCCATTGTGTTGTACAACGGATTTTACCCGAAAAATCAGGATTGCCAGGGTGTGATTCTTTTTTATAATAAAATTCTGAAATTTTGTCCTGATGATCCGGCAGTATGCAATAAACTGGGATTTTGTTACCTGGCCATGGGTGATGATTCACTTGCCGTGGAGAACTTCAATAAATCCATTGCCTTGCAACCGAAGAAAACCGAAGCCTATCTTGGGCTGGCGCTGGTGTATTACTACAAAGATGATCGCGTGAAGGCAAAGCGCAACTTTAAACAAGCCAGGGCATTGAATCCAAAGTTACGGCAAGGTCAAAATGGGTTTGAAAGCTATAAAAAAGAAGGTTATCGTTTTAGCGACAGGGATAATGAAGCCTTGAAGAAGATGTTTGCCAGATGGAAATGAGGCAACAGATGTTTAAACCTTTAGCCAGGTCAAGTATGATCATGCACAATCAGTTATTTTCAAATCAAAACAGTCCATTTATTCATTAAAAGTTAAAACAATGAAAAGAGTTTTGAGCGTTTTCGGATTTATCGTAGTGTTTTCCCTGATCGCAGTGGTGGTTGAAGACGTCATGGCCTGTGCAGAGATCCATATCAGAAAGACCAGCACAGTCAATGTGTCGGCCCGCAACTTTGACTTCTTTACAGCCGGCGACGGTGTTGTACGTTTCAGCCCTGCCGGGATGGCCTGGCAGGCTCAGTTTGCACCTCAAAACTGTGAACCGCTTAAATGGACCAGTAAATACGCATCAGTGGCATTCAACCTTACGGTTGCTAAAACCAAATCACCGGCGGAAGGTGAATATGAAGCCGGCGTTGACGGCATAAACCAGGCCGGTCTCAAGGTGGGCACCTATTTCCTGGCTTCGACGGTATTCCCGGAAAGCGAAGCCAAAACATCCATCGACATCGGGACACTGATGAAGTACCTCCTGGATAATTTTAAAAGTGTGGATGAAGCAATCGCAGACTTGTCGGGGAGTACATACAGGATTACCTCCACCCCGACAGGCCTGGTTGACATTAAGCTGCACCTGTTTCTTCACGATGTTTCAGGGGCATCGGCCATTGTTGAATTCATTGATGGCAAAATAACCGTCACACGCAACCCGGAGGTTCCGGTTTTAACCAACAGCACCTATGGCGAATCTGTTGAACGGCTTAAACTTTATGATGGCTTCGGTGGCAACCAGGTCATCCCGGGCACGGTTGATTCATACGACCGTTTTGTGCGTGGTGCTTATTACTGGAAAAACCTGTCGGCCCCCGAAAATCCGACGCAGGGAGTAAATTACGGTTTTGCCTCTATTCAGCTTCTCACCGAATCACCGGGATTTTCACACGGCGGCACCCGCTGGACCATTGTGACCGACCTTGACAATAGAAAGGTATTTTTCCGCACCCTGAACAATCCGGCGATTGCCTCGGTTGACCTGAACAAACTGTGCGCAACTCTTAATGAATCAACCTGTATTGAGATATTGCGGACCGACCTGGCGGGTGATATCAGCGATATGTTTTTGAAGAATGTAAAGAAAACCAGGCCCTAGGGTTTTAGATCATCCACACGATATCTCCATGATTAATGAAATTAAGACACCGAAGAGGAATGCAGGTGTGGCAGTTATTGCCTGACGACTTTGACAGTATTCCTTTGCCCGTTTTGTTCTACCATCATGAAATAAACTCCTTTTACCTGGTTTTCAATGGAGAACGCATGATTTCGTCCGGCAAAAATCAGTTGTGACTGAATTTCTTTTCCCAGTGAATTATAGATTCTTACCGTAACGGGTGATACCCCTGGCTCTGATCCCAGCCGCAAAGTGAAAACCCCTGTGTTGGGATTTGGAAAACAAACAAAGCCATCTTCCGGTTTGCCGGGAGGCGTTATACCGGATTCCTGTGTGATTGATGCAGTCTTTGCAGGAGGTGTAATTTGCCCGGTAAAACAATACTGGCCTGTTGTTGTAATAAACGCATGAAGGTAACCGCCAGGTTCAACATGCGTTCCGGGCAGCATATTGATTTGCTGACCTGCAATCAGGTCTGCCAGTCCCCCCGCTTTTATTTTGAAAGTGGTTCCGTTTCCTGCAACAGTAAGTGTTTGCTGTGCATTGTAACATTTTGACATTCCTTTGAAAATGGTAACGTTTGTCACCGATAATGTCTGAGGTACCACTATGACATGAATTACGACCTTATTTGTCGTTACTCCGGGACCGCATGGTGAAACCTGCAACATCCTGAACCAGTTGGTGGCGGATAAAATTCCGGGTTGAAAATCAAGGGAAGTAGCTCCGGATATACTTGAAAAAACCAGGTTGTCTTCCGATACTTCCCACTGGTAACTGTAGGGAGGGGTTCCGCCCGTCGGGATGGTTCCTGTAAGTAGGGCCGGCGCTGTATTTTGCAGAATTACCTGGTTTGAGCTGATCGTCCCGGCTTCAAATGGAGGATAAACAGTAATTGTTACACTGTTACTTGCAACCGTGCCACATCCCGCCCTGTCGTTCACAATGAACCTGTAAACGGAGGTTTGGGTAAGCGGGCCAGGGTTATAGGTGTTTTGGGTGGCCTGGTAGATGTCAGTCCAGTTGGTTCCGTTAAATTTCTGCCATTGTTTTAATAAAGGGCCTTCTGTATTCATGATAGTAGCGACAAGGGTTTCCACCGGTGCCTGGAAACAGACCGACTGGTCTCCGGTGGTCGTAGCCTGTGCATAGCTAAGCTGGGCCTTTATAAATCCTTCCCGATTCATATAACTGATACACCAGGTAGCTGAAGATAATGGTTGCGCAAAGGTTCCGAAATTACTGTAAGCATTGCCATGCATCGCCCCACCTCCACCGGAAAAAACATCGGCCTTGTTGGTCTGGGCCTGGGCAATGCCACTCAAAAGCAGCAGGTTGAATATTATTGTATTTTTCATGATGACAACTGATTTATTGATATTGAACGTCCGTTGGAAACAATTTGAATTGATGTACTCCGAAAAGATTCAATTCCGTCTTGCTATTTTACCCTGTTTGCGGTTTTACCGGAATTCATGTTCAGGATGGAGGATATCTTTGAATTTAACTCCTCAAATCGCTTAACCATGGCTTCGTTCAATTGCCGGGTAGATGCCAGTTCGGTACGGATCTGACCCATTTCTTGTTTCAGTTGCTGAATCAACTCATCCTGCAGTATATTCTTGTCATACAATGCAGCAATCGTCGCAGCCTGTTCTGCTGTTCTCTGTTCCAAACCCTTGATGGCAATGTAGGCGATGCCATCCACATCGGCGGATGCAAGCAGGGTGTCGCAGCCGATCGTGCCAACGCCGTCGCGTCCGAAGGCGGCATGCCATTCCTGGGCCATCGGGCCATAGTGGCGGAACTGTTCTTTGCTCTGTGCTTTATAGTTCCAGCTCCCCAGGCGCAGGTTTCTGAAGGATTTCAGTACAGCCTCAGCATCTGCGGACTTGAACTTTTCTTTTTTCGTGGAGTCAGAGACGGATGACCATGAGTTGGCATTTGCCGCAAGAATGGCACCAGATGTTGAATTTTGATTCGTATAGAATTTGTAACCCCCACGGAACCTGGTCATAAACTGGTCGTGAGCGTCAGCCATTAAAACACCACTGGAAGCCGCTCCACCATAGTCACCCAGCATGACTGTTCCGCCCTTGAAATTTGTGTTTAATTCCCGCCCGAACAAAATAGCAGATGATAAACCTGAGGCATAGTTATTGCTGCCGCCGCCAATGAAAGATAAATTACCAAAGATAAAATTACTCACCCCACCGCAAATGCTGGAGCCAAAACCCATTACAGT
Organism: uncultured Bacteroidales bacterium; assembly: GCA_903959905.1. Classification (GTDB taxonomy): domain Bacteria; phylum Bacteroidota; class Bacteroidia; order Bacteroidales; family FEN-979; genus CAIVAT01. The sequence goes on from CAJBYO010000068.1 coordinate 36,023, forward strand.
GTCATTTTCACCGCCACCTACACTGGAACTTTTACCAATGACAGCATTATAGGCGCCACCTCCAATACTGGATGTTTCACCTCCGGCATAATTACTCAAGCCACCGCTGATGGTTGAAGCCTGACCGTCGGCAACATTACTTATACCTCCGCCAACAAGAGCTGCTACCGAACTGGCAATATTTTCATAACCTCCTGCAACAACTGCATACTGGTCTGTTGCAGCATTACTCCCGCCGCCACCCACCGCCGCTCCTTCTTCACCTGCAACATTACCGGTGCCTCCAGCAACTGATGCATACAGTGCTGTTGCAGTATTGTTTTCACCACCACTGATCACTGAATAGGTGCCACTGGCAACCTGGGTTGCCGAAGCTCTGCTTGTTTGAAGGTCTACGGCATGCTCCCCACGGTTAATGCCTCCGAATTCCGTACCGTCCGGTTTCTGTAACATAAAAGCTCCCGCTCCTTTAGGTTCCAGGACAAGATCAACATCCGTTACAGCATTGGTTGCCTGCAGCTTCACGCCTGTTTTGGTTCCGTATGTATAAGTACTTTCCGTAAAACTGGTGAGTGTGTTGACATTGGCCCATACAGGGGCAGTTGCACTGCTGTTCATGGTCAATACTTGGCCGGCGATGCCTTTGGCCAGCATGGCAGTGGTATCGGTGGCCGACTGGTACGGAATTGAACCCTGGGCTCCACCGGAGATATTTGTCAGTACAAGGTCTGACCATGCAGTGGCGCCACTGCCGTCTGTAATTAACAGTTGCCCGCTGGTTCCTCTTGCAGTAGGGAATGTATAACTTGATAATAAACTGTTGCTATTGATTTTTAAGGATCCGCCAATGGACGTGTTGGCATTTTTGAGTATCGTAAGGGCGCTGCTTCTTGAATTTTCATCCGTTCCGTTACCAACCGAGAATAACCGATCGGTGGCCACCCAATAGTTGTGTTTTGTGTCAACTGTATCAAGGTATAAACCGGTAACAGTTTCTCCAAACGCCTGAGCATAGTTCCCACTGCCACCAACAACCGAAGAGTTTGAGCCGCTGGCAACATTCTCATCTCCTGATCCGACAAAGGAATAGAGACCGCTGGCTTTATTGAAATTGCCGCCCGCGACTGCAGCGTAGCCTGCAGTTGACAGGTTTGCATATCCACCACCGATAAATGACAACTGACCGTAAGCGCCATTTTCACGCCCGCCTGCAACCACTGAGTTTGTTTCCGTGGCATGGTTATGTGATCCGCCACCGATAAACGATTCCGTCCCGCTGGCCAGGTTAAATCCACCACCGGTAATGGCAGATGAATTACCTGTTGCGTTGTTTGACTGGCCCCCGGCAATGATTGCATAATTTGCTGTTGCAGCGTTGTTTTCACCACCACTGACAGATGCACATAATGCAGGTGCAAAATTGTTTACGCCCCCGGTGATGACCGAATAGATGCCGCTGGCAACCTGGGCTGCCGAGGCTCTGCTTGTTTGAAGGTCTACAGCATTCTCACCACGATTATAACCACCGAATTCCGTGCCATCCGGTTTCTGTGCCATGAAAGCGCCAGCCCCTTTAGGTTGCAAAACAAGGTCAACATTAGTCAACGCATTGGTTGCCTGTAGTTTTACACCTGTTTTAGTTCCGTATGTATACGTGCTTTCTGTAAAACTGGTCATTGGACTTACATTGGCCCACACCGGTGCAGTGGCACTGCCGTTCATGGTCAGAACCTGTCCGGCGGTACCTTTGGCCAGCATGGCAGTAGTATCGGTGGCCGACTGGTAAGGAATTGAACCCTGGGCTCCCCCGGAAATGTTTGTCAGCACCATGCCTGACCAGGCAGTGGCGCCATGGCCGTCTGTGACTAACAGTTGCCCGCTGGTTCCTCTTGAGAGGGGGAATGTATAGCTTGATAATGAATCGTTCCTGTTAATTTTTAAGGATCCTCCGATGGATGTGTTGGCATTTTTGAGGATCGTGAGGGCGCTGCTTCGTGCATCGGCAGCTGTTCCGTTTCCAACCACGAAGAGGCGGTCTGATAACACTGCGCTGTCGCTGTTTTTAATATCAACGGTATCGGCATATAGCCCGATAACGGTTTCTCCATAGGATTGAGCATAGTTATCTTTCCCTCCGGGTACCGACGAGAATTTTCCGCTTGCTGTATTGCCGTATCCGCCTCCCGCAAAGGAATTAAGACCGGATGCGGTGTTGCTCTGACCGCCGGTAACAACGGCAAAGTCTCCCGATGATGTGTTTGACATACCTCCGGCGATAACCGCAGCATGGCCACTGGCTACCATGGTACTGTCGGCCCTGGTTGTTTGCAGGTCAACTGCATTGGAGCCACGGTTAAGGCCTCCTGTTGCCGTGGTATCAGGTTGCTGTGCAAGGATGGCGCCGGCGCCTTTGGGCTGGATGACAAGATCAGCATCAGGCGATGAACTGGCAGCTGCCAGTTTTACGCCGGTTTTTGACCCGCTGGTATAGTTGCTTTCGGTAAAATTGGTAAGCCACTCGGGATTCATCCATACCGGAGCAGTCGCACTGTCGTTCATGGTAAGGATCTGGTATGCAGTTCCTTTTGCGAGCATAGCCGTGGTATCGGCAGACGACTGGTAGGGAATTGAACCCTGTGCGCCCCCGGCAATGTTTGTATTGATTACGTTCGCCCAGGATGTAAGGCCATTGCCATCGGTGGTTAATAATTGTCCGCCGGTACCTCTTGTAACGGGGAATGTGTAACTTGATACGGAGTCATTGCCGTTGATTGTTAACGATCCGCCGATGGTTGTATTTGCATTTTTAAGGATGATAAGGGCACTGCTCCTTGAACTGTCGGCCGTGCCGTTTCCAACCACCAGCAAACGGTCGGTTAATATGGCGCTGTCGCTGTTTTTAACATCAACGGTATCGGCAAATAATCCGATCACGGTTTCTCCATAGGACTGGGCATCGTTATTTTGTCCCCCGGGTACCGACGAGAATTTACCGCTTGCCGTGTTGTTGTATCCGCCTCCAACAAAGGTGTTAAGTCCTGATGCGGTATTGCTCTGACCACCGGAAATCACAGCAAAGTCTCCCGCTGACCTGTTTGACATGCCTCCGGTGATGACGGAAGCGTTGCCACTTGCAACCCTTGTGCTGTCAAGCCTGGTTGTTTGCAGATCCACGGCATGGGAACCTCGATGAAGGCCACCTGTTGCCCCATTGTCGGGCTGCTGGGCCAGGAAAGCGCCAGCACCTTTGGGTTGCAGCACTACGTCAACGTCAGTGGCTGCATGGGTGGCCTGAAGTCTTACGCCGGTTTTAAAGCCGGTGATATAATTGCTTTCGGTAAAATTGGTCAACATAGCAGGATTTGTCCATGTTGGTGCAGTAGCACCTGCATTCATGGTTAATACCTGTCCTGCGCTTCCTTTCGACAGCATCTTTGTATCATTCGCGCCTGACTGGTAAGGGATTGAGCCTTGTGCACCACCTGCTAAATGGGAAGAAGTGGTTGCATTGGAGGCACTGCTTGCAGTACCTGCACTTATCGCAAATTCTGCTGATGTGGCGTTTGCAGCTATACCGGCCGTTGCAGCGAAACCGGCGGTTGCAGCAACTTCAGCTTCCAGCGCATTTGATGCAGTGCCTATTAATTTCGCAGTGATCTCCACTGCTGAAAAACCTCCTAAGGCATTACGTCTCACAATTGCTTCAGGGACAGGCTCGGGTGTTGCTGTCGTGGCGCTGTTCGCAACTTTTAAAGGCGTGTTAATTTCAGAAATTTTTGTGTCTGATATATGGGCATCTTCTGCAATATTCGAATTGGTAATGGTTTGTTCCTCTATATCCTCTCCGGTAACCTTTGAACTGCTCAACGTTCCCGATGAATTATTGTGAATCACACCCTTCGTGTCAAAAGCCGGTATGGAAACGGAGCCGCTGTTGCTGACCGTTAACCTGTCCTCCTTATTGGTCACCAACGAGAGTCCGAAGTTATCTTTCGTTCCCATGGAAATCTTTGCGCCAAGCTTATTTCCACCGTTTTTCAGGTAGCCGACTGAGTCCATACTTGTCCATTCGGTTGTTCCGTCGCCATTGGTGGTTAAGATTTGTCCGTCTTTCCCTTTGGTCAGCGGGAAGATGTAGTTGGCTGCAGTGTCGTTTTTATTGATTTCCAGGGGTCCGAAAACCGACAGCTGACCGTGAACAAAGGTATTCCCGCTGGTATCTGATAACAGGGCTGTGTTTTCAGTCCATTTCGTTCCATTCCAGTAAAGCGTGCTGTTCAGCTGTGTTCCGGAATCAACGTAATTGGCGATCTGTTCTGCAAGCATCACTGTTCCAGAAGTATCCGGGAATTGTATTGACCGCGCTGAACCGGGATTACAGGTGAGTGTTAATGTGTTGGTTGGTCCATGCAATACGAGGGTATCTCCCAGGTGTGTATTCCCTGAAACGTTCAGCGTTGTAAACGCACCCGAATTTGGAGTGATGGAGCCAAGCGCTCCGGGCGAAGCCCAACCGGCTGAACCAAGTTCATTGCTGATCAGGGAGAACGGAACATTGGATACCGGGCTCCGGGTAAGGGTATTTCCCATGACGGTGACTTCGAGCCAGGGTGTTTTACCGTTAAACATGGCAGCAGTGAAAACAGTATCAGTTCCGATGCCGGTGCCAAGCTGAACAGAATACAATCCGAAGGTAGCGTCCACGTTTTTTGTGACATACCCGGAATCAGGCCATAAAAGATTTCCACCAGACGCAGCATCGTACATCGCGAAGGTCATCATTACGCCCGATTGGTTGATTGCATTTCCCTGGGAATCAATTAATTTTCCCTGGTAGGTAATAGTTGTTGGCTGGGCGGATGCTGCAAGAGTTAAGATCAGTGCAACGATTAAGCAGATAAAGTTTTTCATGAGTTAAGGAGATAGTTAGTGGATGGACCGGTATCATTGTTACGTTCTGAATGCAGGTGAAGCTTACAACATGCATGCCGCCCTTGGTCAGGCAAGTGTTTTATGCTGGATGAAGTGCCTAATTTGTTGAAAATGAAATAGAAAGGAGGAGTGATTCAGATTGGTGGCTGCAGGTATTGCCGGTGTCTCAGCAAAACCATGTATTTAAGGAGAAAATAATCGCGTATGTGAGTGAAAACACGTTACAAATGCAACATTTCATTGACCTGATCAGAAGGTTTTTCCCGGATTTGCACCCACCTTCAACGCATACCTGCTGCTTGTTGCATTGAACACGATTTCATTGGTGCCGGTCTCCCGTATATAGTCCAGGGTTTTCTTATACTGCGCAGTGCCTTTCTGCAGCCATTCCGGTAAATCAGCATCCTGCTCGGTGTGCAGCAGGGCCTTGTGTTCTTCCACCAGTTCCTCCAGCTTTTCTTCCGGTGTTCGGATGCCAAGGACTTCTTTGGCGCGCATGATCAGTGCAATGGATTTCGTGACTTCCAGCAATGATTTTGACACGGCCTGCCCGATGAGGTCCATCCGCGCCAGCTGTTCAATGCGGGGCTGAAGGGCGAGGATCTCCTCTTCTGAGAGGATGAGGTTTAGCAATCCGCCATACCACGCCAGGCTGATGATCACCACGTCCCGGAAATCAGGCAGGTTGTTGCTGAAAAGGAGCGTCCTGATCCTTGTTTTAACTTCAACAACCTCCGCGTTGTTGATCAGCATCGGGTATTTGTTCATCGTAAAACCGAGAAAAACCCGGCCGGACTCTATCCTGATCAATCCCTTTTCCTGCAGTCCTGAAACAAGGATCTCACGGTAATGGGGCCCGTTTTCGGTGAGTTTGATCAGCCACCACCCGATTTTCTGGTGTGCGTTTGCTTCAAGAACCTGGCTGAGGGCCAGGTCAAGCAAGGGATGGCCTGTTGGTTCCGACCGGTCGGGGAATACGCTGTCGAGGTCGGTGTCGATGCGGTTGTGAAGGGCAAGATCCATCAGGATCGCCGCTGCCAGCAGGATGTCAAATTTCTTAGACTTCAGGAATGCCCTGCGGCCGGTCAGGTCGTTGACTGTGAGCAGGTAAAGTTCTTCGGGTATTGTCAGAAGGTGTTCCATGGTTTATGCGTTATTGTCAAACCAAGGGCTGCGCCCTTGGTTATGGAAATCAGGCCGCTTCGCGGCAGGGATGGTGAAATGACGGTTGTTCATGATTTCGGCTCATGTCGCGATTTTCGTATGGCTGTGATCCAGGCTGGAACTGCGTCGCGTATGATGATGCCGGCACAGACCATAATCACGAGGGTAAGACCCAGGTTGATGAGGCCCTGGAACTGTTTGCCGGGCATCCCGATCTGCGGAATGTAGATTCCCCGGATGTTCATGATGCCCGCGATGATGGTGGTGACTCCCACAAAGATCAACGGGGCGATGGTGATCCACGCATATTTTGCCTTGCCCCGGTTGATGATGAAGGAGGTACCAATGGCCAGGGCAATGGTGGCAAGCAACTGGTTTGCTGTTCCGAACATCGGCCAGATGGTGGAGACGCTTCCGCTGTAAACAAAATATCCCCAGAAAATAACAACCAGCCCGCTGCACAACAGGTTGCCGGGCAGCCAGTTGGCCTGGTTAAAAGGTTTGTAAAACTTCCCGAGCAGCTCCTGGAGGATAAACCGGGCCACCCGGGTTCCCGCATCAATGGTGGTAAGGATGAACAGGGCTTCAAACATGATGGCAAAATGGTACCAGTACGACATCAGTTTGTCGAGCCCGGGGATGGAGGAGAAGATCTGCGCCATTCCTACCGCCAGTGAAACGGCCCCGCCTGTGCGCCCTGCAATGTTCTCGCCCACCTCGGCAGCCAGTTTCGGTAATTCTGATTTGGTAAACCCCATGGCATGCAACTGGGGCAGGATCTCGTTGAACTTATCCGCTGCTACATTGATCTGGAAATAATCAAGCGGGTGAAGGCTGGCTGCGGCAATCAGCGCCATGATGCTCACCATCCCCTCGGCCAGCATAGATCCTACCGCGATCGGCCTGATGTGCGACTCATTCATGATCATTTTGGGCGTGGTGCCGCTGCTGATGAGGGCATGAAAGCCGGAGATGGCCCCGCAGGCAATGGTGATGAACAGGTAGGGGAACAGCGTTCCCGGGATGATGGGGCCACCGCCCTTGATAAACGTGGTAAAGGCAGGCATTTCAAGGTTGGGTGCCACCACGATGATTCCCACGGCGAGCAGGGCAATCACCCCTAATTTCATGATGGAGCTGAGGTAATCGCGTGGCGACAGCAACAGCCATACCGGCAGCACAGAGGCGATAAACCCATAGCCGGCGAGCAGGATGGCCAGCATCTTATGGTCAACCATGAACAGGGATGCCAGGGGCGAAGTGGGGATGTACCTGCCGAAAATGACAGCTGCCGCGAGCATGATCACCCCCATAATGGTGGCTTCCGCCACCCGGCCCTTGCGGAACTGGAACATCCAGATACCCATAAAAATGGCAATGGGGATGGTGGCTGCAATGGTAAACAGACCCCAGGATGATTCACTCAGGGCATTTACAACTACCAGGCCCAGCCCGGCCATGGCGATCACGATGATCAGGAAAGTGGCGATGGACGCGGTCATGCCGCTGGTTGCCTTCCCGATCTCCACCCTGGCGATCTCGGCCAGCGATTTTCCGTCGTGGCGGATGGAGGCGGTGAGGATCACCATGTCGTGCACGGAACCTGCCATTACGGCCCCGACAACCATCCACACAAACCCGGGGAAGTATCCGAACTGACAGGCCAGTACCGGCCCCACGAGCGGCCCGGCCCCGGCAATGGCAGCAAAATGGTGCCCGAAAAGCACCCATTTGGTCATGGGGTAGTAGTTCTGACCGTCATAGAGGCGGCCCGACGGCATGACGTGGGTACGGTCAATGGCGAGGACCTTTGCCGCAATAAAGCCGAAATAGTATCGGTAGGCCAGGGCAAAGATCGCCAGTGAGGCGATGATCAGGGGCATTGCGTTCATAATCCGGAAATAAGGCAGCCCAAATGCGGGGTGACCGGATCAAATGTAGGAAATAATTAAAACGGGAGGATGATAAATTTTAGATTGGACGATTCTAGATTGCAGATTGAATTGAAAAAATTGACGATCTGCGATTGGGGGCTCTGTCAATCGTCAATCGGAAATCGTGGAATTCAATCTGCAATCTAAAATCTTCCAATCTGAAATCACCTCTGTTTATCCGTTCAGATCATTGATGATCTTCAGCGATTCGACATGCTGAACGCCATGAACACCGGCGAAATCTGAGGCGATGGTGTAGTCAGACACAGAGAGGGTCAGCGTGTAGGTACATTCGCAATTGCGGTAGAGTTTGTAAGGCGCTCCAACCGGATCCGGGCAATTGGTAAGTTGTGTATTTCCTGCATCCAGGGCGGAAAGATCCCATTCAACCAGAACACCTGCATCAGCCGGAGTTGGTGCGGGCCCGGTTAATGGAAAGGCAGGGGGAGCCGGAACCCGTGTTGCTGCATCCGCAGGAAGAATCGGGATGGCAACCGGAGCACCAAACTGCTTGGCAAACGTCAAACCATAGCCCTGGAAATTATCATTCGGCCGAACCGGAGGGTAGGCAGGATCGATCAGTGCATCCCATGCCAGGCCGATGATCCGGAGCTTGCCCCAGCTGAGCAGTATATCGGTACAGTGCGGGATGTCAATCCAGACACCGGACTCAAACCGCTGAAATTTAACGATCTGTCCAATAACCGCATAGTTGTCTATCCATACCTTCTGGGTATCGTAGTATATGTTTGTTGCCGCGCCGGTATCCGTAACTGCCAGCAACAATTTAAGGAACATCCCCTGGTTGGTTGCGGTACGGCTGTTCCAGTTTTCAGGTGCAGGCTTTGGAAAGATCATTGTCAGGATCTTGCAGGTGCCCCAGGTGTTCAGGAGGTATGTAGGGGCGGCCCCGATCCTCGTCCAGATAAAGTACTTGGAGGGGTCATAAACAAGTGGCGTGCCGACATTTGCCGCCCAGACCGCCGGGATGGCTGTTTTGTTTGCAGGCTGCATGGGTTCAGGACCGCCAAACGGAATTTTCGCATAGCGCATTTCAATCTGCTTCACCTTCCTGGAAGCACACTCATAGATGTATGCCGAACCCAGGATGGCAAGCGATCCGCCAAACGACAGTTCCACTGACCCTGCTTTCAGCCTGGCATCTTCATTGAAAATATCGGGCGTCGGTACAACTCCGGCAACGGAGTTTATCCATACGGCGATTTTCAACAGGTTAAAGGTGGTGGTGCACACTGTTGCAGGGCCTGATCCGGCAGGGTTTACCCGAAGGGTGATGGTGTATGCGCCGTCTGACAGGGCAGTGGTGTCTATGGTTCCCAGGATGCCGCTCAGCACAGGGATGGTGCCGTTGGTACCGCCTCCGGGGTAGCTTACCAGGTTGGCCGGATAGGGAGGATCACTGCCTTTCTGAATTTCAAGGGTGTAAAAACCGAATGCACTGCCTGCGGCTGTTCCTTCAACAGTGATATAGAGGACTCCTTTTACCGTGTCGGGCGTTTCCTCCGTACATCCGGTCGGAGCGGTGATCTGGCACTTCAGGCTCCGCTGCACCCGCATCAGGATGATGATGCCTATGATGAGGAAGATTTTGACCAGGATAACCATCCATACCCGCCCATCCCACTGGTCAAAGAGGCGTTTGTACTCTCCGGAATATAATTCCAGGAATAACAGGAACACCAGGATGATGAGCAGGATCCACTTGATTAAATGGGGGATGTCCTTTTTCTTCCGGACCTGGTTTGCGTTTGTTGAAGATTTTTGATCATTCATGTGTGTGGTTTTAGGTTAGTAACTATTCATCTTTAAATAATCATAATGTTTCATTTTACACCGGGTGCAGCACATTAACCGTATGGGATGATCCAGGGATGAAAATGCCTGGGTCAGGATAGGTAAAGGTATGACATCAAAAAAGTAATGTCAAGTAAATAGGGGATTATTTATATGTTAACTATATAACAATAACCTAATGCAATTTGCGTGTCTTTTAAAAGCCGGTGAAATCAATCACTGTCATTTTATGGTACCGCAGCGAGAAGTTGGGGAAGTTAACTGGCTGACCGTATTAGGTTAAAATCAGTCAGCATGATACCCGGAATCTTGTTAAATTCTTTAATAGATAGTTTGAAGCCTGGTTTTGTCACTTTACTCCGGAATGTGTGGCCGACTTTAGTCCAGAATAGTCAGAACCGAGATGCTCCCTGATGAATTTGACTTTTTTCGTAAAAACATGCACAAATATACGATCGGGACACCCACTTTCAAAACCCTCATCAATAATATCAAGGGTTTCGGAGCGTCATTTCAAAAAGTGCGGAAAACAGGAAAAATCTAAAATCGTCCAGTCTGAAATTATTACTGCTTAATAACCCTTACCGATGCGCTCCTGCTGCTGGTTTTAAGTAGGAAAACGTACAGTCCAGCCGGTTTTCCGGATAATGAAACCTCATAGGTGTTGGATCCCGAAAATTTCCCGGTATACACGTGTTCACCAAGTGTTCCGAAGATGTCAACCTGCACCTTCTCAGTCGGGTCAGACCCTTGAATATCAATGATAACCTTGTCAGTGGCTGGATTTGGATAAATCCTGGCCCACGAATGGCCGGTGCCTGAGGCGGAAGGTGCCGGACCTCCTGCGGAGGAAGGCATCGGAGAGGCGGGCCACCCGCAAAACGGCCCTTCCGGAGGTACGATATACCCGTGGAGGTATCCCGATTCATGAACTGTGGTATTTGGCAGGAAATAGATAGCTCCGCCGGCAATAATGGTTGCACCGGCACCGGGCAGAATGTTAAAAATGGTTGTTCCCCCGGCAACAGTGATTGTATCTGTGGCATTGTAACAGGGAAGTTGCCCCGCCTCAACCGTTACATCCTGGATTGTTAACAGCGGCGGAACATTGGCATGGGTGGTGAATACGATCTCAGGTCCATATGCAGTGCCAGTCATGTTCGTAGCATAGGCCCTGGTAAAATATGCATTCACCGGGAGCAAGGGTGATAAAAGGCTGCTGTATGCTCCGGGCCCGGACCCGTTTGTAGTAACATTGTCGGCGACTGTCGGATTTCCTGCGGTATTCCAGCAAACGCCGCGCATCGTAACGGGCGAACTGCCTTCAGAAAGAACAGTCCCACCCCCGGAGCCTGATATTGCTGTAATACCGGTAACAGGTGTGGTGGAAACAGTGGGGAGCTGGTTGATGACAGGATAGGAATAGGTCACATACAGCTTTGCCGATGAGGCAGATACGCCGTCAAATGCCTCTGCAGTCCGGGTGCCGGTACCCGTGATGATTACGGTGATCGCCGAGGACGCAGTATACCCCGCCCTGTTAACGATTTCCTGGATCAGTGATGCAATGCCAGGTGTTTTCTGTGCGGCAGCAGCCACATTGGCCACATCCCAGGGAGGCGGTGACCAGGTAATCCCGGATGTTGTTGCCGGCCTTGAGGAAATATTGAATGCGGCCGTGGTTATTGCTGCAGAGTTATCTGCGGCTTCAGCCCTGATCAGAAGATTGCAGACGCCGGAGGTTACCTCGTCACAGGTAAATTGAATGAAGGCATTGTTAATAACAGCCTGTGGAGGCAGGCCGGCATTTACAAAACGCAAACCCACGGTCTGGTTCCCGGCTGTATTATAGGTGTCGTAAACCAGCTCAAGATCGGTGCTGGAGTTGTAAATGACACCTGCATCACTTTCTTCGGCATCATCCGGTCCGCTGGCAATTTGAGTTGACACTGTTACCGTATCGCCCGGGTTTACAACAGAAATATCAACGGGCCATGAGGTGGAAGAATTACCCAGGTTGTCGGTTATTTTGACAGTAACCACATAGTTTCCGGCTTCATTATTGGTCCAGTTGAAGGTGTATGGTGGCGTATAGACTTCACCGAGCAATGTCGTCCCATTGTAAAACCCTGCTTTGAAGACGGTTCCGTCCGGATCATAGGCATCTGTTGTGATATTGATGTTGGCCGGTGCGGGAAAAACAGCGCCGGGTGAAGGAGAGGTCAGGGATACAACAGGGGCGAGGTTCCCGTCCGAAATCCAGATGGGGGAGGAAATGGCTTCATTGCCGTCGGCCTGTGCGACAATGATATAACAGCAGTCATTGTTGCTGAAGGTAAGGTTTGCGGTAATAACCGGATTGGCAGAACCTGGTGACCAGGTGTTTAGGACAGTGCCGTTTTTAACCAGTTTTACCTGTGTAAACATTTCTCCGTCACCGTCGGATGCCTGGATTACCACCGGGTATGAGCCAGGTAGCAGGGTTGACCCCATCTCGCTGCCGTCAATGTTGAACGACAGGGCAATGTTTTTATCCAGTGTGCTGAAGAACCGTTTTGCCTTGAGGGCATTGTAGATTTCCTCGCGTGTGTTGGCATTGGCAAGGACTGCCAGCCTGCAGTTGTTGTAGTTGCCCCAGTTCCCCCAATGGTTGTCCTCGCTGCCTGAGGCACCGATCCGCCATCCACGGGCAAGGGCTTCGTCGTAATACCCTTTGTTTCCGTCGTTGGAACGGTACCCGTCGTTGTAATAATAGTCGCTGAAGGCATCGTTTTTATTCCACAGTTCCATGCCGCTGATCCGTGTTGACGGGGTGACAGAGAAATGGCTGAATTCAGTGCCTCCGCCGTTCTCCCGGCCGGGATGGTTGAAAAAGGCAACACACTCGCGCTGGTTAAGCCAGTCGCACAGGGCGGGGAAGGTGTTCACAGGTGAAGCGGTTGTACAGTAATCTGCAGAGTTGATCACCGTGACATGTCCGTATACTCCGCTGCTGCTCCATTCAAAACCCCTGAAGGCGGTGAAAACACCCGGTTCGTTGTAGGCGTCGGCTGCTGCCTGGATGCCGGTCCATTCGGTGGAACTGATGGCCCCGGAATGGTCCGACAGGCTTAAGAAATCAAGATGGGCCGTGTTTTTGGCGTAATTATAGGCAGAATCTGCGGTGCCGGTACCGTCGGAAACATTGCAGTGGTTGTGGAGGTGGCCATAATATACATTGAATCCCCCGATGGAAGGCTGTGCCTGCATCACAGGCGATACCAGGATGAGCATCACGACAAGCAAAAGCCGGCAAAAGGATTTCATGACATGCATGGTTGATCCGTAAATTATTGTTAATTCTTCACACACCTCACCGGGAAGGCATTCACCCGTAAGGATTCATAATAGGAAACGGAATTGTCAACAGTATTCATCCCGTGTGAAATAGCGTTGACAGGCCCGATGTGGGTGGATGTCCAGAAGATGGTGGCGAGGTCTTTAAAGCTCCAGGTATCGTTCAGGTAGAGCACGCCGGATGGCAGGGCATGGAAGCCAGGCGTGCTTGTATTCTGCAGCGGCCTGCCGGCAAAGGCAACACCCAGGTAGAAGTCAAACAGGGTGGTCCATTCTGTTTCGGCAGGCACGTGCCATCCCGGCGGGCACACTCCCTGACGGCCCGGGGTGGTGTCATATTTCATCATTTCATCCCACTGGTAGAAGCCGTATCCGCCCTGGCAGTCGCCGGCAACAGTGACATTGTTGTAGCAGTACTTCTCATTCACGCAGTTGTCGGTTTGCACCTGCGACGACGGGATGATCGTTCCATAATTCAGGTTGGCAGCCAGCCAGCACTGTGTTCCGATCTGGACGGTCGGGTAACTCTTGTTGTCGCGGATATCGGTCCAGCTGTCGGTGCCGCAGATAAAGGCCGGGGATGGGGCGGGGTTGTTCTGGATGTTGACAAACGCACTGTTGCTGCACCCTGCCGCATTGGTATAGGTGTATGTAACGGGCACGGGGCCGGTTGGCGCTAATTGCGGGTCAAATAAGCTGGATGCCGTGTTTACCCCTGTACCTGTGTAAGAACCACCCAGGGGCAATCCGCCCCTCAGTTTGAACGGTGTAGCTTCAACAGAGGTGGTAAGATCAAAACAGGGGATGAACAAGACCGTTGGCGGAGGACAATCAATGACCTCCATCATGCCAACCTTCATGTTCTGGCATCCACCGCCAGCCTCCACGATGACCCTGAAGTAATAGATGCCCGGTGTTACCCACATGACAGCCACTGTTGGGGAGGAGTTACCTGCCACGAAGTAGGCATCCGTTATTGGACAGTTTCCAGGTGTTGTCGCAAAATTGATACTTGTATTATCTATATAGAGGTCCCACTGGTATGTTGCACCCGGAACCGGATCAATGCCAAGATTACTTTGCAGACCTGCACTGACAGTATTCGTCTGGGCCATGGCTGAAGCCACAGTCAGCATCAGCGCAACCGCCAACACCACCAAACGCAATATGTTATGCAATGGTCGTTTCATTTCAATTTTTTAATATAAATACGATACCTGTACAAAGCCAATGGGCCATGACAACAGTCGTATATCCGGCGGGTATTTTACCACACCGATAGCATTCAGAATTCATATTCAACAATATGTAGATCGTTTCATCTCACCTCATTCAATATTCATCATTCGTTATTCAATATTCGTTATTCAATCAGACATAATCCTCCCACCTCCGGTAAAAAACCAGATCTCCCCCTCACACAGCACCCCCACTGTTGGGGCCCTGCTCCTGAAATGGACATTGATGAGTGGTCCTGCCCGGTTACCATTGATATCCCGGGGAACGCACTTATCCGTGCCATGCTTGTTGCGTGGATTATGCATTCATATCCTTGCTTACATGTTCCAATTCAATTGATCCATCATTCAATCATCATAAGTTGTCAGTCAATGCCATGTCGCTATAATGTTTCACAACGCAGCAAGATCACAATACTTCCGCAATGCCATTACAGCACCGAAAGCCTGGTATATTATATTTCCCGGTCATTCATGTCATGATCACAGGGATTTTGACTGACGTCAACACATTACTATTCTTTCAATCACGCATAAATTTCAAGTTATCTTTTTCGCACCCGGCTTTCCCTCCGGCCAGGCAGAGCGCCCGGCCGGAAAGATTTCCTGGGTTGAAAAAGCAACTTTTCTTTTAAACTCCCAATCCTGAAGAATTATGGGAGTGGGGTGATAAACGGACCTGTGACCGGAGTAATATCCGGACGAGCCAGGATCGTATAGGTAGCTTGCTTGCCGAACACAACTTCCTGGTCACAAGGAAGTGCTGGTAATACTGCTCCCGGACCAATGATATCGCTTAAACCACTGGGTAAATATCCGTCAATACCAACTGTGATTGGCTGATTGGCAAGGGTTTCGTAGTTAACGTTGGATATCCTTACACGGATGAGAATCGACGCGCCAAGAAGCGGATCTGCGATAGCAGCCGGTATTGGTGAAGTGAAGTCTCCACCTGTGTTAGGAAATGGAGCACCTGCAAAAGCAGTCCAAGTTCCGGCAACACCGGTGACATCATCATTCCACTCAGCAATGGCATACACCTGGCTAAGTGCTGCACCTGCGAGAAGAGGAAGCCTGATAGACGGAGTCCAGTTACCAGTTGTTCCGGTAGCATCGACTCTGTAATAGATGATATTTTCACCATAGTTATAGTCAATCTTTGTGGGTGAACCCGGTATTACAGTTGCTCCGTCAACATCGGCAGCACATTGGTTGGCAATGGTTAAAGCCGTTCCGTTGTTGCTAGCACCCGAGATAGCCAACAGGAAGTTGGTGGCATTGTTCGGGTTGATCTGCCAAACCCTGATGTTTTGTGCAGCACAACCGGGGGCTATTGCATTCGGATTGGATTCACTGTATTTCAAGACAAGGTAAAACACCTGTCCTGATGCCGCTGGTGTCCATTGCAACCCTATTGTGTTCGTTGTACCTCCCGGTACCAGGGAGTTGTAGGTGGAAAGGCCTGCACCAACATTCACACTGAAATTGGCATTGACTGCCGGGATTATGGCAAGAGTATTCAACAGGTTGACATCCTGCGTTATATACCAGTTATAAACACCACCCACACCGGTATAGCCACCAGTAGGTGGTATTGTTACAACATACGAATAATCCGTACCCGCTGATGGGGTGAATCCGTTACCTACGCACGGTTGTGCGTTAACAGATGAGATTCCGGCAAATAATGCCAGCAAAACGATTAAAAACAGTTGCTTTTTCATTTTTTAAAAGTTTAAGTATTAATAATTAATTGAAATGTTAATGATATGATTATGTGATAATGTGATAATTTGATAATCCAGCCTGCATGTAGGCGGGAGTCTTGGTTTTCTTTGATTTTTCATCAGTTTTCATTTTAGGTTAATATTGAATTGACTTTATTTCTGTTGTTGATCACTGGTTTCAATGACCATAGTTATCAGGGCGGTATATCCCCGATGTCGGGTCGTGGCAGCACGACCAGGGTGACGGAATGAATGATTGTGAGGCCTCCGGCATCGGTTACCGTCCAGGTGATGACGTTGATTCCTTCCGGGAACTGGATCCCGGCTGGCGGGAGGGAGGCTGAAATCTGGCCGGTACCTGTCATGTTTGGCGGCAAGGCTCCGGCAAAGTCGATCACCCAGGAGATGGTTGGCGTACTGCAATCATCGGCAACGCCAGTGATGTCAAGCAGCGTGCTGCCGAATGGCAGCAGGTAATAATCAGGCCTTGGCGGAAGGAGGTCATTGACATAGTAGGTGCCTCCGGGATTGTAAACTGCGGTGGTGATATCCTCCATGCAATAACCTGTAGCCAGCACTGGCACCGTGAAGACCGGCGGGTTGTTTTTCACGTGAACCGCCAGAGATTTTATATCCCCCGGACAGTTGAATGCAGAGATCTCCTGTACCGTGAGGGTGAAGTTGCCAAGGCTGCTCCAGGTGATGAATACGGTATCTGTGGTGATGGTCGGAACCTGTACCACTCCGCCCAATTTCCAGATGTAGGTGGATCCTGCGGTGGGGGTTACCCAATATGGTTTTGTCGAATTCAGACATACGGTATCGGGCAATGTGGTCTGACCAGACACCCAGAGGGCGCTGAACAGCAGCATGCATGATACTATGATATGTCTAAATCGCTGCAACATTTATTGGTTTCAGTTTATATTTTTCCTTTTTCACTATTCCCAATGACTTCCCAATGCCCGCCTTTATCTGGTCCAACTCTCACAAGTAATTTCTTTGACCTGAGTTGGCCAATATGTTTTTGAATTGTTGATTCACTGATTTTCAACGCTGCTGATAATTCTTTTCGGCTAATTTGAATGTTTTCTGTGATTAACTCCAACACAGCTTCCTGAGCCTTGGAAATAAGGACTCTTTCCGTTTTCTGACCGCTTTCCTGACCTCTTTTCTGACCTCTTTCCTGACCACCTGTCTGACCACCTTCATGCTGAAGCAGATCATCTGAGGATACTTCAGGTTTTGAAGAGATGATTACCCGGAAACCATGTTGAAGATTTTCAAAAACCGGCACATCAAGTCCGTATTGTTTGAATGATACAAGAATCCTTTGGATACCAGATCCATACTGTTCTATGATGCCGGCTTCTTTAAACATGGTGGCAATTTTCTTGTTTCTGATCATCGAGCTATAGTCACCGCTTAACAGATGTTCAAAAGTCAACGGTTCCAGTAACCTTCCAGGATTAAAGAATTCTATCCTGTCATCATAGATCTTTATGACAGAGTCGCCTGAATCCTGGTAATTCCTGTGCACGATCATATTGACAACTATTTCCCTGAGTGCATTCAGCGGGTACTGCCATTGTTCCTGCCTTTGCGGGTCGCCGGTGATGATGAACTTCTTGTTGATGTGTTTTTTAATGAATTCAAGTATTTTTTCAACCTGGCTGAACAGATCACATCGAATGGTGGTGCTGTCTTTGATGGTGATGGGATCTGAAAACCGACCAGCCAGCACGGTAGCCTGAAAAATGTCAATCCCGGCAAACAGCAGAAAACATGCGTTGCCCGGGACATCATCCCGGATGAGTTCCATCTTTCTCAGAACAGTTATTGCGTCATCTTCAATCGGTAATTCCCTGATTTGATTGACCTTTTTAACAATTTGATTGACCTTATCAAGAGAAATATCCGTAATGGCATACTGGCTGGTATAGTAGCTGTCCCAGCTTGTATTAAAGGTTCGCAGGTGCATATCGGCTGCTTCCTGAATGGTCATCAAATGGTTCGAATTCCCTATCCGCTTGAAACACCGTCCTTTCATTGCAATTGGTTTAACAGGATATTCCGGCACCGACAGCACAACCACCTTCCCTGTATCCATGTGAACAATCTCAAAGTCAGGTGTGAGCAGAGGCTGGGTTTTATTCTTCACCTCATTGACCCAATTCTGGCCTGATTCGGCATTTATTGTCACATTTGACAGTCCATGTTTGCCATTAATGCCAATAACCACCTTTCCGCCATCTGCATTGGCAAAGGCAACAAGGGTTTCAATAACCTCTGCATTGAAACTGCTTTTGAATTCCAGGTTCTGTCCCTCCCTGGATTCAATCAGTTTCAATATGTCATTGGAATTAGTCATTTTTTTTATCGTTTAATTTTATGCGATTCATTTTATCAGTTCTGCTTAGTCTCTTCCTGAACTTGTGTAATTTTTGCACGAGTTGATTCTTCTCCTAATTCCTGATCTTTTGATACCTTAAATTCAGTGCGGAGGTTTTCGCCCCGGGTAAGGATTATGTTGAGTTCTTCAAGGTTCATCATTGTTTTCATTCATTTCTGTTTTTGCCAGCCGGTGCGATTTTGAAAGTCGTCCGGACAAATATTTAATTTATGTTAAAGCCTCCCAGGAACATTCTCCCTTTTTCGGTCAGAATATATTTTTGCTCCGGCGATGTGGGTTTATCACTTACAGTTGATTCAATCATGCCTTCTTCCCGTAAAGGCCTCAGATATAGTTCGTTTAATTTATCACGACTTCCAAAAGACATAAGTCTCCTGATCTCTTCTGCTTTATTTGGGACGATACAAATCATCAGAACCTTTAAAATATTGATGGTTCGCTTAGGAAGCAGCTTGCCCCCTTTTTCGGCAAGACTTGCCCCCTTTTGAAAATCACTAAAATCTAAGTGGTTGATTTTGCCCATTCTAAGATTCTTTAAGTTCCCCCCTTTTTTAGCCCAGCTTTCCCCCATTTGGAAAAGAAATGTTTCAGAATCTATAATATCAGCAAACTGAGACAACAAAGCCAAATGTTTAAACTCTTCCAGGATATTTGCAGGAAGCGCTGGTAAATCCAACCCTGCAAAAGATAATGCCAATTCCGCTTTATCACCAAACTCGGGACATGATAGCGGAATGATGGTCCGGAATTTATCATCTTCCATAAATATTGGGATTGCTCCATTTGCATATATTTTAAGATACTTTTTGACATTTTTAATGCCCGATCCCAACTCGTCAGTCCATCGGAATTCAGCGAAGAATTTCCGGATTGTGGGGTTTTTAGCATACGGACTAAAGGCATCAAGCGACAACAGGCCTTTGAATAGCGGTTTATTGGGGTTTGTGATTTCAACCCTGTCTTTGTAAATAATCAATTCAGTAGTATGAGCACTCGTGTATTCGCGGTGTACAACCATGTTTCCAACTAACTCACGGAAAATCAACTCCCTGAGATCTTTGCGCTGGCCATTTTCCAGATAGAATTTTTCAGGCAGATACGGTTTGGTTTTAAGGAACTCCATCACTGCCTGATAGGTATCAATCAGGTTTGTACGCAACGGGGCAAGGCGATCGTCGAACCGGTCAAGATCCTTGATCCTGACCAGGATATCAACTTTGTATCCCGGTAATATGCTTCGGATTACATCATTTTTTCCAAAGACAAGGGCTGCGGCCAGGGTGAAACCTTCTTCCCCGGTGCGGGGGTCGCGACGATAGAACTGACTATCTCTGAGAATGGTCATGTTATCGGCTTCAATCCAAGGATGCGTGGTGTCAGCAGCGCTTATCACTGCGCGTGTTTTCTCAAACAGGCGACTGTCAAAGTCCTCCAGTCGCAAATGTTTAATGATTTCACTTTCCGAAAAAGTATTTCGTTTACGGAAATACAAATCGGAAATCCTTGAATCATCTTCAATGGCAATATCGCTGTCATTTTCGCGGTCGTAAATCATGCCTTTATAGCTATGGATTTGTGAACTGACAGGTATTTTTAAACATAAAGCTGTTTTCCCATCTTTTTCAAGCTGATACAATGGGAAGTTTACGGGTGGATTAACAAGTTCTTTGTTGTTCATGGCTGTCACTAAATCCTTTTTCAGTTGTTCAATACTTTCCGGATCAATACCTTTTACCTGTCCATGATCATCTGCTCCCAATACAATAACCCCGCCCTCCCGGTTAAGGAAAGAAACCAGTGTCTGGTAGAAACTACCAGAAACTTTATCCTTTGCTTCCTTAAATTCGGTGCGGATGTTTTCGCCCCGGGCAAGGATTATGTTGAGTTCTTCAAGGTTCATTCGCTGCGATTAAGTATTCAGGTTCCAGTTTTCAAGGGTGGCGGCCATTTGCCCACCAATCAGAATGACCCCGCCCGACGCATTGCAGAAAGCAGCAACCGTTTCCACTGTATCCTTGCCGAACGACTCCTTGAATTCGAGTCGCCGGGATTCTGATTGGGTATGCAGTTGTTCGAGGTTCATATATTAATTATTTCAAGATCATTTGACATCACTCCATTGGATGTTCTGAGTGGTTCATGTTGAAAGATTGCAACATCCGCCATCGCCAAAGGCGCTGATGTGTTTTCATGGTTTGGTTATTTATGGTTGTCTTTTTGTTGTTCCGTTAATCATTCTTTTTTAATTCTTCAAAATCATTCTGCCGTTATTCACAGGTGCTGGCTGTGCTGATATATGATTAAGCCCGGGGGCTTTTTGAATTCGTTATACAATTTCAGTTTCCAATCTTGCATGTTTCCTCCCATGTGCCACGTAAGGTATACCTTGTATGCCATTCAATTGTAGTTGGAAAGAATGCTTTAATCCTTTGGAGCCCATACCAACATTTTTTTAGTTATGCCATATTGGTGAAGTAGTAGGTTGTGGTTTAATGGTCACGGTAACAGTAAACGCTGGTCCGGCACAAGCACCTGCATATGGGGTGATTGTGTAAACCACATTCAAGTTGCCTCCGGTAGTATTACCGAATATGTCACCAGCAATTACACCAATGCCAGAGAGACCGTTACCGACAGTGGCGGTTCCTGTCAGACCAGGAGCAACAACCGCAGAGATGTTATATGAAGTAATTGCAATGCCGTTTGTTCCAGTTGCAGGCAGGTTCACACCAATAGCAACGTTTGAACAA